>JBGCFD010000116.1:0-40232 GCA_045106765.1 Saprospiraceae bacterium | reverse complement strand
GTTGTAATTGAAGTTGAACCAGCAGCAGCAGCAGTTCTTTCTTCACCAAATAATATTATAGGTAATGTTTACTGTTGGGAAGCACCTGGATACAATCCAGGTAATGCAACTTTCAGTAATGGAAATACAGGAGTATGTAGTAATGCAGGAGAAATAGAACCAGTTATTTCAGAGTTTTGGAATAGTTGTGATGGAGGATATATTATTTATGATTATAGTGGAACTGATAATTGTGGAAATGAATTGATTCCAATAGTTTTGAAAGTTAGTGTTTTACCTGATACATATGCGCCAGTAGGAGAATGTGTTCCTTATGAAGAGACAGTTGCATCAATAGAAGATGTTCCTCAACCAGATCAATTACAAGATTATTTTGATCAAGTTGCTGCTGAATATTACGATGATTGTGGAACTGTAGTGGTTGAAGTAATCGGAGATACTGGAACTCCAGAATGTGACGAGCAAGGACTCTTCGAAAGAATTTATACGGTAGAAATTTCTGATAAATGCGGAAATGTACTAGGAGAATGTTCCATTACTTTTAGTGGGAATTGTAATCAGTATATCTGTACTTTGACACAAAAGTTTTATGGAAATCCTGATGATGCATTGTTTGGAGTTTCGTCTGAAGAAATTGTCAATATCTTAATTGAAGATGGAAATAATCCAGTAATAGTAGGAGAGGGAGATTGTAGCGTTATTATAGATGACGTACAATGTGTCCAAACTATGTTGAATACTTACGGCCCATCAGTTTCGCTTCCTTCAGGATTAGGAGGATCATGTGATGGAACAACTAATGCATTAGTCAATCAGATCCTTACGACTACTTTGAATATTCGGTACAACCAAATTTTGAATCCAAATGGTCAGATTGATTTTGGCGGATTGTTGTTGAGTGATCTTTGTATGAATATTCCAGGTCATATTTCAAACAACTTATCAGACAATCCGAACGTGAATGATTTGTTGAAATATGCTAACGAATTTATTGGTTGTCAATGCACATCGACTTGCGATCAATTTCTTCCAAATATGTCTGAATTAACTGGCCTCTTCTGGGGGATAAATTCAAGATTTAATAGATGTCAAGTTCCTGGTCCTTGTCCATTTGATCTAGACGATACTCCAATTATTGGTCAAGACTTTGGCGGTAGTAATAATACTTCAATTGAACTTTATCCTAATCCAACTAATGAAGTAATCAATCTTAAATTAGTGGATGGTCTGGGAAAAAGATGTACTATTGAAATATTTGATGCACTAGGACAAAAAGTAGGTGAAAGAAATTATAATAGTTTAGATCAGAATACTTTACAATTTGATGTTCATGATTACCAAAGTGGTATGCATTGGATTACGATCAAATTAGATGGTTTTGATCAAGTGACAAAGAAATTTTTAATTGTCAAATAATATTTTTTCGAATGTAAGTTGGGGCGGACTTTCGTATGGAAGGCCGCCTTAACTTTTCTAAGTTTTTCTGAAAAAATGGTTTATACTTTTTTTCTAAAAACCTTAAAAGTAATTGATCAAAAAATTAAACGGAGTAATGACCATTGACTTGAGAAGTTTGGGATAATACTTGCTTATATATAGTATCTCAGATTCTTATTTTCGATTTGACTATTTTGCAGATGGATCTAAGGTGTATTCTACATGAGTGGTGAAGAAATAAAAATTACTAATAAATGATTGAGTTCATTACAACTCGAACTGTTTTTTTAGTAAACATAGTTTGGGGTTTTTCAAAAAAAACTAAAAAAATGAAATCACCGTAAATTCTACCATTAAGTAGACAAAACAATTATTTTACCTTAAATTTTTTTAAAATTAAATGATGAAAAACGTATTTATGGCAAATTCAAAATTCTCTATTTTTATATTGACTATCATAATTTTTTTCTTCGCTTGTGGAGATAATTCCGAATCAAATAACAATACATCTACACCTGAATCAACAGCTACAAATTCGACTGATTCAAAACAACAAAAAACACCCACGTCGTATAAAAATATTGAAACGGTCGACGCAAAACCATTCGAAGAAAAAGAAATGATTTTTGCTTGGGTTGATAAACTTAATATTCGAGATGCCTCTAACCTCAAAGCCAAAACAATAACAGCGGTGGAAAGTAACGATGCATTAAAATTTACAGGAGAGCAATCAGATCAAATTGAAGAGATCGTTTTGAGAGGAGTGGCTTACGATGAACCTTGGCTCAAAATCATCACACCTGACGACAAAGAAGGTTGGGTATATGGTGGTGCAGTCAAACGTAAAAGCGAGTCAAAAGGAAATGCCCCGATTACCGATACTAAATTTGACTTTCCTCATTTTGGAAATTTTGATTTATCAACGTGGAAAAAATTAGGCACTCGTTTAGAAGGGGAAGAAGTAGATATACAAATTACTACTTACCAAAAAGGAGATCAAATCCTTGAGGTGACTTCTTCTGAAATGGGAGAATTTTATTATGGTTACGATTACAAATTAATGGATAGAAGTGAAAAAATACTCAAGCATAGAAGTTTCAGTTTTACAAGTGATGGAAAAATGCTAGAGGAAAAAGTGAAAGATTATTCGACCAATACAGAATACACACGTAATCAAACTTTGAAAAAACATTTTTACCAACTTAATGCTAAACCTGTGATGGTAAATGGCAAGTGGACGAATCGTACTTTTAAAGACGAGACAACATCTGCTGTTCCTAGTAAGACGACTACGACTTCGATTGTTCTACAGCCTTTCGAATTGTTGGATTGTGCAAATCATGTTGAAAAGGAATTCGATTGCGCTTGTTTTTTTAGTACTGAGGATTATTACAAAGGACAAGCAATATTTGGAAGTAATATGGACAAGGCTGCCTGCGTAAAAGTGGAAGGAGAATTAAATGCTTTGTATCCTGATTGGGAAGATCGTGATTATAAAGCTGAACTAAAAAAATTAGCTGAATCTAAAGATTGGATTGTAGTAAGAGATGGTGGTGTAGAATATTTTGGAAAACCATTGAGCGATTATAAATATGGAAATGGAACAGAATTTCTTACGGATGTGATTCTTGCATCAGGTAAAAAAATCGATGCCATCCCAATTAAAAATACTGCAACAGGTATGGCTATTCGTGAAATAAGAGATGAAGCGAATGATGCGATTGCGGCAGCTAAAGCATATCGTTCAAAAGGAGGCAACGATCCTTTGACGATCCTCAAAATGGATAACCGAAGATATGATGTAATTGTTCGTTACAGACAAATTACTCAATACGAAGGGGAGGCGAATAAGTATGAAGGAAGAATTACACTTCTTTCTCATAGGACTAAAAAAATATTAGATGAAAGAACGATCAAAGGAAATTGTGGCTGTTAAGTAGAATATAAATTATGGTTTCTTCTATGGGATAAGTACTGGGACATAAATTATCATTTATTATGACTCAGTACTTATAATTTCGAATCTAATCATCTTCATCAAACCATATTTCAAATGAAAACCTTAATGATATATGTAAACTCAAAGAGTTTTTTAATTCTACTGTTTAGTTTTTTATTTACAGCCCTAACTACTATAGTAATGGGGCAACAAGAGACTTCCGAAGCTACTCCAATCGAAAAACCTTTTTTATTTTATGGTATCGTAATAGTTTTAGTCATTGGAATTATTCTTTTGGCAAGGTATTTAAGTCCAGATCAAGCGTTAAAACGAAAATTAAAAAAGATCAATAAAGTAGCTATTCGAGATTTTAAAAATGGTCCATCCTTAAAGATTGGAGGAAAAGTATTACCCATCAAAAATCCATTATTTGCACCTCTCAGTAGTCAAAAATGTGTTGGTTATCATTTGATAATTGAAAAAGAAAATGATGATAAAACAGGAATGATTATTTATGATAGGGTGATTGATGAAGTAATATTTAATGATTTTTTTATTTCTGATCTTACTGGTCTTGCAGAAATCAAACCTCAAGGAGCTGCTTTTTTGATTCAAAAAGAAACAAAGCAAATCAGGACTATTACTTCAGAAATTGATGAACGTATTAAGACTCTACTTGAAGAGCGTGGACTGGCCTCTTCGGATGATACTGAATCATACAATCTTTTTAAAGTTAAAGAAGGCATCATTGAAGTTGGAGAAGAGATTACCGTTTCAGGTCAAGGTCATTGGAAGGAAACTGAAGACCCAGACTACCTGAATAAGTATCCAAAAACATTAGTTTTTTCTCATACTGATCAGAATCCATTGCTCATAAGCGATGATCCTAAAATTTTTTAAAATTCCTATTTCTATAAGATAAGGCCTTCAATAATTGTCTAAAAAAAATAATACTAAAATGAAGATTTCAAAATCACTTTATTTTCTTTGTTTATCCTTAGCCTTGCTTGGTACTCATGTAAGAATTGTTTTTTAACAACTTTTTTAATTATTAAATAATAATGTTTTATGCTCAAAAGAAAAAATATCAAATACGAAATCGCAGGCTTAGTAATCGCTCTAATCATAGTCTTCCTTGTTTTTTTAGATTACAAAAATAAGACTGCCTATATTGTTGATTTTAGAGATCAAAGCGAACTTGGAAAGGAACAAAAAATGGAAGGAGAAATTCTTTTGACTACAGGAATGATAACCAGAGTTGGACTTGAGGCTTTGTCTACGGCAACAAAATTTAAATATAAAGTCAATGGCAAAGAGTACCAAGGTTCAATGGATGTTCCGTGGGCATGTTCTACAGCCGATGAGATATCAACTCACAATTATAAAGTAGTATACAATAAGGAAAATCCAGAAAAGGCAATGATCCTAGTTACATCAGAAATGTATGCGGATTATAATCTTGAGCTAGATGAACAAAATAAACCTTTCTATAAAAAATATTGGGAGTGTGAATAATTTAAAATATAAAATCCTTCTCATAGTTCTCATTACTATAGGTGCTTATTTTTACTATTCAAATAAGTATGAGGAATTGCAGAATGTGCAAAATGAAATTACGATAGAGCAAGAAGTAGGAGAGTCTCAACTATCACCACCTATAAGTTTCCCCGTTCATGGAACTATTTTTTTGGATTCTAATATTATTAGCTACGATGATCCTTCTACTTTCCAAACAGTAACTGATGCAGGAAAAGGCATGAGAAATATGTTTGACCGTCGAGTGAATGAATTTACAGATACAGAAGCATTTTTATTTAATGCTATTTTTGATGATGGATTGAAAGCAGAGATTCAAGTTAATGTTGAATTTCAAAATGTGGACGCTGCAAGATTGGAAGCTCAAAAATATGCCTATGAAATTGGAAAACTTCCAACCGCTTTGCGCACAGAATTAGAAACAGTTTGGATACACAAAGGAAAAGAATTATATGGTGGTGGCAATAATAATATCCTTATTCATACAGAACAAACCATTGAGTATGAAAGAGATGGAATTCTAGAAGAGACCTTAGTTCATGAAGCAGCTCACACTTCACTTGATCCATTTTATGAAAACTCACCTGCTTGGTTGAAATGCCAAAAACTTGATGGAAAATATATTTCTAATTATGCTGAGGAAAATCCCAACCGAGAAGATATTGCAGAAACATTTTTACTTTATCTTGCTGCTAGACATAAATCAGATAGAATTTCTCAAGCTCTCCGAGATTCTATTCTCGCTCAAGTCCCAAATCGTATAATTTTTTTTGATAGTTTAAATTTGGATATGTATCCAATTGAAGAAGTCGTTTTAAAATAATTTTAACCCCCATAAAATGAAAATTAATTTACCTTTTTCTTTTCTGTTTTTCCTTTTAACATTTTCCATAAATGCCCAAGTTCCAGATTCGGTATTGCAATCATTACAAGGATCTCTTAGTAATCCAGTAAATTCTGTAAACCCTAATTCTGACCTTGATATTTCTCCAGCGAGAACCATTATCACCGCAGTCGAAATAGAGGAACGAGGTTATGATAATCTAGATGAATTGTTGGCGTCTGTGCAAGGAATTTCTTTAAGTCATGATCGAACTTTTACTCAAATTGGGATTCGTGGAATTAGCCCGACTGGAACTAATAATCAACGAGTTCAAATACTTTTGGATAATGTTCCCTTAAATAATTTGTTGACAGGACAAGCTCCATCTGGTTTTGATCTGCGAGGAATCGGAATGGAAGATATTGCAGAAGTTGAAATTATTCGAAACTCCTCGGCAGTAAAGAATGGTAATAATTCCATGCTTGGAGTCATTAAAATCAAAACTAAAAAAGCTCGAAAGGGTGGTAGAATTAATATAGACACAGGAAGTTTTGGAGAAATAGATGGAGGGTTTGCCTTGGGGCATACTTTTGGAAAAACGACTGTAGGATTTTTAGGACGGTTGGGGAATTTGCCGGGGCAAGAATTATTTATTCCAGGTGATGTGATTTTGGAAAAAGAAAAATCTGAGTTTGGCGGATTTCAATTTCAATTATCTTCTGGTAAATTCTCTGCTCACGTAACTTACAATCAAAGGAATGAATTGATTGCAGCCGTTCCAAATAATCCGTTCGAAATACAACCAGATTCTTCCTTCGCAATTCTTGGAAATATTTATACGAAAGAAGAATTAGATCAGGCAGGTAATTTTAATTCAGATCAATTATTTGTCGATTTGAATTTTTCAACACCATTTCGAAATCGACAATCTATGGACATTCGTCTATTTGCGAACTATGACCAATCGGAGAGGTTGCAAGTTTTTCGAGATACTGAATTTTTTCTTGATACGATTGGAAATTTAGACACCGTTGGTTATTTAGAATATAACGAAGTGCCTCAAGTAAAAAATTTATGGACAGGTTTGGAATACCAACATCATTTCCATTTTCAACCGAAACATCATTTGACTTTAGGAACTTCAATTTTGGTTTCGCCCATTTCAAATTATAAAAGTGAGAATACTTTGTTTACACATTTTGATGGAGCCGACACGATTACTCAAGATTTTTGGGACGATATTTTGAACTATATGGATGCAAAGGGAGAAGAATATAAAAAGAATTTTTCTTATTGGTCTGTTGGATTTTTTGCACAAGACAAGTTTCAAATTAATAGATACCTGACCATCAATGCAGGTTTGCGAGTTGATATTAATTCTCAAACCAAACCTGTTTTTGCTCCTGAACTTTCGTTTCAATTATCTCCTTTTGAAAAAACAAAAATTAGATTGGGTTATGGAAGAGGGTATCGTTTGCCAAGTTTGGTAGAGACGAATGTGGTCGTTTCTGATCCAACTATTCCAACGATGATGAGTTCCAATTCTGCAGTAGAACAAGATTTTGTTCCCGAGACTTCTAACAATTTTGAATTAGGATTAAATCAAAAAGTAGGAAAGGATTTAGATCTAAATATCGGACTCTATCATCAACAATTAAATGATTTAATTTGGAATGAAACCAATGCAGCGAATACTCAAACCGATAGCACTTGGAAAGCTACTGGTTTAGAGGCAGGTCTAGGAGTCAATTTAATTAAAGGAGTGAAAACTTTTATTAATTATAATTTTCAATTTGATCGGAAAAATAAAATCAACATGCCTTCACCACTTTGTAAATTTGGTGTGTCGATTCCATTCTTAAATCACTTTTCCATTTTTACTGAAGGTCAATATGAAGGAAGTCGATTGACTTTTAATGGAAAAAATACGAGAGCTTATTTTTTAATGAACACTAATTTTTTGATTAGACCAAGATTAGATGAAAGTCAACCAGCGGCGAAATGGCTAAACCAATTAAGTTTTGCTTTTCGAGTGTATAATATGTTTGATCAATTTTATGAACATCCTTCGGGGCAAAATTTTACGGCACCGTTAATTCCACAGAATGGAAGGACTTGGCAAACACAATTGACGTTCAAATTTTAGAAAAACCATATTTAAAATATTTAGATCATGAGATTTTTTATCATCATAATTAGTGTTTTTGTTTTTTTCAATATTTCTGCACAGCGTGATACGACTATTCAAAATTGGACATTCGGAGCGGAAAAAGGTTTTGCTCAAATAGCAGGAGAAGTAGATGTTGAAAGCGGTTTCGCATTTGGTTTTTTTGCAGAAAAACACTTCAGTAATATTTTCTCTGCAAGATTGCAATTGGGAATGGGAGGCATGCAAGGACAAGATTTAACCCCAAGTAATAATTGGTTGAATCATCCTGTTTGGAATGGGAAAACCAATGCGGCAATAAATTATAACAATGCTCTTGCACCTTCTGTGTATAATAATTTCTCGACAAGTTATATGGAAGGAAGTCTGCAAGCTATTTTTAATTTTTCTCAACTTTCCTTTTTTAAAAATAAAAGTAAGTTTGATGGATTTCTGCTTGGGGGATTTGGAGTGATGCAATATGAAACGAAAGTAGATGCAGCAGATTTGGTAGGAAATATTTATGAGTTTTCAACATTAAATCCAGCGGAAGAAGATCGAATTTTGCCCAACTTAAATAATTTGATGGATGGAAAATATGAAACTTCCTTTCATGCAAAACCTGAAATTACGCCACTTTACCAAGCTGGAGCAGGAATCAAATGGCGATTCAAAAAGAACCTAATCCTTGCTTTAAGTCATCGAATTTCTTGGACTGGAAAAGATGATTTAGATGGTTCACAATGGAATGAAAAAAATGAATTAGATAATGTCAATGACTTGTACCATTTTTCAAGTTTAAGTTTAAGCTATACTTTTTTCAAAACAAAAAAAGTAGATATTCCTAAGCAACTAGAACCGATTATTGTACCTCCTGTCATTGAACCTGAAATTATTGAGGAAGCACCTGAACCAGTTGTCGAAGAAATTGTGGAACCAGAACCGACTGTGGAACTTGAGCCAACTAAAGAGGAAAAAATATTATTTGAAGCTATTGACAAATTGGAATTTGAGACGAATCAGGCAATCATAAGTTCTAGCTCTTTTAATTCCTTGGATGATTTGGCGAGTTTATTAAATGAAAATAAAAGTTGGAAACTTAAAATCCAAGGGCATACTGATAACGTTGGAAATCCTAGTGCTAACTTGAAGTTGTCTAAGGAAAGAGCAGAAGCTGTTGCCAATTATTTATCTCGAAAAGGAGTAGCTTACAACAGATTAAAAGTTTCATGGTATGGTGAGAATCGTCCGATTGCAACTAATGATACGGAGGAAGGTCGACAACAAAATAGGAGAGTGGAAATGGAAATTTTGGAGTGATGATTAAAATAATAAATGCACTTGCCTTTGCAAGTGCATTTGTTATAACAATATAATTACAAATCAATTAATTAGCTCTTCGGCTTTCTTCTCTATTTCCAAAATCTCGTTCATTTACTCTAATCTTATTGTTTCCAAAATTATAAGAAGCAGAAAATCTTACATATCTACGACTATAATTCATTCCAAAATTAACTTCTACTCCATTAACTTCAGACAATAAATTATTTAAACTTCCTGTATCGAAAATGTCTTTTGCAAAAAGAGCTAGTTCTAATTTTTTACCTAAAAAACTTTTTCGAAAGCCAAGATCAATTCCGTATCGTTCTCCTTGAGAGGATAAACCTGTATTGTGTTGGGAAATATAAAAAGCGTTGATTTGGAATTTTGTAGTAGGATTTATTCGAAAAGTATTATTGGTCGCTGCATAAAAACGGAAACCATTTTTGGGCGTCGCATCAATAATTTCATTATCAAATTTTGCTTGATAGCGAGTTAGATAAATTTGATTTTGACTTTCCCACCAAGACAATTTATTGAAGGTGTAAATCTCTCCAATTCCAATTAAAACGTCATCATAAAAATTTCTTCGAATGATCGCTTGAACATCCGTTTCGTCATCTGCACTAAAAATAGTTCCTGAACCATCTGTTTTGATGGTCGTGTAAATCACCGTGGTAAATGCTTGATTAAACACATGATAAATTTCAAGATGATCGCTAAAGGTTGGTTGTAAAAAAGGATAACCTTCAGAATAATTATTGGAGTTACTATAAATTCGGAAAGGGTTTAAGTTTCTAAACCAAGGTCGGTTGATCCTTCTGCCGTAACTAAATCCAAAAGCATTTTTTTTGTTTGGATTATATGAAACGTAGAAGGTGGGGAAGAGTTTTAAATAGTTGTTTTTAGTAGTTTGATTGAGCGTTTTAGAGAAGCCTTCCGTTTGCGTATTTTCCAAACGTAGTCCTCCGATCATGCTAATTTTATCATTAACTTGTTTGGAGGCGCTGAAATAAATAGCTTGCACATTTTCATCATATTCAAAAATATTAGAAGAAGTCGCATCAAAAATTGGAGTGCCTGAAATCGTATTATAATTTTCTAAATCATTGGTTGTCTTGGTATAACTCACTTTTGCGCCATAGGATAAACTGATGGATTTTAGCGGATGTTCCATATCAATTTTCGCACTTAAATTATTGATAGACTGATCAGAGAAATTGGTTTCGGCTCGATTGATATTTAGAAATTCACCACTTCCTGCAAAAGCATTAGCGGTATAATTCCTTTCTTTTTCGTTAACAAAATTAAAATAATCTATATCGAGGGAAAGCTCTTTTCCTAGCGTATCTAATTTTGAAATTAAATGAATATTATAGATTTGGCTGTTGACTTTTCTGTCCTCGGTGAAAGGCGTATTGTAAAATGAGTCTATCCTTGAGATACCAGCTTGAGCGCTATAAATATCTGTTGTAGTCGTTCCGTCATAATTTGGGTCGGTAAAATTCCCTAAAAATTGCGCACCAATAGAAGTGTTTTTTGTCAAATCATAATCAATTGCAACTCTACTTGAAAAAGCATCTTTTCGTTTTTTTCCTTCAATAAAAGATTCTCTTTGTCCGCTTGAAAACCTAGTTTCTGATATTTCAATTTGTCTTTCATCTCCTTTTGTGCCGTTTAAGTTAAGACTTAGATTGACTTTATTTTTACTGTATAAAAAGTTCCCTCGTAAGGAAGAAAAATCATATTTGTTTTTATTGTAGGCGAAAGTGGTTGCTCCCTTCCAATAATTTTTTAATCCTTTTTTGTAAATAATATTAATTAATCCTGAGCTTGAGCCTGCTTCATATTTTGCTGGAGGATTAGTGATGACTTCTATTTTTTTGATGTCATCTGCAGCGATAGAATTTAAAAATCCAACCAACTCTTCTCCTGATAATTGCAAGATTCGACCATCGATCATTACTCGTGCTGCTCCTTTCCCCAAAATATTTATCGCATTATTTTCGACCATCAAACCTGGGGCAACCTGCATCGCATCTAAAATATTTCCACCCTTGGCAGCAAGACTATTTTCTACATTAAAAACTAATCGATCAGGTTTTCTTTCAAAAAGAGGAACACTAGATTTTACGACCACTTCTTTTAATTGCGCAGAATTAGTTTGTAATAGAATATTTTCTAAAACTTGATTTGAGGTTAAATTAATTTCTTCTTTCCAAGTATCAAATCCTAAAAAACTAATTTCTAAAGTGTATTTCCCTTTGGGTATATTTAATTGGAAAAAACCTTTTTCGTTTGTAATGTCATGAGCTTGAATTTCTTCTGTCGCATTTTTTAACAATACATTTGCATAAGAAATAGGGGAGTTGTTTTCTTTGACAAAACCACTTAGTTCAATCTGCGAAAAACTAAATTGTGTGGCTATGAAAATGAGAATTAAGGTGATTGAATTTTTCATTGTTTATGATTTTTTATTTTAAAATTTAATCCGTGAATATATTGTTAGAATATTCTGATTTTGGCATAAGATATTCTGGTCGCTTCGAGAGCAACTCAAAAAATGAGGTTAGAAAATTTAGATTTAAAATTTTTGACCTAGACAAAACTATGGCTAGGAGAACAAATGTTCAATTAGTTGTAATTAAGAATAAATAAATAATAACTATTTAATTAGCTGAATATCAATGTTTTGTGAAAGAAAAGAGAACATTTTTATTACCACATAGGCACATAAAAAGCATAGGTTACGATGTTTTGAGTTCTATGTTGTCTATGTGCCTATGTGGTAATAAAAATTCTATGTGGTAATAAAAACTCTATTATGATTTTTCAGATTACCATTTGTCATACTTCTTCAACAAGTCATACATTTTTCGATCATTATTTTTTCGTGCTTTATCCATGGCGCTATTTTGACCAGGTAAACTCAGACTTGGATTGGCTCCTTTTTCCAAAAGGAATTCAGCTATTTTATAATCTTGATTTTGGACAGCTTTCATAAGTGCAGAACCTTGTCCATTTGTAGCAGCATTGATGTTAGCTCCTTGAGATAATAAATATTTTACCATTTCAATTTTACCATTCCCTGCAGCTTGTGTTAAAGCAGAACCTTGTCCATTTGTAGCGGCATCGATGTCAGCTCCTTGAGATAATAAATATTTTACCATTTCAATTTTACCATTCCCCGCAGCTTGAGTTAAGGCAGAACCTTGTCCATTAGTAGCTGCATCGATACTTGCATTTTTTGATAATAAATATTTTACTATTTCAATTTCGCCATTCCCCGCAGCTTGGGTTAGCGCAGAACCTTGTCCATTAGTAGCTGCATCGATACTTGCATTTTTTGATAGCAAATATTTTACAACTTCTAGTTCCCCATTCCCTGCAGCTTGGGTTAGTGCAGAACCTTGTCCATTAGTAGCGGCATCGATGTTTGCATTTTTTGATAGTAAATATTTTACCATTTTTAATTCACCATTTCCTGCAGCTTGAGTTAAAGCAGAACCTTGTCCATTTGTTTCAGCATCAATATTTGCTCCTTCTGAAATCAGATATTTGACGATGTCAGAATGCCCTTCACCTGCTGCTGCATTTAGAGCAGAACCATAACCGTTGGATAATATATTAATATCAGCTCCTTGATCAACTAAATATTTCACGAACTCAAAATTCCCAGAAGCACTTGCAGCAATCAATGGAGTTTCACCTTCTTTTACTTGATGATTAACTCTAGCACCTGCATCGATTAATAATTTTCCAATTTCAAAATAACCTTTTCTTGCAGCAGCAATAAGAGGAGTCTTAGCATATCGTCTAGTCCAGGTAAGATCATCTTCAAAAGTGATCGTTTCATAATCTGGCTTATGGTCAATACAATTTGGATCAGTAGACTTAAGTAGTTCTTTAACTTTTGAAATATCCTTATTTCGAACAGCATTAATTAGTGCTTTACAATCTTTATTTGAACCTTGAAAATTTTTCTCATCAAAATTGCTTTGACCCTTTGGTGATGGAAATTGATCATCATGTTCGATGTGTGCGGTAACGTTATCGATGCTTAGTTTACCTCCGTTATTTAAAATGTATTGAATGTATTTTAGATGTTTTCGAGATCGCTCATTTTGATTAACTAAATATTTTGGGTCAAGATTTTTAAGAATATTCTTGGCAGCTAATGCATTGTTCGAATTGATTGCTTTGTCTAATTCATCATGATCTATTGGATTAAAAATATCTTCAGAGTTATGCGTTTGCCTGTAAGTATTATGTCGTTCATCGGAATGAATATTTATAGTATTTCCTTTGACGGTTATATTTCCACTATGATTTTCGATGTAAATTTCTGCATCTTGATTGATCATTTGTTTGATCAAGGCAATATTATCTGTTTGCTGTTGACTCTTTGAAAGCAGGCAATCAGGAGAATAATTTTTTAAGATTTCTCTCACTTTTTTGAGGTCTTTTGCTTTAGCAGCTTTTTCAAGTTCATCACAATTTTTTTTGTTGTTGACCTTGAGAGTTGCATTAGTGTTTATATTTTTTGCAGTATTGGATGGCAGGTTCGAGCTAGTAGACAGCGTTGTCTCTTTTGCTTTGTTTTCTATATTTGAATGCTTATCAATTTCATTTTTGGCAACCGTTTTTACTGACTCATGATTGTTGATTTTTTTCTCCAAAGTATTTTCAACCATATTGTCATTCATTGCTTGGAGTGTAATTGGTTTATTTAATATTAGTAATAAACCAAAAATGGTTGGCGCAATAAACGCGTATTTCCAAAAACTATGTGGATTTGATTTTTTAGTATTCATCTTTATTATTCTGTTTTTTATTAATGATTGATTGTAGTTCGTAGTAATCGAAAGTGGCTGAGTGTAAGTCGCAATTTTCAATAAGTTCATTTGGTAAATTTCTTTTTCTTCCGCTTCACCTCTGACCAATAAATCGTCTGTTTGGTATTCAATATTTTTCTCTATTTCTTTTCTGAATTTCCAAATAAACGGATTGAACCAAAGTGTGATAACGGCAATTTCTGCGATCAACAAATCAAGCGTATGCCACTTTGCTACATGGATTTTTTCATGAGCTAAAATCTGTTCGTAAGTCTCGTAATCATATTCCGTAGGATTGATAAATATGTATTTGAAAAAAGAACAAGGCTCCATTTTAGTAGTCATGTTGATGATTGTTCCTTCATCATCAACTACTTTGTCATCATTTTTAAATACTTTCAATAGAGTGTTAATCACTTGTGCCATCAAGTTGAATGAAAGTATAATTACGCCGAAAAAGTAAATGGCTAGAAGCCAAAAACCAACTCCCTTAGTTGTTGATTGATTGGTTTTTATGGGAGTTGGAGATATGCTTATTTCCTCTTTTGAAATCTGATTAACTTGATCTTTTTTAGCTATTTCATTTTCGGAAATTTCCTTATTTATTCGCGTAGATTTTGGAGTTGTTGGTGTATTTTCTTTTTGGAAAAAAACTTCCTCAGAAGGTTGAAGAACTCCTTGGGTATTTGTTTTTTCTAAAAGCGAAGAGACAAAACCTTGATTATTTATTAATTGCGGAAGTGTTAAAAATGGCAATAAGAATGTAAGTCCAAGACATGCTAGGAGGTAAATTCTATTCACCGCAAAGAAGCTTTCTTTTTCCAAAATTATTTTGTAGAAAGCCAGTAAAACAATAATGACGAGGGATGCTTTAATCAATAAGGCTATCATAGTTTTAGGATTTTTTTGATTTGATAATTTTTATCAACTCTTCTTTTTCTGCTTCAGTTAAGGTTTCTTTTTTTGCAAAGTGAGCTAGCATTTTGGGAAAAGAATTTTCAAAAAACTTTTCTTTAATATCGGTGAGCGACTCTTCTCGATAAGTTTCGAAATCTGAAGTTGGACTATATTCATGAGTGTTCCCAATTTTTTCAGATTGGAGTACGCCCTTCTTGACCAAAATTTTCACAAGTGTAGCAACTGTGTTATAATGTGGTTTTGGTTCAGGTAATGCTTCGACGATATCTCGAATAAAAGCCTTTTTTAATCGCCAAACTATTTGCATAATTTGGTCTTCTCTTTTTGTTAATTCTTTCATGTTTTTATTATTATAAAACAAATCTACTAACTTTTTAGTAGAACTACTAATTTTTTAGTAATTATCTACTAATTTTTTAGTAGATGTAGTTTTTGCTATAATAAAATCAAGGAATTTAGAGTGATTAAGTAATGTCTTACTTGACTCATTTTTAGTGTTTTGTGAGATAGTTTATCTAAATAAGAAAGGAAAAAAGAAATTTGTTGGCAGGAAGGAAAATGCCTTTAAATGATTGGAAGGTGAGTAAACTGCTGATTAAGGATTGGATTTTTCCAGAAAAAAACGATATTGATTCAGTTATAAATAACAATCGCTGGCGGTTCTACTTTTTTTCATCAAGGAAAAAAAGTAGAACCATGGGCGATTATAGTGCTTAACTTAAGTTATTTTAAAATATACTTCATACACAAATCCACCGTCGCCTCAATTCCTTTTTTATGCGTTCGTTCCACTCCATGCGAAGCAGAAACACCAGGTCCAATTAACCCAACTCGAAAATCATTTCCTGCTCGCAAAGCCGCCGAGCCATCACTTCCGTAAAATGGATAAACATCGACTGCATGAGCAATTTTATGTTTCCTAGCGAGCTTTGTCAGTTTTTTTCTCATTTCAAAATCATATGGCCCAGAAGAGTCTTTCGCACAAATCGAACAGGCGGTTTCCTTACCCGTACAGCCATCACCAACTACACCCATATCAATTACTAACAATTCTTTTACGGAGTCAGCATATCCAACTGTTCCTCCATGTCCAACTTCTTCGTAATTGGAAAAAAAGATTTCCACAGGAGCAGTTTTTTTCATTTCCTTCATTCGTTTCGCAATTTCAAAAAGCACAAAACAACCTGCTTTGTTATCCATGTATCTTGATTTGATAAAACCACTTTTGGTTTCTTCATAGTTCGTTTCGAAGCAAACAAAATCACCAACTTGAATTCCTAGATTCAAAGTATCTTTTTTCGACTCGACCAATTCATCCAATCGAATATGCATATTATAAAGTGTCCGAGTTTTTGAATTTAATTCAGGGTTGACATGCGCCGCAGGATTATCGAGTAAGAGCGTACCCGTATAAGTTTTTCCTTCCAAAGTTTTAATTCGACAATAAGCCCCTTCGTAACCATTTAATTGAATCCCACCAACTTTCGAAAAACGTAAATTACCATTCGGCAAAATCGAGGAAACGACTCCACCCAAAGTATCGACATGCGCGGCAATCGCCAAAGTTGGATTTTTTCCAAAAGAACATTTTACAGCGCCTTTGTTGGTTCGCTCAGGTTTCCAGCCGTAGCTTTTTAATAATTTAAAAATATATTTTGAAGCTTCTTCTGAGTAGCCAGAGGGAGAGTCGATAGCGACTAATTTTTTCAAAGTAGAATAATCCATATTTGTTTTTTTCTGCAAATTAAAAAAATATTTTAAACACAAATCCTTAGTTTCGCATTTCACTAAGTAATACTGTGATAAGTCATACAAAATGTCAAAAAAAGTCAGTAGCAAAACATACAACCCTAATATGGTTTTTACAAAGAAATATAAATTTTTCCTTTTTATTTCAGCCTTTGTATTTGTGATAAATATGCTCATCATGAATGAGTATACTACCATTTTAAATGAAGTAGAATCTGACTTTCTACTCGACGTGCAAACCTTGTTAGGAAAAGGGGAGTTAAATCCAGATGCCAAGGCATTATTGCCGGTTTGGGTAGATTCATTGATGTATAAGTCGTTGAGATTCAATGAGTTCGGGTTACGCTTGCCAAATGTCTTAATCTTACTGATGACCTTTTTAGGGTTTTATTTTTTTGGAAAAAAGATATTTGGACTGAAGACAACGGTGGTGACTTTATTAGTTTTAGGAAGTTCGTTTTTACCAGTCAACTTGGCAAAGTTTGCGACAGGAGATGTTTGGCTTTTTGGTGTACAATTGATGAGTTTTGTTTTTATGATTTTATATTTAAAACAGCCGATTGGAAAATGGAAATGGGGCGTTTGGTTTTTTGTTGTGCTCGGAGCGATAATTCACCCGATGAGTATGTTTATTTGGAGTTTGGGATTGTGGGGATATTTGCAAATTGTTCATCCTAAAGGTGGTAATTTAAAAGGATTGGTTTTGTTGCCTTTGCTAGCGATTGTTTATTTACCGCTTTGGTATTTCGGATTTCTTAGTTTGGAAATGCCACATTTTTTGATGGGAATTGGTTCGGGATATTTTAAATATTTTTTTGCAATTGCATTGTTAGCAATTTTGCCTTGGTTTGGATTTTTACCTGCTTCTCTTTGGGATATGATTCAGAAATTAAGGAAAAAAGAGGAATTAGCCATCATTAATTTAGGTTGGATTTTATTTGCCATTTTTAGTCAATCGATGATTATCGTTGCGGCATTCTCATTTTTGATTGCCAAGAATTTGATTGCCTATTTTGATAAAAATTATCCTTATCGACGTTGGGTCAAAGGATTCACTTTAATCAATATGATTTTTACTTTTTTGGGTTTATTTGCACTATTGTTGGGAGGATTTATGAATTTTCAAGGAGCAGGTTATCGCTCTGTTTTTGGTGTAAGTATTTTGTACTGGTTTGGAAGTATGGCTGCAGTTTTAGGATTATTTATGCATAAAAATTCGCTAGTGACAGGAGGAATGGCTGTGAGTGGATTGATGTTTACTTGGTTATTTTGGTTGCAAGTGAATCCGCTGATGGAAAGCCAAAGAAATTTCCCTCAACAAGTTTTCCAAGAATTAAAAACACAAGGAGTTGGAAGGGCAGGAGCAAATTTAAAAATTACCGAGCTTTATCATTTAGATTCTGATTCGGTTTTTTATCAAAAAAATATGAAAGTTTACCTGCAAGAATTAAATGTAAAAACAGTCGCAGTTGATTCGATCAAAATGTTTTCGATAACATCCAAAGATCAAAATGCTTTCGCAGCGGTATCTGCTCCATTTTTTGAAAAACTACCTTCGAATCATATTTTTTTAGAAAATAAAAAATACACAATTACTGGAGGGAAAGATTTTTTAAAAGAGGAAGAAGAATATCAGTTGGTTGAATTTTAGTTTGATAAAGCTAAGTTACCTTCCATAAAAAAGGTGTTATCAAAATCATTTGATAACACCTTTTTTATTTTTTAATAGTTTAATTCAAAAAGTAATAATAGGATAAGGCTACTAAAATGACTGTAGCCACGGCAACGACAGTAAGAATTTTCTTTTCTTCTTTTTTTTGACGTGCCTCGATTCGTTGTTGCTTTTTTGATTTAGCCATATGTGTATTGTTTATTTTTGTAATAATTTTGTACGACTAATTTAGGAAAAAAATAATTGCTTCTAAATTTTTTCACAAAAAAAATGGCAAGCATCGTTTTTTCCAAAATAAAAAATTGATTTTTTCGATTTTTATCTACTTAAAATTTGCTTCGAATTTCCTAGAAAATTAATCTTATCTTTTTTGAAAAAAAACACTTAAAAAGTTGGCAGTTTCCAATCAATAAAATTACTTTTGCGACTGGTGAGAGCCATTCGTCCAGCTCCTGTCGAACTCCCCCAGGGTGGAAACGCAGCAAGGGTAGATGGTTGAGCGGAGCGGTATGGTTTCTCACCTCTTTTTTTTGATACTTCTTCCTACCATATATTTTATATTCAAACCATATCTTTAATCTTTTTAAAAAAATATTCAAATGAGATTTTTTATTGACACAGCTAATTTGGACGAAATCAAAGAAGCAAAAGACTTTGGTATTTTGGATGGTGTAACGACTAACCCATCATTGATGGCGAAAGAAGGGATTACCGGAACTGATAATGTAATGAAACATTACAAGGCAATTTGTGAATTGACGGATGGTGATGTTAGTGCAGAGGTAATCTCAACTGACTTTGAAGGGATTATTCGAGAAGGTCAAATTTTGGCAGAATTAGCGCCAAATATTGTAGTAAAAGTGCCAATGATTAAAGACGGAATCAAAGCAATTAGTTGGTTTACTGAAAATGATATTCGAACAAATTGTACTTTAGTTTTCTCTGCTGGTCAAGCTATCTTGGCTGCAAAAGCTGGAGCTACTTATTTGTCTCCTTTTATTGGAAGAATTGATGATATGTCTTGGGATGGAATTGAATTGATTCATCAGATTGCAGAAATTTACGCGATTCAATCTTTTGATACAGAAATATTGGCTGCATCAATTCGAAGCCCAAAGCATATTGTAGAAGCTGCTGAGTCTGGTGCAGATGTGGTGACTTGCCCATTGAAAGCAATTATGGGATTATTATATCATCCATTGACGGATATTGGTTTGGCTAAATTTTTAGCAGATCATGAAAAAGCGAATAAGAAAGCATAAGCTTTTTTTGAAATATAAATTTTAGAAAAACGGTTTGCTGAGAAATTGGCAAACCGTTTTCTAATTTTTGACTCGCCACAGATTATCAAATTCATACAGATAGTAAAAAATGATTGGGAAAACCTTCGCAATCTGAAATGAAAAAAATAATTCATTTATGAAAAAAACAATCCACATCATCCGCCACGGACAAACCGAATTTAACAAACTTAGAATCATACAAGGTTCAGGCGTTGATTCAGACTTGAATGATCGAGGACGAGAACAAGGGCAACTTTTTTTTGAAAAATATAAAGAACATCCTTTTGAAGTAGTTTTAACTTCGACCTTAAAAAGAACGCATCAAACTGTTGAACGATTTATTGAAAGTGGTTTACCATGGGAACAATTTCCAGAAATCGTAGAAATGAATTGGGGAGTCCACGAAGGGAAATCTGGTAACGAAGACATGAAAAAAGATTACGATAGAGTAGTCCTTAGCGGAAACTTTGATGAACGAATTGAAGGAGGGGAAAGTATCAACGAGATGGCAGAGCGATTACAACAATTTATTGATCATCTGCCAACTCGAGCTGAAAAGAATATTTTAGTTTGTATTCACGGTCGAGCGATGCGTTGTCTAATCTGTCTTTTAGAACAAAAGGATTTGAAAGAAATGGAAAATTATCCACACTCAAATACTGGATTATATTTGGTAGAACATGATTCGAATGGCTTTATTGTTTTGGAAAAAAATAATACCGAACATTTAAAAAAAGAAGTTTAATCTAGAGAATTTCTCACCATAAAAAAGTGAAATTCAACAATAGAATTTTTTCACCACATAGGCGCATGGAAAACATAGTATTTTATCTATGTTTTCTATGCGCCTATGTAGTAAAATTTTATAATGTTTTTTTATAAAACTGATTTTTTGATTCCCTTCCGCTTGTTATGGAGTAGTTCAATTGACTGAAAAAGAAAAGATTATACTTGTTTTTTATTATTATAATGAAAATAAAAATATGTTTTATAACCCATGAATGGTAATTTGTGCATTTCTAATGTTAATTTTCTTTAAGCAATTGACACTTCAAGTTTAACGTAGTAAATTTGAATTACAAAAAGATATTAATCTCACTTTTACATATCAATTTTCAAAAGCTGTGGAATTTAAATTCTTAAATCCGCAGTAAAAAATCCCTTTTTTGCTACAACAAATTATGATTCAACCTTTCCAAGATTTTCTTGGGAAGGTTTTTTCATATGTAAAGACAAGGTATGTCGTCTTGTCTCTACGAATGCCTACAACATTCAAAAAAAAACTTATTTTTGAAAAAAATAATTAATGAGTGATTCCATAAAATTAAGCCCAGAAGAATTAGCAAGATATAGTCGACACATTGCGATTCCCGAATTTAATTTAGCTGCGCAAAAAAAATTAAAAGCTGCAAAAGTATTAGTGGTTGGTTCTGGAGGACTTGGAAGTCCAATGCTTTTGTATTTAACAGCAGCAGGAGTTGGGCATATAGGGATTGTAGATTTTGATGTGGTGGATGATAGTAATTTACAACGACAAGTTTTATTTACGGTAGATGATATTGGAAAATCAAAATCAGAAACAGCAAAATCTAGATTAGAAAAATTAAATCCGCATGTAAATTTTACCGTTTATAACAATGCATTTACAAAAGATAATGCGCTTGAAATTATTAAAGATTATGATGTAGTCGCCGATGGAACAGATAATTTTCCGACTCGATATTTAGTGAATGATGCATGCGTTTTGGCAGGTAAAATAAATGTGTATGCAAGTATTTTTAGATTTGAAGGACAGGTTTCTGTTTTCAATTTTTTAAATAAAGATGGAACAAGAGGAGCTAATTATCGAGATTTATTTCCAGAACCACCGCCACCTGGCATGGTGCCAAGTTGTGCAGAAGGCGGAGTATTGGGAGTGCTACCTGGCATTATAGGCAGCATGCAAGCGAGTGAAGTAATCAAAGTAATAACAGGTGTCGGTGATCCTTTGGCTGGTAGATTATTTCTATTTGATGCAGCGAGTTTTACAACTCGGATCTTGAAAGTGAGAAAAAATTCAAAGACTGAGATTTCAGAATTGATTAATTATGAAGAATTTTGTGGCATCGGAATTGAAAATGAAGAAGACAAAATTAAAGAAGTAACTGTTTATGATTTGAAAAAATGGCAAGAAGAAGATATTGATTTTCAATTGATTGATGTTCGACAACCTTACGAATATGACATTGCCAACCTTGGAGGCGAGCTCATTCCTCAAGATGAGTTAACACAAAATTTAGATAAAATTTCTAAAACTAAAAAAGTGATTGTTCATTGTCGAAGTGGAAAAAGAAGTGCGGATGCGATTCGAGATTTACAAAATTTGGCAGACTTTGATAATTTGTATAATTTGAAAGGAGGGATTTTGGAATATAGTAAAGAGATAGATTCTTCGATTCCGACTTATTAATTCCACGTAGTGGTCTGCTTTAGCAGACCACTACGTGGAAAGTGTTACCTAAATAATTTGTATCGATTTAGCAAATTACAAGACATCATAAATAACTACTTTCTTTTTTTACGTAAAAAAAATAGAAATTTCCTATCTTGAACAATCATAAAAAAAATACGTAAAATCCAAAGACACCAATGTTTGAATTTCCTCAAACGACTTTCTCTTTTTTTATGTTTTTTATCATAGAAAAATCGATATGAAAAATCTAATTCTACTACTTTGTTTACCTTTTTTTTTTTGCTTTTGCAATCAGATGTTTACTCCTTCAAATTACACAAGTAAAAAATTTCACTATAAAACATTGGCGATTTTGCCATTTGAAATTCATACAAGTGTAAAGAATTTGCCAGCAGGTGTAACTATTTCGATGCTCGAAAAAGCGGAAAGAAGAAAAAGTATTGTGATGCAACGAGATTTATATCGATACATTATTCGAGAATTTGCTAAGTCTACTCGTAAGGTGAATTTTCAAAATGTCAACGAAACCAATAATATCTTTAAGAAAAAAGGGATGGATCCACAAATGATTTTTAATACTCCCAAAAAAGAATTAGCTAAAATATTAAAAGTGGATGCAGTCATTTTTGGAAGTGTTTATCAATATAAAAATAAATTGAATTTGAATAAAGATGAGGAAGTGACTTTTTCTGGAATGAATAATAAAATCTCCACCGTTCTCTATGCCTACGAAAAAAAACGGGGAAGAATTCAATGGAAATATGATGGTTCACAATCTGGATTTCCAAGTGAGGTTGGACCAGATGTAGTAAAAGGATTATTGAGAAAAGCGGCTCGGAACTTTCCACTTTGAAAAACTGTTTGATTTTTGTTACTTGCAATAAATAATTTTTGTAAAACAAATTTATCAAATCAGAAATCTAAGAATATGAATTTTTCCTCCATGGAAAACCTACAAGAGAAGGAATACATTGCTGATTATTTAAGGCAAATTCCTTCTAACTCACCAGCACAACTTTTTAAAGAAATTTCAAAATTTGGATACATTGGTCAAGACAATGCTAAAAAAGCAATTAGCCTTTTAGCATTCCGACATGTTAATAGATTGCGTAAAATTTTTATGGATGGCATCGACAAACGATTGTTGCCCACCAAAGAAAATTATTTACTCATCGGTCCGACTGGTTGTGGGAAAACCTTTTTGGTCGAAACGCTTTTTAATCAAATATTAAAATTACCTACTGTAATTATTGATATCACTTCCTACTCCGAAACGGGATATGTTGGAACTGATCCCGTAGCGATTTTGACTCGATTAATTCAAGCGGCGCAAGATTCATTGATTGCTCAAATTGGAATTGTTTGCATTGATGAGTTTGATAAAATTTCTACTGGAAAGAATAATGCAGTCTTCGCAGGTGCAGGTACGACAAAGGATGTAGGTGGTCTTGGCGTACAAAAAGAATTATTAAAAATGCTGGAAGGTGCTGAATTAGATGTACCTACAAGTGTGACACATTCTTCCTATTCTGATCGAAAAGCATTTAAAACGGAACATGTTACTTTCTTGGCTAGTGGTGCATTTTCAGGTTTTCGACAAATAGTAAATGCTTCCAAAAAGCAAATTGGTTTTGGAAAAAATATCGAAGAATTTGAAGAGCCAAATAAAGTGGCCGTTTCTTATAATCGAGATGATGTAGACAAGGTTTCCTATTTTGAACGATATGGAATGATGCCAGAATTGATTGGTCGATTTTCGAGAATCGTTCCTTTTCATGCTTTGGGAAAAAAGGAATTGAAGATGATCTTGTCAAAAAATACCATTGAGCAATATGCAAAAGAATTTGAATTGGAAGGAGCGAAATTGAAAATTGACGAAAAGGTAATTGATAAAGTGGTAGAAGATGCTTTTACTAGAGAGACCGGAGCAAGAGGATTAAAATATGCATTATTGGAATATTTAGAGGACGCTTGTTTTGATTTTTATTCATCAAAAAAGAAAATTAAAGAAGTGACTTTGACTATGAAAAAAGGAGAGATTGAAACGAAAATGAAATAAATTTTCAACTCTTTATAAGGTATTTCAGAACATTTATTTTGGAAAAAAATGCGGTAGAATTGAATAATCAATCCTATCGCATTTTTAATTTTTTATGGAAATAAGATTATTTTCCAAAAATTCCGCCTAATAAATCTTTTGCTTGATCTAAAGGAGAATCGTTATCATCTTTTTTGTCATCTCCACCGCCCATCAATCCGCCAAGCAAATCTTTAGCTGCATCCATAGGAGAATCATTTCCACCACCACCAGTTAATCCACCTAACATTCCAGCAGCTTTTCCAAGCATTCCACCTGCATCACCACCCACTCCAAGTACACTCATTAAGCTACCAGCATCAATATCGTCAGTATCACCATGTGAAACCATTTTACCAGCAAGTCCACCAATCAAACTAGACATTCCAGTTCCAGCAGCTAATCCAGCAACTGATTCAGGAAGTCCCATATTAGTCATTACTTTTTTCATAAACATACCTTTGATGCTTGCGAAGATAGGGTTATCCATTAATCCACCTCCGCCACCAGAAGCACCTTGAAACATTCCTAATAATCCACTAACATTTCCTCCAGTTACTTGAGACATTAATCCTTCTTGAAGGCTTTCTTGCGCAAATGGTAACATTCCTTTTGCTTGATCGAGAGAAACACCAGCTTTTCCAGCAATTTGTTCAGCAACTCCGCCGCCTAACTGTTCCATAATTTTGTCTAACATAATTTTTCTTTTTTAATATTAAATAAAGGTTTATAAAAATTGTTTTATTACTATCTAATTTTTCTGATATAACTTTTTGTTATACATTAATTAAGACAAATAGTTTAAGTAAAAGTAACATTTTGAGAGGGCTCTTATGCAACTATTGAAACAAAATTTTAAATTTGCCAAAAATAAAACCAAACCAATGTTTAACTACGGAAAAGATAATTTAACTACAGGCAAAGTCCTGCAAATTCTTCGTGGGGATTTGCAGGCAAGAATAGATGTTCCCACTCGAAAGAAAATCCATAAATGCTATGATGAAGTGGTTTTTATTGCTCAAAATGAGGCAGCAGTTTATGGCATCAATACTGGATTTGGTCCATTGTGTAATACCAAGATATCCAAAGATAAGACTAAACAATTGCAACGAAATATTTTACTCAGTCATAGTGTCGGAGTAGGAGAGCCTGTTGCAAAAGATATTTCAAAATTAATGTTGATTTTAAAAGTTCATGCCTTATCTCAAGGATTTTCTGGAATTGCTCCAGAGGTTTTGGATCGCATTATTTTAATGATAGAAAATGATATTATTCCAGTTGTACCTGAGCAAGGATCAGTTGGTGCTTCTGGAGATTTAGCCCCTTTGTCTCATTTATTTTTGCCATTAATTGGAGAAGGAAAAGTATTTTATAACAATAAAATTACAAATACTTCTAATGTTTATAAAAAGCTAAAAATTCAACCATTGGAACTTGGCCCAAAAGCAGGTTTAGCTTTAATTAATGGCACTCAATTTATCGCAGCACATGCGGTGATGGTGGTTGAAAAACTACATACTTGTTTAGCGCATGCAGATATAATTGCAGCTATGATGATTGAAGGGTTGAAAGGTTCGTCTTCCCCATTTTTGCAAGAGTTACATGCAATCAGACCATATAAAGGAAATGTTCATGTAGCCAAAAGGGTGCACTATTTTTTAAAAGGATCACAGATAGCAAAATCGCATAAAGATTGTGATCGAGTACAAGATCCGTATTCGATGCGTTGTGTTCCTCAAGTTCATGGAGCCTCTCGAAATGCTTGGTTACACCTTAAAGAATGTGTTGAAATTGAAATTAATTCAGTAACGGATAACCCAGTTGTTTTTTCAAAAGATTTTACCATTAGTGGTGGTAATTTTCATGGACAACCTTTGGCATTACCTTTAGATTATGCTTGTTTAGCGGCGGCGGAATTAGGAAATATTTCTGATCGACGTTCCTATCTTTCTTTGGAGGGAAATTATGGAGGTGTGCCAAAATTACTGATGAAAGATACGGGAGTGAATTCTGGTTTTATGATTTTACAATATACAGGTGCTGCATTGGTGAGTGAAAATAAAGGATTATGTTTTCCTGCAAGTGCGGATAGTATTCCAACTTCGTTAGGACAAGAAGATCATGTCAGTATGGGATCAATCGGAGGACGAAAGGCGTTAAAAGTTTGCAATAATTTAGTGAATATTTTGGCAATAGAAATGTTGTGTGCAGCACAGGCCATTGACTTTCAAAGACCATTATCGACGAGTAAAATTTTGGAACAAGTGCATGTCGAAATTCGTAATAATATTACGCATGCAACTGAAGATCGTATTTTTTCAAAAGATATCGAGAAGGCAGCAAAATTACTCGAAAGCAAAAAATTGATTGCAATTACTCAAAAAGCAAGTCGATCAGTAAAAAGTGAATTTGAAAATATTTTTGAAAAATATTAAAATCTCAATTTCAAGTGAAGTTATTTGTTGGGATTTGAAGCAATAAAAAAATGGGATACAAGCAAAAAAAAGATGTTCCACCCATGGAGCGTGAGATTAATTACCTTCTCGCTGACCTTTGTGTTTTTTGGGGCTTTTGTATTTCATCAGAAGAAATGATTAAGATTTCTAAAACAGAGTTTTATTATGCTAGAGATTTTGCCAAAGATGTCATTGAAGCTGAAGGAATGAACGCTGAATATGAAAATAAATGGGTAAACAAAATATCTGCTAAATTTAGAGAACGATTTGGGGAAGATGAAATAAGTATTTCAACCTTTGTAGATAGAGTAAGAGGTCATAAAGAAAATTGGTAAACTTAAAATCTAGTTAACGAATATCATACATGGAGACGATGTAAATGAATTCAAAAAAAATAAAAATGACAGACACGACAATAGATTTCCAAAATCAAATCAAGCAAGGAATTCCATCAGAATTACCTCCTGCAAATTCGTATCCTCGAAATGCAAACAGCGCCCCTAAACGAAAAGATATTTTATCAAAAGAAGAAAAAAAATTAGCGATAAAAAATGCTTTGAGATATTTCCCCAAGGCATGGCATTCAACTTTAGCCCCAGAGTTTGCGATAGAGCTAAATGATTACGGACGCATATATATGTATCGTTTTCAGCCAAAGTATGAGATGTATGCTCGTCCAATTTCTGAATATCCAGCACAATCTCAACAAGCTGCTTCGATCATGTTGATGATACAAAACAACTTGGATCCCAACGTAGCACAGCACCCCAAAGAACTAATTACATATGGTGGAAATGGAGCTGTTTTTCAAAATTGGGGGCAGTATCTTTTGACGATGCAGTATCTTTCAGAGATGACAAATGAGCAAACTTTACATATGTATTCTGGACATCCAATGGGACTTTTTCCCTCCTCTAAAGATGCTCCAAGAGTGGTCGTTACGAATGGCATGATGATCCCCAATTATTCCAAACCTGATGATTGGGAAAAATATAACGCACTTGGCGTAACTCAATATGGACAAATGACAGCGGGTTCTTACATGTATATTGGACCACAAGGAATCGTTCATGGAACAGCGATCACAGTCATGAATGCATTTCGAAAAAAATTACAAAAAGGTGAAACGACCAAAGGAAAAATTTTTCTTACCGCTGGTCTTGGTGGGATGTCTGGAGCACAACCAAAAGCTGGAAATATTGCGGGTTGCGTTACCGTTTGTGCTGAGGTCAATGAAAAAGCTGCCAGTAAAAGACACGCTCAAGGTTGGGTAGATATTTTGATTTTTGATTTGGATGAATTGGTGGATAGAGTCAGGAGTGCTCAAGAAAGAGAAGAAGTAGTGTCGATTGCTTATGTTGGAAATATCGTTGATGTGTGGGAACAGTTTTATGAAAATGAAATTTTTGTACATTTAGGTTCTGACCAGACTTCCTTGCATAACCCTTGGTCAGGAGGATATTATCCAGTTGGTTTGACTTTCGAAGAGTCAAATTTAATGTTGCGAACCGATCCTGAAAATTTCAAAATTAAAGTGCAAGAATCTCTTCGGAGGCATGCCAAAATTGTTAATCAACATACTTCAAAAGGTACTTATTTTTTTGATTATGGAAATGCCTTTTTATTAGAATCATCAAGAGCGGGAGGAGATGTGATGGCTGAAAATAAAATTGATTTTAAATATCCATCTTACGTTCAGGATATATTAGGGCCCATGTGTTTTGATTATGGCTTTGGGCCATTTCGGTGGGTTTGTACTTCAGGCAAAGAAGCGGATTTAGATAAAACGGATAAGATAGCCGAAGAAGTCATGCTGGAAATAAAAGCAACTGCTCCCGAAGAAATTCAACAGCAAATGCAAGACAATATAAAATGGATTCAAGATGCTAAGAAAAATAATTTAGTGGTAGGTTCGCAAGCTCGAATTTTATACACAGATGCAGAAGGTCGTGTAAAAATTGCCAAAGCATTTAACGATGCTATTGAGAGGGGCGAGATTTCTGCACCAATAGTTTTGGGGCGAGATCACCATGATGTAAGTGGAACAGATTCGCCTTATCGAGAAACGAGCAATATTTATGATGGATCAAAGTTCACCGCTGACATGGCTATTCATAATGTGATTGGAGATAGTTTTAGAGGAGCGACTTGGGTATCAATTCACAATGGAGGTGGAGTAGGTTGGGGAGAAGTGATGAATGGTGGATTTGGAATGTTGCTTGATGGTTCAACTGAAGCAGAAGAACGATTGAAAAAAATGTTGTTCTTTGATGTGAATAATGGAATTGCAAGAAGAAGTTGGGCAAGAAATGAGGAAGCACTTTTTGCGATAAAAAGAGAAATGGAAAGAACACCAAATTTAAAAGTTACTTTGCCAAATATGGTAGAGGAGGATTTGTTGAATGATATAATTTAATAATTTGCCACTAACTTGGACTGACTGGTATGACTTATTTTGATTTCTCCTGCTGGGAGTATTGAAAACACGAAATACAAAACAAAAAATGGGAGAGTCTTAAAAAGTCATAATAGTCAGTCCAAGTCTGTGGCAAAAATACATAATAACATGAGCTGGATAAAAACAATAGACTTTGCAGATGCATCAGACACCCTCAAAAAAATCTACAAACGAGTCACCGGGCCAAATAATAATGTCGACAATGTCTTAAAAATTCACAGCCTTCGACCACACACCTTAGTAGGTCATATGGCATTGTACAAAAACGTTCTGCACAATTCTAACAATACACTTCCAAAATGGTATTTAGAAAGTTTAGGGACTTATGTTAGTCATTTAAATCAATGTAGTTATTGTATAGATCACCACGCAGAAGGCCTAAAAAGACTATTGGATAATGAGGAGAAATACAAGGAAATCAGAGCAAATATTAAAAGTGATCAACTTGAAAATTCCTTTGATAAAAAAATGCTAGAAGGATTTCGCTATGCAAAAAAACTAACTCTGACTCATCATCTTATTTCTAAAAAAGACATAGAAACTCTCCGAGGAGTTGGTTATGATGATGGAGAAATTTTAGAGATCAATCAACTTGTGAGTTATTTTAATTATGTTAATCGAACGGTCGTCGGACTTGGAGTCAATACTGATGGAGATATTTTAGGCCTGTCACCAAATGAAAGTGACGACCCAAATAATTGGAGTCATAAATAGTGAAATTCGTTTTGCGATGGACCTTTTACGTTTGAGAATTTTGCTACTAGCTATTATTTAAGAAAAATATGATGGAGGATCGTAAAACGTTCAAAGTTAGATTAAAATTATTATTTATATTTGTTTTTCATTTCAACCTATCCAAAACTTACCACAGTTTAGAAAACCATAAGCCGTTTTATCAAAAAAATTAGAATTCACTCTGAATGAAATTGTTGTAACGAACGTAAAACGTCTAATGTTCAACGTAAAACGAATAAACCAAATAGGTTCACTATCATATTCATTTTTCATTAAATTAAAAAATAATCCAACCCAGTCGAATTATGAAATTAAAAATTACTCATTTTTTATGCCTCTCATTTATTCTATTTTCTTCCCTTCCAATGCAAAGTCAGTTTGTCAATTTTGAAGATACTTGGAAAGAATTTTTAGCTAATAATAAAATTTCCAATATTAGCGAAATGCCCAAACCTAAAAAAAGTCAACCTATTGATTATTTGAGATATTGCTTAATGGTGGCGAATACACATTTTTGTGGAGGAGATATTCCTGATGCCGAAATTCAAATGGCAGAGGTCAAAAAAATGGGAGCAGCTTCCTACAAAACTATTTCTGGGTACAAAGAAAAACATGATGATCTTGCCGTCAAAATAAAAGCGTACCATGAAGTGGAAAGGTTGTGGAAAGAATTTTTAAAAACTAGAGATATCAGTTTGTCAAGGTTAGAAGCCGTTGATGCTGCCACTCAAGTTTGTGAAAAAGGAACTTTGGCAAAATATTTTTATATGGAAGCACATGCTCATTATTGTTTGGCAGATATTGCTGAAGCAAAGAGTGATTTTGAAGGTCGAGTTTTAAAATTAGCAGAAAAAACATCACTCAAAGTTTCAGATATTCGAGGACTTGAAGAGGAAGTGAAAATGATGAAAACACTTTTTATCAATCTACCAAAATTAGGGAAAGCATGGAAAGAATTCACCGAAAGTGGAGAGTCTCCAGGTTTTACTTTGGAAATTCCAGAGGTAGAATGCTACTCGATTCCTTCGATGAAATCATATGTTTTGCAAGGTGCAGCTGACCTTTGTGGCAAAGGAGATGAGATGTTAAAAAAAGTAAAAACCTTGCAAAAAAACAATACACACACGTTGGCAAAAGATTTGGCAGAAAAGATAGATTGGTTAGAAACTGAGGTCGAAAAAAATAATGGGGACATTGCCAATTTAAATAAAGCATGGAAAGAATTTATGCCAAAAGACACCTTGACTAGTGGAATTGAATTCGGATTTGAGTATTGTTCTAAGGAAGCAGTTATTCGAGCCTTGACGATGGAAGGAACTATTTATGCTTGCGAAAAAGGGGAGGAGATGATTGAAAAAATTGTTGGCGTTCAAAAAGAATTTAAACCGAAATTACAAAAAAACACTTTGTCAAAAATTGAAAAGCTTAAGGCAAAAGTCGAAGGACAAAAAGACGATTTTGATAACTTAAATATTCTTTGGAAAGAGTTTGTGGCAAATGAGGATACACTTACCGAGTCATTTATTTTAGCTGGATATTATTGTGATAAAATCGCTCAAATCAAATCATGGACTATCAAAGGTCACATGAATTCATGCAAAGAAGGACAACGATATTTAGATCATATTGACAAGCTACAAAAAGCAGAAAGTTTAGAATACGATGATGAGTTGGCTTGTCGAGTCAAACGCTTGCGTATCAAAGTTTGGGATTGTAGATATTGGGAATTGGTTTTGCAAGCTCGAAAAGAAACACATGAGGAGCGAGAACGATTTGGTCCAGCTTCAGCTGAAATTATGAGAGCTGATTTGAATAGCGATAAGCAACCTTGCGAGACAGGAGTTAAATATACTCCGCTTGGAAATATTGGGATCAAATATATTATTTCTACTTATTTATGTCAGGATATTGATTTGGCAAAAATGGGAGATCCTGAATATTATAAAAAAATTGCCACATGGGTCGACACCGAAGTTTTAGCAAAATATTGTGAAAAAGATCTTCGCTGTAAAGAGGAATTTTTCATTTATCTCGAAGGTCATACAGATGGAAATCCATTCCGAGGAGCACGTTACAAAAAATCATTAGACATCCCCGAAGGAACAGCTTTTACTCATTTCTTAGGAGATGAAGTCATGCAAAAAACAACTGAAAAAGAAATTACTAAAACATTAAAAAGTAATATGGAACTTGGAATTGCCAGAGCATGGACGGTAAAACAGCAGTTGGATTTTATGGCAGTTCCAATCTCGATAGGTGCTTGGGAACATCCCAAAAGTGAAAAAGGAGGAGAGTATCGAAAAATCGAAATTGAACTCAATATTACTAATCTACTATTAGATTTTTATGAGAAACGATTAATGAAGTTGTTGGAAGAATCAGGAATTGGAGCACGACCAGAAGAATGTTAAAAGACGATTTTATTTTATTTTGACAAAATTTTATTGGTAAAAGTGTCGAAAAAGACTTTTGTTGGAAAATAATACTACGTAAGTATATTGTTTTTTTGATTTTTATTTTTTTATGGATATATTTGCGCCATTATTAGGAATGAGTAGTTTCAGAAAATACTTTATATCCCTAAAACATTAAATTTAAAATTTCAGACTAAAAAATTATGGACACGAAATTCGATAAAATCGACTTGAAGATTATGAAAATTCTTCAAGAAAACAGTAAGATTACTAATCTTGATTTGTCAAAGAAAATTGGACTTTCTCCTGCTCCAACTTTGGAACGGGTAAAAAAATTAGAGCAATCTGGTATCATTAAAAGTTACCATGCATTGGTGGATACTCAAGCAATTGGGTTGAGTGTAAAAACTTTTGTTTTAGTTTCTTTGGCTTGGCAAAAAGAGAATGCATTGAATGCATTTTTAGAAAAGATTAAGCAGATTGAAGAAATTACAGAATGTTATATCATCACAGGTGAGGCTGATTTTTTAATCAAAATTGTTTGTAAAGATATTCCAACATATGAAAAATTATTGTTCAAGACGTTGTCTCAAATTGAAGAAATCGAAAGATTGAAAACTTTGATGACTTTGTCTACAGTAAAAGATTCTAAACTTTTACCTTTTGATTACGAAAGTTAGATTCTAGAAAAATAAACAAAAAAAGCCGCTACTGTTGAAAAATAGTAGCGGCTTTTTATTAGACACTTCGCTGTCAGAGAAGCGGTCTAATTATTTTGTCGAAAAAATACTAATAAGAATCGGAAATTATCAATCTTTGATTTATGAAAAAAAAGAAGAACTCATTGTTGTGGAAAATCTCTGGGAAAAACTTCCCTGGCGATTCTTATGTTTTCGGAACGATGCATGTGAGTGATGAAAGGGCGTTTACTTTTGAAAGTTTAGTTCATGAAAAAATCAAAGAGTGCGATGCCTTTGCCTTAGAATTTAATTTGGAAACCGCCAATGTAAACATCACCGCAGAGATGATGAATTTGCCAGATGGATTGACTTTAGAGTCAATGATTCGGCCCAAAAAATTTGAAAAAATCAATAAACGATTCCAGCGATTGACAGGATATGATTTGAGACAATTCAATCATAGTTTGCCTATGCAAGTTACTAATATGATGGCTGAAGTGGTTTTGTCAAAAGATCGGTTAAAATCGCTAGATGAATCCCTTTTCCAGTTTGCGAAAGAAGAAGAAAAAATTTTATTAGGTATCGAAACATTCGAGGAACAATTGGCAATCATGGCTAAAATTCCAGTTGAGAATCAATTAAAATCATTGCTTAAAACTTTTAAAAGTTTTAAGCAATTTCGAAAGCAAGTATTAAAAATGGCGGAACTTTATGAAAAAGCAGATATTCAACAATTGTATAAAAGTTCAAAAAAATCTGCTGGTTCAGAACGTAAACTTTTACTCTATGATCGAAATGAAATTATGGCTGATCGGATAGCAATTATGGCTTCAGAACAAACAATCGTGTGTGCTATCGGTGCAGCACATTTAGCTGGAAAAAAAGGAGTGTTGAGATATTTAAAAATGAAAGGATTAGAAGTAAAACCCGTCAATAATATTGAATTATAAAATATGAATGGGCCGGATCCAAATACCATTTTTCCATTAGAAAACTATGATCGGTTATGTTTTCTAAAAAACATCATTAAAAATCCCAATATCGAAATTGGAGATTTCACTTATTATGATGATTTTGAGGATGTTCATAATTTTGAAAAAAATGTAAAATACCATTTTGATTTTACTGGAGATAAATTGATTATTGGAAAATTTTGCATGATTGCTTCAGGTGTAACTTTTATTATGAACGGTGCAAATCATTTGACTGATGCCATTTCAACTTTTCCATTTGCCATCTTTCAAAATGGCTGGGAAAATGCGATGGAAGGAAAATCTTATCCAACAAAAGGAAATACCATCATCGGAAATGATGTTTGGATTGGATACAATGCCACGATAATGGCAGGTGTAAAAATCGGAGATGGAGCAATTATCGCAACCAATTCAACGGTCACAAAAGATGTGGAACCGTACTCAATTGTTGGAGGAAATCCAGCACAAGAAATTAAAAAAAGATTTTCTCCAGAAGATATTGAAAAGTTATTGAAATTAAAATGGTGGAATTGGGAAATGGAAAAAATCACTCAAAATCTAAATTATTTGACTAGTAATAATATTGATGCTTTAGATTTTTAAATAATTAAAACAATACATTTACATTTTTAAAAATGGAGATAAAAATAAAAGAAGGGAAAAAGACAGCAATACTTTTTGGAGGCTCAGGCTTAGTAGGAAGGTTTTGTTTAGACCTACTTTTGGAGTCACCAATTTATATAAAAGTGATTTCTTTTGGAAGAAAGAAATTGAATATTGATCATGAAAAATTAGAACAATTTGTGATAGATTTTGATAATCTTTCTGAAGCTAAAAGATTGATTCAAGGAAATGATCTTTTTTGTACGCTTGGAACTACAATCAAAAAAGCAGGGAGTCAAGAAGCTTTTAGGAAAGTTGATTTTGAATACCCAAAAGAGATTGCTACCATTGCAGCAAAGAATGGAGTCAGCCAATTTATTTTAGTTTCATCAGTTGGTGCAGATTCAAAATCAAAAGTTTTTTATAGTCAAGTAAAAGGTGAATTGGAAGATGCGATTAAGGAATTACCATTTTGGGGAATTCATATTTTGCGACCTTCCATGTTGCTTGGAAAAAGAGAAGAACGTAGAACGTTGGAAAAAATAGGAATTATTTTTTCTAAAGGAATTGATTTTTTGGTGGGAGACCTTTTGGGCAAATATCAACCAGTAAAGGCAGAAGATGTAGCGAAGGCAATGGTCATCGAAGCGCAAAGTTTGGAAGGAGGGATTAAAAGATTAACTTCCGATGCTATGGTGAAGATTGGAAAAAGCGAAAAAGATTTATTGGAATAACGGTTTGTTGATTAGTTGGTCTGGAAGTTATGAGATCAGTTGATTTAGATGAAGTTGTTTTAAAATGTCTGCTGAGACCGAGCGGAAAGGCTTGTGATTATTGGCGAAGCTCTTTTTGAGTTTCAACCCCTTTGGGTTGGAACGAAAAAAAGCTGAAGTCCAATAACCACAATGCTTTTTGCATAGGTCAGCTAGACATTTTAAAACAACTTCATATTTTAAAATAAAAAAATAAATATAATGGATAAGGAAAAAACAGTTTCAAAAAACACAAAAATTGAGATTGAAGTAGGACTTAATGATAAAAATGTTCCGCTTCAAATTGAATGGAAATCAGACGATAATCCAAATGCAGATGATTCGCCACAGATGGCGAAAGCAATGTTGCTTTCCATGTTTGACAAAAAAAATAAAGAGACTTTGAAAATTGATCTTTGGACTTATGATATGCAGGTGATGGAAATGGATCGATTTTTTTATCAGACTTTTCGAGGGTTAGCTGATACTTATTATAAAGCTACTCAAAATAGAGAATTAGCGGTGGAGATGCAGAAGTTCGTTCAATATTTTGGAGAAAAAACAGAAGTGATTCCTAAGGATTCTTAACTCTTATAATTTAAATAATCATCGAGTTTCCTAACTCCGTTTAGACCTATCGAAATTTCACTAGTAGACATAGCTGACATAATCTTAGATGGATTATTGGAACCTGATGGAACGGTGATTTGGGAAGAAGATACAGATGAATAATATTTAGTCCCAGTTAAAAAAGATGATCCTCGATTATTCAATGGTGAATATTCGAGGATTTTTTTTTCCAATTTAGATGATAGGGAGATTGAGAAAACAATTGTTGAGAGCAAATCAATAAGAGGAAAATAATTTTTATTCTCATGGAGTTTAATTATTCTATACGTTAATTCTGAAAAAGAAGGTTGCGTCAAAATTATTAAAGGCAAATCAAATAGAGAGATAAATGTTAATGAATAATTATAACTTTAAGATTCTATTAAGACTCCAAAAGGGATTTGGAACGTTTATAGAAGTGTATATTCAACATAAACAATCTAAAAAAAAATACGATTATGAAAAAAATAATGACTCTGTTACTTTGTTTGTCTTTATTCCAGATTTCGTCTAATGCTCAATTTGGGAAATTAAAAAATGCAGCTAAAAAAGCAGAAGCTAAATTAAAAAGTGCTGGTGGGGAATTGTCAACTGACGAAATTGGAAAAGGATTAAAAGAAGCCTTGAATGTTGGGGTAGGAAAAGCAACAGATTTTCTTTCTGCTGAAAATGGATATTTGAATAGCCAATATAAAATCCTTTTGCCAGCAGAAGCTCAGAAGGTAATTAAAAAGGTAAAACGAGTGCCTGGTTTTGAAAATGCGGATGAAAAAATGACAAAGCTTTTAAATGAAGCTGCTGAAAAGGCTGCTACCAAAGCAAAACCAATTTTTGTAAGTGCAATCAAACAAATGACAATCAAAGATGCCATGAATATTTTGATGGGTGAAAAAAATGCGGCTACTCAATATTTGGATAAAACAACTCGGAAACAATTGTTTAAAGAATTTATGCCAGTTGTTCAAGAGTCTTTGGATGAAGTAAATGCAAGAACATATTGGACAAAAATTGCTAAAGCTTACAATAAAGTTTCTTTTGGAAAAAAAGTAAATACTGAATTAGATCAACATGTTACTGATAAAGCTTTGGATGGGATGTTTAGTTTGGTGGAAGTAAAAGAATTAGATATTCGTAAAAATAAAAGTGCGAGATCTTCTGATTTATTGACTAAAGTTTTTGCGAAGCAAGATTAAGAAACTTTATTAGTTAGTTGAACTATTGATCAAGTAATTGATTTACAATAAAATTTAAGCCTTCATTTCGGGAAATCGAGATGAAGGCTTTTTAATTTTTTTTTTACCAATTTGCGCCTATTTATTTTGAGCATAATTTTGATTTTTATCAGAGCAAATCTGTGTTTAAATTAAACTCAAACCAATCTAATTTTCCCAATAAGAAACCGCCATCTCGAAACGAATCGAAATGGCGGTTTTTATATTTCTAAAAAGAATTAAGCTAATTAGCTATCAGAAGAAACAGGTCTTCTAAATCCTTTTTGTTTTTTAGTAGTCTTCGACTTTGGTTTCAAGTCTCCACTTAAATCGTAGAAAACTGGCGTTGCAACAAAGACAGAAGAGTAAGTTCCGACAACTACACCAATCAACAATGCAAATGCAAATCCTTGAATACTTCCTCGTCCGAAGATGAAAAGCATTGCGATTACAAATAATGTTGTTAAAGATGTAATAACCGTTCTAGAGATAGTTGAATCAATCGCTTTGTTGACGATTTCTTCTTTACTCCATCCAGTATATTGATTCATGTACTCTCTAATTCTATCGAATACAACCACGGTATCATTGATTGAATAACCGATTACCGTCAAAATTGCAGCAATAAATGCTTGGTCGATTTCCATTGGGAATGGTAAAACGCCATGTAAAAGAGAGAAAATAGATAATACAATCAAAGAATCGTGGAACAAAGCGGCAACCGCTCCAGCACTATATTCCCATCGTGTAAATCGAATCATAATGTAAAGGAAAACAACTAATAAGGCGAAAATACCTGCATAGAAAGATGTTCTTCGAATATCATCAGCAATCGTTGGACCTACTTTACTAGAACTGATTACATGAGTAACTCCAAGTTGATCGCTTTCAAAAGCTTTTCTATCCAAGTTTCCTCCAGCAGTTTTGTTCACACCATTAAATAGTGCAGTCATCACTTTATTAGGAGTATCTTTTTCATTTTCGTTAATCAAGTAACTAGTCGTAATTGCAAATGTATTAGAAGTACTAACAGATTTTACAACTGGATCAGGAGCATCAACAAAAGCTTCTTTTAAGTTAGTTTTCAAAGTTGCCATATCAACAGTTACATCGTCAGCGAACTGAACATTGTAAGCGTATCCACCTTTGAATTCTACTCCTAACTCAAATCCTTTTGTAAACATAGATGCAAATCCAGCTAAAATAATAACACCTGAAATGATGTATGCTGTTTTACGTTTTCCTAGCCAATCTACTTGAACATTAGAAAATGCATTCTTAGACATTCCAGTCCAGAAACTCAATTCTTTATCTTTTCCTGTCCACCAATCGATGATTAATCGACCAACTAAAACCGCTGTAAATAAAGAACAAATTACACCAATGATCAAAACTACTGCAAAACCTTTAATTGGTCCTAAACCAAAATAAGATAAAACTGCAGCAACCAATAGGGTAGTTACGTTGGCATCGATAATCGCAGAATAGGAATGAGAAAAACCATCTCGAATGGCAGCAGCATTTGATTTGCCAGCTCGAAGTTCCTCTCTAATTCTTTCGTAGATAATTACGTTAGCATCTACAGCCATACCGATAGTCAAAACGATACCTGCAATTCCAGGTAAAGTCAAAACAGTTCCGAAGGAAGCCAATGATCCAAAAATGAAAGCTACATTTAACAACAAAGCAATGATCGAAACGATACCAGCACCTCCATAATAACTCATCATAAATAAAAGAACTAATAATGTTCCAGCACCTAATGCAGTCAAACTTCGCTTAGTATTATCAGCACCTAAGGTAGGTCCAACAATAGCTTCTTGAATGATAACTGGTCTAGCAGGAAGTTTTCCAATTTCCAAAATACGAGCTAAATCATCTGCTTCTTGTACATTGAAACCTCCTGAGATACTCGTTCGTCCTCCTGAGATAGCTCCATTTCTCACACTAGGGCAAGAAACAACTTCGCCATCCAGAACGATTCCTATTTCACGTGCTCCATTTTCAGAAGCAAACTTTGTCATTTTGTACCAAGTAGTTGCTCCTTCATTATTCATTCCCAAAGTAACCTCGATTTGACCTTGGTTATTTTGAGTAGAAGCTGTCGTAATTACATCTCCTTCAAGTGGAGCTATATCATCTGAACGTTTTTTGATACCATATAAAAACATTTGCGAAACTTCAACTCCGTCAGCATCAAGATCAACATTAGGTTTATAACCCCACATCAAAGTCAAGTCTCGTGGTAGCATGTTTTGAACAGCTGGATTTCTGAACAAATCATTAATCGCAGATGTATCATTCGGTCTAGCAAATCCCATAATAGGACTTCCTTGTCCATCTTGTCCACCAGAAGTATTTGGAGCAAATAATGAAAATAATGGTCCAGCCTCTCTTGGAGTAAATTCAGGATTTGGTACTTGAATAGGTTTGATTTCTTGAATTTCAGTAGTTAGATTTCCTAATGAATCAGGAACATAAATGGTATCCTGCTGAGTGATAAACTCAGGCACTTCAACTTTAGTTGTATCTTCAGTTGCACCTAGTTTTCCTAATCTTTCATCCATATCAGAGAATGCTTGAATGATTTGGAAGTTATTATCACTATTTCTGTATGTCTGCCAAAATTCTAATTTTGCAGTTGCTTCCAGGAAAGCTCTTGCTCTTGCTGGATTCTTGATACCAGGTAATTCTACTACGATCATATCACGGGCAGCATCCAAAGAAATATTTGGCTGAACTACTCCTAATTTATCAATCCGTTCTCTTAATCGTTCGTAAGTATTTTTTACAACTCCTGTAGATTTAGTCCGTAACCAACTAGCTACGACATCATTTGAAGAGTTAATATTCAATGTATTGTCATCATCACCAGTATTCAAAAAATAAGGAGCTAATTGATCGCCAGGGTTAGCAGCTTCAAAAGCATCTACAAATAAGGTGATGTAATCTGTATTATTATTTGCTTGGTTCGTTTTTGCAGTTTTTAACGCATCTTCAAAAGGAGGCCCTGTATTGTTATCCCTGGCGAGCGCCATGAGATATTCACTTAAATCGACTTGCATCACAACGCTCATTCCACCGACTAAATCTAGTCCATAAGCTAATTGAGAATTCTTTAAATCTTGGTAGGTGTAATCCTTGAAAGGACTT
>JBGCFD010000115.1:0-10790 GCA_045106765.1 Saprospiraceae bacterium | reverse complement strand
GGTGTAGAATGTTTTTTGTTACAAAACATTATATTTACATTCGATTTTTTTTTTTTTTTTTCTTTTTACAAAAAATATTAAATTATAGTTATGAAATTAAGAATACTTCTCTTTGTTTTTTCTCTTTTATGTATAGATTGTTTTGGTCAGGTTGGATTTGAGCAGCATAATGTAATAATTGAAAGTACTACAGAATCTGCAAAATCAGTTTTTGCTATTGATATTGATGGCGATGGTGATAATGATATTCTTTCTGCTTCTCTAGCAGATGGACATGTAGCATGGTATGAAAATTTAGATGGTGAAGGAAATTTTGGATTACAACATGTAGTAAATAATGATTCAGATGGAGCAATAGTAATTTATGCAGCTGATTTGGATACGGATGGTGATAATGACATCATCGCTGTATTTAATTGGAATGGATTAATCAAGATAGTTTGGTATAAAAATCTGGATGGATTGGGCGATTTTGGACCAGAATTATTACTCGCTGGATTCAGTTTAAACAATCAACCTCAAACGGTTTATTCTGCTGATTTTGATGGCGATGGTGATATAGATGTGATAACAGGATCAACTTATGATGATAAAATAAACATTTTAGAAAACTCGGATGGTCAAGGAAATTTTATTTTAAAACAAACCATCACAAGTGCTGATGATGTAAGATCGGTCTTTGCATCTGACATAGATGGAGATGGGGATATGGATATTTTATCTGCGTCAAGAATAGATAACAAAATTGCGTGGTATGAAAATTCAGATGGGCTAGGAAATTTTGATACAGAACAAATAATTTCCGTTGATGCCGAGCAAGCATATTCAGTTTATTCGTCGGATGTAGATGGGGATGGAGATATGGATGTAATTTCTGCCTCAGTAGGAGATGATAAAATAGCGTGGTACGAAAATACCGATGGTCAAGGTAATTTTAGTGATCAAAATATTATCAGTACTTCTGCAGATGGAGCTTATTCTGTTCACTCTTCTGATTTAGATGGCGATGGCGATATGGATATTTTATCTGCGTCTGTACTAGATGATAAAGTTGCGTGGTATAAAAATTTAGATGGACAAGGAAATTTTAGTGCAGAGCAAATCATTTCTACTGATTCTGATTTCGCAATTTCTGTTTTTTCTAGTGATCTAGATGGCGATGGCGACATGGATGTTTTATCTGCTTCTGAATCAGATGATAAAGTTGTTTGGTACAAAAATACAGATGGATTAGGAGATTTTAGTTCAGAAATCAATCCAATTCAACTCATTGATTTCCCTAGGGCTGTTTTTGCTGCTGATCTGGATGGAGATAGCGATATGGATATACTTTGTGCGTCAGAGGAGGATAATAAAATTTCATGGTATGAGAATATAGATGGACAAGGTAATTTTATCCAACAAAATATTCTTACAAGTACTGCTCAATGGGCAACTACCGTAGTTGCAGGTGACATTGATAATGATGGAGATATGGATGTGATTGCAGGATCATACGGTCATGTTTTTTGGTTTGAAAATATGGATGGTGCAGCCGACTTTAGTGGAGCAAAGATTATCACGTCAAGTATAATTGAAACTGAATCCGTTTTTGTTGCTGATATTGACGGTGATGGCGACTTGGATGTGTTAGCTGCTTCTTCGGGAGATAGCAAAATAAAATGGTATGAAAATGTAGATGGATTAGGAAATTTCGACTCAGGTAATAACATCAACTTTTTTGCTGAAAATGCTCAATCAGTCTTTGCGCAGGACTTAGATAATGATGGAGATATGGATGTGATTTCTGGTTCATCTGGAGATAATATAGTAGCATGGTATGAAAACTTGGATGGTCTGGGTGATTTCAGTTTAAAAATAATTATTACGGAGGATGTTGATTATGTAACTTCTGTTTCATCAGCCGACATTGATGGAGATGGAGATAATGATGTTATTTCTGTTTCTAGAAATGATGGCAAGATTGCTTGGTATCGCAATGATGGAATGGGAAATTTTTCCGACCAGATGGAAATCTTTTCTAATACTTCTTTTGCTATTCATGCTAGTACAACAGACATAGATATGGATGGAGACTTAGACATTATTTTATCTTCTTATTCAGGCGATTTGGAATGGTTTGAAAACCTTGACGGGATGGGTACTTTTGGAACTAATCAAATTATTGAAGATGATTTTTATGGAACTATTGCCTCTTTTCCTGCTGACATTAATGGAGATGGAAAGGTAGATATAGTTGGTGGATTCCATTTTAGTTCTACAATAAATTGGTATGAAAATATTGGAGTTATTTCAAATGAAATTAATGGATCAATTAAGTTACAAACAAATGCCATTGAATGTGATGTATCTAGTCCACTTTTAGAAAATATATTGGTCGTGACAGAAAATGCGAACACTAGCAGGGCTACTTTTACACTTAGTAATGGCACTTATCAATTGTTTCCTAATGATGGTAATTTTACTACCTCTGTAAATTCAGTTCTGCCTAGTTATTTTTCCGTCAATCCTAATTCCCATAGTTCCACTTTTGTTGGCCTAGATGATGTGGAAACACTTGACTTTTGTATAGAACCAAATCAAACTATAAATGATCTAAACATTACTTTGTTTCCATTAAGTGAAGCTAGACCCGGATTTAATTCATCTTACCAATTAGTCTATCACAATATGGGGACAACCCAACTCTCCGGAAATGTAATGTTATCATTTGATGACACAAAATTAACTTTCTTGTCTGCCACCGAAACAATCGCTGCACAAACCGCAAACGCGATCTCATTTGACTATACTGATTTGAATCCTTTTGAAACGAGAACCATAGATTTACATTTTAATATACTTCCTCCTCCAACAGTCAACATTGATGAGATTTTAAATTTTACAGCAACGATAGATCCTATTGTAGGAGATTTTACAGAAGCAGATAATGTATTTGATTTAAGTCAAACGGTCATTGGTTCTTATGACCCCAATGATATTACAGTATTGGAAGGTGATAAAGTTTTGATAGCAAATGCTGATAAATATCTTCACTACATCATTCGATTTCAAAATACAGGAACAGCTTCTGCCATCAATGTAAGAGTAGAAAATATATTAGATGATAACTTAGATTGGCAGACGATGCAACTAGAATCGAGTAGTCATACCAATCGAGTAGAAATAATTGACGGCAGTCAATTAACTTTTATTTTTAATGGAATAAATCTTCCTGATAGTACTTCCAACGAACCCGAATCTCATGGTTTTATTGCTTATAAAATAAAACTTAAAAGTGATATTCAAGTTGGAGATATGATATCTAGTACGGCAGATATTTATTTTGATTTTAATGAAGCTGTTGTGACTAATACTGTGATAACAGAAATTGTGGAACCAGTTTCTATAAATAAAAATGCATTATTACAATTTTCCATTTATCCAATCCCAACTTCTGGTATTTTGAGTGTTCAAACGGAGACGCATATTTCACAAATTGAAATCTACGATCGACTTGGTCAATTGCAGCGCTCTAATTTTAATAAAAAAGAAATTGATTTATCCGGTTTAAGTAGTGGGTTTTATTTTTGTAAAATAAAAGATATAGATGGCAATAGTGGAGTAAAAAAAGTGGTGAAGGAATAAGCATTGCCCACTTGCAACACCCTCTGCCAATTCAAAACAAAAATTGTTGCTAGTGCTGAGCCTTTGAGTCAGCACTAGTGACGATTTCTGTTTTGTCAAGGTTAGAGTGAGCAGGGAGTTGTAGTATTTAGGAAAAGGATTTTTTATTAGCAATTTAAGTTTTTATCTTTTCAAAAATAAATTATGAAAAATCAATATATTCTTTACTGCCTTATGTTGCTGTTTTTAGTAGCCTGTAGTTCAAATGATAATAACCCAGATTCTTCTACAGCAGATTCAACTGACACAACAGAACAAAGTCCTCCAGAAAAAATAATCGACGAAGAAAAAAAAGAGCCACTATCTGAACCAACTCCAACTGATGATTTAGAAACGATTACTTTGAAAACCCGAGAAGAATTTTCCAGAATAGAAACTCTTTTAGGTCAAGGAAAATTGACACAAAAAGTAAAAGAATATAATTGTCCAGATGATCCTGAAGGTGGAATGTTTACTTTTTTTTATGATGGTAATATTTTGGTTAAAGTCGATCATAATTTTTATTCGGGTGATCATTATGGGCAAGAGTCGAGTTATTATTTTAAAGATGGTGATCTTATTTTTGGATTCCATAGAAGTAGTTCTTGGACATTTGCAGCTTCAGAGAAAGCGGATGGAACTCCAAACACAAAGGATGACATCCACATCCAACGAGACTATTTTAACGAAGGTAAAATAGTGAAACAACTATTTAAGGACTACACCAACTATTCCAACAAAAAAGAAAAAATAGAAAGAGAAATCCCTAATAAAACAATAGGAGAGGGTGTTTATAAAACGTTAGATGGTAAACAGGTTCTGCAATTTTCTAGTAAAGATAAATTGACTTGTAAGATGATGAGTGAAAAAGACAGTATGCAATGAAAAGAGTAGTACTTGCCGTTGGTCCCAGTTCCCCGCTGGCATCAGCCTCTGTCATTTCAAAATAAAAATCTTCGCTATCGCTACTCATAGTTTTCTCAATTTAGTTTTTGGAAGGTAATTGTTTTTTTGTTGGTTTTTAAAGCTGAAAGATTTTTAATATACGCACATAGTCAGGAGTATAGGCGCGAACATGGAATAAGTCAGTCACTCCTAAGCCTCCAAAATAATACTAGTTTTAGTAGTACCATATTTAGAGATCTCCTCCAAAAAAGCAATTAAATGTTTGTTGTTTTTAAAATGGCCTAAGATACAAAGACAGTCATCGCCAGTAATGCGATCACAGCGTTGTACCTCTTTCATTTGCAAAATTGTTTTTTGTGAAAAAGGAGTTCCACTAGAACCATGATGTATTTTTAAAGTAATATAAGCTTTGGTTTCAATCCCTAATTTTTCAAGATTTACTTTTAAGGCATACCCTTCTATAATACCTTCCTCTTCCAATTGTCTAACACGTTTACCAACTGCAGGAGCAGATAAACCAACTTGTTTTCCAATGTTAGCAAAACTTTCCCTTGCGTTAATTTGTAGTATTTCTAGAATTTCCTTGTTATATGAGTCCATATGAATCGAAATTTTAACCTGTTGAAAAAGATATAATCAAAAGCAAATCTACTAAAATGAATTCGATTATAAACCATAATTTAAAATATAGTTTCTAAATTTGTGTTATAAAAAACTAAAATTATGGACTTTAATTTAACAGAAGCAAAAAGACAAGAGATTCTAACAGCAGTTACAAATCAATTAGAAACAATTTACCACAGTCCTAGAAAAGAGCTTGTGGTAAGTCGATTATTTAATCCAGAAGAGGTAAGGTCAGATGCGAGCACCTTTAGTTTTGATCAGACCAATGATGCTGAAGTAGTCATGCTTCATACCATAGAAGGTATTAAACAACATGGTGTTCAGGTAACTCATCCATCTTATCTTGGCTTATTTAATCCAAGACCAAGCTTCCCTTCTATAATGGCAGATGTCATTAATTCTTACTTGAATCCGCAAATGGCAGCATGGAGTCATGCCCCTTTTGCTGTTGAGATAGAGCAATTGGTCATCAAGGAATTTGGGAAAAAATTTGGTTATGAAGAGGATAAAATAGATGGTGTGTTTTGTATTGGCGGTACCGAATCTAACCTTACGGCTGTACTTGCTGCTATGCAAAAGTATCTTCCAAACATAGCTGAAGATGGATTGCTAAACATAAAAAAGAAGCCAATTATTTACGCATCAACGGAATCACATCATTCGATGGAAAGGGCAGCCAGGACAGTTGGCTTAGGAACAAGTGCAGTTAAAAAAATTCCAGTACATCAAGACCTCCGAATGAATGTTGAAGCGCTTCGATTACAAATAATTGAGGATATAGAAAATGGATGCCAACCGTTTATGGTAGTTGGCACAACTGGTACAACTGGGGCAGGTGTATTTGATGACCTGGAAGAAATTTCTAAAATATGTAAAGAATATGATCTCTGGCTTCATGCTGATGCAGCTTATGGGGGAGGAGCTATTATTACTGATTTGAAACATCTTTTAAAAGGGATTGAAAAAAGTGATTCCATAACATTAGACTTACATAAGTGGTTTTCTGTACCTATGGCTACAAGTATTTTTTTAACCTCCGATCCACAAATATTATCGCAGACTTTTAATGTTAGAACTAATTATATGCCTGAAGATGGTAATCCAGATCAAATCTTTGATCCTTATGTAAAGTCATTGCAATGGTCCCGTCGTTTTATAGGACTAAAAATTTATTTGCCTCTTGCTGTTTTTGGTTGGGAAGGATATACGAAAACGATTGCTCACCAAATTGAGATGGGTAATCAATTGCGAACAATGCTAAAAGAAAAGGGGTGGATCATCGTGAACCAATCGGAATTACCTATTGTCTGTTTTACACATTCGGACATTGAGGAAGACAAGGGTTTGGTTCAAAAAATAATAGATGAAATAAATGTTTCAGGAAAAACATGGATCTCTAGTTATCCTATCAATGGCAAATTGACACTTCGAGCACAAATTGCAAATTATGATACACAAGTGGAGGATTTAGAAAAATTTGTTAATCTGGTATTGGAATACAAACAAAAGTACAACACCACAATTTCTGAACACGTTGATACTAGATCATGAATTCTAACAAATTAAAAATCGTCACTAGCGTTGGAAAATAAATTTTTATAAGATGTGTTGAACCTTAAGTTTTATTCAACTCAAAAACAAAAAACCATCCCAAGTTTTTAATTAAACTTGGAATGGTTAATATTCTTGATTTTATTTATTTTTAAGTTTTAAAGTCTACTTAACAACTTTAATTCTTTCCACTTGGTTAAAAGTTGTACCATTTATTTTTACAAAATAAATTCCTACATCAAGATTTTGCATACTGATTTCTAAGGTTCCACCTCCATTTTGCTGAGCAAATCTTAGTAGTTTTCCTTCGATACTAAATACTTGAATATCAAAGTTTTCTTCCAAGTTAGGTAGATTAATATTTATTAAATCAGTAGTAGGGTTTGGATAAATCAAAGCACTTTCAGCTGCTTGATTTCCATTTTGTAAATATGAAATATTGTTGTTAGAAGATTCTAAACTTTCCCTTCCACTACCTTTATTATTTTCATTTGAGGAAATTGTTGTAGAACAATCTTCTGGCGCAGGAGGTATACATTCAATGTTATCATCAACGTCATCATCATAACGAGAATAATACTGTTCAAGAATTCTTGAAAAATTAATAGTAGCCTTTCCACAATCTGTATCAATGAAAATATAGAAATTGGCATCTACAGGCACAGCATTTCCAAATTGTAATGTTTCTGATGGACCATTTTCTTCTTTTACAAATTCATAACATTTACCTGCCTCAAAAATTCCAGAAACAGGAACATTAAATTCTTCATCATCAAAGTTGTTTAATTCTACAATTTTGATGGCTCCGACATAGGCTTTATAAATATTAACTCCATGACCTTCTTCGAAGTCAACACTAAAAGTTCCGTCACAATTAAATGTCCATTCCACTCCACAATACTCAATTGTAGGTGGACAAACGTCATTAATTACATTTGATAAATTATACGTTTCTTGGCCACAATCTGAATCAATAAAAATGAAAAAATTATTAGTGGCGGTTACTTCTGCACCTGACAAAATAGAAGTGTTCAGTTCAAAACCTTCTGGAACAGGTCCTGTCACAGGAGTTCCAGTTGGGTTAGGAGTAGTGTAAAGGAAATTATTAAAATCAACTATTAAGTCTGGTCCTTTGTAAACCCTAAAGATATCTGCTCCGTGATCATCATCAAAAATAACATCAACAGATCCATCGCAAAATACAGTAACTTCAATACCGCAAAATTCAAATACATTTGGATTGTCATCAATAAATTCTTTGTGTAGTTTAGTATTTTGTCCTTGAGTGTAGGAAGGAGTAAGGGCTGAGAAAATTAAAAAAGCTAGTAAGTACATTAAATTTTTTTTCATAATAATAAATTTTGTTTTAAATGTTTAAATAATAATATATTAAAGTTGTCATGACCATTGAATATAGACATATAAGTATTAGGGTAAACCTTGGGGATACCATTTATTAATTGAGTACTTATATTTTAAAGTGTGGAATTATAAAATCAATATATCGGATAGACTTAGAGTCAAATCATATTCGAAGTTGATCGAATAGAAATATCTTTTGCTCAGAAAGCATATCATTATTAATGATATAGAAGATTTTATTTTTTTGAATTTTGAATATCTACTATGGAAAAATTGTAGATAACTGGAGAATATAACCTAGAAACACAGTTTTACTAAAAAGGTTTAATTATAAATTGTTAAAATTTAAAAATTTCTCAATTCTATTTTTTTATAAAAGAAAAATTCTATACTTTGTAACAAACAATTTACATTTTAATTGTTAAACTCCAGTCAAATTAAAAACCATTCTTTTTACTTCTGTTAGTAGATTTATAAATTGTACTATACATTTATAATCAACGTTGCTCTCTATCCTTCTTAAGAATAGAGAAGTGTATATTAAAAGGCTATAAAAATTAAATTACCTAAAAAAAAGAAAGGGCAGTTCTTTTAACAAAAAGGATTGTTCTTTACTGGAGAACTCGGAGAAACTTCTTAACAATTATTGTTAAGAGGTTTTTCTTTTTGGATAATTAGTTAACTGTTTGCTGGTACGATAAAAAAAGAGGCTGTCTCATAAGTGAATATAGTAAACGATCCACCAAATATTATTTCACCACATGGTACATATAACACATAAGTAAAATTCTATGTGTTCTATTTACCATGTGGTAATAAAAATTCTGTGATGGTTTTTAATTTTCAGCTTATGAGACAGCCTCTTTTAAAAATCACCTTGCTTATATTATTTAGAAATTACAATTTTACCAGAAGATAAAATATGTTTGTTGGCTACCTCAATTCTATAGAAGTAAATTTCAAATGGCTACAATATTTTTCCTCTTTTAATGCCATTGCAAATATAAACTCTATTATAATTTAATCACTTTAAAAAACTTTTCAAAAGTATTATTATAGCACTTTGCAAAATAGGTTCCAGTAGGATTATCTTTTAGTGAGATAATAGCTTTTGATTTGTTCCCGTATTTTGAAATAGAATCCGTTAAAATTAGTTTTCCTAGGTAATCATAAATTTCAATTTGAATAGTACCCGATATGTTAGCAGTCTCGTTTATCTCTATGATCAAATTGTCATTAGTAGGATTTGGGAAAACTTTAATATCATTAAATGAAATATCATCGACATCATTTACTATATCAAACTCAACAGTTATAGATTCTTCATAAGAACAAATTTCATTAGCGTCCATGATCACAATTGAATAATCCCCCGGTGCTAAATCGGAAAATGTATTTTCATCAACAAAAGTTTGTCCACCATCTATACTGTATTGGAAAGGAGCAAATCCTGCACTTGGATTAATTGTAATCATACCATCTGTAGCGACTTCATCGGAAGCATTGGTAGTCGCGATGTCTGCGGTAAATGCACAGCCTGCTTCATTAGGACAAAAGAATTCAGTAGCTACTTGTCCAAAGTTGCCATCATTGGTTATAAGGGTATCACCTGAGGCACTTAATAATAAAAAACTACCCTCACCAAAACCACAACAAATTCCATCTCCAACTGAATCAAAAACTTTTAGAGATAAGCAAGATCCATAATCAATGCAAACGTTCTTAACATAAACTATAACACTATTGGTTAAGCTACCAGATGCTATGACTTCATTGCTAAGTTCGTCATATATCTCCCAAGATGTCTCCTCAGGGTAATCGTCTGCATTAATTTTAAGCGTGACGATGTCGAAGTCAGAATTCAAATCCATAATAATGGAAGCTGAATTGTTAACTGAATTATCATCTTGCTGTCCATTAATACTTAATAGATTTAGTATAATTTCATTATTGGTTGGTTGCAGATTTTCTGTTATTGTAAATTCTAATTCTACTTCTGCTAAGTAAGGAATTCCAGTATCATAAGTAATCGTATCTATTGCTAATCCATTTACGACTACTTCGATCTTTGTATCGTTAAATGTAGATTCCCCATAATTAGTAATCAGGCTGGTGATCTCTATTTCACTTCCGCATTTTGTATTAGCTTCCGTTGTAATTATTCCACCTTCTAATAAGTATAGCTTACTCACAACAGTCTCTAAAGTATCATTAGCACTATAGCCATCATTTGCCTGTGAAACAATCGTTGTAATATCATAATCTCCGACTGCTGAAAAATCTTGAGGTACAGTAAATTGATAGGTTGCATCACTCTGAGGATTTAGCGTATCTGTGATATTAATCGTTTCTATTAACTGATTATTTACTAAAAAGGAAATATCAAAATCATACATTTCTTTTAATCCTTGGTTTTTAATTTTTGCCGTAACCAATTCACTATCACTAAGATTAGCAGAGCTTTGAGGTTCTACGATTGCTGTTACTCCTAGATCATTCGTGGCTTTAATATTTGCCCAAAAAGAAACCCAAGGTCGGGCTTGCTTGATAATTAGTTGGTCTTGTGCTGTTACCTTATATTCTATATCCATTCCGAAACCTTCTGCTCCAACTACATCATAGAGTATAGCAAATTCGTCATGAATAACTTTGAGGTAGTCTCTCATTTGGTTAAGATATACTTCATCCATCACTAATTGACC
>JBGCFD010000114.1:0-6070 GCA_045106765.1 Saprospiraceae bacterium | reverse complement strand
AAGCTGCTGCTTGCTCTCTTTCAAAGTAAGCTTCGATGCTATCGTCTTCCGTCAATTCTTCTTGTATAATTTTAATACCGTCAATCATATCCGAATAGTAAGGATATTTTTTGATGTATTCTTTGATTGATTTAGTGCGAGCGGGAGAGAGTTCTCCTTCGCTAAATTTGATTAATTCATTTATTGATAATGTAGTCATATTTTAATTTTCGAAAAGGTAAAATACCCTTTCTTTGTTATCACCACTCCGAAGGTTTCTTTGAATTCCTTGCGGATAAGATTGATGGAACGTTGAACTGTTTTTAGACTTATCTTAAGTTTTTCAGCGATTTCTTTTTGCTTAAAACCTTGAGACTTTAATTCAAAGATTTCCCAATCTTTTGGTGAGAGTCGTTTTTTTAATAATTGTATGTCTTCTTGGTTTTCGAAATGTTCAGTTGGATGGTGTTTTAATTTGTTTTTAAAACTATCCAAATTGTCTTCGAAGGAAAGTTCTTGATTTGCTTTCTTTCGGAAAGCATCAATACTTAATCTTTTTGCAATCTGAATTAAGATTTTCAAAAAATCTTCTTCGGTTTTTACTGAATATTTTTTCCCTATGGAAATCATATCAAAAAACTTGAGAAAAGTATCTTGAGCAAGATCTTCTCCTGAATAGAGTTTTTGATAGTTCAGTTTTTTGCAGTACGCTAAAATTTTTGGATAAAAATTTTCATAAAATGATTTGGTAAATGCATTGAATACTTGTTCAATGTTTTGGTCATTTATTTCTTGATAAAGAAATGTTATGTTATTTTTCATAAAAAATAAAATGTCCAAGATAAAGTATCAACGAATGTGGGGGCTTTAGTTTTTGTTTTTTTTGTTTTTTTTGCCCCACATTCGCTGATACTTTACCTTGGGGGTAAAAATTAAAAATTTCATTGATTGAATTTTTTATTAGTGAATTAATAGAATTTGCCATAATAGGCTTGCATCCAGTACGTAGTGTTTCATAGTGTGTTTGTTTACTATAAAGATAACGAATTTAGGTGCTAAAAAAGGACACAAAATGCATAGAAATAATTTTCAATAAAAAAATCCCCCAACCATTTCCACAGTTGAGGGATTTTTGAATATCGAATTTCGAACAAGGAATATCGAGTTGAGAAGTTATCGTCCAATCAAACCTTGGGGAAAAACTTCTCAAATCCTTGTTCTGAAATCGTTATTCGATATTCAAAAAAATTACCCTTCAGGCAAGTCATCCCCAAACTCACTATTCATCGTCGGTCTCGGATAATTAAATCCAATCGAACGTTGCGAAGTGTCAGGTCTAGAAACATTCGCAAACCGTTCAGCTCGCACTCGGAAAAAATTATCCCATCGCATCATCAAGCCGTTGTAAAACATTTCCAAAATACTTGGATCTTGATCTTCCTCTTCGTACTCCACTTGGATACCACTTCCACGTCTGTAAACTTCCACCGTCACGATACAAATAAATGCAAGCACCACACTAAATCCAACTAACCATGAAAACAATGCACCCCAAAAAGTAGCAGTCGTCAACTTCGAAGAAATGACTTTGTCTTGCTTCGCAGTAGCCATTGCGATTGTCGATTTCATTTCTGATTTCTCATTTGCAATTGCATTGTTTTTTCGTTTTCGCCAATCTTCCAATTTTTTAGTTTGGTCAGATTTTAGTGCGGCGATAGCGGTTGTTTTTTTCGAAAGAAGTTGTGCGCTTTGCTTTCGATATTTGTCTGCATGACCTTTTGCCCACTTAGCACCCGAACGATATTTCTGTTCAAAAGAACTTTCCTTCAAAGCGAGTGCTGCAATTTGTGCATCGTAATTTTCGGCGGCACTTGCCACGACATCTTGATGATTTTCTTTGATCATTTTCCATTCTTGATCGAACTCTGCTGAAACAGTTGCTCTGTCAGTTCGATAATCGGTTTTGATTTTCGAATCATCAATATCAATCGTCACGGGTACATTTGAAATAAATGCATGCTGAATTCCATTCGTCGAAAGTCGAAAAGAAAGTATGCCCATTCCAATCGTAATTAAACTAACTATGGCAAATAAAAGGATGTACCAGGTGTTTTTTAATCGCTTCCAAACGAGTGCTCGAGTCACGACTTGTAAAAATTTTCGACCGCCCAATTCTAAAATTGAAACCACCAAAAGCATGGCTAGAAGAGAAACGAAAATAGCGACACCTTTTGAGTAACCTGCCATTTCAGTTTGAGTGATATGCCAAATCGTGATCGCTTCGGTAATGGCACTAATGACCTGTGCTACTTTTCCAATAATGTCTAAGCTAGGTGCGATAGGTCGAAACAAGTTGTAGAAATCTCGATTAGTTGCAGAGGTTTCTTTTGCAGTAAGCTTTACTTGCTTTTTCATAAAAAATAAAAATTTGCAGACTTGCTTTCCCAAAAAAGTATTTTTGTAAATATATTGTTACAATATTTACAAAATCATTTTTCAAAAAACAAATCTTCTTAAAAAAATAAAATTTGACCGGTGATCTTCTTCTTCCTTCTGTTGTGGTCTAGAAAAGTCTGCTGGTGAGATAATCTAAAAAATCAAAATGTGATTAGTAAAACAAGAATGGTAAGTAATAATAAAAACCGAATAACACCCTTTAGACGAGAAAATTTTAAAAAGTAACACTTTTATTATCTAAAACATTGATAATCAAAATATTATGTATTTTTTCAAAAAATATTTTACGATTTGTGGAAATAAAAAATGAGTCATTCCAAGAAAATTCGGAATGACTCATTTTTCGATTTTTGACTATTTCAATTTTAATATTTCACAAATTGTTTTACCATTCGCAAACCTGATTCATTTTGTATTTGCAAAATGTACAAAGCAGGAGGTAAGTTATTTACATTTAAAAGAATTGAGTTAGCATTCGTTTTCGTTTTTTCTAACAATACTTTCCCGTCCACATTGATAACTTTGAAAATCAATTTTCCATCGTATTGATATTCTACCAATAAATTTTGAGAAACAGGATTTGGAGAAATTTCCAATTGGAAAACATCCGTTAAATTTTTGTTAGAAACTACATCATCCACCATTCCATTACAATCATTATCCAAACTATCTATAACTTCAACAGCATCCGGATTGATGTCGAAATTACTATCGTCACAATCATCATTGTTCATCACAAAACCATCAGGTGCTTCGAAAAAGCAAGTTTGAATAGTGCTATCAGGATCACCAAAAGTATCTTGATCTCCATCAAAATAAAATTGGAATTGTGGAAGTCCATCATCGACTAAAGAATTACAGTCGTTATCTAGATTATCACAAACCTCTGGCGAATCAGGATTGACCAAGGCATTGGTATCGTCGCAATCTAAATTATTTTCGACATAGCCATTTGGTAGATTCTCATTGCAAGTTTCTATCAATGAATCTGGGGAACCAAAACCATCTTCGTCTCCATCAAAATAGAAAGTATAATATGGAATTCCATCGTCAATCATTCCACTACAATTATTGTCAATGGTATCACAAACCTCAATAGCATTTGGATGAATCATAGGATTCGTATCGTCACAGTCACTTGCATTTCCAACGAATCCCGGAGGAGCCATATCACTACAGATTTCAATTAAACTATCAATTGAACCAAAACCATCTTCATCAGCATCAATAAAATAAGCGTTAAGTGGAAGGTCTTCATCTGTTTCCCCATTACAATCATTATCAATATTATCGCATATTTCTGGAGAGTCAGGATTGATCATTGGATCATCATCATTGCAGTCTTCATAGTTATAAAAACCATCATTATCCGCATCTACAAAAAAGATAGATTCTGCTAAATCAAAAACATCATTAGCTATTTCAATTCCAATCAATCGACCAGGAATATCATCAGCAGGAGGATGAATACCACCCCAAATTCTTGAAAGACTAGTTTGGTCAGAAGCATCTCGATAAGTTGCCCATTGCAAGGTAATATCTACACTTGGCCCATCTTCGAAAACTAAAAACTCATTCATCGGAGCTTCGAATTCACCCATTCCTCCTGGAAAAAATTCATCACCTGTTAACTTTGTCATCATATCTGCTGCTGCTCTTGAATAAGTAGAATGCCCTGAAATGTATCCAGCAAAAGGAGGCGTAACAAATGTGGGACGTTGGTATGGAAACCAATTTTCAGCGAGAATCCAACCTACTCCTGCATAAGTAGTATCAATATCTGGAATAGAGTCAGGTCCGTTCCATGCGTACAATTTTATTTTTCCTACATGTTGAAGCGAATCACCAGCAAGTGCATCCATCGAATCAACCAATTCAATATAGTTCGGTTCTAATAAAATTCCACCAGGATGGAAACTGGGCAAAAGTGGATCAGAACTTTGTCCCAATTCAGCCATACATCTAATGGCTGAAACAGGGCGAAGATAATCATACCAACCTTTAATTCCCCAAGCGGTAATGGCTGCATCATGCATTGCACCAGCCATCATCATATATGCTTTGACATCCCATTCTAATTCTTCTAGGATTGGTCCTTGGCCTCTATATTTTTTTTCAAAATCGGGATGATCGTTTACATAATTTAGAATAGTAAACCAATGCCCTGGAGGCGTTTCGGAGTCAGGGCCATCTGCCCAAAATTCTGCCAATACTCTTGCATAATCTGCACGAGGAACTATTTGAGAATCGTAAGGTTGACCTGTTGTTGGATTCATTGCATGTCCTGTACTTGGATCACCACCATCTAAAAAATTATAAAAATCTCGCAAACCTGCAACGTCAGTAGGGTAGTCTGCCAAAGGGATATTACCAAATGAAGCTGGAGAAATATCTACCATCACACTATCATTTGGATCGAGATGAGAAGACCAAACTGATACCAATCCGAATCCCCATTTGTATTCTTCTGAAATTCCACCAACTGCGGTGGTATCTATATAAGGTGGTGGACCTGGGTCATGATAGACCCAATAATCAAAACCATCTCTAGTGTAAATACTTGCATCATCAGACGATAAAGCAAAAGGGGAAACTTGACCCCATTCTGGAGATAAAAAATCTGGGGTATTAAATGGTATTGGATTTCCTGCTTGATCGATATATAAATCAAGTGTAAGTGGTTGCCATCGATTAGGATCTATGATATTTGGATTTCCAGGGAATGCCATAACCAATGGTGGATTGACTTCTTGATAAGTAGAATTATTATATCCAAATTGTTCCCTTGCTCCATCTTGATAACCATAATTAATTAAACATTGAGCAATGTAATTTCCTAATGCTGCTGGATTTCCAGTAGAATAATCTTGATTTGTAAAATATATATCGTACCCCATGTCCATCATTAGAGTGTCAAACATTGGCAAAGAATTAATTGCACCAGGAGAAAATTGAAACCGATGTCGAAGCAATCTATAAGCTGCATAACTAATTGCTTCATTTCTGGCAGAATCAATATTACTTGGAGTGTTTATTCCAAGAAAAGTACATTCATAACCGTCCACCGTTTTTCCCAACAAATAAGTTGAAGCAATGGTATCATACACCGCCCAAGCATCATACATCGCAACGGAAGTATGAAAAAGATTTCTGGCATGAACGGTCGGGCGTGCTAAATCATTTCGAATGGCAAACAAGGTTGCTTCATTCCATTCTCTAGCAACTGAATGTTGAGCTTGGATGGATTGAGGCAAGCAGAAAAGTAAAAATAGAACACTAATTTTTAAAGTGTTTTTTAGAAAATAAAATATTCTTGAAGTAAAGTTAGGAGTCATATTTAAATCTTTTTTTGGAAAAAATTAATATATGGTAATTTATGATTGATAAAGAGGTAGGTATTTCATTGTAAGTAAAAAGATTTTCAAAGATAGAATATTATCCTTGAAAATAATTGTAGGTAAAGATTAGTTTTAAAGATCTTTGTCAAAAAAAGTATTAATATTTTGGGTTTAAAATATACTTATGATACATAATAAATAAAAATATTTACTACATTTGTGACATTCTATTTTTATAAGTAAGGAAATTTAAACATACTCCTAAAGTTAGTACTTAAAAAAATGAGGTAGCGTAT
>JBGCFD010000113.1:0-3457 GCA_045106765.1 Saprospiraceae bacterium | reverse complement strand
TTCAAGTAATGGTGCCTATAAAAAATGAACTGCGCAAGGTTGAAGCATTTGAAGCTACCCCTGTGATGAACCAAGCTGAAGAAATCATAGGAGAAAGTAATTCTACATTTGATTTTTTAAGACTTGCAAGAATACTCTTAGAAAAAGGTAATTCTGTAAAAAGAATTTTATTAAAGGAAGAAGCAGTCTATTATATCAATCGGGGAAATGCTTCTATTGAAATAGAAAACAAAACGTACAAACTAGGAAAAGGGGATGTTTTATATGTAGGCATAGATTCCTCTCTCGAAATTTCTTCAGAGGATATTTGTGATGTAAGTGAATTTAAGGCAATCAAATGTCACACTAAATATCCTGTGCAATTAGTGCGTCATACCGATATTGAGGGAACAGAATTGGCTGCCAATCTTGGTACAAAACGACCTATCAGTAAGAGAACAGTATTCAAATTGGTAGATAAAAATGTTCAAGCCAATCGCTTACTCTTTGGAGATACCTATATGGCGAATCGTGGAGGTGTTGGAAGTTATCCTCCTCATTTTCATGGACCTGATGGTCCGCATGGTTTGGGAATGAATGCTAAAGAAGAAATTTATCATTTCAGATGTGAAACTGACATAGAAGGAGACATTCCCTATGTTTTGCAAAACTGTGCTTTGCCCGAAGAAAAAATTAACGTCTATGCTCATGTATTTGATGAAATTGCTATCAATGTTACACCGACCTATCATGATACTATTGCACCACCATCAGTAGATTTTATGTTCACATGGTGTTTGGCAAGTTTTACGGAAGGACATCGGGACTGGGCAGAAATCTACAACAAACCAGGCTACGAAAAAGAATGGTAAAACCGAATTAATTGAAATATGTCGCACATAATCTTTTGATATGAAAAATATACTTTTTTACAGCTTGATAGCTTTGTTTTTCACCTTGTCAAATTGTACAACTGGGTCTTTAGAAAAAAAAGAGAAACCAGTAATAAAAGATAAAGTAAAACCAATCATCAAAAAAACACAGGCAGAAATTTCTCATAAAATTGATGGAAAATGGGAAGACAGAAAATACATCGGGGGAAATTTTAAAAATGTGTCCACACTTCGGGTTCCATCCAAACATACTGACCATTCAGAATTTATCCGATATGAAGGTCCAGGTTGGGAGTCTGATAAAATAGGTTACCGCTTCTATTTAGATTGGAGAAATGCGGTAGATATTTTTGGTAAAAAGACGGATGATATGGTTTTACAAAAAGTAGGACAAGATGGGTTTTCATCTTATCATGAACCTGCTGATTGGGGAATGGATATTTTAAAAGTAGGTAACTCTTTGGGTATTGGTTCGATAGCATTTTGGGATAAAACCAAAGCAATCCGAATTGAAAAAACCGATTCCATCTTTTGTGAAATTTTGGAAAATGGAAATGAGCAATCCAAAATTAGAACACAATATTATGGTTGGGATATAAATGCTCAAAAGTTAAACCTGACTTCTGAAATTTCAATCCGTGCGAATAGTCGAATGACTCGGCAGGACATTAACCTGAGTGCATCGCTACCGAATATTTGTACGGGCATTGTTAAGCACAAAAAGGGAGTTTTACTCTCCCAATTGCCTAGCGATAAAAATTGGGGCTATTTGGCAACCTATGGAAAACAATCCTTGGCAGATGATAATTTAGGGATGGTTATTTTTTTTCATAAAGAAAACTTTTTGAAAATAGGTGAAGATAAAGAAAGTCATATTGTTGTTTTATCACCTTCAAACAATAGTCTAACCTATTATTTTGCAGCAGCATGGGAGCAAGAAAAAGATGGAATTAAAACGTTACAGGAATTTAAAAAATACATTGACGAGCAATTGAAAAAAATGAATTAATACAGATGATTAAACCTTTTTTAGACGAAAATTTCCTTTTAGAAAATCGAACCGCAGAAATTCTCTATCATGAATATGCGAAGTCGATGCCGATTATAGATTACCATTGCCACTTATCACCAGACCAATTAGCAAGCAATCACCAGTTTGAAAACTTGACTAAAATTTGGTTGGACGGCGACCATTATAAATGGCGAGCGATGCGAACGTTAGGAGTGGATGAGAAATTTATTACAGGTGAGGAAGATGATTTTTTGAAGTTTCAAAAATGGGCGGAGTCCGTTCCTTTCACGATTCGTAATCCGCTCTTTCATTGGACACATTTGGAGTTGAAAAATTACTTTGATGTCGATGAATTATTGACGCCAAAATCAGCTCGTGCTATCTATGACCATTGTACCAATTTGCTACAAACGGATGCCTACCGTACACAAGGTTTAGCCAAAAAAATGAATGTAGAAATCATTTGTACAACTGATGACCCATTGGATAATTTGGCACAACATACCAACCTTGCCGGTCAAGATTTTTCTACAAAAGTGTTGCCTGCTTTTCGACCAGACAAAGCTATTTTGATAGACAATGATGGCTTCATCGAGTATATTCAAAAAATGGGAGAAGTCGCAGGTTGCACGATTCATAATTTTGATGACCTCTTACAAGCCTTGCAAAATCGGGTTGACTTTTTTCATGAAAATGGATGTCGATTATCTGACCATGGATTAGAAAAAATCTATGCAAGTGATTTTCCCCAAAATATTATTTCCAAAATTTTACAAAAGAAATTAAGAGCTATAAAATTGACGAAGGAAGAAGTCGAAGCTTTTCAATCAGCCGTTCTATTTCAACTTGGAAAAATGTACGCAGAAAAAAACTGGGTAATGCAATTGCATTTGGGCGCATTGAGAAATAATAGTAGTCGAATGAAAAGAGTCCTTGGTCCCGATACGGGATTTGATAGTATCGGTGATTGGTCGCAAGCAAGTGCGCTTTCCAAGTTTTTGAATCACTTAGATACGGAAGATAAATTACCCAAAACAATAATTTACAATCTCAATCCCCGAGACAACGAAGTGATGGCGACGATGATTGGAAATTTCAATGATGGTTCCATCAGAGGTAAAATGCAATTTGGTTCTGCGTGGTGGTTTCTCGACCAAAAAGACGGGATGGAAAAACAAATCAACGCCTTATCCAATATGGGGATGCTCAGTTGCTTCATCGGCATGCTGACCGATAGTCGAAGCTTTCTATCTTTTCCACGTCATGAATATTTCAGAAGATTGCTTTGCAATATAATTGGTCGAGATGTCCATAATGGCGAACTTCCTAATGATACGGAATGGCTTGGAGGTATCGTGCAAGATATTTGTTATAATAATGCAAAAACATACTTTAATTTTTAGCAAAAAACAAAAAACAGAACATTTACAACTTATGAAAAAGATAGTCACATTCGGAGAAATCATGCTAAGATTAACGCCTCCAGGTTGGAAACGATTTTCGCAAGCAGGAGCATTTGATGTAGTGTATGGTGGAGGCGAATCTAACGTAGCCGTTTCGCTTGCTAATTATG
>JBGCFD010000112.1:0-42089 GCA_045106765.1 Saprospiraceae bacterium | reverse complement strand
TTGTTCTCATTCCGTATTCCATCTTGAAAGTTAAAATAGGCGGTGCATAAATGTTCGGCAAATTCGCACCGCCAGAAATTCAAGATAGAGATACAATATCTACCTTATGTTGGCATCATAAGGCAGATCAAAAAATGTTTCCGAACAAAACAATGTCTTTTAATGCTCTGTAATTTTTGTCTTTGTTTCAAGGTAATTGCCGAACTGTTTTTTTTAGAAATTTAACTTTTTAAATTCCTCCAAGGTCAACATTGGTAATGCCTCCCTTAATCTTTTTGTTTTCAATTTTTGATAAAGCTTTTACATTCTTTGTAAAATTTTTGATTGAATTTTTTACTACTTTTTTCATTTTTAATGATTTTAAGTAGCTATCCCAACACTATAAAAGTGCAGAACCGATAATCTTGGATTCTCTCCATCTATTCAAAATTTAATTTACCATGCCGAAATGATTAAATTAGGTTTGAACTGAAAATCCTCATTCTTTTGAATTTCTAATTTTAATTTTCAAAAAAAATTGCTGAGATAACGCCGAAATCACCCGCAGCAAGAATAAGGTGCCGAAATAACTAATGCCAACAAATAATAGATAATTTTTTAAAATATTTAAAAGCAATTATTTCTAATTGTTCTTAAATGCCGATGCACAAATATACATGGCAATACAGCTTAAATCTTAATCAATAAATTAAGTTTTACACCTTAGACTTAAGGTAATTAGGAGTGAATAAAAAAATATAAACAACTGACAATCAAATACTTAGAAAAACACAACTAGTATATGTTTTTAATTATATATATTTGATAAAAATAAAAAAATGGAATATTTAAAAGATATAATATCTGCTATTGATAAAAATAAAATAAAAAATATAGAAATAATAGGACATAGAATGCCTAAAGATCAAAAACTGTATAGATTATACGAAGGTATTTTAAAAGATAAATTCAGTTCTGATACCCAAGCATGTAGAGAATTATATGGAACAAATGACTTAAGCAAAGGATATCGAAATATTAAATCTAGATTAGAAAAACGTGCATTAAATACGATATTCTTTATTGATTTAAATGCTGCTGCTTATAATGATTTACAAAAGGCTTATTATAATTGTTATAAAAATTTAGCTGCAACAAAAATTTTGACAGGAAGAGGCGCTAGAAAAGCAAGTGTGAAACTTTCTGAAAAGACGTTAAAAATAGCATTGAAGTTTGAGCTTTATGATATTGCTATTGACCTATTGAAAGATTTACGAACTTATTATGGAACACTTCTAGGAGATCAAAAAAAATTAAAAAAATATAATCATATTTTTAAACATCTAAAAAAGGATCGAGACTATGAAGAACAAGCAAGAGAAATGTATGATAACCTAGCCAGTCATTTTGTAAAATCTAAAACAATTAAACCTTTCCATGTCAAAATGGCTAAAATGTATGCTCAAGAATTAGAGCCTCTTTTAGAAAAATCAACCTATCGACAATTCCGTTTATTTGCACATACAATTTTGGTTTTGCGATATCAAATTGAAAATGATCATGAGGGTACAATTAAAGCATGTAATCAGGCCCTCCATTTTTTTCAAAATCAACCATACCAGTCAAAAACTCAAATCTTTAATTTTATTTTTAAACGATTAAACAGTTATACTCAAATAAAGGAATATGAAGCTGCCAACTTGGATGCAAAACATTGTTTAGCTCTAGTAAGTGAAGGAAGTGTCAATTGGTTTATTGTAAGTCAGTTTTATATTCTCCTTTTATTCCATTCAAAAAAAATACAAGAAGGATTTAGTTTTTATCGAAAAGTCAGATTCATTCGAAATAAGAAAAAAGCTAGATTCGAAATTGGAAAAGAGTTTTGGAATCTTATCGAAGCATTTATCGATTATTTTATTCGGATTGGAAAAATAGAAATCGAAACCAATAAACGAAAACCAAGATTTGATTCTAAATCATTTATCAAAAGCTTACCTGTCTTTTCGAGAGATAAACGAGGGATGAACATTATGATTTTAGTATTACAAATTTTATTTTTATTCGGTGAAAAGAAAGAGGAAGAAGTAAATGAAAGAATGGAAGCTTTGAGAAATTATTCCTCTCGATATCTTCGAAAAAATGATGACTTTAGAAGTAATTGCTTTATCAAAATGTTTCTAAAAATTCCAGAGTCTAACTTCAACCGAATTGCTCTGGAAAGAAACACTAAAGATTTATTTAAAAAATTAAAAACAAAACCACTCGACGTAGCCAGTAAACCTATTGAAATGGAAATCATTCCTTTTGAAATGCTTTGGGAAATGGTACTGGAATCTTTAGATAGAAAACTGAGGAGAAAGAGAAGAGGAACAAGGTAATTTTTCCAAAAAAACTTTTCCACACCTCCTAAAAATAACTCCTTGGACACCTTTATGTTTTCCCATTTTGACTATCTTGTGAAAAACGTATAACAATACTTACACGTATTTCATTTTTATAAAAAAGGGAAACTATGTCAGAATTCGTCCACCTCCATTGTCATACTCAATACTCTCTACTTGACGGTGCTTCTTCCATTACAGGAATGATGGACAAAGCTGCTGCCGATGGTCAAAAAGCAGTTGCTTTAACCGACCATGGAAATATGTTTGGAGCATTTAAGTTTGTGGCGGAAGCAAATAAGCGAAATATAAAACCGATCATCGGTTGCGAATTTTATTTAGTAAAAGATCGACACAAAAAATCCTTTTCGGTCAAAAATGGAGAAAAGGATAAACGATTTCATCAGTTGCTTTTAGCCAAAAATAGAAAAGGATATGAGAACCTTTGTAAACTATGTTCCTTAGGATATATGGAAGGTTTGTACAGTAAATATCCAAGGATTGATAAAGAACTTTTAGAAAAATATTCCGAAGGATTAATTGCTACAAGTTGTTGTATTGGAGCAGAATTACCACAAACTATTTTACGAGGCAAGGAAGACGAAGCGGAAGAATTATTAAAATGGTGGCTTGATCTCTTTGGTGAAGATTACTATATCGAATTTCAGCGACATGGTGGTTTGGAAAATATTGATGGCTTAGGCGTAAGCCAAGAAGACATCAATCAAACGCTTCTTAAACTTGCCCGTAAACACAATGTTAAAACAATCTGTACCAATGACTCCCATTATGTAGAAGAGGAAGATTGGGCGCCTCACGATATTTTGTTATGTATCAATACCGCAAGTAGTGTCGCAAGTGAAAAACGATTTAAATTTCCAAGTACTGATTTTTATTTTAAAACTCAAGATCAAATGAAGGTGCTGTTCAAAGACTTGCCAGAGTCGGTGGACAATACAATGGAAATTTATGATAAAGTAGAACCTTTAGAATTAGCTCGAGATGTACTCTTACCTAATTTCCCAATCCCAGAAGGTTATACTTCGCAAGATGATTTTCTACGTGGATTGACTTATCAAGGTGCGAAAAAAAGATGGGGTGATATCACTCCTGAAATCAAAGAACGATTGGATTTTGAATTGAGTGTCATCAAAGCATCTGGTTATCCAGGGTATTTTTTGATCGTTCAAGATTTCACTACGACTGCTCGACAGATGGGTGTGAGTGTTGGACCGGGTCGGGGTTCAGCTGCAGGTTCAGCTGTTGCCTATTGTGTGGGGATTACGAATGTTGATCCAATCAAGTATGATTTACTTTTTGAGCGTTTCTTAAATCCTGAGCGAATTTCAATGCCCGATATTGATATTGATTTTGATGATGTCGGACGACAAAAAGTAATTGATTATGTGATTGATAAATATGGAAGAAATCAAGTTGCACAAATTATTACTTATGGTACGATGGCCGCCAAAAGTAGTATTCGAGATGTGGGAAGAGTGTTAGATGTCCCACTTTCAGAAGTAGATAAAGTGGCAAAAACATTCCCACTTCAACTAGGTGCAACACTTAAAGGTGTCTTAGAAGAAGGTGACATCAATAAAAAATTAAAAGGCAAAATGAATTCGGAAGACGTAGAAAAAGCCTACCAATTCCGAAAACTCGCTGAGCAACCTGACCACATCGGAAAGATGTTACAGACTGCTCGAAAACTCGAAGGTTCAATTCGAAATACTGGAATTCATGCTTGTGGAGTCGTCATCACACCTGACGAAATCACGAATTATATTCCAGTAACTGTTGCCAAGGATTCTGACATGTTGGTCAGTCAATTTGATAATAGTGTAGCGGAAGATGCTGGGCTTTTGAAGATGGATTTCTTAGGTTTAAAAACTTTGACCATCATCAAAGATGCCATCAGAATGGTCAAAGAAAATAAAGACCTCGACATCGATCCTGATGAAATTCCACTCGAAGATGAAAAGACTTATAAACTTTTCCAACGAGGAGATACGATTGGAGTTTTCCAATACGAGTCCTCTGGAATGCAAAAATATTTACGTGATTTAGTTCCAACCAAATTTGAGGATTTGATTGCGATGAATGCATTATATCGTCCTGGTCCATTGGCGTATATTCCATCCTTCGTTTTGCGGAAGCACGGAAAAGAACCCATCAAATATGACCTTGCCGACATGAAGGAATATTTGGAGGAGACTTATGGTATCACAGTTTATCAAGAGCAAGTAATGTTGCTTTCGCAAAAACTCGCCAACTTTACCAAAGGTGAAGCCGACATGTTGCGTAAAGCGATGGGTAAGAAAAAGAAGAAGTTAATTGATGAAATGTGGCCAAAATTTTTGGAAGGTTGTCAAAAAAATGGACACGACGAAACCATCGTTAAAAAAGTTTGGACAGACTGGGAAGCATTTGCATCTTACGCATTTAATAAATCGCACTCGACTTGTTATGCCTTGGTGGCATTCCAAACAGCTTATTTAAAAGCGCACCACCCTGCTGAATTTATGGCTTCGGTTTTGACGCATAACAAAAATGATATTTCGAAGTTAACTTTCTTCCTTCGAGAATGTAAAAGAATGGGACTTGATGTACTTAGCCCAGATGTAAATGAAAGTGCTGCGGATTTTTCTGTAAATAAAAAAGGTCAAATTCGATTTGGCTTGACTGCCTTGAAAGGAGTTGGTTCTGGACCAGTTGAAGCAGTTCTGAAACAAAGAGCAACAGGCGTTCCTTTCGAAAATGTTTTTGATATGATGCGTCGCTTGGATTTGAGTTCTTTTAATAAAAGATGTTTGGACAGTTTGGTTTTAGGAGGTGGGTTAGATTGTTTTGATATGGAACGTTGGGTTTATTATGCTCCTTCCGAAAAATACGATACGTTTATCGAACATCTTTTGCGATATGGAAATGCTTATCAAGCACAAAAAGCGCAATCTGTTAATTCATTATTTGGTGACTCCGAGGATATATTAAGTCCTGAGCCAAAAATACCAGAGGCTCGCAAATGGAGCTTGATTGAAAAATTGACAAAGGAAAAAGAAGTGACTGGAATTTATATTTCTGGACATCCGCTTGATGATTATAAATTGGAAATTGAAAATTATACTACTTGCACTTTAGAAGATTTGGAAAACCATAAAGGTGGAAATCTGAATCTTGCAGGTGTAGTTGTTGCAGCCAATAATCGAATTGATAAGAAAGGAAATGGTTATGGCTTTTTCACTATCCAAGATTATAATGGTTCGTTGGAATTAGCTTTATGGCGAGATGATTACAACGATTATGCTGCTCGAATGAAACCAGGAGAAGTTGTTTTTATCAAAGGAAAATACGAATACAATAATTACCGAGAAGAGTTTCAATTTAGAGTTCAGGAGATTCAACAATTAGCAGCCATAGGTTTGAAAATGACAGAATCAATTACTTTGAAATTACCGATTCAACAAATCACGAATGACTTAATTGATGAGATCGAAGATATTTGTAAACATAGTAAAGGCAAACTTCCACTCAAAATCGAAGTCCTCGAACCTGAGAATCAAATCAAACTAAAATTGCGTTCTGTCAGTCGAAAAGTAAATGTAGATGGAGAGATGATTGCAAAATTAGAACGCATCGGAGTCAAGTATAAATTAAATGCATAAATAAATATTTTCTAAAACTCCCTTTCATTCAAGTCTAATTTTTATAAAAAGTAATATTCTCAATTATGAGAATATTACTTTTTTCTTTCATCTAAGTGTATCTCATATCTAAAAGACCAGAACAAGTTTTAGATAAAAGCAGCATCTAATTTGAATGTACCTTGAAAGGCAACTTTCCCTACTAAAATTTGTTTTTCAAATATACCTAAGAAAAAATCTTTCATAAAGTAACAACATAAGACTCTTTCTAATTTTGTATTTTTAACCTTATTTTTTCATTAAAAAAAACATAACTCATTGATTATGAAACAATTAATATTACTTTTCGCTGCATTCTTATTTATAGCAGGGTTCACTTTTCCAACTAAAAATACTTTTAATACAGTATCCGAAAAAAGTGAAGGATATCAAGTAGGCGATGTCGCTGCTGATTTTAATTTGAAAAATATAGATGACAAAATGGTTTCCTTGGAAAGCATCAAAGATGTGAAAGGATATGTTGTTGTGTTTACTTGCAACAGTTGTCCCGTATCAATTGCTTACGAAGATCGCATCATTGACTTGCACAAAAAATATGCACCAATGGGATATCCAGTTATCGCAATTAATCCGAACGATCCTGACTTAAAACCAGATGATAGTTTTGAAGAAATGAAAGTTCGAGCAGCAGAAAAAGGATTCCCATTTATGTATTTGTTTGATGAAGGCCAAAAAGTGTATCCCCAATTTGGAGCAACTCGAACGCCTCATGTTTTTATTTTAGATAAAAATAGACGAGTCAAATACATTGGTGCAATCGATGATAGTAGAGATGACAGTACTGTGAAAAATAAATATGTTGAAGTGGCAATTGCTCAAATGGAAAAAGGGGAAAATCCAAATCCCCCATTTACCAAAGCAATGGGTTGTTCGATCAAGGATAAAAAAGTTAAAGGGAAAAGAAAAAGATCGAAAGGAAAGCGACCAAATTTGAGAAGTCCTAACCGACCTTCTAGTAAAGGAAATGGGTAATTGAAATATTTATTTTTTAAAATTTGATTTTAAGGCAAAAAAATGGACACATTAAAATATAAATTTTCTCTTATTCTTTTTTCTGTTTTTGCTCTTACGCAAGCATTGCAAAGTTGTGGTGAAAAACAAGTTGCTGCTAAAGTTGACGAATCTGCTCCTGTTGTCGAATCTCCAATATTGGAAAAAACAGAGCCTGTACTTTCAGCAGTTTACGACTCTTATGATGATTTAGCTTATATGTTTAACCATCAAAATGACACCACTTATGTAATCAATTTTTGGGCAACATGGTGCTCGCCTTGCGTCGCCGAACTCCCCTATTTTGAATACATGAATAAAACGTACAAAGATAAAAAGGTAAAAGTTGTTTTGATCAGTTTAGATTCAAAGAAACATATTGATTCCAAACTTCGACCTTTTATCCAAAGAGAAAAATTAATGTCTCATGTTGTTGCTTTGACCGATTCAGATTACAATACTTGGATTGATAAAGTTAATCCAGATTGGGATGGTGCAATACCGGTCACAATAATTTATAACAACGAAGATTACGAAATCATCAAAGGTGAATTCGATAATTACGAAGAATTAAACACTATTGTTAAATCATATTTATAAAATCTTATCATGAAAAATTTAATTAAAACTGCTTTCCTATTTTTTGCTTTAGGAATATTTATGACTTCTTGCGGAGAAGCGACTGAAGCTGCCAAAGCAACTGGTGAAAAAGAAAATATTGCAACTGAAAAAGCTGCCAAAGACCTTAAAGATGCTGCATCTAAAATGATGAACGACGACGCTGCTAAAGGATTAAAAATTGGCGATGCCGCAGATGATTTCAGTTTAAAAAATGTAAATGGTGAATTAGTTTCTCTTAGTGGTATCGAAGGAGCTAAAGGTTACATTGTAACTTTCACTTGTAATACTTGCCCTTACGCAGTTGATTACGAAGATCGAATTATTGCTTTACATAAAAAATATGCGCCAATGGGTTACCCAGTTGTAGCAATTAACCCAAATGATCCAGCAGTAAAAGAAGGCGACAGCTTCAAAGCAATGCAAGTTCGTGCAGAAGAAAAATCATTCCCTTTCGAATATGTTTTCGATGAAGGTCAAAAAGTTTTTCCAAAATATGGAGCAACAAAAACTCCTCATGTATTTTTGCTAAACAAAGAATTGACTGTAAAATACATCGGAGCAATCGACGACAATCACGAAGATGCTAACTTGGTAAAAGTGAAATATGTGGAAGATGCAATTAGTGCATTGGAAGCTGGAAATGATCCTGATCCTGCAACTACAAAAGCTGTTGGTTGTGGAATTAAGTCTAAGAAAAAAATGATGTAATTTTCATTCATTGAAAATAATAAATGGTGAGCGGTTAATTTTGATCGTTCACCATTTTTATTTTATCTAATACTTATTCATAAAAATATGAGAATAAGACTTACAGATATGTAAATAATCGAAGTTACAGATTCGAAAAATGTAAAACTATTCTTATTTAATTTCGGAAAAATAAAATATCTATTAAATAAGTAAATGGAAACTGCAAATGCCATAAAAATTATACTCGCGTTTTCTTCTGCAAATGAAATATGAAAATACCCTTTCCTCATTATAAAAGAAAGATTGGTTGCAAGCAAAAAACTAATAATAACAATAGTATGCTCTTTTGCATAACCTTTAGGATGCAACTTCCCCATATCTCCAACATAAATAAATTTATGATAAATATTGAAAATGAAATTAGTTACTATTATTAAAAATTTCATGCTTTATCTTATCTATTATCTGTTGCCATTTTTATTACATCCATTATTTTCTTCAAATCCGTTTCAAAAAAATCATTTTCCAAGAATTCAAAATTCGGGTTTTCAAAAGTCATTTTACTTTTAACTTCATCTTTTCCTGAGAGATGAAATTCTTCTGCCCAAGTAATTTTTGCTAACTCCAAAATATTTTGTGCATTCACTCCTGCGCCTGGCATGATGGAAATTCTACCTGCTGCTTTTTCAACTAACTCTTGCAACAAAAATCTTCCTTCAAAAGCATTTGCAAATTGTCCTGAGGTTAAAATTCGGTGCGCTCCAGTTTCAATTACTTTTTCCAAAGATAAAAATGGATCCGCAGCTCGATCAAATGCACGATGAAAAGTAACTTTCATTGGGGCAGCTATTTCCACCAATTCTTTGGTTCGTTCGACATCGACTTGTCCGTCTTTTTGCAAAATACCTATCACGACTCCATCCACTTTTTTCCCATCATCCGTTTTTACATTTTTACAAAAAATAATATCACGTTTAATCGTATCAAATTCGAGAGAAGAGTATAAAAAATCTCCCGGTCTAGGTCTAATCAAAACGTACACTTCAATGTCTAATATTTCTCTTGTTTTTTCAATTGTGGAAGCGCTTGGTGTTATTCCTCCCAACTCTAAACTACTACACAATTCTACACGATGCGCTCCTGCCAACTGAGCGGTCAATGCAGATTGAACAGAGGCAGCACAAACTTCAATTTTTATTTTCATAATTAAAATTACCTTAAAAAAACTAATCACTAAATTTTATCCGTTGAAAAGTATATTTTTGCTGTCAACGTTTTCTAATCAAAAATTTTAAGACCATAAATCTAAAAAAATATTCATGAGACTATTTTCCCTTTTAATAATTGTACTTTTTTTATCTGCTTGCGGTAGTTCCGATGACAATTATTTAAAACCACGTAACCTGCTCGAATATGGAATTCCATACACCATTTTAGCACCCGATAGTGTTGATATAGAAAAAGAAAATTTAGTGGTGTCAGATGAAGTGATTATCAAAAGTCAAAAGTCTGATGATTACGAAGTTCGCATTTATTTTGGTGAAGCAACCAAAGATGTTGTAGCAACCAAGGCAGAACATTTAAATAATTTAAAAAGTATCTCTGTTTACTCGTCTGTCAATGTAATTTTAGATGAGCCGAACGGATTTATATACGAAACTGTGATTGACTCTACATTGCATAATTTCGGATTCCGAAGAATTGTGGTGCAAGGAGATCGAGAATATATTTTCCAATCTGGAAATGGAAATTACACCAAAGAGCAAGCAGAAGAAATGTATCAAGCAACGATTCCTCAAGAAATGAAAAAATAAAAATTTACTTCATTCCTAAAAATGAGAAAAGGCTTTCACAAATTTTTGTGAAAGCCTTTTCAATTTCTTAGAGTTTGTTCTACTAAGCTTCTTGTACAATTTCATATCCGAAAACAACAAGAATTAGTGCTAAAATGCTTAAAATGATCATGGGTAAAGGGTTTTTTGTAAAAAAATTCGTTATTAGGTAATTCCCTAAATAAACAATTTTGGATTATAATAACTTGAACACTATATAGATGATAGATATTCAAAATAAGTTGCTTCAAGTTACGATGTAATCATCAGATTGGCAAATAACATAAAACAACTACCTTCCTCATTTCGTCATAATATATACAAAAAAGACCGAAAACAATCGTTCTCGGTCTTTTTTATTCACTTAAAGGGCACAATTATTGAAATGTTAAATTTTACTTTTTTCCAAAATTGTCTCTTTTATTACACTCTTCACTTACTTTTTGGTAGCTGCAGATAGATTTTGAGCTACTTGTTTCCAGTTTACAACGCTAAAAAATGCTTCAACATAATCAGGTCGCTTATTCTGATATTTCAAGTAATAAGCATGCTCCCAAACATCCAAACCTAAGATTGGTGTTCCCTTTTTGTCAGCACAATCCATCAAAGGATTATCTTGATTAGGAGTACTTGTTACAAATAATTTTCCTCTATTGCTTACACACAACCAAGCCCAACCTGAACCGAATTGAGTTTTTGCAGCAGCAGAAAAAGCATCTTTGAATTTTTCGAATGAACCAAAATCTTTGTTGATTGCTGCTCCAATTTTACTTTTTGCAGAAGGTTGTCCTCCTCCTTTTGGAGACATCACTTTCCAGAACAAAGAGTGATTGTAAAATCCACCACCATTATTTCGAACTGCTGCTCCATGCGTAGAAGCTTTTTTCAAAATGTCTTCGATTGATTTTTTTGCAAGATCAGTTCCTTCGATCGCTGCATTTAATTTTGTCGTATATCCATTATGATGTTTAGTGTGATGAATCGTCATTGTTCGTTTGTCAATGTGTGGCATCAAGTCACCGTATTCGTAAGGGAGTTTAGGAAGTTTAAAAGCCATAATCTGTTTAATTTTTAAATTTGGAAATTAATTGTCTTTGTATAAAAACGCTCAAAGATAAAAAGTTTTACAAAACAAAAAGAACGTTTTATTTAAAACGGAATTAGATTAGTTTTGTTCTTATTTCTAAAGCAAAATTATTTTTGTAAATGTACTGTTATAAAATTAAAAAATGATCGCACTACTTGTCATCAAAACTAATCAACTCGAAAAACAAAAAGCATTCTATGAAAGTTTTGATTTGATTTTTCAAAAAGAAAAACATGGAAATGGTCCGGAGCATTTTAGTTCCATTATTAAAAATCAAAAAATCATTTTGGAAATTTATCCTTTGCAAAAGAATCAATCTTTACCAGACTCGACAACTCGCTTAGGTTTTCGAGTAAATAATTTAGAAAAAACAATTGATGTAATTTTGGAAATTGGTGGAGAAGTAAAAAGCGAAATTCAAGAAACTGAATTTGGAACATTAGCAGTTGTAAAAGATTTTGATGGAAGAAATGTTGAAGTTTATCAAAAGTAATTCAAATAAAATAACAATACATTTACACATTTCCAAAACAAAAGACCCGACGTTGATTCCTCAACATCGGGTCTTAATTTTTTAAAAAAGAAAACAACTTATTTCGTTGCTGCTTCTTTTGCTAAATGTTCTTTTACCCATTCTGTCGTAACCGATTTTGGTCGCTCTAATGGGAAGCCTAAAGCTCGTGACCAACAAAGTGCAGACAAAACTCCAAGTGCTCTCGACACTCCGAATAATACAGTATAGAAACTATATTCGTTCATTCCGTAATGCACCAAAATTGCTCCAGAGTGAGCATCTACATTTGGCCAAGGGTTTTTCACTTTACCCAATGCTTGTAATTCTTTTGGCACTACATCGAAACATTTCCAAACTACATTAATAATATCTGAACCTGTAATATTTTCTTTAGCAAATCTTTTTTGCTCTACGAATCGTGGATCTGGTTCTCTCAATACAGCATGACCATATCCAGGAATTACTTGTCGTGCAGCTAAAGTTGCTTTAACATATTTTCTAATTTGTGCTTTAGTAGGTTTCTTTGTTCCCAAAGATTCCAACATTCTGAAAATCCATTTGATCACTTCTTGATTAGCTAATCCATGTAATGGTCCAGCCAACGAATTCATTCCACCTGCTAATGAAAGATAAGCATCGCTCAAAGTTGATCCCACTAAGTGAGTCGTGTGAGCAGAAGCATTTCCACCTTCATGATCCGCATGAATCGTCAGATACAATCTCATAAAACTTTTGAACTCCTCTCCTGGAACTCCTAACATATGAGCAAAGTTTCCTCCCCAATCCAAAGTCAAATCTGGAGCGATATGATCACCATTGTGATAAGTTCTTCTATAAATGTATGCAGCTACTCTCGGTAACATTGCAATCAAATTCATAGTGTCTTCATACATCGCATCCCAGTAATCATTTTTACTCATGCCTTTAGCATATCGTTGAGCAAAAATACTTTTGTTCTGTAACGAGACAATCGCAATGCTAAATTGAGCCATAGGGTGAGTGTCTTTCGGAAGTGCATCCAATACATCAAAAGTATGTTGAGGTACAGTACTTCTCGCTACCCATTGAGCAGTCAATCCTTTTACTTGATCCTCAGTTGGAATTTCTCCAACTAGCATCAACCAAAAAAGTGCTTCTGGTAAAGGCTCTTTTCCATCTGCTACACGAGGTAATAAATCTCTTAATTCGGGAATCGAATAACCTCTAAATCTAATCCCTTTGATTGCGTCTAATTGTGAAGTTTCCCAGATCATACTTTTCACTCCACGCATTCCTCCAAAGACTTGACCGAGTGTCACCTCATCAACTTTAGTTCCACCTTGAGCTTTGAGAAGGCTTTTAACTTCTGATTTTAATTGGGATGATTTTTCAAAAAATTTCTGTTTGAGTAAGTCCATTGATTTCTTATTATATTTTATTTCCTGAGTAAATCAGGAGAGATTGATTAATTGATTAAATGTTATATCTCTAACGATTGAACATCAAATTTGTTAAATCATATGTCGACAAAAATATTAATTTTTTGTCAGATCATCATTTTTTCGAGAAGATATATTAGAGATAGGAGAAAAAATAAAGAGGAAAGAGATTTGGAAAAAAATAAAAGACCTGAATGAATTACTCAAGTCTTTTATTTTTCATTGAAAAGTCAAATTAGTTTACTTTGATTAGCGCTTTTTTAATTTCCAGCGTACTAGCTCCTTCCTTTTGCATGCGAGAAGAAACACCTGCTCTTTTTAATCTTAAATCAACTTCTTCTTTTGTCAAAATCTTAGCTTGTTCTCTATCTAAGATTCTTCGAATAGAAAAATTAGTTTGTTGTTCATTCCCACTCATTTTTGCCAAATATTTATCAATATCAGTAGCTTCGAGTGGTGCGATTTCCGCATCATTTTTAAGTTTACGTTGTTGAATTTTCAACATCTTTGCAGATTGCACATCTGTTAATTTATATTTTTCTACCAATTCTTGAGTGATTGCTTCAGCTGAAGAACGATCTGTATCAGTATTTTTTTGTGCAAAAATACTGACCATCATAAAAAGCATTAAACCACTTAAAAGTATCTTTTTCATATTTATTAGAATTAAATGCTCAAATAAAGTTGAGACAACATTAATTAAATTATTTTTGCTAAAGTAAGGAGATGAAATGGAAAATCTGAATATTGATTGCAAAATGTAACACATTTATTAAAAAAAACTTATGCTCATAGTTCAAGATAAACTCGTCAGCGATGATGTGATCAACAAACAATTCCTTTGTAACCTTAAAGCATGCAAAGGTGCTTGTTGTTGGGAAGGTGATTTTGGTGCTCCTTTGGAAGAGGATGAAATGGAGCTTTTGGATAACATTTATGACAAGATAGTTCCTTTTTTAACTGAAAAAGGGAGACAAACCATCGCTAAAAATGGAACAGCTGTTTACTACGAGGAGGCAGAAGAATTTGGAACTTCTCTTCAACCTGGTGGCGCGTGTTCTTTTATGACTGTCGATGAATTAGGTATCGCAAAATGTGGAATTGAACAAGCGCACAAAGCAGGTGAGATTGATTTTAAAAAACCCATTTCGTGTCACCTCTACCCTATTCGAGTAGAAAAAGATGAACGAGTGAATTTTGAAGCGCTGAATTATGATGTTTGGGATATTTGCTCGGCAGCATGCGAATTAGGGAAAAAAGAGGAATTGCCTGTTTATCAATTTTTAAAAGAACCACTAATTCGGAAATATGGAGAAGAGTTTTATGAAGAATTGGATGCGGCGGCAAAGCATTTGAAGAAATCAGTAGAATAACCAATATGCAACATCAGAAAACCAGAAAGATAAGAGGTACATTTTGGATCTTGTTTTTTGAGTCTTGCTCATCAAAACTCTCAAAACTATATTCCTAATCAAAACATTCGATATTCGATATTCATTTCCCAACCTTTTCTAATTTTCAACGTAAAAAACAAAAATCCATTATCATTTTTCATCCAACTGGAAACTCATAAAATACGTGCTTTTTTTGATTTTCAGACCTAAGAATGATACCTTTGCATGGATTTTTCCAAACCTTCAAAATTTGACGGTCTCCCTCAATAACTTTTTTAGGAAAAATTCAAAGTATCGATCTCATTATTAATATGTTATACATTCAACAAAGACACATATATTTTAAAATAAACCAATCAAAATTATAATTCGAAATGGCGTTAATTGGAAAAATTAGAAAAAATAATTGGCTTTTAATCCTTCTTATTGGATTAGGCCTTGCCGCGTTTATCATGATGGATTCTATGTCAGGTGATAGAAGTATTGGAGCAACGAGTGGATCTACCATTGGAAATATTGCTGGTAACAAAATTAGTTACCCTGATTTCGATAGACAATATCAAGTTAGAAGTAAAAGCTTTCAGAGTAATGATAGCTATGCACAACGAGCCAGTCTATGGAATTATCTGGTGGAAAAATCTATCATCCAAAACGAATCCGAAGCATTAGGCTTAGGTGTAAGTACTAAAGAGTTGAAAGATTTACAGTTCGGTTCTGTTGCTGATTTGAGTCCACTAATGGCATCTCGATTCCCGGCAGGTGGAGCTCAACAACAATTCAATCCGAATCCTCAACCAGACATGCAAAGAATTTTACAATTCAAACAAATGATTGAAGATGACGAAGTTAATGGAGAGCCATTAAGTAAGGATTTTGTTGATTTTTGGAGCATGCATGAAGGAGAAGTAAGAAAAGAACGCATCCAAGCAAAATTAAATACTTTGGTAAGCAAATCGATGTACAATCCTTCTTGGATGGTAGAAAAAGCATATGCTGACCAAAATCAAAGAATCACTTTTGAATATGTAAAAATTCCTTTCGATGAAGTTCAGGATAGTGAAGTAACTGTTGAAGATGCAGATTTGACTAGTTACTTGAATGCCAATGCTGCGAAATATATGCAAGATGAGGAAACTCGAAAAGTAGGTTATGTTACATTTAATGTAACTCCTTCCAATGATGATTCTCTAGCTATCAAAAAAGATGTCGTGGCATTAGGAAATGAATTTGCTGCAAAAACTGACGCTGATGATATTGATCTCTATATCGAAAGTAACTTTGGAACTAAAGGACAAGGCTGGATGACAGCTGACCAATTAAATGCAGCCATTCAAACTAGTGCTTTTGAACAAGAAATTGGATCTGTAACTGCACCATATTTAGAAGGAAGAGCTTATAGTGTTGCTAAGATTTTAGATCGAAGAGTTTTACCTGACTCTGCCACAGTTCGTCATATCTTACTTGGTGATCCTAATTTACCACGAGGCCAAAAACCATTTGAAGCACAATACTTAGCTTGGGAAAAAAGAGCAGATAGTTTGAAAACTGTAATTGAAGCAGGTGGAGATTTTACGGCCTTAGCTGCTGAATTTAGTACAGATGGTGGAAGTAAGGATAAAGGTGGTGTGTATGAATATACTGCTGTTAATATGTGGGTTCCTCCGTTCAATGATGTAGCATTCTTTAGTGGAGAATTGAATCAACTTTACGCAGTTAGAACAGATTTTGGAGTTCACTTGATTGAGCCTCTTGGAAGAAAGACTATTACTAATACAGAACGAGTAAAAGTAGCTTACTTAAGCAAAAATGTTATTCCTTCTAAAAAGACGACAAAAGCTGTTTACGGTCAAGCAACTGAATTTATTAGAAATAATAAGAATTTAGAAGCAATGAAAACAGCAGCAGAAGGAAATTCAAATATAGAATATACTACTTCTAATCCAGTTACTGCTAATGCTTTTAGCATTCAAGCACTTGGTTCAAGTGAAGACTCTAGAAAAATGATCAAATTTGCTTTTGAAAATAGCGTTGGAGATGTTTCTTCAGATGTATATAGCTTCCAAGATCAAATTGATTTTTATGATAACAAATATATCGTATCAGGAGTTGACATGGTTCAAAAAGCAGGAAAAGCTTCTCTCGAAAATGTGAGAGATATTATTACTCCTCTCGTTAGAAATATGAAAAAAGGAGAAATCATTAAAGGAAAAATCAACACGCAAGATTTAGCATCGATCGCAAGTACTTTCCAAACTGATTTAGATACCGCATCGAATGTAAACTTCAGTTCTTCATCTGTTCCTGGCCTTGGTCAAGAACCAAATGTTGTTGCTGCTGCTTTCTCTGTAGATGAAAATAGTGTTGCTTCTCCAGTAATTGGTGCAAATGGTGTTTTTGTAGTGAAAACTACTTCAAAACCAGCTGCAACACCTCCTTCAAATATTCCTTCTATTAGAAATACAATCCGATTGAATTCTCAAAATCAAGTGAGGACTGCGGTGATGCAATCAATGAAGAAAAATGCTGATATTGACGATAAGAGATCTAATTTTTTCTAACAAAAAAAAATAACAGGATCTAAATTGATCCTGTTATTTTTTTTATTTTACATTTGTATTGTTTCCCCAATCTACTAAATACCACCTTCCATTACTGTTTTTTATAAGTTTCTTCTAAAAGCACGATTCAAATCGTACATATATTATTTTTTCGCATAATTATTGATTAGTATAATTGTTAGGCTTTCTGAAGTTGATAATGACATGTTGATTAACTTATAAATCAATTTCAATTTGTGTTATTTATTCCAGAAAACTTTATACAAAATTTTTGAATCCTTATTATTTAACTTAAAACCCATTCCTATTATGAATATTGCAGTCGTTGGAACTGGTTATGTTGGTCTTGTTTCAGGAACTTGTTTTGCAGAAACTGGTAACAATGTAATTTGCGTAGATATTGACGCGAACAAAGTAGAAAGAATGCGTAATGGCGAGGTGCCAATTTACGAACCAGGTTTAGAATTACTTTTTGAAAGAAATACTAAGCAAGGAAGACTTCGATTTACAACTAATTTAACTGAAGCAGTTAACCATGCTGAAATTATTTTTTTAGCTCTTCCTACTCCTCCAGGAGAAGATGGATCAGCTGATTTATCATATATTTTAGGTGTTGCCTCTGAACTATCCAATTTAATCAAAGACTATAAAGTGGTAGTGGACAAAAGTACCGTTCCTGTTGGAACTGCTGAAAAGGTACATGCAGCTATCGCAGCAAACTGTGATGAATCACTATTTGACGTAGTTTCAAATCCTGAGTTTTTACGAGAAGGAGTTGCTGTTGATGATTTCCTAAAACCTGATCGTGTAGTTATTGGAACTAATTCTCCAAAAGCACAAGCAGTAATGAAAAGATTGTATGAACCATTCGTACGTCAAGGAAATCCAATCTTTTTTATGGATGAGCGCTCTGCTGAGATGACTAAATATGCAGCTAACTCTTACTTAGCAACTCGTATTTCATTTATGAACGAGATTGCTAACCTTTGTGAAATGACTGGTGCAAACGTTGATAACGTTAGAAAAGGAATGGGTAGCGATAATAGAATTGGAAAAAGATTCTTGTTTCCTGGAGTTGGATATGGTGGAAGTTGTTTTCCAAAAGATGTACAAGCATTAGCCAAAACTGCTGCTCAAAATGATTATGAGTTCAAAATTTTGAATTCAGTAATGAATGTCAATCGTTTGCAGAAAAATATTCTCTCTGCAAAGATTTTAAGGCATTTTGGAGAGGATTTGACAGGTAAAACGATTGCAGTTTGGGGATTAGCATTTAAACCAAATACAGATGATATTCGAGAGGCACCCGCTTTGTATATCATCAATGATTTAATTAAAGCTGGCGCAAAAGTAATTGCTTACGATCCTGAAGCAATGGAAAATGTAAAATCAATTTACAATGGTCAAGTTGAAATGGCTGACGACCAATATACTTGTATCGAAAATGCCGATGCATTAGCTATCATCACAGAATGGAGTGTATTCCGTACACCTAACTTTGACCGAGTAGCCGAAGCATTGAATAATAAAATTATCTTCGATGGGAGAAATTTATACGATTTAGACCGAATGAAAGAATTAGGATTCCACTATGAAAGTATTGGAAGAAGTATCGTTGAGGCAAAAGTTACAGCGAAATAATTTTTTCTTATAAAAATATTAAACCGTCATCTTATTAATTTAAGGTGGCGGTTTTTCTTATTGGGGAAATTTGAATTTAAAAGATTTTTAGTAGTGTAATTTAAGATGTTTTCTCTTCAAAAAAACTGAACGGTTTTGACAATTTTGTTCGAGGTTTTCATTACTCTCACACTCATCCCACTTGAATAAACACTTCATTAGTACAAGTGAGATTTTACACATAATAATAATAATAATAATAATACTCCTTATTTTATTAATCACAAATAAGGTTGTATGATCTCTTCCCTTTCTACTCCTTAATAAATTTTTTAATCGATGCTTTATTACCTGACCTTATCTGAATAAAATATATACCACTTGGTAATGCCGAAACATCAATCCTAGAATGAGTAAAATTCGATTGAATAATTATCTTACCTAGATTATCCAGAATCGTTACTTGCCCCTCTTCTATTCCAATTATATTAATTTTATTTTTAGTTGGGTTAGGGAAAATTTGAATTTCCCATTCTCTGGATAAATTGAAACTAACCAGTTTTGAAAATTCATGTTGACCATCTAAGTCGATCTGCTTTAAACGATAGTAGCTAATTTCAGAAGATGTTTCTTCATCAAAATACTCATACCTATTTAATTCAGATGACATTCCTCTGCCATGAACAAAACCAATTTTATCCCAGTCAATACCATTTTTTGACTTTTGTATTTCAAAACCATAATTATTAACCTCTGATGCAGTCTCCCATCGTAAAACTACTTTTCCATTATTAGAAGCTGCAATAAACGAAATTAATTCAACTGGCAAGGCTGATATACATTCAATGATTACTGAACCATTATTACCTGTTCCACCTCCGTCCGTACCTGCTGTATTGCTAATAACATTACCAGAGTTACCTGAACTTACAAATGAATCTCCACCTTTTCCTCCATCGCCAAAAGTTACACCTCCATCTCCACCTTTGTAACCACCTCCACCTCCACCAATCACACCGCCCGCGCCACCGCCACCGCCAAATCCACCACCACCATTTCCACCATTAAAAGATCCTGTTCCACCTGAACCAGTAGCAGTTAAAGTTCCTTGTCCTCCACCTGTTGCACCATTAACCCCTCCTTCTCCATCAAAATTAAATCCACCTCCTCCTGCGCCACCTCCTGAGTTACCCATTCCTCCAGCAGGGGTACTATTCGTATTTGCCTGCCCGCCTTGACCAATTCCTGCTACATTGCTAGTCGCTCCACCTCCTCCACTACTGGCAACCAGTACTACATTGTCATTTAAAACAATAGCACTTCCACCTCCTCCTCCTCCTCCTCTGTTCGAAGTTCCATTTGCTCCTGCATCACCCACATAAACATCTAGAACATCTCCAGCATTAACGGAAAATTCTGCGACCATATTAGCCCCAGTCCCTCCTGTTGATTCAGATGGATAGTCCCCTCCATCTGCTCCTACTGAAGTAATTCTAATTGTGTAACTAGAATTCGTACTCGGAATTGTATATGTATGACTTCCAGAAGTAGTAAAATTTTGAGTTGAAAAACATTGAGCATGTAGGATTGTAGTTACTAATAATAAAAAGCTTACATGTGCAGTATTTTGTAGCATTTTTTTCATTCTGACTGGTTTTTAAACTTTATCTAATTGGCGTGAACATATTTACGTTTATGAACTAATGAGTCGCTTATAAATCTTTTTTCAAAAAAAAATTTAATAGTTTTTAAATGTGAGAAATAAGAAATATAATTAATTTATACACCTTCAGGGTATTTAAAATTTAACACTAATATATGATTTATAGAAGATTTTGATAAAGATTTATGGAAAATGTAGAATGGTTTTCTAAACTTCTCAAGTTTATCCCTGAACGATTAGAAATGGAAGAGCATAACTTAATTATCAAAGATATGGGATAGATGAATATGAGGGTAGAATGAATGATAATTAAGTGGAAAGAATTTCAGTTGTATAAACATACCATGAATACAACTGAACGATTCAATTATCTGATTATCAATCAATTGAGTTTGTCAATTTCTTCATTAATAGTTTTTCAGCCTTATTATTAAAGGTCTTTCTCTACGGAAGCGAGTGTGCATCACTTTCCCAAATCTGAAGTTGATTATATATTCTGCCTGTTTCAAACACTCTATTCAATTTAAAAATCAAAAAGTAAAACAACAAGTCTCCCATTTGTCATTTTAAAAATTAACTCTTTCAAAAACTGTAATCTATTCCGTAATTTTCCGTTCTGTTTTAGTATTTCATCTTTTGTCAATAAAAATCAAAACAAGACGATCAAAATGAAACGTATTCTTTTTCCTATTTTTTTAATAGTTACATTCTTTAGTTGTAGTGATATAGAAACTGTCGAAGTAAAAGAAGGTGATATCGTGATAGAATCCTACACTCGTCGCAAGTCGGATTTTGCCAAAGAAGGAACTTATAGCCGATATTCTCCTGACGGAAAATTATTGGAAAAATCAACATACAAAAACGATCAACTCAATGGAACTCAAGAATTTTATTATCCCAATGGGCAAATTCAAGAATTAGTCAATTATAAAAATGGGATTCATGATGGAGAATTCAAATCTTATTTTAAAGATGGTAAAATATCGCAAGAAGCAATTTATGTCGCAGGTGCATGGGAAGGTGAACTAAAAGGCTACTTCCCAAATGGAAAACTTAAGGAAGTTTTGCAATTTGAAAAAGGAAAAGAAATGGGACCTTTTAAAGAATACCATGAAAATGGAAATCTAAAAACTGAAGGTACTTATAATGGTACTGACTCTGATACTGACTTTGCTCTCGAAAATGGAGAATTAAAAAAATATGATAAAAATGGCGAACACTATCAAACCATGAATTGTAACAATGGGCGATGTTCTACCACTTGGAAAAAAGAAGGTGTCGAAATAAATATCGAATAAAAATTTGTCAAAAAATAAAAAACTCAATGCTACTCACAAGGTGACTCGAAGTGAGAGTAAACGCAAAATAATAACAGCATAAAATGAAAAAAAAATTACCTCTCCTTTTTATCTTATTTTTTGTTTTGGGAAAAACAAATGCACAAGTTGGAGGCGATCACATTTACGAATTCCTCAACCTTTCTAACTCTGCTCGAGTAACTGGATTAGCAGGGAATTTGATAACAGTTAAAGATGATGATGTTGCACTTGCTTACTCCAACCCTTCGTTGTTAAATTCAAAAATGCATCAAGCTCTTTCTTTCAATTATAACTTTCATCTTTCAGATATTAACAATGGATATTTTGGATATGCTCATCATTTGAAAAAACAAGATGTAACGCTTCATGGAGGCCTACAATATATTTCTTATGGAAAATTTGATCTGACTGATAATCTTGGAAATATCAATGGTCAATTCAAAGCATCTGAATACGCTTTGACGATGGGTGCGGGAAAACAATTGTATGAAAATCTTTCTGTTGGAGCTAATCTAAAATTGATCAGTTCGCAATTTGAATCATATAATTCTTATGGAGTTTCAACGGATGTTGCAGCTTACTATTCAGATTCAACAGGACGATTTGGAGCAACTTTACTTTTTAAAAATATCGGTTTTCAATTTTCTGCCTACGAAGGTAACAACCGAGAAGCATTACCTTTCGACATTCAAATAGGCATTTCTCAACGCTTGAAACATCTACCTTTTCGATTTTCTTTTATCGGTCATAATTTACATCGTTGGAATATTACTTACGATGATCCCAATACAGTAGAATCTGTTTTCTTAATCGGTGACGGTACTCAAAATAACGAAACACCTTTCAAAGATTTTGCAGATAATTTCTTCCGTCATGTTATTTTTAATGGAGAATTTCTTTTTGGAAAAGGGGAAATTATGCGCTTGCGATTTGGTTATAATCACATGGTGAGGCGAGAACTTTCAGTCACTAATTTTAGAAGTCGATCTGGTTTCTCTTTTGGAATCGGAATGAAAATTAAAAGATTTAGAATTGACTATGGGAGGGGAATTTATCATTTTGCAGGTGGATTAAATCATCTTTCAATTTCGACAAATTTGAAAGAATTCCGACGATAACCTCTGCCCCTAAAGGAGAACGAAATATTTGATTCTTTCCTAAAAAAAACCTATTCTTCTAATTGAAAGAATAGGTTTTTTGGGTTGTGTAAATCGTTAATTTTATTGTCCTCATTTAGAGGACAGAGGTTAAATCCCAACCATACGTTTTCCAATCCTCCTCATAATCAATATCCGAAAGTTGCGGCAAAAAAAAACACCTTTTCTCCAAACTAGCCATCCGTAAAAGCGTTGTTGGAAAAACAGTTTCGGTACTCCATTCTATATTTTCAAAAACAGATGGTTCAAAAGAATTCATTCCCAACAAATAATATCCACCATCAAAAGTAGGTCCGATCACAAAAGGATATTCGTCTAATTTATCTAGAGCTGTTTTTATAATTTCAGGTGTCAAGGATGCGCAATCACTTCCAACGATAATTGCCTTTCCATTTTTTTTCAAAACATCTTGAAATGCATCAGACATTCGACTCCCCAAATCTCCTTGCGATTGTACTTTTTTATTAAAAAAATCAGATGACCACTCATCCTCATTTTCTATAAATGAACTGTAAAACAAAAATCGCTCGGCATCAACTGCTCGAACGACTTTTTGTGTATGTCCTAAAAGGGCTTCGTAAATTTTTAGTGCTTGGTCATCTCCAACTGTTGCTGCCAAACGAGTTTTCACTTTTCCCTTTTCAATATTTTTTATAAAAATAATTATTGCCATTCTTGTAAGAATTAACCTCTATTTAGTTTTTTTATCTTTCTTCTTTTCTTTGTCTTCTAATCGCACTTGCATTCCTGCTTTTAATTTTCGAGAAATGGCAGAATATGGTCCTGCAACTACTTCTTCTCCTTCTTGCAATCCAGAAAGAATTTCAATGTTTTCATCATCTTGGATTCCAGTTTTCACTTCCACCATTTTTACGGTATCAGCCGACATAACGAAAACTACTTCCTTGATTTCTTCGTTTTCCTTCTTCTTTTTTGCTTTCTCTTCCTCCTCTTCTTTATCATCTTCTCTAGTAGTTACAGATTGAATTGGCACACTTAAAACATCTTGTTGAGTTTCAGTATTGATGTCAACCGAAGCAGACATTCCAGGACGAAAAGGAAATTTTTTACCTTTCTGAACAATGTCTTTGTAAGACTCCGGATCGATTCTAATTTTCACAATAAAATTCGTTACCTGATCTGTATTTAAAGAAATAGATGTTCCAGTATTACTTGCTGAGTTAGCAATCTCAGTTACTTTCCCTTTAAATTTTCGATCCAAATATGCATCCACTTCAATTTCTACGTCATCTTTAAGCGCAACTCTTAATACATCATTTTCACTCACATCTACTTGCACTTCCATCGAATTCAAATTAGCGATTCGCATGATTTCAGTTCCAGACATTTGTGCTGTTCCAACTACTCGTTCTCCTTGTTCAATATTCAGCGCAGATACTATTCCACCCATGGGGGCATAGATTGTAGTTCGTTTCAAACTCGTCACCATTTCCTTCAAACTTGCTTGCGAACTTTTTACCGTAAACTCTGCTGCTTTTTTACTTTGCTCTGCTGATTCTACATTCGCCTCAGCAGTTTTTACATTGGCCTCTGTCGAGCGAAAGTTAGCTTGCAACTGTTTTAATGCTGCTTCAGAATTTTCAAAATCTGCCTGTGAAATCACTCCCTCCTTATGTAATAAAACATTTCGGTTATGAATGTCGCCTTGATTTTCCAATTGCGATTTAATTTGTTCTAGCTGAGCCTGAGCTTGAATCAATTGCGCTTGGCTTCGAGCAATTCCTGAAGCAGAATTAGCTACTTGTGCTTTGCTACTATTGACCGTTGCTTGTCCTCTTTCAACCATTGACTTATACGTATCTGGATCAACCTTACATAACAATTGACCTGCTACAACTGAATCACCTTCCTCCACATAGAGTTCTACGATTTCTCCTGAAACGTCAGAACTGATTTTCACTTCTGTTTCTGGAAATACTTTTCCACTTGCACCAACCATTTCTTTTATGGTTCTTTTAGAAACTTTTTCAACAGTAATTTCTTCCCCTTTTGGTTTGCTTTGTCCTTTGAAATAAACGTAAGCAACTATTGCAAGAACTGCAGCTATTAAAATATAAATTAATGAATTGTTTTTCCGCATGGTTTAACCCCCTGTCTCCTATAATAAGGAAACGTTTGATTTGGGTAATTTTTTGGTTGATAAATTATCTTTCTAGGAAGACTTTGTTTCGTTCTGATTTGAAAAAGGTCAATTATTATTTTCTGTTAAATCCCATTCTATCTTTCTCTTTTGGGAGACAGGGGCTTACTTTAATTCTAATTTTTTCCCTTGATAAAAATCTAACACTTTTAATTTGAATAGGTAATCATACTTTGCAATAATCAAATCCACTTCTGCTTGATCTAAATTATTTTTAGCAGTCGCATATTCAAAAGTATTGATAGTCCCTAGTTGGAATTGTTTTTCTGAGTTTTGGAAAGCTGCATTTGATGCTTCTTTAGTTCGTTCAGAAGCAGCAAGTGTTCGCTTAGCAGCTCTAGCATTAGAAAGTGCAGTTTGAATATTATTCTTTAGATTCTGCTTATTGATTTCCGCAGTATATTGACTGCTTATCGTATTCAATTCAGCTCTATCCATGTTAATCAAATTCCGATGATTATTGTAGATAGGAATGCTTAAACTCAAACCAAAGTTTTGCCCGAAGTTCTCATCTATTTGATTACTATATGGATTATCTACGATAGCTCCATCTACGATTCTTTTCCCCCTAGTAGAATAATTCGTATTCAATCCACCAAAAGCAGATAGACTAGGTAGCAATCCAGCTCTTGCTATATCTTTTCCTAATTCAGCGCTTTTGATTCTACTTTCATCAGCCTTAACAAATGGTTGATTAGTTATTGAAATATTATATAAATCTGAAAATTGTAAAGCATCAGGATTATCTTCTGCTGAAACAACGACAGCTATTGTACTTGGTTTTTCTAATTGAATCTCATTACTTGGTTCAAGTTGTAATAAGTTTTTAAGATTTTGCAACCCATTATCTACTAAATTTTCTTGAGCAATAATTGATTGATCGTCTCTGGCAATTGTTGCTAAAATTTCCAATCGAGCATTGGCAGGACGTGCTCCAGCATTTATCAATTTATCTACTTGAGAAAGTTGACTTTCTGAAAGGTCTTTCCTTTTTTTTGCTGCTGCTAATTGCTCTTCTGCAAATAAAACATTCAGGTAAGCATTCGCGATAGTCAAACTTATATCATTTTTAGTCTGTGCCAAATCAGCCATTGCTGCTTGTATATCATGCCCCGATTGTTTTATCAAATTATTAATTCGACTTCCATTATGTATCGTAACTCATGCATTCACAGAATAACGATTTGCTCCTATTGACAATGAATTAAATGTATTCGTTACAGGGTCAATTGTACGTCCAAATTGATAAGATCCACTAACAGATGCATTGACATTGGGTAATCGAGAAAGTTGATTCCCTTTTTCGGTTAATTGATTATTTCTTACTCCTATTTCCGCTCGCTTTATCGTAATATTATTTTCCCAAGCATATCGAACACATTTTTCTAACGACCAAGTCTCCTGTGCAAAAATCCCGTTGCACATCAAAATACAAGCAATAAAAGTCAAGGTTAAATTTTTATACATAGCTAATTCAATTTAGTAAAATGAAAATTTTGAATTTAGTTACCAAAGTAACGTTGCAAAAATAATGATACAATTATAATTATGTCATTTAGTAAGGACTAATTATTTATATCAAACTTCTTTTCCAAAGGATAAACGAATCAAAAAACAATATTTAAGAAAATAAGAATTCCTTCTTCTTCTAATCTTGAAAACAAAAGGCTTCTGATTATTTTTTATCGAAAAATAATTCAAAATACATTCTTCACAAGTTTGCTCCTTTTTTTCTTCAATTATGCAAAATAAATATATGACATTGGTAAAATACACTTCAACCTCATTTCCAAAAATTCTCACCTTGCTTTTATAAAAGAACACAGTCAGAAAAGATTATTTTAAAAAATTGTTGTCGTAAAAATCATTACCAAAATTACCAAATGAAAAACAAGGTTTATGCGACAATCGAAAACAATTTTTTCCAAATAAGAAAAAATCTCGACTTGTTTTATTTTAGGTGTTAGACAAGTCAAATATCATTGAAAAATTTTGTTTGTCGTAAAAGACAAAAGCATGTTTTCGATGCAGAGGGAGACAAAGTATGGATCGTCTCCCTCGTTTTTCTCTAACACTTGAAAAAACATAAAATTGGCTACGAGGACTAAAACTACCTTAACAAACCAAGTAAAGGATTGAAGGCTTAACGACTAAAATTAAAGCAACTAAAACTATTTTAACACCTACTCTAGTTTTGAAAGAATACTTTTGAAACTGGAGTTTTTTATTTGCAAGAACCGCAATACGATTCTGCAAATTGTTTCCCCTTCAACGACTTTCCAAGTCATCCCACAAAAAATCAAAAAAATCATCTTTCCAAGTCAACTATTTTATAACGAAAAGCGTTATATTTGCACTCTTAAAGGTCTTTAGACTAAATCTAAATAAAGAAAAGAATAATAACAAAATGGATAAAAAACTCATCTATCTAGATAATAATGCAACAACCCCTTGTGATCCAAGAGTTGTAGATGCAATGTTGCCATATTTTTACCAACACCCTGGAAATGCAGCAAGTCGAAATCACCCTTTTGGCTGGGCAGCTGAAGAAGCAGTAGATTATGCTCGTGAGCAAATCGCTAATCTAATTTCTGCTAGTCCTAAAGAAATTATTTTCACTTCAGGAGCAACTGAGGCAGATAATTTAGCATTGAAAGGTGTATATGAAATGTACAGCAGAAAAGGTAATCATATCATTACTGCTAAAACTGAACATAAAGCAGTTTTGGATGCTTGTCAGAAAATTGAAAAAATGGGCGGTGAGGTGACTTACCTTGATGTAGACTCTGATGGTTTAGTCAACTTGGAAGAATTAGAAGCAGCTATCACAGATAAAACTATTTTAGTTTCAATCATGTGGGCAAATAATGAAACTGGTACCATTCAACCAATGAAAGAGATTGGAGTTATTTGTGAAAAGCACGGCGTGTTATTCATGAGTGATGCTACTCAGGTAGTTGGAAAGATTCCAGTTAATCCAAAAGAAGTTGGTGTACACTTAATGGCTTTTACAGGACATAAAATGTACGGGCCAAAAGGTGTTGGAGCTTTATTCGTAAATAGAAAAAACCCACGAGTGAAAGTTACTTCTCAAATGGATGGTGGTGGACATGAGCGTGGAATGCGTTCAGGTACATTGAATGTTCCAGGAATTGTAGGGTTTGGAAAAGCCGCTGAAATTGCTGGCCAAGAAATGGCGCAAGATGCAGAACGATTGAGCAAGCTAAGAGATAAATTGCAAGCTGGTTTATGTGCTAACTTGGAAGAGTGTTATGTAAATGGTAGTGAAGAAAATAGAATGCCTCACGTAACTAATATTTCTTTCAAGCATGTAGAAGGAGAAGGTTTGATGATGACATTCAACCAAAATATCGCAGTATCATCTGGTTCTGCTTGTACTTCTGCTTCTTTGGAACCATCATATGTTTTAGTGGCTTTAGGACTGGGAGATGATTTAGCTCACTCTTCTATCCGATTTAGTTTAGGTCGCTTTACGACTGATGAAGAAATTGATTATACCATTGATGCATTAACAAAAGGTGTAAATCACATGCGTGATCTAAGCCCAATTTGGGAAATGTACAAAGAAGGTGTTGACATCGATTCTATCGAATGGTCTGCACATTAGACTTGTTTATTGATTCTTAAAAAATAACATTTAGTAAAAAATTAAAATAAATATATCATGGCTTATTCTGAAAAATTACTCGAACACTTCAAACATCCTAAAAATGTAGGAACACTTGACAAAAGTAAAAAAAGTGTAGGAACTGGTTTAGTAGGTGCACCTGAATGTGGTGACGTGATGCGATTACAAATCGAAGTGGACGACGAAACAGGAATGATCAAGGATGCTAAATTCAAAACCTTTGGGTGTGGATCTGCCATTGCTTCTTCTTCTTTAGCTACTGAGTGGTTGAAAGGAAAATCTGTTGACGAAGCTTTGGCTATCGATAACATGGCAATCGTAGAAGAGTTAGCATTGCCTCCAGTAAAAATACATTGTTCCGTTTTGGCAGAAGACGCAATTAAAAGTGCCATCAAAGATTACCGTGAAAAAAACGGAATCGAAACTCCTGCTGAAGAAACGGAAAAATCTCATTAATTAACCGTTGGGAAAATTAGTTCTTTAAAAATAACTAGTCACTCAATAACTAATTAACTTAATTATGGTATTCGTAGCAGAAAGTGCAAAATCAAAAGTAACAGAATTAATGAAAGGCGAAAATCTTTCGGAAGATTACTTTGTACGAGTGAGTGTGACAAGTGGTGGTTGTTCTGGCCTATCTTATAAAATGGATTTTGACAACGAGACACAACCTAACGATCAAGTCTTCGAAGACAATGGCGTAAAAGTCGTAACGGACTTAAAAAGCTTTTTATACTTATGCAATACAACACTTGAATTTTCAGGTGGCTTGAATGGCAAAGGGTTTTATTTTAATAATCCGAATGCTGCAAGAGAATGCGGTTGTGGGGAAAGTTTTGCCGTGTAAGATTTTTGTACTCAGAAAAGGAGTCCTGTTAGAACATTTAGTTTTAACAGGACTTTTTTTATTTCAAAAACTGATTCCAAAAGACAATAAACCTTCTTAACATTGTGCAACAACACTTCTTTTTTACGTTTCATAAAAGAGTATTGTGAACAATATTTTATGATAAAAAATTTACTCTTTCTTTTTTTACTTTTTGGGTCATTTGCCTTAGCTGCGCAAAATGATAATTTGTCCAATTGGAAAACCCAAATCGTAACATTCAAAGGAGATAGTATTTTGTTGGATAGCTTGACGATCATACCAGAAACGATAGAAATTTTTAATACAAAAAATAATGAAGCTTTTGATACAAGTGCTTTTTATTTAAAAAATTCAATCGTCTATTTCAAAAATAAAAAAATCTCTACTGATTCAACTTCTTTAAAAATAAAATACCGAACACTTCCCTACTCCCTTCACCAAACTTTTTCTAATCTCGATTCTACCATCATCAAACGTAACTCCGATGGAACTTACATCGGAGTTGATTATAGTCCTTTCGAAAAACAACGAGGGTTATTAGATTACAAAGGCTTGGATTACAATGGAAGTTTTGCCCGAGGAATTTCCTTTGGAAATAATCAAAGTTTGGTTTTAAACAGTAGCTTTAATTTACAACTCGCAGGAACTTTGGGCGATGACATTGAAATTCTCGCTGCCATTTCTGACAACAATATTCCTCTTCAACCGGAAGGAAATACTGCTCAATTACAAGAGTTTGATAAAATTTTCATTCAACTAAAAAGAAAAAACAATCAACTTATCGCAGGTGATTACGAACTCAGACGCCCCAATAGTTATTTTATGAATTATTATAAAAAACTGCAAGGTGCAACCTACTCAAACGAAACCCAACTTTTTTCCAAAGGAACTTTAGAATCAAAATTTAGTGCGGCAATTGCTCGTGGAAAATATGCTCGTAACAATATAATTGCACAGGAAGGAAATCAAGGGCCTTATCGTTTGGAAGGTGCAGAAGGTGAACGATTTATCATAGTACAGTCAGGAAGTGAAAAAGTATATATCGACGGTGCATTGATGACAAGAGGTTTAGAAAATGATTATGTGATTGATTATAACAGAGGTGATGTTACTTTTACAAACCGCCGATTGATAACCAAAGATTCTAGAATTGTTATCGACTTCGAATATGCAGATCAAAATTATACACGGAGTATGGTTGCTGTCAGCAATGAATATCAATATAAAAAATGGCGAGTTAATTTTAATTTTTTCAATGAACAAGATGGAAAAAACTCTACAGGCATTGATGAACTTTCTGCTGCGCAAAAACAATTTATCGCAGCACAAGGTGATCAAGTCCAACAAGTACCATTTACTGGCATTGATACTTTGGAAGGTGGCTTTGACCCTGACCGAATTATGTATGCGCAAATTGACACGAGTTATTTTATCAATAATATTATGATAGATACCTCCATTCTAATTTATTCTACTAATTCAGAAATTGCACTTTACGTTGCTCGTTTTTCTGAAGTCGGACAAGGCAATGGAAACTATCTCATTGATACTGAAAATGCAATCAATGGAAGGGTTTATAAATGGGTCGCCCCCGATGCACTCACCGGTTTACCTCAAGGAAGATTCGAACCAATTATCAGATTGGTCGCTCCACAAAAATTACAATTGATGACACTCGGAGCAGAGTATCAGATCAATAAAAATTCTTCTATTTTTTCAGAAATTGCAATGAGTAATAAAGATTTAAATCGCTTTTCTAATTTGGATGGTCGTGATGATCGTGGTATTTCTTTTTTCTCTAATTATAAAAATGAAAAAAGATTAGGGAAGAAAAAAATAATAAAACAGGATTCAACAAAAAAAGAAATTCAAAAAACTTACGACGGTTGGACTTTGCTAACCGATTTAAAATACGAGTTTGTACAAAAAGATTTTAACTCACTCAATCCATATCGTTCCGCAGAGTTTACTCGAAATTGGAATCTGACGACAACTAATAATGTGTCAAATGATGCACTACTTGAAAAACGAACTGAAAATATAGGAACAGCCAATTTGACTTTGAAAAATAAATACACGAGCCTTCAATATGAATTTTCGGGTTTTGTTCGAGATTCCGTTTATTCCGGAGCAAAGCATTTTTCTCAACTCAAATTTTCAAAAAAAGGGTTTAATATTTTAGGGCAAGGAAGTTTGTTGAAGTCGACAAGTCTGACAGAAAAAAGTGAATTTTTAAGACCCAAGATTGATATCTCTAAAGTATTTAAAAACATAGGAGATTGGAGTTTAGGTATCTACGGAGAGCAAGAAAAAAACCAACGTGTAGATATTGTTACAGATACTTTGACTCACACAAGTTTTTACTATGACCTGTATCGCGTATACCTAAAAAGTCCAAAAAGAGATAAATTCAACTTCGCCATCAATTACTCCGAGCGTCAAGATTACCAAGCGGTTCAAAAAGATTTCCTCCAAAATACTAATGCGCAAGAATGGAACATCAATGGAAATTGGGCCCAATCAAAAACTTCTCGATTGGGCTGGAATATGACTTATCGACAATTAGAAATTCAAGATTCCTCCTTGACAGATCAAAAACCGCAAGAGACTTATTTGGGTCGTATTGATTATTCTATTCGTCTATTTAAAAATTTATTACGGTCGAGTACGACCTACGATATTGGTTCTGGACAAGAGCGAAAAATTGAATTTGTTTACGAACCTGTCAACGATCCAAACTTGGGTCAGTATATTTGGAATGATTATAATGAAGATGGTGAGCAGCAAAATAATGAATTCGAAGTTGCAGTTTTTCCACAGGACACCATGTATATTCGGATCCCCTTGTACTCTGATATTTTTATTCGAACGAATAATATTCAGTTTAATCAGAGCTTAGGTTTTAATCAAAATTATTTTAAAAATCCTTGGTTCCAGAAAAAAGGTTTGAAAACTATTTTGAGTCGGTTTTCTACCATTTCCACCTTTCGGATTAGTAGAAAAACACGAGAGATTCCTGGCGTTTCGCAATGGAATCCTTTCCAAACTGATGTTCCCGACGAAGGTTTAGTTTCCCTAAATTCAATTATCAATAACAGTTTATTTTTTAATCAACGAGATCCAAAATTCCGTTTTCAACTCAATGCCATCAATAATAATAATCGACTAGTCTTAACTTCTGGTTTTGAAAACAGACAAATTGAACGGCAGTCAATTCAGACTTTTTGGAATATTAAAAAACGATTCGACTTTGAATTTAAATTAGAACAAGAAACTAGTGCGTATGATTCTGAATTTTTTAATAATCGAGATTACTTGATTGATGGTTGGTCTTTGTCTCCAAAATTCACGTATCGTATTTCCAAAAATTTTAGAATGCAACTTTCCTATGAGTATGTCGATAAAGAAAATAAATTACTCGATGGTGCCGGAGAGACTGCTAGATTTCATGACTTTAGTTTTGAAACAAAATATAATCGTACGGCAAAATCTCGATTTCTGCTCAACTTATCTTTTATCGATATCGCTTATGTTGGTGAACGAAATACACCAATCGAATTTGCGATTTTAGAGAGTCTGCAAAACGGAAAAAACTATATTTGGAACTTAACTTTTGAGAGAAGGCTGGCTCAGAATATCGATTTAATTGTTTCTTATGATGGTCGAAAACGTGGTTTGGCTAATACGATTCACACAGGACGAGCACAGGTACGAGCGACTTTCTAAATTTTTATGTCTTTGGTTTTTCATGGTTTTATATTATTCCTTCCTTTTTGTCTCATTCGTTTTATATTTGTAGCGACCGACTTTAATCAGTTGAAAAAATAAAAATAATATATTGACCGACTGAAGTCGGTTGCTACAAAACAGCTAAAAATGCGAACAATCCAATCTACTCTATTTCTTCTTTTTATCAGTCTAAATTTAGTCGCCCAAAATCCTTGGATGGATATTTCTAACAATGCAATTACAAATTTGCATGAAGACAACTTCAATCCTCTGCCAAGTGAATACCGAGTGGTCAATTTAGATTTTGCGCAGCTAAAAAATCATTTAAAAAATGCTCCAATGGAATTTACAGAAGCTGCAAAAAGTAATCCTTTGCTACTTGCCTTACCTATGCCTGATGGAACGATGCAAAACTTTGAAGTAGCTAAATCTCCGATGATGGAACAAAGACTAGCTGACAAATTTCCCGAAATAAAAACCTTCACTTTGCAAGGTGTAGATGATCCAACTGCGGTAGGTCGAATGGATTTTAATGCTTCTAATTTTCATGCATTTTTACGATCTGCCAATGATGCTTTTTTGATTGATCCTGCCGGCGACCATTATATTAGTTTTTATAAAAAAAATAAATACGTTCCAAAAAATGCTCGCCATGAATGTGGTTTTGAGCATACTGGTGATAATAATATTTTGCAAGCCGCTCCCCGAACTTCTTCTTCTGTAGGAGAAGAATTACGCATCTATCGAATTGCGGTAAGTACAACTGGAGAGTATGCTTCTTATCATGGTGGAACTGTTACAAGTGTAATTGATGCTATCGTCACTACGATCAATCGAATCAATACCGTTTATGAAATTGACATTGCAGTTCGTTTAGTCTTGATTGCTGACAATGACCAATTAGTCTTTTTAGATGCTGACAATGATCCATTTAATAATAATAGTGCAGGTGGAATGTTGAACCAAAATCCAACTACAATCAATACCATTATCGGCTCAGAAAATTATGACATCGGACATGTCTTTGCAACAGGAGGTGCTGGGTTAGCAGGTTTAGGAGTAGTTTGTCAAAATGGAAAAGCAAGAGGGATAACTGGAGTATTTCCACCGATTGGAGATTTTTTCGACATCGATTATGTGTCACATGAAATTGGTCATCAATTTGGTGCAAGTCACACTTTTAATAATTGTGGAGGGAACGAAAGTTCAGGAACAGCCTTCGAACCAGGGAGTGGCTCTACGATTATGGCTTATGCAAATTTGTGTGGAGTGAACAATGTTCAGTTTAGTAGCGATCCTTATTTTCATGGAATTAGTTTACAAAATATTTTTGATTTTATAGATGCAGGTGGAGTCGACTGTGCAGAAACAATGCCTACAAATAATACTCCTCCATCAGTAGAAATCATTGAAGGAGGATTTAATATTCCGATCAGCACTCCATTTGAATTGACTGCAAATGGGAATGATGTAGATGGAGATGCATTAACTTATTGCTGGGAACAATTTGATACAGGCACGACAAGTACGCTTGGATCGCCAATGGGAAATGCGCCAACTTTTAGAACTTATTTACCAACAACTTCACCTACACGAGTTTTTCCAAGAATAGAAAATGTAATTAATAACAATCTATTTACGGATGTAGAGTATACGCCCGACTACGAACGTGGATTAACTTTCAACGTGGTCGTCCGAGATAATAATGCAGGCGCAGGAGGAATCGCTTGGGATGAATTACATTTTGATGTGACGGAGACTGCTGGCCCATTTGAAGTTTTAAATCCAAATACTGCAACTACTTGGGAAGTAGGACAATGGCTTGAAGTAAATTGGGATGTAGCGAATACAGATAATAATGTGGTCGATTGTCAAAGAGTAAATATCAAGCTTTCGGTAGATGGAGGTTACACTTATCCATATCTTTTGACGGATAATGTTCCCAATAATGGAAGTGCATTTATTTCTGTTCCAAATGTTTTGACAGATCAAGCAAGAGTTAGAGTGGAAGCAGCCGATAATATTTTCTTTGATATTTCAAATACTAATTTTACGATAGTACCTGCTTCTCAGCCTGGGTTTTCTTATTTTATCACACCTAATTTTCAAGAGACTTGTTTGCCAGCCAATGCAACAATTGAAATTGTAACCGATTCACTTTTGGGATATAATGATGCGGTGACTTATAATATTACTTCGTCGATTCCAACTGGAATTATTACAAGTTTTAGTGCCAACCCTGCTTTGCCATCTGATGGAAGTGTGTTGACTTTAGACATGAGTAATTATGGTTTTGCTGATACTTTTGATGTGACGATTCAAGCAATTGCCATGGGATTGGATACCAGTTATCGAACTGTAACCATCCGAACTATTGGAAATGATTTTTCTGATTTAGCAATGGAAACTCCAGCAGATGGAACAAATGGAGTTCCTGAACTGCAACAATTTAATTGGCATAGTGCACAAGCTGCAGATCAATACTTTGTACAAATTGCTAGGAGTCCAACCTTTGATCCTTCGACCATTCATGACCAAATAATCACAACAGATACTTTCTTCTCACCTACAACTCAATTAGAAATTAGCACCCCATATTATTGGAGAGTACGTGCTTCTAATGAATGTGGTGACCAAGATTTTTTAGCAACGAAGTCATTTCATACGCTAGTTTTTTCTTGTGAAACTTATGAAAATAATGCTTCTGAAACCATCCCTTCGACAGGTCAAGCAACTATCGAAAATAAAATTATCGTTCCTTCTGGAGGTTCCATAAGTGATGTCAATGTTTCTAAAATAAAGGGAAATCATAATAATATGAATCACTTAGATGTCTCACTTATCAGTCCAATGGAAACGGAAGTCGTACTGTTTGCTAATATTTGCTTGATCACAACTAATTTCGATTTTGGATTAAATGATGAAGCGGCTCAATCAATTATTTGCCCTCCCAATAATGGTGGTCAGTTTTTACCACAAAATCCACTTTCTGCATTTGACAATGAACCAGCTGAAGGAGAATGGATTTTAAAAACAGTCGTTAATAATACCGCAGGGAGTGGTGGAAAAATTTCGCAGTTCCATTTGGAGTTGTGCGCAGATGTGAATTTGAGTTCACCTTACTTAGTGACTAACGAACTAATGCCCATTCCTCCTGCACAAGGTCGTCAAATTACTGATGAATTTCTATTAGTCCAAGATGATAATAATACTCCGATGGAATTGGAATATACTTTAGTTACCGCTCCTGAACATGGACAAATTTTCTTTTTAGGAAATGAAGTTAACATTGGAGAAATCTTTAGGCAAAGTTCTTTGGATGCTGGTAATGTCATTTATGTTCACAACGGAGATCCGAATCAATTTGACTCATTTACTTTTACAGTTAACGATGGCGAAGGTGGTTTTTTGGGAACACCAACATTTAATATTGAAATTGATCCTAATGCGATAGTAAATGTAAATGAATTGTTACAAGATGATGAAATTAAAATTTTTCCAAATCCTAATAACGGGAATTTTAATATTCTTTTTGAAAAACCAGTTTGGAAAAATTTAAACTTAAAGATATATAATATCCACGGACAATTGATCTTGGAAAAAAGATTGAAGCAAGGTGCCTTTAATTTTGAGGTGCAAACTCCTTCGATTGCTGCTGGAATTTATTTTGTAAAAATAGAAACTGCGAATGAGTTTCTGTTGAAACGGATGATGATAAAATAATTTTTTTTACCACAGACTAACACGGACTTAACTGACTTTTTCAAAGTATATTACTTGCTTCATAAGTCAGTTAAGTCCGTGTTAGTCTATAGCAAAAAATCACCCTCCCATCAATTGAAATATCAATCCAATCGCCATCAACCCCACCACACTCGACACAACAATATTCCAAGTCCTTTGCTTCACTTTCAAAATATCCATTACCACAAATGCAATTACTAAAATGATCGCAACTATCATTAATTGTCCTAATTCTAATCCTACATTAAAAGCAAAAAGCGACCACACCAAACTCTCATCCGCATCCAATACACTTTTCAAATAATTAGAAAAACCCATTCCGTGAATCAACCCAAAAAAGAAAGCAAAGAAATAATTGACTATCAATTGTCGGGTCAAATAAGCAATCTTTGCTGGCGTCATTTTTCCTTCTCGTGGTGCTTTTGATTTTGAAAAAATATTGTAAAGACAAGTCACAATAATTGTAACTGGAATCAATAACTCAATCACATCTTTCGGAAAAGTAATCACATCCAAAGCTGCCAATGCCAACGTCACCGAATGCCCAATCGTAAATGCAGTTACCAGAACCGCCACTCGCTTCCATTCACTCAACCGATAAATGGCACACAACGCAATAACAAAAAGAATGTGATCATAAGCAGTTATATCTGCAATATGGTGATAACCAATTTTAGCATATATTGAAAAAGCTGACTCCATGTTTTAGTAAAATTTTTATTAGACTTGTTACCCTTTAAAAGTACTTAGCTGAAATTTAAATTATTTCAATAGCTTTTCCGATGAGTATTTTTTAAAGGATAATAAGTCTATTTTCAATTAATTATCTTTATCAACGAATCTATCACTTTATTTCGACTCAGTTGATAATCTTCATAAGAAATAATATCCTTCAATTTATTATTGTTATTTCGAGTATTTCGGGAAGCGATATTGAGGATCATTTCAAGGTCTTGGTTTTTGTGTTTTTTTAAAATGATAATTTCCTCAATTACTTTTTCAATATCATCTTTCGCTATTTTTTTCATCCATGTTTGCTTATTATCTTCAACTGTTAACTTCGCAAATTCGCCTATCTTCTTTTCCGATGCATTCTCTTCTCCCACCCAAATATCTGCCAATTCATAAAAACTCAATTCATTAATCCAATTAAAAGTAAATGACAATACCACTACAGAAAGTGTCAAAGCTGGCCCCAACATGTAAGTATTCATATGTTCAAATTTCCCTTGAGACGAAGGCCAAACTTCTAGCGCAATCACTATCAAAAAAAATATTATCGCAATCAATCCCAATAATTTCAGCCCTCGACGTACTAAATATCGAGTAATAAAAAAACCCATCAATATCATAGCAGCAACTCCAATAATCCAATCATAATAATTCATCCAAGCCGCAGATTCCATACTCGAAAAGAATATCAACCAAATGAATCCAAAAAGATAAATACCATTTTTCCAATAATGACTTTCGACTATCTTATCCACAGCATGACTGCTCAATGAGAAAAAAGGAAGGGACAAAAAGTAACACATACTAATCAAGCCAGAAAGGACAAAGTAAATTTTAGCGGTAGGTTCATCATAATCAATTATAAAAAGAGAAACTATTCCAATCGCAAAATAAAGCCCATAAGCCATAGCAATAAAAATTAAACCTTCTCCATGTTTAACCTTTGCTCCTTTTTTTTCTTTGGAAATCACCCAAAAGTAAAATAACATCACAGCAATCAATAAGCAGAAAAAGGAAAAGAAAAGTCGATTTTTATCCGCATCAATATTTAAGATTTCAATTATTTTTTCCACAATTTTTCATTTTGGTAAAGTTAGTTCTTACGGTCAATGTGAATTTAGAAAATTATCTTGACCTAGTCTTTTATTTGTTGAGAAAAAACCAAAAAAGGATGCCCGAAATTAATCGAACACCCTTTTGTATTTTCCAAAATTAGAATTCAAAACGAAAATTCATCGTTCGTCATTTCTAATTTATAATTCTTAGTATCTGTAGTACTCAGGCTTATAAGGTCCTTCCACTTTTACGCTAATGTAATCCGCTTGATCCTTTGATAACTCTTCTAATTCAACACCAATTTTAGCTAAGTGCAATCGAGCTACTTTTTCATCCAAGTGCTTAGGCAACATGTAAACTTCGTTTCCATACTTGTCATTCTCTTTGTTTTCCCAAAGTTCTAACTGAGCCAAAACTTGGTTAGTAAATGAGTTAGACATTACGAAAGATGGGTGACCAGTTGCACAACCTAAGTTTACTAATCGACCTTCAGCCAAAACTAAAATATCTTTCCCATCCACGTTGTACTTGTCAACTTGTGGCTTAATTACATCTTTAGTATCACCATAAGCTCCGTTCAACCAAGCCATGTCGATTTCATTATCGAAGTGACCGATATTACAAACGATAGTTTTATCATTCATCATTCTGAAGTACTTTTCAGTAATAATATCTTTGTTACCTGTTGCAGTACAAACAATACTTGCTTCAGCCAAAGCATTTTCCATTTTCTTAACTGCGAATCCGTCCATTGCAGCTTGCAATGCACAAATAGGATCAATCTCAGTTACAATTACTCGGCAACCTGCACCTCTTAATGAAGCCGCAGAACCTTTCCCAACATCTCCATAACCTGCAACAACTGCAACCTTACCTGCCATCATAATATCTGTTGCTCTTCTGATTGCATCAACTAACGATTCTTTACACCCATATTTGTTATCAAATTTAGATTTAGTAACTGAATCATTAATATTGATTGCTGGCAATTTCAAAGAACCATTCATTTGACGCTCATATAATCTGTGAACACCAGTTGTAGTCTCCTCAGAAATTCCTCCGATTCCATCAACCATTTCTGGGAAACGATCTAAAACCATATTTGTCAAATCACCTCCATCATCCAAAATCATATTCAAAGGTTTTCCACCTTCAAATGCAGTTAATGTCTGCTCGATACACCAGTCAAATTCTTCTTCGTTCATTCCTTTCCATGCAAAAACAGGAACTCCCGTTTCAGCAATTGCAGCAGCAGCTTGATCTTGTGTAGAAAAAATATTACAAGAAGACCAAGTTACTTCAGCCCCCAAAGCAGTTAAAGTTTCGATCAAAACTGCAGTCTGAATAGTCATGTGTAAGCATCCTGCGATACGTGCTCCTTTCAATGGTTGAGATGCACCGAATTCTTCTCTCAATGCCATCAAACCTGGCATCTCTGCTTCAGCAAGATTCATTTCTTTTCGTCCCCAAGCTGCTAGGGAAATATCTTTTACTTTGTAATTTAACTTTGTGGTTTCCATGAAAAAAAAGTTTAATTGTTATTTTAAAAAAATAAGAGTTGTCTTTTTTACGATTAAAAAACGGAAATGTTTTTTTGGGTAAAAATTGATTTGGTTTTAGAAAAATAAAGTCATTCTTAAAAACTTAATTCATTTCCAAAACGCGCACAAAGTTAAGAGTTTTAGTAATAAAAATCACAATTCAAACCTTTCCGAGAAATCATTCCTAAATTTTAATAACTTTAAAGGAAATATCCATTTTTTACTTTATTTTTTAATAGTTCAAAAGTAATTTTTCCTATGAAAATAAATCTAGATGCGATCGACCGACAAATTCTAGCCATGCTTGAAGAAGATGCAAAGATCAATATCAAAGAAATTGCAGCAAAATTGAATATGACAAAAACACCAATTTATGAACGCATCAAGCGATTGGAAAAAGAAGGTGTCATAGAGAAATACGTTACCGTTCTCAATCGCAAAAAACTGGGTTCATCGATTATTGTTTTTTTAGAAGGTTCTTTGAAGGTGGAAAAATTTGAACAAGCAGATGAATTTTTTGAAGCGGTAGCTGCAACACCAGAAATCATTGAATGTTATTTGTTGGGTGGAGAAAATGATTTTATGCTAAAAGTGATTGCGCCTGAATTGGATAAATATCATGATTTTTATGCAACTAAAATTGCCAGCTTGCCGAGGGTTGGGCAAATTAAAAGTTCATTTGTGATTAAAGAAATTAAACATTCGATGAAGTTGCCAAATCTGGAGTAACGATGTAACTAACGTTAGTTGGTTTCTACAAAAATTGTATTTTTGCCTAATCATTTCTCACATAAAAATAAACACCACCATGAAGAAATCTAATTTGATTTTATTACTTGCTATATTTTGTTTTGCAAGTTGTACTCAACCTGTTGACAAAAACAATACAGGCAACCAAGACGCAGACCTCGAAGATATCGTAGAAGCTCCACCAGAAAAAAAGATTAATCAAGCACCTCCTCCAACTTCGAATGAAACCAAAAATCCTACTTCCGATATTCAAGAAACCACCGGAACTTTTTTATCAATCGAAGATGGAGATTACTATCAACTACATATGAAAGACGAAAACAAAAAAGAAATGTCTTTCTATTTTTGGGAAGCTTACGAAGGGGCAGATCAACTCAATGTTGGAAATTGGGAATCTTTGAAAGGAGAAAAAATTAAAGTCACTTGGCAGAATTCAAAAGAAAAAAATCCTGACAATGGGAAAGAATTAACCATCAAAAAGATACTAGCGATTGAAGTGAATTAACCCATATCCCCTAAAGGGGAACGTAAAATTAGCAATCAGCAAAAACTAAAAAACCTATTCTTCCACTTGAAGAATAGGTTTTCTGATTTAGTAAAAAACTTAAATACATCGTTCCCCTTTAGGGGACAGGGGCTAAATTACCCCACTCACTTTTAATTGTGAAACATCAGGATGATCACTTCCTCCTTCATTTTCCAAAGTAATATTTAAACTTGCTGCATTCGCCATATGAGGAATGGAAATCATTTTTTTATCATCATAATTAATCACTCCCATGTCCACCATTTCATTATCGATATCTGCCCATATTTGATAAGTCTTCCCTGAAGGAGGAGGAGGCAAATTTTCTAATTTCAAATAAGCATTTTTTTTTTTTTTTTTTTATTTTTCAATAGCTAAAGTATTTTTCTCTTCACGCAATTGAATATGT
>JBGCFD010000111.1:0-2942 GCA_045106765.1 Saprospiraceae bacterium | reverse complement strand
TGGATTTTATAGCTTTTTGTAAAGACTTAATAGCCTTTTCGGAATCATTTAAATTATTGTAAGTGATTCCAATATTAGTATGCAAAATAGCTAAGTCTAATTTTGTAGATGTATTGTTGGAAGAATTCATTGCTCCTTTTTCATGAGCATCTAATGCCAATAAAAAGTACTTATTTGCCCGCTTATATTCTTCTAAAAAATTAAAATTATACCCAATATTATTATTGATGATAGCAAGGTGTGCATCGTCATTTCCTTTTTCTAGAACAAGGTCTTTGATTTGCAGATTCAAATCCAAAGCCATTCGATAGTTTTGAATATCAAGAAAAAGGTTAACTTTCTCTTGTAGCGTTTTTAAAATTCCTTCGTAGTCTTTTGCTTTTTCGAAATAGGCTAATTGTTCATCGTAAACAAGTAAGGCACTATCAATACTTCCTTCGGCAAAATGTGCTTTTGCCATAAAATCCATTAATTCTATTTTTTGCAATTTCGAAATAGGAGGGGAGGGAAGGCGATTTGCTTTCTGAAAAATTGGCAAAGCCCGATCATTCAAATCTTCTGATTGATATATTTTTCCGATGCGAGAATAAATATCAAAAAGTACTAAAGGTTTATTTTCTTTTTCCAAATAACTTTGAGCCTTGAGTAAATACTGTAAGACAAGATGAGATTCCGTCAAAGTATTAGCCTTTTCTAACAATGTATTTACAATATTACTATCAGATCTTTCAATGACTTCTACCAAAAGAGTGTCTTGTGTTTTTCCAACAAAAGAAAAACACATAAGCAAGAGTAATATGTAAATTGCTTTTTTCAAAAAAATAAATTTAAAAGTCAAAATCTTAAAACAAACAAACGATTCTTTCTAATATCGTTCTCCTTTAGAGGAAAGGGATTAATCTACTCGATAACTCATCCCCAATCTAAAAGTTCTTAATTCCTGTGGATTATAAATCAAGTCATCAACTGTATCATAAGCATTTAATCCTGCATATTCTCTATTAAAGATATTCCTAATTTTGAAGAATACCCTAAAATTTCGATTGATATTGTAATTGCCTAAAATATCAATAGTTCGAAAACGAGGCAAATCTCCTCGAGCATCATTTTTGATTTTATTCTTTGACTTGCCATTTACAATGGTATCAAAAGTAAAGGAAATTCTTCGAGTTGGTCTTACAACAAGGCGAGTTTTTCTAATCATGCGAGGCAATTGGCTGATCGATGATTGATCAGAATATCCCAACATTTTTTCCTCACCAAATGAGTAAGTGAGATTTAAAATAAAATCGAGAAATGGAGATTTATATAAATAGCTAGATTGAATGCCGTACAAACTTATTTGCGAGGAATCAGAATTAGTATATCCTTGAGTCAGTTCAAGAATATTTCCTTGTCCATCATCTTGAATAGACTGGAATGGGCTAATGAGATTTTCGTATTTTGAATAAAAACCTGAAACGTCAAAATATAGTTTTTTGCTAGGTGTACATCGTAATCCTAATTCTACATTTTGAGTTTTTTCTGCTTCAAGAGTAAGAAATGCAAAATTGATTGGACGGATATTTTCAGGAGCAATAGCTAGATGATTTGCTCGATAATAAGAAGAAGGTAATTGAGTTGCCGTTCCATAATTTACTCGAACACTCCAGTTTTTAGTGGGTTGATAATTGATTCCAAAGCGATAATCAGCTGAATTAATAATATTGTCCGAAATTCTTCCAATAGAAAAATAGGATATAGCTTCATTACTATGAAGCCAATTTAAACCTCCGACGAAAGTCCAATTTTTGTGAGACCAAACAGCTTGTGCAAACCCATTTACTTGGTATCCATCACCTTCTTTTGTCGAGAATGGAGTTAAAGATGAATTAGTAGGAATTTCGTTTGTTGAAAAAAACGAACTTCCCAAAGGTACTTTTGAATAATTGACAAGTGGTACATTAGCAAATCCTTTAAATAAAATACCAGTAGTTAGATCAATTTTTTTCTGAGGAAAAAGATTAAAAATTAGGTCTGCTCTAAAATCATGAGATTCTGAAAAACTAAAACGTGTTCCACTAAAATATCGTTGATAATGATTATCTGTTAATGAATCATATCGTATAGAATTAAAAGAAGTAGGAGTATCAAATGAACTCAGCCAAGCTAATTCATCCAATAATTCACTCGTATGATTGTAAACATAATTATTCGAAGATCGACTGTCCATTTGATATTGCAAATATCCAACTCTTAAATCAAAACCCAAACGAGGATAATCTTTTTTTAAAGTAAAATTAGCATTAATGAGCCTTTCGCCAATATAATTAAGAGGGTTAGTATAGGAGACCGCTAATGGATTCAATCCTATAGAGCTATGATCTCTTCGGTACATGGCTTCAGCTGATAATGTCATGGCTCGGTAAGTCAAATTTATTCCAACTAATCGACTTTGATGTGGCAAATTATTAAGCAATGGTTGATTGTTAATAGTTACATAGTTTTGTATCGTAGGGTAATCTAGTTTACCATTAAAATAACGTTGAGGATTAAATAAACTATCATTTTGATATTTAGTTTTGAGGTCACCTCGAAAGGTATAACTTCCATAAAGTGAATATTGTAGCGTGTTTTTTTGCTTGCCTAATCGCCCCCCAAAACTAATGTCTAAATTAGTATATTCATTACTTCCTACACTTAAATTAGCTTGCGTATAAACTGGCCTTTTCGTTTCTTCTAAAACAATATTAATCACCCCCGCAGATGCATCGACTCCATATAAAATCCCTGTGGCGCCATAGATTATTTCGATTCTTTCGGCTTGTTGAATGGGAAGTTGAGCACCAATTGGCATTCCTCGAACGACTACGGGTTTGATTGGATTTCCGTTGATCAAAATTTTAGTATAAGTATTTCCCATCAATCCTCGCATCAAAAATGTTTCTCCTTCCAAAGCATTT
>JBGCFD010000110.1:0-4569 GCA_045106765.1 Saprospiraceae bacterium | reverse complement strand
CTCGCACTAAATCAATCAAAGAATACATCAAAAAATATCCTTACTATTCGGATATGATTGACGGTATTAAAATTATACAAGAAGAATTGACGGAAGACGATAGCATCGAAGCTTACTTTGAAAGAGAGCAAGCAGCAGCTTGGAACAATATTTTTACGACTACTGACCACTAATTTTATCAATATTTTTTAATGGGACTTTTTCTCATCAACTTGAGTATGTGCTCAAGTTGATGAAGGAAAGTCATGCTCAAAACCTAACAACAATGGTAATTCAACTACTTATTGCAACAGCTTTGCTATGCTTACTTTTAAGTTTTTTAGATAAAAAGAAAAATGGTCGAAACTTTAAACTCAAGGTTTTGAATTTATTTGAAATGGAAATTTCCTCTATTTCGGAGAGGTTGATTGTGCTGATTTTGATTTTTGTAATTGTAATGTTAGGAATTGTTTATTGGTTGCCTATGATTTGATTTTTTAAAATTCAATACTCTTACTTGTCGTTCTTTTTAATCATTTAAGTGAAACGAAAGATGCCGTTAGGTATCAAATGTTGGTAGAAAATATAGCATCATTTCTTTTCGTGCCGTGAGGTACGACATCTGGTGTATTACATTTTGTACCTACGGCACAAATCTCGTTTTATATTCAGCTTTTCTACCGACATCATGTACCTAACGGCACATCTCGTTTTGCATAAATTATTATCTCTCAGTACTTATTGATTGATATTAATAAAGAAATCACCTCGAATGAAACTCATCAAAAGGAGTTAATAATTTAGTATTTCGAATAAACCGTCCTGTCCTAATTTTGCGCTCCTCATATTCCGTTCCTTTTTCAGATTCTCTTTTTTGCCAAAATTGTTGCCCTTGATCGTCGAAGTAAATCCAAACTTTTTCGGATTGATTTCGTGTTCTAGTACTAGTTGATGTTTTATCAACTTTAATAAATCGAAGTAGAGCATTTTCATCATAATATACTTCCATAATAGAAGTCCCTTGCTTTGATTTTTTATCCATATAAAGTTTCTCAATTTCAAACTCCTTGGTAACATAAGCTGTTTTAGTAGGAAGGTATTCATTTTCTTTTTTAAAAATTGAATAATCCTTGCTCATGATTTTAGCATCGATTTTTTGAGTTAATTCCTCTACTTCTTTTATCCGAAAATCCATTTTCCAATTATCCTTATTGATCTCGTAATTGATTTTTTGCATCAAATCATTCTCCGAAATTTGATGCACTTCATAAATAGTTTTTTTATCCTCTTTAAATAAAAAATGATATTCTAGATTGTTGGCTACTTTTCTAAGTGTATAACTTGATGCATATCTTCTTACTCCATTGGAAGGCAAATTATACACTAAAACTGGGTCATTAATTTCGCCATTCTTTCCAATAAGCAAACTATATAATCCTCTCCCATTTTTTCGTCCTTGCCAATAATTAATTAACAAACCTGACGCTAACTTTAAAACTGGAATCGTACTTCCATAAGTTTTACTATTATTCGAGAGATACAGCAGTTGAGTTTTAGGGTTGAGTTTTTTATCAAAACATTGAACATATAATTTATCTTGTCCAGTATTCGGTGATTGGATAATGCAGTAAATGGTTTCATTATGTAAATGTATTTTAGCCTGCAAATCAGAAGCAAATTGCTTATCATTTCCTTCGATGAGAGTAGACGGTATCTGTACTGTTTTTTCAATATCCAAGTTCTCATTTAGAATACTCACATGAACGGTTCCTATATTTCCTCCGAAAAGTGATCTACTTTCCCAGGCCGACATACTGTAACCGATGTAATATTTATCTCCAACTTTAAAACTATTCAGTTCTTTTAAATGCGTGGTTTTGTCAGAAAATCCATCCACATTCCTTTGGTAAATTGTTCCATCTTTTTTTTGAAACTTAACTTCTTCATGAACCACTTTAGGATTATCCAATAACCATTCCCCTTCATTACTAAGGAAGTTCGCGTAGATTCGATTATTATTTAACCAGATAATTAAAAACTTTTCAGGGTCTTCATCATTAATAAATAAACGATCATAAGCATTATTAAATCCTCCCATTGCAGTCGTTAATCTTTCCCTTTTTTTCAATCCAAGTTGGTTTAAAGATCGCTTTACTTTGTTCTGATCAAACTTTCCTTTTCTATCTCTGAGAATCTGAATTTCATCTGGACTGTTATGTGGTTTTGGAATTGTAAATGCTGGACGAGATACCTTATTGCTTGATTTTACAAACCCATTTTGATAACTACTCATTGGGCTTTCTGCCTCAACCATTTCCTCCATTACCATTGGAGCTTCCGCTATCACTTTATTAGATTTTTTATTTTTCAGGTTGTCGACATTTATTACATTCCTTTCCGCAGCTAGATATAAAATGTCTTCTGCTGGAGAAAAATAGAATTTTCCATACTGGTATTTATTACCTAATGGAGTTGATTTTTTTTGCACCAGTTGAGCTGGCTTTGGTTGATCTGATTTAAAATATAAACCTTTCCCTTCATTGCTCATATAGTTATCAAAGTTTTGTGCAGAAACGCTAACAACTATAAATAGGAAAAGAAATACGTATGTGTGTTTAATCATTTTTAGGAAATTAAAAATTTTGAAATACTACAATTGTTAAATTAAAGATGGTTTTGATCTTATGTTTTTTTTTTAATAAAAGTAAATGATATTTTTATTTTATTATTATTGTTTCGCTAAAACATTTATTACCGAATATTCAAAATCCCTCTACCATAAAACGGTAGAGGGATTTTTTTCTAAAAAAACATGAAACCTTGAATAAATAGAGCGCTTTGATTAAATAACCTCTCAGCAAACTGACGAAGAATTAAAAATTTCAAGCTAAATATCAACTTAAAAATTTTAGTTTTGATAGGAACGCAGATTGGGCGGATTTGAGCGGATAAACACGGATTTAAGATTATCTGTCTCCGTGTTTATCCGCTCAAATCCGCCCAATCTGCGTTCCTATCAAAACATGATTTATTATTCTCTTGCACCCGATGCAAGATTCGGGAAATTATTTTGACTAAAATATTTACCTAGTGATTACCACCTTTTCTAAGAAGTGGTTTTCTCCTTCCATTACTCGAAGGAAATACAAACCATTTGGTATTTCACTTAAATCTATCTGTAATTCATTATGGCCTTTTTTCATTTGGATAGTTTGAGCCATACCTCTTTTTCCATTTAAGTCTATTAATTCAACATAAGTAGTTGCACCAGTAATTGTTTTGTAATGAATATTTAAATGATCTTTTATTGGATTAGGAAAAAAGTGTAAAGTATTTTTTTCCTCTGAATCAACAGAGTCTATCTGTTTTTTATTTTTGGCAAAAAGATGATTGCTGTCATTATTTGGAATTACAAAACTACTTGATGTAGATATTTCAAAAGTAACATGAAGAATCGCTGCATCGTTAGGACTTCCATTATAAGATACAGCAGTTCTGACACCAACACCTGAAATAATAAAACCCATAGAATTATCCTCTTCCCATCCAGAACGATTGATTATTTCTTGAACCAATGCACTCAAGTCAGGAGTTTGTTGGTCTGTTCCAGCCTCTCCTTCAGTAGACCATACTTGTGGAATCCAATTGACTGAAGCAGCAGTATTTGGTCGGGAAGTAAGATTGAAATTCGCTGAGGTAAAAGATAATGCGTTATCCGTATCTTCTCCATGAATTGTCAAGTTAGTCGTCCCAGCATCGGTTTCATCAGCAGTAAATTGAATATAAGCATTTGTGATTACAGCACCTGAAGGAATATTTAATCCATTAAAAACTAAACCTACTGTTTGTAAATCCGAACCATCCTCAGTCATTTCTAAATCACTACTTGTGAGATTCATATCACCAGTCGATTCTTCTGCATCATCATCTTCATCACTTATTTGAATGGTTATACTCGTACTGATAGTTGTACCATCTTGAAAGGTTATAGAAATTTCCTCTGAGCTGGTATTTCCATCATTGTCAGTTGCGGTGGCATTTAACAAATAATTTCCAAATGTTGGTGGTATCCAATTGAATGAATATGGTGTGGCTACATCTATTCCAATAGAAACTCCATTGACAAAATATTCAACTTGGGTTACATTTCCATTGCTGTCGAATGCATCCACATTTAAATCTATCGAATTTAAGTTGGTAAAAACTTGTCCTTCAATTGGATTTGTCCAATTGACCGTAAGAGGAATAACAGGAGGTCCTGTAGAGAAAGTAATGTGAAGAATAGCTGCATCGTCCGGACTTCCATTATAAGATACGGCAGTTCTAACACCAACACCTGAAATGATAAAACCCATAGAATTATTTTCTTCCCAGCCAGAACGATCTACAATTTCTTGTACCAATGAACTTAAATCTGGAGTTTGTTGATTGATCCCAGCCTCGCCTTCCGAAGACCATGCTGATGGTATCCAATTGACTGAAGCAGTAGTAGTTGGCCGAGAAGTTAAATTGAAATTTGATGTAGTAAAAGATAAAGCATTATCAGTATTTTCTCCATGAATCGTTAAGTTAGTATTCCCAGAATCAGTT
>JBGCFD010000109.1:0-3189 GCA_045106765.1 Saprospiraceae bacterium | reverse complement strand
TCGGTAGCCGTAAAGGTTCTAAAAATACTTCCAGTGCCACACTCATCCAACTCTCTAACATCTAGGGAATCTAAGGTTGCCATACAAGCCTCGTTCACGATAGGTGAACCAAAAACGGATAAATCTCTGATACTTTCGCGGCAATCTATAGTAACCGGCTCTGGACAAGTTAGCCTTGGTTTTATTTTGTCTTGTACCGTAACTATTCCATCACAATCGTTGAAACGACCAAACAGATCGCCTCCAGGTGCCATTCGAGTTGGGTCTATTCCACCATCTCCTGGATTCACGGTAAAAACACGTAGGCTTACTGGTACAGAAGCTACATCTAAGTCTTCACAACAAAAGAATATAAAGTCATCATACCATTCCTGGATACCATCTAGAGTAAATGAATCATCACCATTAAGTCCTATACAGCCGTCTGTATCTAATCTTTTAGCTTTAAAATATATCTGAGGCGCACAATTGTCTCTACTACCTTCATCAAAAGTTATGGCTCTGGCAATGGCGATGCCACCTTCTACCAGAGAAACAATCACCTGATCATCACAAATGGCATTAGGAGACTCATTATCCTCAACCGTTAAAGTTGTGAAACAACTCTCTTGATTAAAAGAACCATCGATTGCAGTATATTTAATGGAGTATTGGCCAACTGGAATATCACCAAAAGGACCAAGGCCATCTCTACCAAATGAAGATTCCACAAAGAAAGTAACATCTGCATCACAATTATCCGTAACCGTAGGGGAAGGTAAACGTAAGACGGCCGTACATTCTCCAACGGAAGTACTTACTGTAAAATCAGCGGGACATTCAATGGTTGGTTTTTCACTATCTTTTATTGAAATCAGTTGATCTTCGATTTGCTGTGCTCCATCACAACGACGAATAACGGACCATTCGCGAATAATTTGCTCGGTATTACCGGCATTTGTGAAGGTAGTATCATCTTGAAAAGTAACAATTAAACCACAAATATCTCCGGTTTCAATTCTTTCGTCACCTATAGTAGGGAAGCCGGTATTTTCAATTGCTGTATCTGGATTATCACAAGACAGTATCGTATCTTTTGGAAAATCTACATCTGCCAATTGAGGTCTCTCTAGTACAATATTTTGAGTACAACTTGCCATATTTTGGCTACCATCTACCAAGTCCCAGGTTCTCGTGAGGACTAAAACACCTTCATCACAATCATCACTTTGACTCATAATTACATCACTGTGGGTCAGCGTTAAGGAGGCATCACAGTTATCAGAAATGTCTGGCATACCGATTGCTTCTACGGATGTGTCTCCGAGACAAGTAAGTAGTTTATCCTCACAATTTAGCTTTGGTGGCTCATTGTCTCTAATTTGCATGATAGTCGTACAAAAAACGCCTGATGCCTGATCCACTACTGTCGCAAAAATATCCATATCCACATAAGCAGATAGATCAATTATGATCTCATTTACACCTTGGGCAATAATGTTATTATTCTCATCGCGCAGAATAATATTCTTATCTCCAGGACACTGTGCGCCACCATCAGTATAGACAAGGCCCGGTGTAATGCGGGTTTCACAATTGGCCCCTAGAGGGACTTCGATCATATCAGAGCAAGCTAAAGTACAAGTGTTAGTTGTCTGGGCTTTTAATGAATGTGAAATACTCCCCATTAGAAGGAGCCATAATAGTACTAGCAGTATTTTTGTGTGGGATGATGAAAAATACGCTTTTGGACTAGGAGGACTTATGCTCCTTACTAGTTCCATGTGTTTTCTCTCGGTTTGCATTTTCCTTTGTTTTAATTTGAGAATACCTAACAGGCCTATTGCAAGGCCAGCACCTTCGACTAAAAAGTGCTTTAACAGATCATCTGATCGAGTCTACACGCCATTTAAGCTTGCGCTAAATTTCATGTTACGACTTCACTTAATAGTTAGAAAAAACCGTGCCAAATTCGGTTATTCTCAATTTTAAAAACCAACTTAGAAAAGAAAATTGCAAAACAGACATTCACAAACAACTTAAAATCAAATAGATACACCTTAATTAGTCTTTGAATATATATATTACACTTAGTAGACAAGGGGCAAAAATGGGAAAGTAGTTTTTGATAGGATTGAAGTTATTTAGCATTGTTACTGAGGCAAGGTCTAAATAATTAAGCAAGGTTTGGGTTGAGCCAAAAAAAACCTCCCTCCAAAAAGCTGGAGAGAGGCTATCCCAAAAACCGATTTAAGTAAAATTTTATAAATTGAAAATTGTAATCTTTTCGATATCATTGAGAATCATTGCGAGTGATTCTACATACAAAGTAATAAAAAAATAATAGATAGGAATCTGAACGATTGGGGGGGAGAGATATATATCTATATATATTACAAATATAACTTGAAAATCGCACTAATAAATACCCTAAAAAGGGTATTTATTAGTGGAAATTGTATATCAAAAAAATAATTGAAAATTCAAAAATTAATAACTTAAACCTATATGATGAGTGGTTTTTTTATAAAATTTATCGATCATTACCTCCAAAACCAAATGCTAGAGTAATTTCATGTGATCCTGAAGTAAATTGCTGGAACTGTTGTGTAGACAAATCAAAAGTGTAGAAAAAGCGCAAGCCACTATTCCTATTGTTATTGTTATTGGTATTCCCAAAATCTGTCCCAAGTAAAACGCCGATCATATCAATAGAACGATAGCTTAACCCAGCTACTAATACATCTCCACCGAATCCAGCTCGGATGTTGAAATCAGCTTGAAAAGGTACATCCTTAAATTGGCGCACCATGATAGATGGCTCTATATAAAAAGTATTTCCATCACCACCTGGAGAGAAGCGATATCCGGCCATAAATTGATAATAATCAAACAAAGTTCCTTCATTTGTACCTTCGGTACTAATATCGTCTAATCTGGCTTGGACTAAATTGGTCAATGATAAGCCTGCAAATAGATGATCTTCATCATTATTGAAATAAAACCGTCCAAAAACTCCAAAAGAAGCATCGAAAAAATTACGGCCATCCACCGCATTTTCAATAATATTATCTCCGAGATCAGTTAGGTTATCAAAGAGTGTGTTATTTCCAACACTTTCCTGCATAAACTCCGTTGAGAATCCGATACCAATAGTACTTTTATTGTATTCACTCAAAGGGAATTTGAACCCGTAGTTGACCTTTGCTC
>JBGCFD010000011.1:0-39758 GCA_045106765.1 Saprospiraceae bacterium | reverse complement strand
TCCGGAATATCATTCCCTGTCTTTAATTGCTCATGAACATATTTGATGGCTTCCATGATATTGAAATTTTAAATTTATTTACTAATTTTTAAAAAGGACTGCAAAGATAGATTCTTTTTTAAATAAAAGGTAGTTTTTCATCAAAATATCTTTTATAAAATTCCCTTTATTTTCAAGGGTTTCAGCTATTTAAGCATTAAAAGTTATCCACATTCTAAGATTCTTGGAACTTTTTACAAAATAATATTTGGCACTTTTTTACAGATCTCTCAATTCTTGAGTAATTAATTTCAATTCATCATGTAGTTCTTGTGCCGTTCTTAAAGTGGTACTTTGAGCCATTCTAATCGACAAATTACTAATCGTATCTATATAAGTCTTGGTATAATCTACATCTGAACGAAGTTTCTCCATATCTGCCAAATCTTCAAAATGATCTTCTTGGAGTTGTTTGAGTCGTTGTCGCTTGTTGGCAACCTCATCTGCCAAAGTTTGATTGAAATGAATATTATGAATTTTTTCTTTACATATTTTATAAAATTCCAATTTCGCATTTCTCAAATCTAATTCTCTCTCAAAACCACTAATCAGCAATTCACTTTCTCGAATCGTATTTTCATTGATCATTGATTTCACTTCCAATTTTTCTTTGAGATCATAAATACTGTCTTTTATTTCTAATACTTCTTGTTCATTTTTAGTCATCTGTTCCTCACATAATTCTAAATTTTGGCGAATAGAACCTTCCATCGAATCTTTATACTCTTTTTCTTTTTTAGCATCTCGAAAATGTTTTATAATAAAAAATATACTTCCTAAAAACATCGCCAACATCAATCCCATAAAAAAGATAAAAGCCACTTGGCGAAAAATAAATCCCATCACCAAGACGCCAAAAAAAACATAAACTAAATGAATTGGATTAAAACCTGAATCATTGTTTTTCATATGAATAAAATTACTTTTTGTGTAAAGTTAAAGTAATACAACAAAGTTTTACACTATTCATTGAACAGAATTAAGGCTTTCTTGTTATAAAGTCATATTAGATTTAATTATCCTTTTTTAATACCTTTTTAAGGTGTTTATTTGAAAATTATATTTATTCGATAATTTGTTAGAAAAGAATTTTCAGCTAAAATTAGCTCTGAATAAATAGGGATAAATCTAATCACCAATTGTCAGTTTTTTGTTTGTTAATAAATGGGAAGAGATGCAAGTTCTTGCGCCTCTTCTTTTTTTGTCTCTACATACCACTCAATACAATTTTCTTAGAGCATCGTACATTTTCTTTCTTATTTAATTTCGATTCCCCTCATTCCTATTATCTTTGTTTTCTAATATATTTTTTGGATAAATTTTAATATGAATATACTTCAAAAATTACAAGAGCAATACGTTAACGAATTCAACGCCAATATTCCGTTAGATGAATTTCTACTGAATATTTTTGTAGTGGCAATTCTAGTTTCCTTGCTTCGCATTTTTTATGTTCGATATGGAAATTCACACTCCAATCGGAAGAAATTTGCCGCTAATTTTTTGCCTTTAGCTTTGGCAACTTTATTGGTGATTATGATTGTCAAATCTTCCATTGCACTTTCTTTAGGATTGGTTGGAGCACTTTCGATTGTTCGATTTCGATCAGCGATTAAAGATCCTGAAGAATTAACTTATTTATTTTTTGTAATTGGAATTGGTTTGGCAGGAGGAGCAAATCAACCAATTTTAGCAGTCGTTTCATTTTTAGTGATTATCAGTTTGTTATTTCTCAATAAAATTATGACAAACAAAATCGCTTTTAAAAATGAAAATAGAATGTTTGTCAATATCCAAACTGATGAAAATGATTTAAAAAAAATAACTAAAATTCTTACTGATATTTTACCTTATGTAGAACTAAAAAGGATGGATATGATCGAGCAAGGATTGGACTTATCTTACATCTGCAAAACTGAATCAATTGATCAATTAGATCAACTCAAAAATAACCTTTCTGCCCTTTCACCAAATACTAAACTTTCCATCATTGACCAACCTGACTTGATTGTATGATTGTCAAAAACGACACTCCAAAGTCTTCCTTTTTCAAAACCGCAATTATATTGTTATGTAGCATTGTCGGGCTTTACAGCTTGTGGTATGCTTTACCATTTTTAAATTCTTGGAAGACAGAAGGTATTATTCATTGTGATGCAGAAGTAGTTCGAGGGGGAAATTTCATTTCCTCTGGAGACCAATTTTTTAATGCAAAAACTCAAAGTAAAGAAGCTGCTTTTGAGGGAGATTTTTCTTCTAAAATAGAAAAGGGCGAAGGTTTTCAATACGGTTTTGGAATTGATTTTAAAAACTTTGAAGCTGGTAAAACTTACCTCGCAAGTGTTTGGAGAAAAATCGAAAATAGTGATGGTAAAAGTGCTTTGATCATTATGGATAAAAACAAAGTTATCAACTTTGAAGTTTTTGAATCCATTAAAGAAAAAAACGGATGGGAATTATTGGAACAAAAATTCACCATTCCATTTCAAAAAAAAATTGAAGAATTAAAGATTTATGTTCGTTCAGATGGAAAAGAGATTTTCTATTTTGATGAATTAAAAATTATTGAAAAAGAAAACCCTAACGCTGACGCTAATACATTTGCAAATTTCACACCTGAGACAATTGAATTAAATATTTCCGAAAAAGGTTTACAAAAATTAAATCAAAAACGGAAAGATGCACTTCAAATTGGTGTACTTGAAAGTGCCGAAAATGATTGGGTCAACGGAACTTTAATTTCATCGGATCACTCTGAAACGATGGACATTGAATTACGATTAAAAGGAGATTGGTTAGATCATTTGAAAAAAAATAAATGGTCATTTCGAGTAAAAGTAAAAGATCCTTTTGCTTGGAATCAAATGAAAACTTTCTCTTTGCAATCACCCGAGACTCGTGAATTTCTCCAAGAATGGATTTTACACCAATGGTGGAAAAAAGAAGATGTGCTTACTCCTCGGTATGATTTTGTAGAGTTAAAACTAAATGGAAAATCCTTAGGTGTGTATGCTTACGAAGAACATTTTGAAAAACAACTTCCTGAATCTAATGCTCGAAGAGAAGGTGTCATCGTGCGTTTTTCGGAGGAAGGATTTTGGGCAGATGTCAAAAAACGTTTGGGAGATTTGGAAGGGAATCCGATTGCACATGTCAATAATTCTGCCCATTATTTGAGTTCAGAAGTGCGGGGTTTTAAAGAAAATCAGTTACTCAATAATCCTGTTTTAAAACAACAATTTGAAACTGCTCAAAATTTGTTGGTTGATTTTTTAGAACAAAAAAGACCTGTTTCAGAAATTTTTGATTTAGAAAAAATGGCAAAATATTTTGCCATTGTAGATTTGATGCAAGCGCAACATAGTGCAGCATGGCATAATATGCGATTCTATTTTAATCCAGTCTTGAATAAATTAGAACCTATTGGATTTGATGGATTTCCGACTCATCACTATCCTTTTCTGTTGATGAGCGAAGGTGCTTTAAGCAAACACTTTAAAGAAGACCAAGAACCGATTCAGTATCTTTTTTCTGATACCACTTTTTTAAAACAATACATTTACAATTTATTTTCTTTTTCGGAAAAAGAGTATTTAGATCAATTTTTAATAGAAATGGAAAATGGAATTACTTCTCGTTCTGAATTCTTAATCAAAGAATTTCAACTGTATCGTTTCAATAAAGATTTAATTACTAAACGAATATCGGGTATCCAATCCAACATTTTTCCTTTCAATAATTTGTCCTTAAAAGCTTATTCTCAAAAAAAATCAGCGGGCAAAAATCTTGTTCAGTTAGGCAATATCCACAGCTTACCAATTGAGGTAATCGGTACTGGTTTTCAAAATAAAAAAGTAAATAATTATTTTAATTCGCCAGTCATATTACCTGCATTTATCACCTCTCCTTTTTATAAAGACCAATCAAGGAAAAGAAAAAAAGAAGCTCCTAGTCTTACGAATTTAATTCGACATCAAATTGAATATCAAGAGATTATGGTTGCAGAAAATTCAAAATATGTATTTTACAAAGTGCTGGGGCATGATGAAATCTTCCATTCAAAAATATTAAACTGGCAATTTCCACAAACCAACTCGACCTCTCCATCTGCTTCCAAAAACTTAGCGATTTCCAGCAATAATTTATACACCGTTTCTGATCAAAAAGTAGTTTTCCATTCAGGAAAATTTACAGTAGAAAAAGACATTATCATTCCCGAAAATTTCGCGGTCTATTTCCCAGAAGGAACTGAAATTGATCTAGTCAACAATGCAAAATTTCTCTCCTACTCTCCTATTCAAATGAATGGAAAAAAAGATAACCCGATCAAAATAACTTCAAGTGATCGTTCCGCAAATGGTTTTACAATTTTACAAGCGAAAGGAAATTCAAATTTAGAATATGTGATTTTTGAAAATCTAAATACGCACAGAAAAGAAAATTGGAACCTAACTGGAGCTGTTACTTTTTATGAATCCGAAGTGACGATTAATGATTGTATTTTCTTGAAAAATCATTGTGAGGATGGACTAAATTTGATTCGTAGTAATTTCGAAATTAATCGAAGTATTTTCAACCAAACACCTTCAGATGGTTTAGATTTAGATTTTTGCAATGGCTCAATTAATCAATCTTATTTTTTAAATACGACCAATGATGGATTAGACATTTCAGGAAGTAATGTTTATGTAGTCGAGTGCGAAATGGATAATTGTGGTGACAAAGGAATCAGCGTCGGAGAACAATCTCAAGCAACAATTTTAGAGGCAACCATTAAAAATTCCAATATTGCGATTGCCTCAAAAGATTTGTCAAAGGTGTTTATTGAAAATATAAATTTAGAAAATTGCCAACAAGGATTCGTCGCTTATCAAAAGAAAGCAGAGTTTGGAGGAAGTTCTATCGAAGTAAAAAATTATTCCTCAACACAAGTAAAACGATTGCATAATATTTTAGTAGGATGCACTTTACAATTGAAGGATGAATTGATAGAAAAATAATAATGACTCTTCTCAATTTAGAAGATGACTTAAAATTAAATGTGAGCATTTAACAAAAAAAATGGTTCAGAATAATATTATTCTGAACCATTTTTTTTATTGTTTTTTTGAGTTAATTCACTTCTACAAAAGCTTCACTATTCACAACAATTGCATCATCAATCGCAACTTTTTCACTAAAGATTTGCTTAGTATCTTTTTGATATTTTGCTGTTACTTTGACTTCAAAATTTCCAGCATTTGGATACTTGTAGTAGGTAATCTTATCTGATATTGTTCGAATATCTCCATTGCCAAAATGGATCACATACTCAACTTTACTATCAGATTTGTAGCTTTTTAATTCAAATTCTAAGACTTCTCCAGCTTCTTGAAATCCAGAAATATTAATTGGATTTTCGCTAGTAATTTCTATTGCTGCTGCTTCCTCAATATTTTGAGTTACAATAAATGAGCTAGAAGCCAAAGGACTTGAGTTTGAAAAGGATTTTTCGAGGTTTCCATTGTTAAAAACTCCATCACGTGGTAACATAAATACCACAATGAAACCTGCAATTCCAATCATAAAAACAAACCCATTTAGGATCTCATTTTTACGACGATTGTGTTTGTGTGTCATCTGCAATTCAGATAATTGCTCGATAGTTTGATCAGAATTTAGAATTGTTTTTTGTTTTAAGTTGTAATTTTTACTCATGGGAAAACGGGTTTTAGGCAATAAATAAACTAAACCTTTAAAAAAGGAAAAAATATTTATTTGAACAAAATTTAGATTAAATCGTGAATATTTTCGGTTTCAAATATTCATTCAATTGATATAGTAAATAGCCTATAATCTTTATCAATTGATTTAATTTGAATAAATAAGGCGAAAATTAATTTTGAAAAAAATCCTAGATTGTCAAACAAGAATTTAATTTATTTAATTAGCGTGTGCGAAAAAAACATACAGTAACGTAATTTTTATATACAAAAATTACACCATACAATGTTAACTTGTAAAATACTTAAAGTATAAAAAGCTATATATCAGCTATTTATACATTTCTATAAATAAAATAATTGAAAATTAATAAGTAGTGTGAGAAAAGAATAGCTATCTTTTTAAAATCACTTTTCTTTTTTTTAAACCGAAGATAGGACAAAGATATAAATGTTCTTACAAATAAAAAATTAATTAATATGTTTTTTATTAAATATCTATTTTTTGAATAAGATTCATTGAATCTTTGGGCAACAGTAACCAAAGATGGCCATAATGATGCAAATTACTTGCATCTATTTCAGCTCTTGGGCCAATCCCTTTATATAAATCAACGCGCCCCTCTCCTTTAATTGCCCCACCAATATCCTGTGATATTAAAATTCGAAATTCATGATGAGAAAAATTCCTTTCATCATCAAGAATTGGAACAGTTGCCAAAAGACAACTTCCTAAAGGCAAAATTTTTCTATCAATTGCAATGGAATAATTTGGGGTAAGTGGAACATGACCAGCCCCTCTTGGCTCTGTGGTTACAGGTCGAAAAAAAACATAGGAAGGATTTTGAAATAAAATAGAATCAACAAGTTCTGGGTTTTTTCTAAAATAGCTTTTTATACTTTTCAAAGAAACATATTCAGGGGTAGCAAATCCATTTTTGACCATATATTTCCCAATACTTCGATAGGGATGTTTATTCGTTCCTTCATGTGCTAATAATTTTCTTTTCCCATTGGGAAATTCGATATACCCTGATCCTTGAACTTGCATGAAATAAATATCTAATTTACTTTTTGCATAGGCAATTTCTAGATTAAAGCTATCCAATGCACTTTCGCCTTCTATTGTTCTACGAGAAGGCAACTTTCCTTTCCACTTTTTGGGATATCGATATATCGGATATTTATAGCTTGAATTGGGTCTTTTTCTAACTTTTAAAACAGGTGTAAAATAACCTGTAAATTTTACATTTCCCATTTGATCATCTCCCCAAATTTGATGAGCTTCCAAACCATGCTGCATCCCAAATGAATTATTAAATTGTGCCGATAATAAAATCTTTATTGTTTCACTTAATTGATCTTTGGTTATTTTTAAACCTGAATATTCTTTCTTTAGCTTCTTTTGATATTTTAATAATTTGAGTTGATTTTTTAATCCTTGTGCTAGCTCTTGGTTGACTTGAGGCAAAATAGCAAATGTATCTAAAGATATTTTTGTCAAAATAGCATCAAAAATTTCATGTGGAATTTTGCCGTCCTGCGATATTGAAACTACCCCTACTTTTTCAGTTAACTCTTCTCGGTCTAATTCAAGATTTTCACCATCTTTGCAACTTCCAATAAAAAGGCAAAAAATGATCAAACATAAAACTGAAACAATAAAAAGTTGTTTTTCTTTCAAAGGTATTTTGATTAATTCGGGGAATTTAGTTAAATAATTTATTTATATACTGTTCCTAAATATTTTTGTTAAAAACAAAAAACACATATTAATTCTCTGTAAATATAATTTTCTTTTGATTCAAAAAAAATATAAAAAAGCCATTGCTGAATATTTACATGTCGAATCGACACAAATATCTCTTTATTGGAGAGGTCGAGTCGGCTTGTATTGTATTTTAAAAGCAATGGATATTCAGCCAGGCGATGAAGTAATATTGCCAGCCTTCACGTGTGTGGTAGTTCCAAGTGCCATAAAATATTTAGGAGCAAAACCTATTTATACCGCCATTGACCCTACTACTTATAATATTGATGTTGAAAAATTAGAAAAGCAAATCACTTCTAAAACGAAGGTAATTTTGGCACAAAATACTTTCGGTTTAAGCTCTGATTTGGATCCTATTTTAGCTATTGCAAACAAATATGGAATCAAAGTTATTGAAGATTGCGCCCATGGATTTGGAGGAACTTATCGAGGGAAAAAAAATGGGACCTTAGCAACTGCTGCTTTTTATTCTAGTCAATGGAACAAACCATTTTCAACAGGAATAGGTGGTATCGTTTTGTGCAATGATTTAGATTTATCGAAAAAAATTCAAATCGTTCAAAACTCGTTCGTACAACCTTCTTTTAAAGATGAAACCATGTTGGCTATTCAAATTTTTATTAGAAAAAATATATTAAGCCCAGCCATTTATTGGACGGCTTTGAAAGTGTATCGTTGGGCAAGTCAACGTGGATTTATTTCAGGAAGTTCTGATGCAGGAGAATTAGAAAATGCCAAAATGCCTTCTAATTATTTGAAAAGTGGAGCTAATATTCAAGCAAAGAAAGGACTTAAAGCACTTCAACATTTTGACAAAAACTTAGCTCATCGAAGAGAAATCACTACACTTTATAACAAGGCTTTTACAAAATTAAATATCTCCCCAATCTATTGTCCTGAATACGCAGAACACACTTATATCAAATATCCATTTTTAGTAAAAGATCAGGATGTATTTTTAAAGTTAGCACAACAAAATAAAATTCCATTGGGTGATTGGTTAAATAGTCCAATTCATCCTATTCGAGAAAATTTAGAACGATGGGATTATCGCAAAGGAAGTTTTCCTTTGGCAGAAAAAATTGGTTTTCATATATTGAACTTACCAACGGATGAAGGTATCTCAATCAAAGAGGCAAAACGAATCGTACTTTTTTTAGAAAAAAACAGGCAGGAAATAGTTCGAAATTGGCAGGAATTATTTTGAGAAGCAACTCCATTTTTACTATAATCAAATTCTTCAATAAACCCTATATACTCCTTAAATAATCTTTCAATTTTTGATCAACTGGTAAATTCAATTTTTTCTTAATTCTAAACCTCGCTTGCTCAATTGATCGAGGTAATGTTCCGAGCAAACTTGAAGTTTCTTTTGCAGAAAACCCAAGTTTAATATAAGCACAATGTCGTAAATCTTTCTCCGTGATTTTAGAAGATCTGGCAATCAATTTTTTTAAGAAACTAGGATGCATTTTGACAAAATGAATTTTTAAATTTTCCCAGTCATCGTCAAATACATTTTGCCGTTTAATAGAACTAATAATTTTTCTAATGCTAGGTTTGATCTTACTCTCTGGTTGTTTAACTATTTCCTCCAATTTTTTACCTAACTCATGTATCAAGTTATTTTTTTTTGTAATCAACATTTGATTGGTAGTTAGTTCCCTGATTCGAGAATCGAGATCATGCTGAAGCAGCATTTGATGTTCCAAATTACTTTTTTCTTTCGATTTTAATTCTTTTAACTCTTGCTCTTTTATCTGAATTTCTTTTTGAGTTGAAATGTCCATGATAGTAATTAAGCAACCTTTGAATATATTATTTTTGTAAAGTCCATTTAATATAAGTTGCGCATATTTAATTTTGCCATTAGTATCCCTAAGTTTTATTTCACTTGTAAAGTGAGAAATCTCATTTCGATATATTTCTTTAATTTTTTTGGTTAATAATTTTAATTCGTCTCCAAAAATAAAATCATTCACTCTATATTTTTCAAAGTTATTATTTTCGATTCCCAATAATTTACAAAAAGTAGTATTTGCTTGATTCATCACATTATTTTCATCTAAGACACCTATACCCAAAAAATTATTGTCAAAAAGGTGTTGAAATTTTTTGTGATTTTGATACTGATTTACTTCTTCGTTTTTTAATTTCAAAATATCGTTTACGCAAACGATGCAACCTTCAATTTCTTGGTTCTCATTTTTTAAAGGTGATAAAATGAGTAGATCATAGAATTCCTTTTTCCCTTTTTTATAATTTTTTTCAACAAATATCTTTTCATCAGAAAAAACAATATCAAAATTGTTTTTCCATTCTACTTTTTGTAACTCATTTGTAAAAAAGGATTTTCCTATGACTGGTTTTTCCTTTAATAAAAATTCAAGTATAGAAACCACAGACTTACTATGAAAAGTAAGGCAGTAATTGCGATCAACAGTAAATATATTAATTGGAGAATTTTTGAATATTTGTTCTGGAATGCCAGATTCAACAGGAAGGTCTTCAATTTTTTGGCAGGTCAATTCTACTGCATAATTGGCCCATTCCTTATTTTCTTTTTGGGGGTGATTAATGGTCACTTTTATTGACTCAAACTTGTCACCAACTTTAATTTTCCCATTGAAGGATGGATTAGTATTTTCTGTTGAGTGAATCGAATGAAGGGATTCTTTGAATTCGTTCAAGTTATCGAATTCAATAAGGTCAGTAATTTTAACAGAAAGTTTTTCCCAATTATTCTGACTTTCAAAAAAATCATTGAAGTAAGAATTTGAGTCCAAAATTTTTAAATTAAAATCAACAACCGCGTTTGGGTGTATATAGTTCTTGCCTTTTAACAAACCTAAATTTTCAATTAAAAAAATTTGTTGATATCATAATTTTTTAACAATCCAAAATTGCTAAAGGCGTGGTTAGTTCTGAAGTGTAATTTAGATAAGGAAAGATTAAATTTATTAGTTTTCCTTTTAAAATTATTCTCTAAAATATTATAAAAATCAAATATACAAATATAATATCAAAATCTAATTTCTCCTTAAATCCTTTTCATCTACAACTTTCTACTTGTTATCACCAAAAGGTTTAGCATTTATTTAAAATAATTATTGAATGCAATCTAAGGATTGAAATTTCGCTTAAATTTGGAAAGTTTTGAATAACTATTTATTATATTTGGAAATAAACAAACATACATTTTTAAATTTCTTCACTAAACTGAGATTCAAGTACCATGAGAATTAGATCATTTCGAAACGAGAAAAAAAACCAATACTACTTTAGAGTTTTCAATTCAATTGACGAGCAAGTCTTAAAAAGCGAAGCTTATGAAGCAAAAGCTGGACGAGACAACGGAATCAATTCATTTAAGAAAAATGCTCCTTTCCCTGAAAGGTATGAACGCCTAACTTCGACAAATGGAAAATTTTATTTTAATGTAAAAGCTGCCAACCATCAAATTGTCGCCACTAGTTTAATGTTTGATTCCGAAGAAAAAAGAGAATCAGTCATTGCTGAAATTATTGCCTATGCCACTTCAGCTGGCGGAAATAGTGATAAGACTCCTGATGTTCAAAATCTTGCTGCCACCCCAAATCCTACAAATGAAAATAACGGAAACAAAGAAGGAAAAGAGCAAGACGATTATCATGATTTATCCTTTTATGAAAATTCTGGAACCGATACTGTAAGCGGTTTTGATCGCTTCCAAAAAGGAAATGATAATTATTATTATTTCTCCTTTAAATCTGACGACGGGAAAGTATTGTTATTAAGTCAAGGATATACTGCGGAGTCAGGACGAAATAACGGAATTAAATCAGTCGAAAAAAATGCTACAGTTGAAAAAAGGTACTCCATACATAATACTGATGATGGAAAATTTTATTTCACTTTAAAGGCAGGTAATCATCAAGAGATTGCTAGAAGTGCAGATTTTGATTCTGAAATCCATAGGAATAGAGCGATGTCAATATTGATGAATGGTGGTGGTGCAATGACTGAACCTGAAATGATGAAGGCAAGTGGAATGGGTGATGGAAAAGAACTAGATGATTATATGAATTGTGGTTTTTATGAAGATTCTGGAACGGGTGCAGTAAGTGGATTTGATCGATTCCAAAAAGGAGATCATGATTTTCATTATTTCTCATTTATCTCTGACGATGGAAAAGTTATTGTAAAAAGTCAAGGATACAAATCCGAAGCAGGTCGTGATAATGGGATTGCATCAGTTGAAAAAAATGGTAGTATTGAAAAAAGATATGCTCACCATACTTCTGATGATGGCAAATTCTTTTTTACACTAAAAGCTGGAAATCATCAAGAGATTGCTAGAAGTTGTGATTTTGATACAGAGGATGACATGAAAAAAGCCATAGCTATTTTGATGAATGGTGGTGGTGCAATGATCGAACCTGAAGTGGTAAAAGCTACACCTAAATCTTCTAAAGATGGAATGGATGATTATAGAACCTTTGGATTTTACAAAGATTCAGGTACAGATATTCAGAACGGTTGGGATAGATTCCATTCAAAAAAAGATAATGAATATTACTTCAGTTACAAAGTAGATGGTGAGCCGATTTTAATTAGTGAAGGATATACCACAGAACCTGCTCGTGAGAATGGAATTGCTTCTGTCGAAAAAAATTGGTCCATTGACAAACGATATAAACATTATGAAACTCCAGGTGGAAGATATTACTACACCATCAGAGCAGGAAATCATCAAGAAATCGCTAGAAGTAAATGGTACTCTTCTGCTGAGGAACGTGATGGTGGAATTAGTTGGTTATTAGCAGGTGGATTAGCTGGAGCATCAGCACTTAATTTAGCAGCTTCTCCTCCGCCTGTTGAAAAAGTAATTGAAAAAACTATTGAAACAGTTCCTGCAAAATCTGTTGAGGTAGAAGATGATTATTTACCATGCAAAGAATATGAAGGACATGAAATAAATGATAAAGTGAATAATGTCGCTTTTTTCAAACATAAAAATGGCCAATTCTATTTTGTAATTTATAAAGCAGATGGAAGTGTTCGATTACGTAGTGAAGGTTTTGAAACCGCCACAGGGCGTGATGAAGAATTGTCTGGAGTTTTGAAAAACTTAGACGATGAGAAAATGTACGAAACTATCACACGTGGAAAATATTCCATGTACATTTTAAAAGATAAAACAGGTCGTGAAGTTGGTCGATCTTGTTTGGAAAAAGAGGAGGAAAAAGCAGCTCCAATACCTGTTGTCGAAGCAGTTGCTGCCACCGCAGTCGCTGCAGCTGTTGTTGCCGAAGTTGAGCCAGAAGCACCAAAGGAAAAAGAAGATGATTACTTACCATGCAAAGAATATGAAGGACATGATGTAAACGATACTGTAAATAATGTCGCTTTTTTCAAACATAAAAATGGCCAATTTTACTTTGTGATTTATAAAGAAGATGGAAGTGTTCGATTACGTAGTGAAGGTTTTGAAAAAGCTAAAACTAGAGATGTTGAATTATCTGGAGTTCTTAAAAATCTAGATAATCCTGACATGTACGAAACACTTTCGAGGGGTAAATACAGGATTCATATCCTAAGTGATGCAACTGGACGAGAAGTTGGTAGAAGTTGCTTAGAAACAGTTGAAGAAATAATTGCAGCACCTCCCGTGGTGGAAGCTGCTGCAGCAACAGCCATTGCTGCTGCTGTTTCTGCAATTGACCCCGAGCCAGAACCTGTAGTTGCAGCTGAGCCTGACAAGGAAGATGATTACCTTCCATGCAAGGAATACGAAAATCGAAAGGTAAGTGATAAGAAAAATAATGTCGCTTTTTTCAAACATTCTGATGGACAATTCTATTTCGTCATTTACAAATCTGATGGTACCGTTCGATTACGAAGTGAAGGATTTAGAAATAGTAGAGAAAGAGATAGTGAATTATCGGGGGCTTTGAAAAATCTCGAAAATGCAGACATGTATGAAACAACTACAAGAGGTAAATATTCACTTCATATTTTAAAAGATAAAACTGGACGAGAAGTTGGACGAAGTTGTTTGGAAACTGAATCTAACCCACTTGCGATTCCTATTGGAGCAGCAGCGGCGGCGGCAGTTGTTGCAGCAGTAGTTCCAGATCCTGTGATAGAAGTGGAAGAAGAAATCATCACTCCTGTTGCTCCCGTAGTCGTAGCTAAAACAGTTGAGAAAGCTCCACCTGTTGTGGCAGCAGCAGCGGCTGAAAGTGGTGGCGGTGGATTTAATTGGAAATGGTTATTATTACTGCTTCCGCTTTTACTTGCATTTTTGTTTTGGAAAGGATGTGATGGATGTAGTAACACTACTCCTCCCCCTCCTGTAACTGACCCAACTCCGATTCCTGAGCCTGCTCCTGTTGATACAGCCAAAGTAGAAGTTCTTGAGCAAGTTCCTGAGCCAGCTCCGGTACCTGAACCAGTTTCTTGTAATTGTACAGGATCAAGTAATAATATTTTCAATATTCCTTCGAACAAAACTCCTAAAGTTTTAACTCGACTTGGAACAAATCCTGAATTTGGAAATTCTCATAGTCTTGATGCAGTTGGTTTTTATAATAAGTTAAAAAATGCACATGCTGCTAATGATGACCGAGACAGACGGTTTTTAGATAATCTTTTCAAAGCAATGGGTTATGAAAATGGTTTTGCTGGAGCCAACGCAGGATTATTTAGTGAAACTACAATTAGCCGAGGAACGATTGGAAATATGGGATACAGTTATCGACATTTAACTAAATATTCTAAATTAAATGCAACAGGTAAAGACTTGGAAGCATTTAAAATAAAAGCAGCTAATGGTTGTGATATCCATTTTATGAAAACATGTGGAAATCATTTCTTTTTCTGTCCTAAGTAGCCAGAATTAGTTTTCTAATTTGAAAATGAAAAAGCAGTAGTAAATTAAATTTTACTACTGCTTTTATTTTTATCAACATATTAAAATTTAACATATCAAAACGAAACCAACTTTTCATATTAAAGTTTAAATAATATTAAAACAAACATAATATTAATTTTAGAAACCTAACTCCTTAAACTTTTTTTCAAAAGACTCAACTATACCATGAATTGCGAACTATTTTTTAATAGTTACCTGCTTAAGTATTTAAGCTATTTTAGCTGAAACATATTAATTGAACATATCAAAATAAATTAACGCTTATAAGTAATTTTTTTAAATAATCCTTAATAATATGAACATTATCCAAACCGTAAACTCTTTGAATGCTAATTCAAGAATCAAAATCCTATTCATTTTTTCAATCTTTTTAAACCTAAACATTTATGGACAAAATCTAAACAATGGAGGAAGCATTGGTAATAATACTTTTGTATGCCCAGGCGAAACACCTTCAACAATTGTTAATTTAACCTATCCATCAGGAGGAAATAATTCTAATGCTATTGAATACTTATGGATGACTAGAACTAACTCGTCTCCTGATTGGAGCATCGCACCTGGAGTTAATAATGAAGAATCATACTCTCCAACTCCTGTAGGAGTAACAACCTATTATCTTAGGTGTTCTCGTCGAGCAGGATTTACCAATTATGTTGAGACTAGTATTGTTTCTGTAACCGTTCTAACCAATCCAACTGCAAATATTAATGGTAATCCTGGATCAACTTCGGTAGGCTCCACCGTAAATTTTTCTGCTTCCTATTCCAACAACTCGACCTACTCTTGGGATTTTGATGGAGATGGAAATATTGATTGCACAGGACAAAATTGTTCAAATACATTCAATACCTCAGGCAATTTTACTGTTTCCTTGACTGTAGATAACGGCTCATGTTCCGTTACTATTTTTGAACAGATTACCATAATTATGCCTTCATCTGAAAATAATACTAATGCTTGTAGCTGTAACAATAATCAAGATTTTTCTACTGCAGAAGGTTATTTTGTTCGTGACTTTATACACATTACAAGTGGTACTTCCGAAAACTGGCAAATATTAGGAATAAATTCTGGTGCAATTTACAATGGTTCAGCAACTCCAATTTTAGCTGGCAAAGATATTCCTGAAGTGACAAATGTTGCTGGATCTTATTATATAAGTTTTTGGTTTAAATCAGGAGAAGGCTATGATCTTAATTTGAGTAATGGAAGTAATACGATAAGTGCAGCAACAGTTGATCCTTGTACTTGTATAAGTGCTTTACCTGTTGAAATGGTTTCCTTTGAAGCATTATTACATAACACCAGAGAGGAAGTTACTTTAAAATGGACTACTGCATCTGAGTTAAATAATAGCCACTTCGAATTGCAACGAAGCCTAGATGGAAATCGATTTGACTATTTAAATGTGATGGCAGGACAAGGGAACTCAAATCAATTTCAATCTTATTCTTTTGTTGATAAAAACCCAGTTCCTGGAGTTAATTATTATAGACTTAAGCAAGTGGACTTTGATGGAACACAAACATATTCTAATATTGTTTCCGCAAAAATTTCTTCTGAATCTGTGATTGCCTCAGTTATTCCTAATCCTGTAAATGATCGAGCTATCGTTCGGTTTGGAGAAAAACTTCCTGAAAGAAGCAAACTACAAATACTTTCTTCAATGGGACAAGTGCTCGCCACCTACCTCGTTGAAAATACACTTTCACAAGAAATAAATTTAGATAGATTCGAAAAAGGTATTTATTTTTTAAGAATCAAAAATGCTGAAAGAAAGGAAAAAGCATTCTTTAAAATTGTAAAATTTTAAAAGACTTTTACTAAAAAAAAGAGTTAGCCCTTATGGACTAACTCTTTTTTTTTAATTTTTTTGAGAATTATTTTTTGGAAAAAAATGGAATTTGATAGATTATCGGAATTGTCAAAAACATTGGCAACATAAATAAATACGAAAACGGAACATAAAAAAAACTATAAAAAACAACTAAATATAATTTTAATCCTATCAATAAATAGATCGAAATATTCAATCCACGATTTCGGTTTTTCCAATAAAAATAAAATATCCCAATCGCAGTAATCAAACACATTCCCAAATGGAAAAGTCGATTCAGTTTTAATCGACCCAACATTTCACCTTCCACAAAATCATAAAAATAAATCGCATGACTCAACCCATTAATCAAAATTAAAGGTCGCCCATCTTCTCGTTGCCATTGCCAAGCAGTTTCTGCTGTCTTTCCATAATAAGCTAAACCTTCAAGAAATACATCCCAGTTTTTTGACAAAAATGGAATCACATAAATTACCAAAACTCCTGCAAGCATCCACAGCGAAACTTTAAATATATTCTTAAATCCTCGCTCCATCCAAATCGTCAACAAATAAATGGGCAACCAAAATGTAAACGCATATCTCGACAACAAAACCAACACAATTGGTAATGCCAACCAAAATGATTTTTTCCATTTCAAAGATAACACTAAAAAAAAGTACAATCCTACAGGCATCAATTCTACTCCATATCCCAAAACATCTGGAAAGTGCTCTATGTATAAAAAAAGAAAAATAAAAGGAAGGGCTACTTTTAGACCAGTTTCAAATAAAGAAATGTCTTGTTTTCTCAATTGCCATTGAAGGAAAAAAAGCGGAATCAAAAAAACTGAATAAGCAGTCCAACGGTAATCTATTTCTAAAATTTCCGAAAAACAATAAGGTAACCACATCATCGGAAAATAGGTTGGCATCACCGTCCATCCATTAAAGACCAATGGTTGATATGGATATTCACCTGACAAAAACCTTTGCACATACAATTTTAAAGAAGGAATTACATCTGATTGAGTTCCATCTCCTTGACTTGGAAACTGTAGTTGAATTTGATGATACTCCCACCCTATCAAAATTGTTCCAATCAAAAAAATAGTAATTATAACAATACTTTTACGGGTATTACCATCATCGTTTTTCACTAAAGGAATTGGCTGTTTTTCAAAAGCAATTAATTTATAGGTCAGCCAACAAGTTGCTAGTCCTGCCAAGAATAGGATGGTCGGGCTTGCATAATCTCCCCATTGTTTATTCCACCAAGTTTGCAAACCAATCTCAAGAGTGACGGCAAGGAATAATAAAATGACAAGATTGGACTTAAATATTTTCATAAAGAAAATCAATTCATAACCAGCGACTAGCTTCCAGCCAGTTTCTGATTTTATTTTATTTTACTAAGACAATAGTCTGATTTAGTTTCTCTTAACAATTAAACTAATGCGAAGACTAGAGACTGGTTGGAAGCCAGTCGCTGGAATTTAAATAACTTCTGCGACCACAAAGGTACTTCCTCCCACATAAACTAAATCCTTTTTTCCTGCTTTCTTTTTTGCTGCTCGCAAAGCATTTTTTACCGATGAATATGCTCGACCTTTTAAACCTAATTCTGTTGCCTTTTGAACCAAGATTTCCACCTCTAATCCTCTGGGAATGTTGGGTTTACAAAAATAAAAATGAGCATCTATTGGAAAAAAGTTCAATATCTTTTCAATTGACTTATCATTCACCATTCCTAAAACAAAATGTAACTCTTTGACTTTCAACAACTTAAGTTGATTCATCGCTAATTCTAACCCAGCTTCATTATGAGCACTATCACAAAGTACAATTGGGTCTTTTTGCAAAACTTGCCAACGTCCTTTAAAATTCGTCAATGATTTTAAGTTAAAAAATGCAGTTGCTATTTTTGATTTTTTAATGGAAAAATTCTCAGGAAGTGAATCAATGGCTTGGAGGGCCGTGGCGATATTTTTAGCTTGATAAGCTCCATGAAGATTTATTTTTTGATTAGAAAAAAGCAACCGTCCATTTTTTAAAATATCAAAAGTAGTATGGGTTAAGTTTTCTGATTTTTTCTTCGCTTGATAAATTTGATCAGCAAATGCAATTTCAGTTTTTTTTGTTTTGGCCTTTTTCTCAAAAACAGAAATAGTTTCTTCTTGACTTTCACCGATTACTACAGGAATATTTTTTTTGATGATCCCAGCTTTTTCGCCTGCTATTTTTTTCAATGTATTTCCTAAAAACTGTTGGTGATCAAAACTAATATTTGTAATCACACTTAAAATCGGCGTGATGATATTCGTTGAGTCCAACCGACCTCCCAAGCCAGTTTCGATAACTGCTATGTCTATTTTTTCTTTGGCAAAAAAATCAAATGCCATGGCAACAGTTATTTCAAAAAAGGAAGGTTTTATTTTTTCGAAAACAGCTTTATTGTTTTTTACAAACTCCACCACATTTTTCCGTGGAATATATTTCCCATCAATCTTTATCCGCTCTCGAAAATCTCGATAATGAGGTGAGGTATACAATCCAACCTTATAACCATGTGCTTGCAAAATTCCACTTATCAAATGAGCCGTCGATCCTTTTCCATTTGTTCCTGCAATATGAATACATGGGTATTTTTCAAAAGGATTTCCCAAATGCTCACACAACAATTTTATATTAGTCAAGTCTTTTTTAAATGCTTGACTTCCCACACGTTGAAACATTGGCAACTGCGTGTACATATAATTCAAGGTCGAATTAAATCGAGTATATATATTTTCTTTTTTCATCGCCCAAAAATAAAAAAGGGGGAACAAATAAATGCTCTCCCTTCCTATTTATTTTTCTTCTTTGACAAATTTCGTGTTTTAAATCAATCCAAAAAGGAGATCAACACTTCCTTCGGTCATTTTTTATTTCAATTTTAAAATATAAGTTATCGTTCCACATGCTTTCTTCCCTTTTTGAAATTTCCATTTCTTTGCATAAGTTTCTGCTTGTTTGATAACAGCTTGACTAGTTATTGAGGTATTTTTTATCGTACTTTTCGCCTTATAAACCTTACCAGTTTCATCTACACAAACATCAATAGTTACCTTCCCTTTTACTTGTTCGACTGGATCAAAGGTTGGTGCCTTAACCACTCCTCGATTTCCTAGTCCACCTCCGAGTGACATCCCACTTCCCAAGTTTTCCAAAATTCCTTGATCTGGATTTTCTCCATCAGAATCAATTCCACCAGGTTTTCCATTTTTAGAATTATCAAATAATTGCTTGTTTTTATTTTTTGCATCATTTGCCTTTGCTTCTCGATCTTTCTCTTCTTGAACTCTTTCCTCTTCCAATGCTTGAGCTTTTTCTTGTGCATCCTTTTGCTCTTTTATTTTTTTCGCCAAAGCAATCTCTTCTGAATTATCATTTACTTTTACTTTTTCATCAATGGTTTTAGGAGTTTGTTTCTTAGGCCTTTCTTCTTCTTTAATTTTTTTAGGAACAATCTCCTCTTTTTCTTCATTAATTTCATCTTGTCCTGATTTATCGTTTTCAGGCGAAGAAACAATCGCTAAGGGGCTAGTTAAAATTTCAATTCCATCTTGACCAGGAGGAGGGTCAGGGTAAGTAAAAAAATTAAGGAACAATAATGCAACTAAAATTAAATGAATCACCGTAGTAGTTATTTTCCCTACCTTTTTATTTTTCAATTCTTCGGTGCTGATTGGATGTTTCATATTATTGGTGTTTTGGTGAGGACTAAAATTAAAACGTTTTTTTAGATAAAGTAATTATATCGTGCTTTTTATAATTAGATAAATTTAAGTCGAACTGACAGTTACCTCCCAAAAAAAACTGAGTACCAATTTAGTTTGATACTCAGTTCAAATCAGAATTTTACTGATTTTATAAATTTAAATTTTAAGTTAAAACTTATTGCAACTTTATCACATAGGTGACAGTTCCACATGCTTCATCTCCAGCCTTAAACCTCCATTTCAACGCTGCTTTTTCAGCTTGACGAAGAACAGTAGAATTTGTAATAGTAGTGTTAGAAAGTGTTCTTTTGGCAGATTTTACACGACCACTTCCATCCACACAAACTTTAATTGTAATCCTTCCAGATACTTGTGCCGCTGGATCAAAACTAGGTCCTTTTCCTCCTCTTCCTCTTAAGTTACCACCAACTGTTCCTACTCCCAAACCATCTAAAGCCGTTCCATTTGGGTCTCCATCAGTTTGTCCTTGATTTCCGGTACTTCCTCCAGTTCCTGTTCCAGAACCATTTCCACCAGTATTAAACATGCCTTCCGCTTTTTTCTTGGCATCTGCTCGACGCTTTGCTTCAGCAGCTTCACGATCTGCTTTTTCTTTAGCTGCTTTTTTTCGAGCTTCCTCTGCTAATTTAGCTTTACGAGCAGCTTCTCTTTTTACTCTTGCTTCAGCATCAGCTTTTTTCTTTGCTTCTGCAGCAGCTTGTTCTCTTTTCTTTTTCTCTTTTTCTCTTTGTAACGCAAGTTCTTTAGAAGCTTTATCTGCTTTTATTTTTGCAGCATCTGCTGCTCTGGTATCCTCTTTTTTCGGTTCTTCTTTCGGTTCTTCTACGACTGGCTCTGATACTTCTTCTACCTCCTCAATTACTTCTTCAGTAACCGTTTCTTCTACAGGTTCATCAGCAACTTCTTCAGCTACTTCAGGTTCTGCTGCTGCATCAGCTGGAGTATCATTCATCCCCACTTCAGGTTGACCAAGGCTTACCAAAACACCTTCTTGACCAGGAGGTGGATCTGGGTAAGTAAAAAATGGGAGAAACAACAAAACAAGAATTACTAAGTGAAAAACTGCACTTGTAATTTTCCCTGCTTTTTGATTTTTTTCTTCTGCTGGACTAAGTAATTGATCCATAATATTAGATTTTTATTGAAAAAATCGAATTCGTATTAATAAATACGTTTCCTGATTTTTTTAAATTCCTTTTCTTGTAAGATTAACTTTAGATGATTTTTGGTGGTTGGTACTTTGAAGAAAACTATTAAAATTTTCTTAAAAAGTTAGCAAAATTCACACCAATCATATTATGATAATGATTAATAATCAACTAATATTATCTAATCATCTTCCATCGCCAAAATCCCATTAATTCCTAATCTTCGCATCGCATCCATCACCAGTATTATTGATTCAGTTGGTGCTCCTTTTTTTAGGGAAATGGTCATGCTTACTTGTCTTCCTTTTTTCCTTCGAATATCATTTAACTTTCTATCCAATTGTCCTTTGGAAATGGTTCTTCCATTGACCCTCAATATTCCCTTCCTTGAAATGGTCACATCATCAATTTTTTGAGTAATAATATCAAATCTAGAAGGAGGATCTAACATCTTTAATTTAGATTCACTTGTAGGTATTGAAGCTGAAAAAAATATGAAAGGAAAAGTCACTACTAAAAATAGTAACAAAAATTGAAAAATATTATCTTTCAAAAATGATGGATTAAACTTTGACCTTATTTTCCTTTTGTTTTCCAAACTCATTATTAAATTATTTTCTTTATAAAAAGAATTTAATTCCTAATCATCTTCCATCGCCAAAATCCCATTAATTCCTAATCTTCGCATCGCATCCATCACCAATACTACTGCTTCGGTTGGTGCACCTTTCTTAGGTGAAATAGTCATGCTTAACTTCTTTCCTTTTTTTCTACGAATCGTATTTAGAGAACTATCAAGATTTCCTTTTGAAACTGTTTTTCCATTGACTTGCAAACTACCTTTTCGAGTAATAGTTACATCATCTGGTTTTTCACTTACGGTAACAGAAGTCGTACTGTTTCCTGGCATTTTCAAATTCAAAGCATTTGGTGTGACTACCGAAGAAGTCAACATAAAGAATATCAACAATAGAAAAATAATATCCGTCAAAGACGACATACTAAATTCTGCACTTACTTTACTTTTTTTCTTTAAACCCATTTTTTTAATAGTTAATGGTTAACTGTTATTTTCTTTTTGGCTGCGTGGCGAGAATTGCTCGCATTCTTAAGTTGCTGGCAATGCCCATTACATCTTCTACTTTATCCCAAGGAGTTCCTGTTTCTGCTACGATGGTAATGGTTGCTCCTTTTTTATCTTCTTGTGCATTGTACAATGTACGAACTGCACTTTTCACTTTGGAAAGTGAAGACATTGGTTTATTGTTAACCATCATTTTTCCATCTTTAGGAATAGTGACGGCAATAGATGTTGGAGCTACTGTTTGCGAATCAGATTCAGGTAACTCTACATTATCTAATTTTACCAAAGTCGAAGTCAACATAAAAAAGATCAGCAATAAGAAAATAATGTCAGTCAAAGACGACATACTAAATTCCGCACTTACTTTATTTCTTTTCTTCATAATTGTTAAATTGAATAGGTAATCTTAGATTTAAAACCAATATTAAATAAATTGTTTTCCGATTACCTGATAAACTGATTTCCCAATTTCTTACGAAGGCTCTTGCAATAAATCCATAAACTCTACTGTCGAACGTTCCATTTTGAAAACTACTTTCTCGACATTCGCTACCAAAATATTATAACCTAAATAAGCTAAAATTCCGATAAACAATCCTACAGCAGTTGTCAAAAGTGCTTGGTAAATACCACCAGCTAAAACGGTTGGTGTTACATTCTCCGCAGTTGACATTTCGTAGAATGCTGAAATCATCCCAGTTACAGTTCCGAAGAAACCTAACATTGGGGCTGCACCTGCAATCGTTGCTAGAGTTGATAAATTTTTCTCTAATTTGAAAAGCTCAAGGTTACCTACATTTTCAATTGCTGTATCAATATCTCGAAGCGGTTTACCTATTCGTTGCAATCCTTTTTCAACCATTCTTGCAACTGGAGAATCTGTATTTTGGCAAAGTGCTTTTGCAGCAGCGATACTTCCCGAAGACACATTTGCTCGAATATTATTCATAAAGCCTTCATCAACTTGAGCTGCTTTTTTGATAGACAAATACCGCTCGATAAAAATGTATAAACCAATAAATGAAAGCACTAACATAATGGCAAAAATACCAATTCCCAATGGCCCACTTTGAATAATAATATCAAAGAAACTTTGAGAAGCAACTCCGTCGTCTTCAGCTTCTTGACGGAAAAAGAATAATAACATTGGATTTTGAATCATAAGACAGGTTTTTTAGTCAATTATTTTTGTTTGTAAAAAATAAATTTTTAGATGGTTGGCTAGGTTTTGTTTTTCATAAAATTCAAAATAAAACTAGCTTTCTCAAAATATAAAAATCTTAAACGTTTTTAGAAGCACCAAATTATCAATTGAGGCTCGTATTTTATAGTTTTTTAGTTAAAATTATTTTAAATGTTTGAAAGAGAATAGATTGGATATTGATTTTTTTAGGATATGAAAGCTGATTTTCCCGAAATCATTTTTTATTTGTTAACAAAAGCGTAGTTATTTCTTTTTCTTTATGGTAAAATATTTACCCATAAAATCAATCAAATCATGATTCGTAAATTGTCTAAGCTCAATTGGAAATATGCCCTTGGTGAAATTACTTTAATTTTTATTGGGATTACCCTTGCTATCATGTTTCAAAACTGGAATGATAATCAGAAAAAAAACAAGTTAGAAAAAGCTGCATTGCAAGAATTAAAGGTCGCACTTCAAAATGATTTAAAAGATGTCAACGCAAATATTAATACTCATGATAAAGGTGTAACTGCTTGCCAATCACTATTAACTATTCTCAACTCAGATGAACCTGCCAATGCTATGCAACTTTTAGGTAAGATGTATCAGGCTGTTGACTTCACCTTCTTAGTTTCTGATGTTTCCACCTATGAATATCTCAAATCAGTAGGATTACATTTGATTAAAAATGACGAATTGAGAAGACAAATTTCAAAATTATATGATGTAGCTTATGAAAGCATTTATGGTGTAGAAAAAAATTATAAGGAAATCCAATTAGATTTGGTCAAGAATGTGAAACAATATTACACCGCTGATAACAAGCAATTTTATTTAATCAAAAATAAAAATGAAATTAAACAAAATCATCAGATCAAATTTGATATTAAAAATATGGAATTTGCTCACAACAATATGAAGAATAAATATGAGCAAAAAATTAAACCTGAATTGGAGAAGTTGATTGAGTTGGTGAATAAGGAAATTGAATAGGTTTTTAATCTAAAGTTAGGAGAATAAATTTTGGATTCTTTTTACAATTATTCGTTGATAGAGTAATATATCAAGGTGGTATAATTGCAAAGAACATGCAATTCATCGAGATTTATTTCATTGCTAAAAACAAACATGGTGTGGCAAAATATATTTGTTTCTTGGAAGGATTTTCAGGTTGGTCTTTATTGAGTATATTTATTGTTCCTTTGATAAACAAGAGTTCATAGGGAGATGTAATTTCGAAAAATAAAAACTACCTAATTAAACTTTAAAAATTGAGCAAAAAAAATTCAAATACTCACCAAGAAAAAAATAGAAAAATAAGTCTCAGTAATCCTTTCGTCATTTTTCTTTCCATGTTTATTTTACCAGGATTAATCATAGGATTATTTAGCACCTTCAAAACTATTCAAGTCCAAAGTTGGGTGGAAGTAGAGGCTACTATTGATTCTACTTTTTATCAATCTAAAAGTTTTTCTAAGACTCATAAGATTGGGAAAAGGAGAAAACGAAAATCATATACCAAAACTCAAGCTAGAGCAAAATATACTTATCGCTACGAAGGCAAAACTTACCAAGCTGACAAAATTGCCCTCTGGCAGGGCTACTCTAAAGATGAACAAAGAAATAAAGGTTTGAAAAAAATGCTAGAAAAAGCGAATACGGTACAAGCCTATGTCAATCCCAATGATCCGCAAGAAGCCATTTTGGTTAGATCTATTCATAATGGAATTTTGTTTGGCTATATAAGTGCATTTTCTTGCTTTTTTGTTTTTGGAGCATTTGGTGGATTGATTATGAAGTACCCTAGTTTTAAATTTGGAGTGATTTGTTTAGTGTTAATTGTGTTGTTGTATGCTTGGTACTTTGGTTGGGGAGGTGTTTACTTAATAAATTATATTGAGGTGTTGTCGTGAATTTTAAAACAACTTCTATTTTAGCAACTAGCCCAAATCAACATAATATCGTATCCGACTTGAATAATTTTAAAGTTTTAATTCTTCAATTTTTGACCTTAAACCTAACTCATTAAGCTTATCAGAAAAATCCCAAAGCACACTTTCTATATCATTAAATTGATGTTGATTTGGGAAAAAAGTCTTCCATTGATACATTTGAAAAAATGAACTATCTAAGTAAAATCCATATTTAGTAGCATAATTATTATGTCGATCTAACTGAGTTCTTACCTCTGGAAAAAGATTGACCACATCTCCATTTAGAAAATGAAATAATAGTTTTGGTGACTTTTTATCCTTCCGACATTCCGCTACAAAATGATGAACAACTTTATCAATTTCTTCATCAGTCAATTTATTATTTTCTAAAAGCATAATAACATCAAATACATCCTTAGCACGAGGTCTAATAATTGTCTGATGTAATTTCCAAGAAATTTGCAAAACTAATGGAACAGTAAAAGGAATCAAAAATGGTTCTCCCTCCAAAGGAGTATACCATAAGGGTACTAAATCTTCTTCAATAGGCAAATTCCAACTAATATCAAATGATAAATTTTCTTCTACTTCATTTTTGTAACTAAAATATAGATAACTACTCACAGTTGGAAAATCTTCATTCATTTCATAATCTACACCTTCCCAATATTCATCTTCGTATTTACTTCTTGCCAAAACGATGTCATCAGCCAATTGAGTTGAAAGTATATTTTTCACCCAATTATCAAATATCTTAGTAGCATCTTGAGAAGTATTTATCGGACCTCCATAAACATAATCTAAATCCCGAGCCATCCGATGGTTTTTATTTTTTAAATATTGCCTCGTTAAAATACTCCCTTTAAGTATAAATTTTTCTGAACTTTGAGCAGCTCTTCTTAAAAATCCTTCCGCAGCTAGTAAGACCAAATAATCTTTATCCGTAATTTCTGGAATCCCTGACCAACCTTTATCTACTTTTTTATTAGAATCAAACACACAATATTCAAACTCTTCTTTTATAAGTTTAAAATTATTTTCTCTTAATTCCCGTTTAATGTTTTCTACTTGATTAGTAAAGTATTCTAGTTTATGATAATTTCTGATGGTAAGAAAACGGCCATTAGATGCACCTTTCAAACTATTTTTACTCAAATGAACATTGTCATGTTTACTTACAAACATTTTTAATTCTTCCAAATTTTCGAAAATCACTTTCCCATGCCACTCAAAATATCTTCCCTTAAAATCTGGAAAAGCTGCCACTCCTTCTTCCATACAATTTAAAGGAACTTCTATTTTTACTCTTGCAATTTCAAGTCTTTCTGCTTTAAATTTTTCTTTTAAATCTTCAATGTTAGCATGTAATTCTTCTTTTGAAATATTCTTAAATACTTTACTAATCATTGGTTGCTGAACTTGTTCCCCAAATGGCAGTTCAATAATGATGGGTTTTGCCTGAATAGTTTTGCAAAATTCAATAAATTTGGGGATCTTATTTTCAGCGATAGCAGAAGTGGTTATATGTACTTCAAATAAACTCCGAGACATTTTTTGAATAAACCATATATCTTGGGCAAAATATTTCTTATCAGTTATTGGTGTTTTTATATGCTCAAGTATAGTGTCCTCTCTAAATAATTTTTCCAAAAAAGATTGCGGATGAAAAACCACAAAAGGTTTATAATTTCCGCTTCCATCTTTTCTAAAAATTAATTCCCCTTGTTCAAATTTTTCTTTTTCGTCTTTTTTTAATTTTGATTTATAAGACTCTCCCAAGGTGGTCAATATTAAAATACCACCAGGTTTAAGCACTCTCATTAATTCTTGATAAACTTGAAAATGTAATTCTTCTGAAAAATAATTAAATCGATCGATACAAAAAACGACATCAAAAATATTATTTGTAAATCGGAAATGCTTAAATGTACCCTCTGCAAATATTACAGAAATATCCATAAATCGAGATGAGTTTCCAACGATTGCAGGTATATGTTGAGTTATCTTATTATTCTCTATTCTACAATCCAAATAGAGAATATTCAAATTTAGGTCTAAATACTTTTTAAGTATTTCTGTAATTTGTTTTGCCTTTTCAACTCCAAACAAAGGATGTGTTTCATTTAGTTTTAATTGTCGTTCTCGCCTTTCTTTTTCTTTTTGAAAGAAAATTTGATTTGGAGTTAGATTTTGGTTTTGGATAATTTTTTCAACCTTTTTTTGAATGGTATTGGAAAAATTTTCTTTAGGTTTAGATTGATTTACTTCTTCTTCAAAGAAATTAAATCCAAGTTTTTTTAAAAAATTAGAGAAGCGGGAATTTTTCATATTTTATAACAATAAATTTTGTTGTCAATTGAGATAGAAAGATAATGTTTTTTGCAACAAAGAAAACAATGAAGTTGTTTTAAAATGTCTGTTGAAACCGAACGGAAAGGCTTGTGATTATTGGCGAAGCTCTTTTTGAGTTTCAACCCCTTTGGGTTGGGATGAAAAAAAGCTAAAACCCAATAACCACAATGCTTTTTGCGTAGGTCAGCTAGACATTTTAAAACAACCTCAATACATTAAATCAAATAATTCTATTTTCACATCAAAAATAGGATGCAAGATTCTCCCAAATTATAAAACACGTTTAACCCCATTCCCCTTCAAATCCATTATTTTTGCAAAAAGCGAATATTCGCCAATTGTCCTAATTAAAACATCTTCGCAAGAACAGTTCGTTTTTTCAAACACATTTCCGAAATTCACGTTTACACATATATATACTTAGAAACAATTAAAATAAAATTTATAAAATGGATCACACCACAACTACAGCACCTGCAACCGCTGGTGCTACAAAAACCAAATCTCGTCATATCGCCAAAGTTGCCGTTCTCGGTTCTGGATTGATGGGTTCTGGAATTGCTGCACATTTAGCAGGAATTGGTTTAGAGGTTCTTTTGTTGGACATCGTTCCTTTTGATATTAAGGACGAAGACAAAAACAACAAAGCCGTAAGAAATAGCATCGTCAATGGTGCACTCAAAGCTGCGCTAAAATCTAAGCCAGCTGCTTTTCATGATAAAAAATTCGCGAGCCGAATTACGACTGGAAACTTTACTGATGATTTTGCAAAAATCACAGATTGCGATTGGATCATCGAAGTGGTGATCGAACGATTGGATATCAAACAACAGATTTTTGAAAAAGTAGAACAGTTTAGAAAGAAAGGTTCTTTGGTGAGTTCTAATACTTCTGGAATTCCAATTCACATGATGACGGAAGGTCGAAGTGATGATTTTAAAGCCAACTTTTGTGGAACACACTTTTTCAATCCAGCAAGATATATGCGTTTGTTGGAAATCATTCCAACAGCAGATACGGACCAAAGTGTAATTGATTTCTTTATGAATTATGGAGATCGTTTCATCGGAAAACAAACGGTGCTTTGTAAAGATACGCCTGCATTTATTGCTAATCGGATTGGTGTTTATGCGATGGGAAAAGTGCAACAGTTGACTTTAGATTTAGGATTGTCGATTGAAGAAGCAGATGCTTTAACTGGTCCAGCAATTGGCCGTCCAAAGACTGGAACTTTCCGTTTGGGTGATTTAGTTGGACATGATACAAGTGCCAAAGTAGTACAAGGAATTAAAGACAACTGTCCTGACGATGAGCAAGTTCACACAATGGATGTTCCTGCTTATATGAATTTCTTGTTGGAAAATAAATTCTACGGAGATAAATCAGGTCAAGGTTTTTATCAAAAAACCAAAGAGAAAGATGCAAAAGGAAGAAGGATTATCAATGCATTGAATTTGCAAACAATGGAATATGCACCTTCGCAAAGACCAAGTTTGGCAAGTGTTAAAAAAGCAAAAGAGATTGAATCTTTACCTAAAAAAATTGCCCACTTTTTTGAGGCAGATGACAAAGGTGGAGAGTTAGTTCGAAGATCTTTACTTGGACTATTTGCTTATGTTTCTAATCGAGTTCCAGAAATTTCAGATACTACCTTTGCGATTGACGATGCAGTTCGTGCAGGATTTGGTTGGGATGTTGGACCATTCCAATATTGGGATATGGTTGGCGTAAAAAAAGGAATTGAACTCGCAGAAGCGCAGGGAGAAAAAATTTCTGATTGGGTAAAAGAAATGGCTGCCGCTGGACACGACAGTTTTTACAAAATGGAGAATGGTGTTCCTCATTTTTATAATCAAAATTCAAAATCATACGAGCCAGTTACAGGAATTGAAGAATTCATTATTTTAGATAATTTGAGAGAGAAAGCTCCTGTGTTTAAAAATACAGAAGTAGTCTTGCATGATATCGGAGATGGTGTTTTATGTTTAGAATTTACGAGCAAAGCTAACTCAATTGGTGAAGGTGTTTTGAATGGAATCAATGAAGCCATTCGAATTGCAGAAGACGATGGTTGGAGAGGATTAGTAATTGGAAATAATGATAAAAACTTTTCAGTCGGAGCCAATGTAATGATGATTGGAATGTTTGCTTTCCAACAAGAATGGGATCAACTGAATCAAGCAGTTAATATTTTCCAACAAACTACGATGCGTTGCCGATACTCTTCTATTCCAGTTGTGGCAGCGACTCAAGGATTTGTATTTGGGGGAGGTTGCGAAATTTTGATGCATTGTGATGCAGGAGTTGTTGCCGCTGAATCTTATGTTGGATTAGTAGAAGCAGGAATTGGTCTATTGCCAGGTGGTGGTGGAACTAAAGAATTTGCGCTTCGATTATCTGATGGATTAACTCATGGTGATGTAATGATCCCATCTTTGATCGAAAAATTCAAAACTATCGCAATGGCTGGAGTTTCCACTTCTGCACATGAAGCATATACGCATGGCTACTTATTAAAAGGTCGTGACGAAGTGGTGATGAATGTTCAAAGAAATATCGGTGAAGCAAAAAAGAAAGTTTTGGAACTATCTCCAAACTATATTCAACCAGCTGCTCGAAACAATATTAAAGTTTTAGGACAAACTGGATTGGCTGCATTATACACCGCTGCCAATGAATTACTACTTGGAAAATATGCATCTGAGCATGATATTTTGATTGCTAAAAAAATTGCATTCGTTCTTTGTGGTGGTGACTTGAGTGGTAATCCTTTAGTTTCTGAACAATACTTGTTGGACGTGGAAAGAGAAGCTTTCTTGAGTTTGGCAGGTGAACAAAAAACGATGGCGAGAATTCAGCACATGTTGCAAACGAATAAGCCGTTGCGAAACTAATTTCTTTTAATCAAAAAAATAACTACCTACAAGTAGTTTTAAATAATAAAATACATGGAAGCATATATTGTAAAAGCATATCGTTCCGCAGTCGGTAAAGCTGGCAAAGGCGGATTTAAATTTTATAGATCAGATGATTTGGCTGTTGAAGTAGTCAAACATATGATGGAACAAATGCCCAACTTTGATGGAAAATTAGTGGATGACGTAATCGTTGGTTGCGCGAATCCAGAAGGAGAACAAGGTTTTCAAATTGGTCGTCAAATATCTTTGCGAGCAATTGGAAAAGAAGTTCCTGGAGTAACAGTCAATCGTTATTGCGCATCTGGATTAGAAACTATTTCTATTGCCGTTGCTAAAATCAAAGCAGGCATGGGACAATGTTACATCGCTGGTGGAACAGAAAGTATGAGTATGATTCCGATGACTGGTTACAAAATGGCACCAAGTTATCAAGTTGCTAGCACTACCCCATCCTACTTAACTGGAATGGGAACAACGGCAGAAGCTGTTGCTAAAAAATGGGGAATCACTCGAGAGCAAGCTGATGAATTTTCTTATAACTCTCACATGAAAGCTATTGCTGCTATTGATGGTGGAAAATTTGAAAGTGAAATTGTTCCTGTCAATGTAAAAGAAGTTTTTGTAAAAGATAACAAGCGAGTTACCAATGAATTTGTAATGAAACAAGATGAAGGAATTCGTCGATCAACTACCGTTGCAGGTTTAGGAAAATTACGAGCTGTTTTTAAAAATGGCGGAATCGTAACTGCTGGAAACTCTTCTCAAACTTCTGACGGAGCTGCCTTCGTCATGGTGATGAGTGAAGCAATGGTGAAGCAATTTAACTTAGAACCAATTGCAAGAATGGTTTCTTGTTCAGTTGCAGGTGTTGAACCAATTCATATGGGAATCGGCCCTTGCGCTGCTATTCCAAAAGCATTGGCTCAAGCTGGTTTAAAGTTGCAAGACATTGAACAAATTGAATTGAACGAAGCTTTTGCTGCTCAATCTTTAGCAGTAATTAAAGAAGCTGGTTTGAATCCAGATATTGTAAATCCAAATGGTGGAGCAATTGCTTTGGGTCATCCACTTGGTTGTACGGGTGCAAAATTATCGACTCAATTATTTAATGAGATGAGAAGAAGAAATCAAAAGTATGGAATGGTTACCGCTTGTGTTGGTGGTGGTCAGGGGATTGCAGGGATTTATGAAATGTTGAATTAGGATTTCTTTTTCTAGAAAAATATAAAGCCCTCAATCAAAAAATGATTGAGGGCTTTTTTTTAACTTACTAATATGGTTTAATTAGATACAAATGGATCAGACCATTTTTCATCTGTCAAATAATTAGTATCAGAAAGTGTTTTTAGAAAATCAATAAGATCCTTTTTTTCCTCTGCTGAAAAATTCAATCCTTTTTTATCATTTTCAAAAACAGTATAATGTGAATTTGGATGAGACTGTAAACCATCACTATAAAAATCAACTACTTCTTCTAACGTTTCAAATCTTCCATCATGCATATAAGGCTTTGTCAATTCAATATTTCTAAGATGTGGTGCTTTGAAAACGCCCACATAATTAGGTTCATTGGTCCAGCCTCCCATTCCTAAATCTGTTGGTTCAGAATCAAGTCCATTTGTAAATCCTGATCGCATGGAGTAACTACTACCATTACCATTAACTGCTTTTTTCGGATGATTTGCTTTTTTAGGATTGATTGCTTTTCTCATATTATTTGCGCCCATTGAACCTAAATGACAATCACCACAATTACTTTGAAATAAAACTAATCCATTTAATTCTCCTTTTGTAAAATCATCAAAATCATTTCGTAACCCTTTATCAAATTTAGATTCAAAAGAAGCAATCGATTGGATAAATTGAGCTAGAGCATCTGCAATCTTTTCTTCTGTAATTTCAGTTGAGCCAAATGCATTTGAAAATAAATCTTGATAATAATCTGTTCCTTTTAACTCTTTGATTAAGTCGCCCATATTAGCCCCTAACTCAGTTGGATTTAATATTGGCTCTAAAACAACCTTTTTTAAATCTACCTGACGGCGATCCCAAAATAAGCCATCGTTAGTAACCCAAGCTAAGTCAGTTATCGTCAAGGCATTTCTTGAAGTATGTGTCTTGGAAATTCCTAAACTCAATGCCTTGTTATCAGCAAAACTAAATTCTTGTTTATGACAACTTGCGCAGGATAATGAATTATCATTCGAAAGCTTTTTATCATAAAATAAAACTCTCCCTAGTGTTGCTCCTTCATTTGTAATTGTACTAAAAGAATTTGAATTCCCATTAATATAATCTGGAAGATCAACTTCGTAATCAAATGAAATTTCTGGTAATTGGGGAGTTTCTGAATTGGGTATTCCTTCATAAAAAGGAATCATACTGGTGAGTGCAATTAATGTAATAATTGAAAAAATTGCGGAAGTAATTTTTAGCATAAATATTATATTTTCGTTTTGTAAAAAAAATTGACCTCGTAATATAATAATAAAGTTTAATACTTTTTTATAATGCAAAAAAAAATCACCCAAGTGGGTGATTCATTATAACTCTAAAAATAAAAGATTTTTTAATCTTGCTTCGCTGCATTCGACCATTTGATAATCTTCTCTTCCAACCAATTGATCGTATAATCAAACACCTCTTTTTGCTCAGGCTCATTATGAATCTCATGAAACAATCCTTCCCATGATTTGTGAATAACATCGCCAGTTAAATTTCCTGACAGCAAAGCACTTCCTTGAGGTGAAGTCAATTTATCCTCAGAACCATGCATCAATAAAAATGGAACTTTTGCTGGTCCTTGATAGGTTTCCAACCACTTTGCAGCAGGCAACATTTCTGCACCAAAGTTGATTGATATTTTTCCATGAACAAGTGGATCTTCCATATATTTTCTCACCTCAGTTTCATCTCTCGAAATTCCAGTTGGATCTAAATCACTCGGTTGTTGCAAAGACGGAACAATATATTTCAATATATTTCCTACCGCAACTAACAAAGCAGGCGGAGATTTTTCCAAAGTAATCCAAGCGCCAGAAGAAACTAATCCAGCAATCGAAGGATTTTTTCTCAAAGCATAGTTCAACACAATATTTCCTCCCATGCTGTGTCCGTACAAAAATTTCGGCAATAAAGGATAAGCCTTTTCCGCAGTTTCTAACAATGTAGTTACATTATCCATGTATACTTGAAAACTGGGTAAATGCCCTCTTTTTCCTCCCGATTTCCCATGACCAATATTGTCAAATGACATCACCGAAAAACCTTTCTCATTGTAATAATCTACCATGTGATCGTATCTATGCAAATGTTCTCCTAGTCCATGCACCAAACAAATAACTGCTTTGGCATCTTCCACATCCCAACGGTATGCATAAATATTTATATTTCCTTTTGTCTTCCAACTAAATTCGCTTTGCTTCGCCATTTTAATTTTTTGATTTTATTTTTTTAATTCACTACTCTCCTACCATTCATATATTGAACAATATTCGCCTTTCGATATCTTGGTAAAATAATATTTTGCAAAAATATATTTGCCTCTTTTTTATTTTCAAACTCACCAATTAAGTATACATATTTTCCATCCTTGGTTTCTTCCAAAATCAAATTTCCATATTGAGTAAATAATTCATGACTATTCGGAAGTTTAGAAATCGTTGAAATAATCTCAACACTATAACCATTAAAATTAGAAGTAATAGATTCTAATTTCAACGAAACAGCATTTGTTGCGACTTTTTTTTCTTCAATAATTTTAGTCTTATTCACAGGCTTTTTCCCTTCCTCCTTCATCATACTTTCGATATCACTACCTGACACTACTTTCCCAGTTCCTCCAAGAGCCTCTCCAACAATAATAGTTTCTGTTGGTCTTTCTGTTGAAGTGACCACCTTTGACTCTGGTACGTCGCTTTCGGTAAATGGTAAATCTCTTTTCACCTCAACCTTTGGTTTATCTTTTTTCACTTCTGGTTGAGGAAAATTCTTTGATTCAGCTTTTTCCAATTTAGTTTCATCCTGTTTACTTTGCTGTGCATTTTTAATTTCTTCTGGAATTTCCTCACCTGCTTTTATTTCTACCACTTCTTGATTTTGTACTTCTTCCAACATTTTTTGAAATGCTTCTTCTTCAATAATTTCTCTCAAACTCAATTTCGAGTATGGATCTTTATCCAAAAATCCAGTAATTTTTAATTCTGTTCGTCGATTCAACTGATGTCTTCTTTCACTACATTTTACACCATTTGCACATCTATTGACCAATTTAGTTTCACCATATCCTTTAGCTGAAATTCGAGAAGCTTCAATCCCATTTTCCACTAAATATTCCACCGCAGCTTCTGCTCTTTTTTGAGACAAATCCAAGTTGTATTTATCTTTCCCACGAGAATCCGTATGCGATCCTAATTCTACAATGATGCCCGGATTATCTTTTAAGGTCACCAGTAATTTATTTAATTCTTCAGCGGCATCTTTTCGAATATTCCATTTTGCTAAATCATAATAAATGTTTTCAATCTCAATACTTTTGTCCAATTCTACTCGATCCAATTCCACATTTGCCAACAATGTTCCCATCGTATTATTTCGAGTCATTACATCTGACACTCCTGGACGTACATCTCCGACTCCATCAAAACATAAAATACACCCTTTGACGTTAACATACGCTTCCATTCTTTTGGTAAAAAACCCTTTCTTTCTCACCATTACCGTATAGTGATTTCCTTGCTCAAACGTCACATTAAAATTAGGAGATTGATAATCTTCCAAAACTAAGGTTTCTTCTTTTTTAGTATTATTATATACTTCAATTCTTGAATTTTGGATGGCATCAACTACTTCATTTTCTAATCTTCGTTCAGCCAAAGTCACATCAAAAAGATAACCTGGTTTTCGATCCATTTCTACTTTTGTAAAAACTTTTTTACCTGGCGTAGCTCCTTTTGTGCTAAATTCTACCTCAGTCGATTTAAAAACTTTTTTGCTAGCTTGAACTACATAATCAGATCCAACTGGTAATTCTAAAGTAAAAAATCCTTCAATATTTGTAAATGATTCTCCTCGAACTGCTCGTGAACTTTTTTCCAAAATCACAATTTTCACTTCATTCAAAAATCCTCGGTTGCCTGTTTCAAAAACATAACCTTCAATAATGGCATTTTGAGAAAAAAGAAATGAACTAAAAAAGAGTAAACTGGTTAGAATTAATATTACTTTTCTCATGTTGTTAATATTTTAAATAATAATTTCTGTATTGTTTGGAATGTGTTTATTTATTTTAAAAATATTCTGCAAAGTTATCTTTTTGAAACGAAAAATAAAGGGTTTCTAGCATGAAGAAAAGGTTGAAAAATAAGGTTTTTTAATTTTTTTATTAAAAAAAAGACGATACATTCGTAGTTTTAGATGCATCTTGTTTTCATTTTTCTAACTTTCCAATATTCATCCATTCGAAAAAAATAATTCAATGAAAATAGTTTTTATGGGTACGCCTGATTTTGCCGTGCCATGCTTAGATATTTTAGTTCAAAATGGCTACGACATCGTAGGCGTCATCACCGCTACTGATAAAAAGGGCGGAAGAGGTGGAAAAAAAATCATCGAATCTGCGGTCAAAAAATATGCAGTTGAAAAAGGGCTAAAAGTTTTGCAACCTAAAAATTTAAAAGCGCCTGAATTTGTCGAAGAGTTGAGAAGTCTCGAGGCAGATTTACAAGTGGTGGTGGCATTTCGAATGTTACCAGTAGTCGTTTGGGACATGCCACCGGTTGGTACGATCAATTTGCATGGGTCACTTTTGCCTGCTTACCGAGGAGCTGCACCGATTCATTGGGCAGTCATCAATGGTGAAAAAGAAACTGGTGTAACTACTTTTTTCTTGCAACATGAAATTGATACGGGCGATATATTGATGCAGGAAAAAATGCCAATTGGTTCAGACGATACAACTGGGGATGTGCATGATCGAATGATGGAATTAGGTGCAAATGTGGTTTTAGCATCTGTAAAAAAAATAGAAAGTAAAGATTATAAATTGCAACCTCAGGATAATTCAAAAGTAAGCAAAGCTCCAAAAATTCATTCTGAAACTTGTGAAATTAACTTCGACCAACCTAACGATCAAGTTTATAACTTCATTCGAGGCATGAATCCCTTCCCTACTCCTTGGACAACTTTGGATGGAAAAAAATTAAAAATCTATAAAGTAAAAAAAGGAGTCGATGCTCCTTTAAATGAACCTGGAAATTTTACAACTGATGGAAAAAAGTATTTGCGATTTTTTACGCTTGATGGATTTATTGAAGTGGAAGAATTGCAACTGCAAGGAAAAAAAAGGATGTCGATTAAAGATTTTTTGAATGGGTATCAATTTGAATCTTGATGTATAAAAAATTGTAGAGACAAGGCATTCCTTGTCTCTACAATTAAAATCTATTTTTCAGCATATAGATTTCAAAACCAAAACCTAAAAATCCCCCAATCAAATAACTCACCAAATCACTCCACAAAAACCCACTTCCCAAAGTCCATTTCCCCAAAGTAGTATTCCTAATTTCATTTAACCAATCTACCTGAATCAATTGACTAATCTCAATTGCAAAACAAACTGCAACACAGGATAACAATACATTTACAGATTTCATTTTTGGAAATAAAAATCCAAAAATAAAATAGAACATCAAGCAATATAATAGGTCACCGAGGTAAGGATAAATCAATTCAGAAATAAATCTTGACCTCGAAAACAATCCTACTCCAATGGTAAGAATGATAAAAAATAAATAGGAAGTTCTATTTCGGGAAGTTTTCATTTTGTTTTTTTTTAACGAATTAAACTAACATCTCCATGTTCTATTTTTGTAATTATTTTTCCATTCTTTTCAAAAGAATAAATTAATTTCCAAACAAAGACATCCGTTGATTGTGCTTTCCCATTTTTTTTACCATTCCAACTTTCATTAATATTCTCCGTTTTAAAAACCAATTCTCCCCACCTATTAAAAATTTGCAATTGATAATCAATTAAAAAATCAAAGCATTTCATCTGCGGAAAAAAAGTATCATTTATTCGATCTCCATTTGGAGTAAATGCATTTGGAACATCAAAACATTGTTCACAATCTAAAAAATCAACTTTTATTGAATCATAAGTTGTACAATTTTCATCAGAAATTTCAGCAGTATAAATTCCACTCTCCAAAACTTCGAAAAAACTTGATTCTTCATTTCCTTGCCAAATAGTTTCTGAAAAATTACTTTCTAAAGCCAATGTATTTCCGTCACAAAAAGAAGTATCATTTCCCAAAAATAATTCAGGAGAAGGCAAAACTACAATCTGTTTACAATCACTAGTCTGAAATGGAGTTCCTTCGTCTTGAATAAAAAAAAATGGTTGTATTCCAAAATTAGTATAGGAAAATGGAGGAGAAGCTGAATCATTTTTTTTAATTTAACAATCTGTCAAATCAAACGTAAATACTAATTCACTTAAATTCCGAGTGTCCAAACTGGTAATAAAAAATCTCAATCCATCTTCACTCAAATATCCTTCTGAGATCGAATGAGGGAAAGAAAAAATATTTTGATCATTCAATGAAATACCATTTGGCATATTTTTGATATCACTAGAGAAATCTAATTTGATCATCTTAGAATCAGTTCTATTCACGACAAATCCACAATATTGATTGCAAGCATAATAGATACTCAAGTCTCGAGGTTTATCCAGTAATCCAAAATTCCCCAAATTTATCGAAATGGGATTTCCCAAAATAGAGTTTCCTAAATCCAATCGAGTAATTGAATTACTCCCTTCATTACAAATAAAAAAATGCCACTCTTCTTCTACTTTTAATGGAAAAATACTTGTTGGTCCATTAATATTAATACTAGTAACAAACTCTGTTGTTGGAAAATTTCCTAAGCTACTTCCAAATAGAAATCGGACAACTGAATTGTTCAACTTGTCGACACAAAACCCAACCCATTCGTCATTTTCTTTTGTTATAAAAATATCATGAGGAAATGAAAGTCCATCCAAATTCCCTAAGTCTTCAAAATTTGGATTATTTGTTATATCATTTCCAAAACTGATTCGAACCATATGTCCAAAACCAATAATAAAACCCCACCAATTTTCACTATCTTTTACAATTTCAATTCCTTCCTGCCCCCAAGGTATTCCATTTTCTATGATTAAATTTGGTATCGGTTCATTTTGCAAGCTACTTCCAAAATCTAATCGCATTAAATTTCCATTGCCTCCATTATTTGGACTAGAGAGAGAAACAAAAAGAAAATAGTTTCCATTGTCTTTTATCATCTCTGAATAAAGTGCTTCTGTTCCTTCAGGAAATTCAAAAATTTCATTTACAAAAGGTGACTCTCCAAACACAGGACTACTAATCCAACAAAAACTCTCCCCTCCCGTTCCAGTATATTCCAATTCAAAAATCTCATTTTGACAAACCGTATCAGGTACCAAAAAAGATGCATCTTGAGCACTTAAAAAATTAGAAAGGAGATAAAAAATGGAAATGAAGTATATTTTAGAGAACGATTTTTTCATTTGCTTTAAATTAAAATTGGCTGCCAATATAATATTGTTGGGTAGAGACAAGGCAGACCTTGCCTCTACAGAATTTTCAATTAATAAGTAGAATTAATTGGTGGAGGTCCTTCTGGGATAATTGGTTTATAAATATAATCTCCTTTTCGTTCGTCAAATTCTTTTTTCATATCTGCTCTCAATTGAGCATCTTCAAAAAAGTCAATCATTGTCATTGACATCGCCTTGGAAGCATATTCCATCCCTTTGTGCCCTATCGACATTCCACCGCAAGCCACTACTGCCCACGAATGCCACGGTGTTCCTTTTGGTGCTGTCGTCGCTCGAAGTCGAACTACTGGAACGACCCAACTGACATCGCCAACATCAGTCGATCCACCTCTTGGATGTTCCAAGGTTTCTTCCATCGGTTTGATGATTGATTCGATTCCGATCTCTGGTTTTTTCGTTGCAGTTTGAATTCTCTTTGCAAATTCTTGTTCCTCTTCGGTATATGTAATTGGGCCTAAAAATTCTAAATTCTTTTGCAA
>JBGCFD010000108.1:0-6401 GCA_045106765.1 Saprospiraceae bacterium | reverse complement strand
TGTAAAACCGATAGCCAGCATTGATAAAAAAACCATTGGTAACTTTTCGTACGGTTTCAGAACCGCTTGATGAACTTGTATAGACCGTTTCCTGAACCAACCCGACACCTATGATTCCGAGTTTGAGTTCTAAACTTCTTTTCGGTTTGATTAATTTTTCATAAGACAATTCGACGTATTCCATAAGTGGAGCACTTAAACTAATTTTTAGCATATTTTCTTTTTGTGCTTGCACGGTGTTTTGCCCCAATAAGAAAATCGCAATGATGAAAACAGAGATAAGATATGAGTTTTTCATATTTAGTAGATTTTATTCTAAATAGGATTGTATAAGCGACCGTAAAACGTCAAACGTCAAACGAATAAAGTCTAGTTATTTATTTCAAAAGTAAGAAAGAAGGAAGATTGTTCTGAATTAAATCTTTATTCTTAAATATATAATGCGAATCAATAGTTAAAATTGACCCCGCTGTCCAATACAAACTAAAACATTTTAAACCCGTTTAACCAAATTATGCCTATTAGATTTTCTTTTCTATTTTTAGAAAAAAATAAAACAGAAATGAAAAAATCCAATCTTCTTTTAATTATCCTTTCCTTTTTTACCTCTTTTGTTTTCGCACAAAATTCAGAATTTAATCCACCTGCAATGCCAAAGGTTCAAAGTGGTTCTGGCATTTCGATGGATAAATTACAACTGTTAGATCAGCATATTGAAACATTTGTTAATCAAGGACATGTTCCAGGAGGAGTATTTGTGATTGCTCGAAAAGGAAAAATTGTTTACAATAAAAGTTTCGGTTATCAGACTTTAGCAAAAAAGAAAAAATATCAAAAAGATGATATTTTTCGATTGGCATCTATGACCAAAGCATTTACGACAGTAAGCATCATGCAATTGTATGAGCAAGGAAAATTGGGATTGGATGATCCTATTTTTTATTACATTCCAGCATTTAAGCAATCAGCAGTTTTAGATCAATTCAATGAGGCTGATTCTTCCTTCACAACAAAACCCGTTCGTAGACCAATTACCATTCGTCATTTGTTAACGCATACATCAGGGATAACTTATGGCGTATTTAATCCTGGAAAAATTCAGGCAGTCTATGAAAAAATGGGAGCAAATAATTTTGGACTAAGTGCTGATGTTACAACTGAACAAATGGCCAACCAATTAGCAAAAGTGCCTTTGATTTTTCAACCAGGAGAAAAATATATGTATGGATTAAATATGGAAATCCTCGGAAGGGTTGTCGAGGTAGTTTCTGGAAAAAGACTGAATCAATATTTTAAAGAAAATATTATGATGCCTTTGGGAATTGAGGATACTGGATTTTATTTGCCTAAATCAAAGCATGATCGGTTAGTGCCAGTTTATACTTATGATGAGAAAGGAAAAGTAATAATGGCTGCTGATACGGAGTTTGGAAAAATTTTACAATTTCCAAAAAGAAGCGACAATAATCATTATGCAGGTGGTGGTGGAATGTCAGGTACGGCGATGGATTATATGATTTTTATCCAAACACTTTTAAATGAAGGAGAATATGGTGGGAAAAGAATTTTGTCGAGAAAAACCATTGAGGTGATGACTTCCGATCAATTAATTTTATTAAATAAAAATGGAACAGGTTATTCAAAAACTCCTGGGATCACTTATGGATTAGGGTTCGCCTTGAAAACAGATGAAGGAACTGCACATGATCATAAGTCAGCTGGAACTTATGAATGGGGAGGATATTTTAATACTAAATTTTTTATTGACCCTGAGGAAGAATTAGTTTTTGTGGGGATGACTCAGATTGTTCCTTTTCAAAGAAATGATTTTTGGGATAAAATGTATGCGATCATTTATGGGGCGATAGAGTAGTTCTTCGAATTTTGGATATTCAATTTTGTTTTTTCATAATAGAGCAGAGATAATTATTAAAATTATCTCTGCTTTTTTTATTTGCAAAATACTGTAAGTCAATGAGTTATGATTTTAGTGAATGTTTTTAAAAAAAAAAATTAAAAAATTTAAAGTAAAAAAAAGGTTTGCCCGTCTTCTTAAATGTAACGCATTTAGAAAATTGATTTTCAAAAATGCGAAATGTTTAAACCCGATTTTTTTAACCTTAAAAATAAAGATCATGAGACGTAGTCCTTTTAGAACCTTCTTCGGAATTTCGGTTGGTTTAATTTTATTTTTCTTTTTAGCAAGAGTATTCGTGACAGCTTTTTTTATAGCTGCAGCAATGAGTTTGGTCTTTTTCGTTTTTCGAAAAATTAAAAACTTCTTCAAATATATGACTTGGGAAGAAAGAGAATATTACGAGAGAAATTCATTTGACAAATTTGAGAGACTTGACGACGAACCATTGTTTGATCGTCGAGAACGAGTAATCGTTATTTAAGATGGAGGAAAAATGGTATTGAGTAATGAAAAACTCTTTACTCAATATCCAATATCTCCAATCAATTATTTAAAAATTAAAATCATAAAATTATGTGTAGAAAATCATTTTATCATCAAAAAGAAAATTACAGGAATAAATATCATCACCCAAAACATGGTCATTGGATGGCAGGAAATATGGAGAAATGGGCAAGAAGAAAAAGATTCGGATTTGACGATTCTTATCCACCAGTAAATGTGCAAGAGTTGGATGATCGTTATGAAATATTTTTGGTTGCTCCAGGATTAGAAAAAGAGGATTTCAATATTTCCTTAGTAGAAAATGTGATGACTATTGCAGTTGACAAAAAGGAAACAAAGGAAAAAGAAAAAGGTGGAACTTGGAAAAGAAAAGAATTCTCTGTGGGAGGTTTTCAACGAAAATTTGAGTTGAACGAGAAAATAGATTTGGACTCGATTAAAGCAAAATATGGAGATGGGATACTTCATGTAACGCTTTCCAAATTAGAAGGAGAGGAGACAATTCGTAAGGATATATTTGTAGCATAAAATTTTAAGCTATTAAAGATATTTTAAGTTTTCTTTATTTTGAGCAGCTTTTAGGAGCTGCTTTTTTTTTGATAAACCTAGTTTAATAAAATCATAGTTGATCTAAAATCTATTACAAAAAATTTAGTTGTAAAAAAAATGTTAAAAATTGTTGTAATGTTTAATTTTTTTATGAATTTACATACCGAATTTTGAATATAGACTGTAGATATAAAAAACACATTTTAATTTTAAACAACTATTTATTATGAAACGAAATTTCAACCAATTTCAATTATTGTTAATTATGGGGTTTATGCTGGTATCGAGTGCCATAATTGCCCAAACCACAATTCGTGGAAATGTAACTGATGATGCTGGCGAAGCTCTAATTGGAGCAAATGTTTTGGTTAAGGGCAGTACTTCTGACGGAGACATTACGGACGAGAATGGTAATTTTACTATTGAAACTTCCGAGGCATTTCCTTTTACTTTAGTTTTTTCTTACACAGGATTTGGTTCTCAAGAGATTGAGGTAACCTCAGATGCACCTGTTAATGTAACTTTGGTAGAAGGTATTTTAACTGGGGAAGTTGTTATATCAGCTTCTCGAAGAGCGGAGAAAGTACAAGATGCACCTGCATCTATTTCAGTTTTAACAGCTCGGAAATTAGAAAGTACTGCTAACTCAACTGATGCCACTCGTAATTTGGTGAATGTTGCAGGGGTACAAATTCAGCAACAATCTGCTAATAGAATTAATATTTCTATGAGAGGAAGTGCTGGTCTTTTTGGAACGGGTGTATTTCCAATTTTGGATTACAGAAGTTTAATCGGACCTGGTATTGGAACTTTTCAATCAGATCAAGCAGGTATTAGTAATATTGATTTGCAAAGAGTGGAGGTAGTAAGAGGTGCAGGATCTGCACTTTATGGTCCTGGGGTAACTCAGGGAGTTGTTCACTTTATTACAAAAAATCCAATTGATTTTCCAGGAACTACTGTAGAAGTTATGGGAGGTGAATTAAACACTTTTGGAATAGGTGCACGTCATGCAACTAAAGTTAGTGACAAATTTGGATTTAAAATAAATGCACAGTATCGAAGAGGAAATGAGTTTACTTTAGATCCTAATGATCCTTCTGATTCTACTCAGATTGCTTTATTTAAAACAAGTATTGTAAATCCTGCATTAACAGCTGAAGGGTTTGTTGATATTAATGGAACTCCTACAGAGATTCTAAATATCGATGATTTAGATCCTGATGGTGATGGTAATCCAATGACAGATGAATGGCATAATGCAGCAATTAATGCTACACTTGAATTTAGACCTAAAGATAATTTAAGTATAATTACTTCAGGTGGATTTACTAATGCTTCTTCTGTATTTTATAATGAACAAGGAGAAGGTTTAGCACAAGCTACTGAATATTGGGGACAAGCAAGAATGCAATATGGTGGACTATTTGCTCAATTTTTTGCAGTTTCTAACGATGGAGGAGGAGACGAAAATCCTACCTTCTTATATCAAACGGGAAACAATACTTCTATTGCTAGAACTCAATTAGAAGGTCAACTTCAATATAATTTGGATGTGAAAAGCTTTTTGAATTCTAACTGGACTGCAGGTTTTGATTACAGATATGCTGGACAGGACACTAAAAACTTGGTGTATGGAAGAAATGAAGATGATGATTCTTATTCTGTAATTGGAGCTTATGTTCAAGGAAAAATGGCTTTGCATGATAAAGTAGATATGGTGGTTGCAGCTCGTGCGGATAAATTCAATTTCATTGATGAACTTGCATTTGCACCTAGGTTAGCATTGGTTTATAAAGCAGCTCCAGCACATACTTTTAGAGGTTCTTTTAACAGAACAGCTTCAACAGTATCTAACTTACAATTGAATATTGATTTTCCTTTGAATAGTGCTGCATGGTTATATGGAAATAAAAATGAGCAAACTTTTGATAAAGATTTACCACTTGGTTGGTTATTTGGAGGAGGAGCAATTCCAGAAGGATTAAATCAATTACCATTAGGAATAGCATATGGAGGAGTAGTTGGTCAAGTTGCACCATTACTCTCAGCAGGATTTGCAGACAATCCAGCGACAGCACCTATTGCACCTATTATTGATGGTGTTTTGGCAACAATTAATCCTGCTACTTTAGGACTTTATTCTGTGCCTTTAGGGGAGGGATATAATGTTTTTGATGGAACACCGCTTGGAAAAATTAATGCACCACTTACTGCTCTTAGTACAAGTGATGCTTACGAGATTGGTTATAAAGGTTTAGTGAAAAATAAATTAGGTGTATCTGTTGATTTTTATGCTGTTACTGAGAAGAACAATTCCCAGTTTACTGCTATTTCACCTTCTTACAGAATTGAAGATGTAAGTATGATTGGAACTGAATTAGGAGCAGCGATTGGTGCTCAAATTGAAGGACCAATGATCGCAGCACTTATGGCACAAGCAGGTATGGATCAAGCTACTGCTGAAGCAACATATGCAGCAATCGCACCTTCTATTATCGGAGCTTACACATTAGGTGGAAATGGTTTTGCTGGAGCAATAGATGCTGCTAGTGCACACGCTGCATCTCCAACAGATCAAATTCCTGCTAACGGAAGTAATTACATAGCAGCAGGATACCGTACTTTTGATAAGCGAACTTATGTTGGATATGATATTGGATTAGAGTATTATTTTAATAATGATGTTTCTGCATTCTTTAATTATTCAGGTGTAAATAAAAATGAGTTTGAACAATCTGTAGTTGGAAATGAAGGCGCAGGAAAATTACCAACGTACTTAAATATTCCTTTAAATAAATTTAGATTAGGTGCAACTTATGCTCCTGAGATGGGATTAAGAGGAAGTATTTCTTTCCAATATGATCAACCATATGTAGCGAGTGCTGGACAATTCTCAACAGATGATCCTTCTACTCCTGATGTTGTTGAAAAAACAGAGGCTAGAAATTTAATTGATGCTTCTGTTGGATATAAGTTTGATTTTGGTTTAGCAATTGATGCTTCTGCTTCAAATTTATTGAATACTGAATATAGATATTTACCAAATATGCCTAAAATTGGGCGAAGAGCTTTGGTTAAATTAACGTATGAGTTTGGTGTTAAGAATGATTAATTTTCAATTTATAAAATTGAAAACTTAATATAAAAAGAGAGGGTTTTTCCATCATGGAAAAATCCTCTCTTTACGTTTGAAGGAAGTATTATTTTTGTAGATTACATTTTATTTATGGTTTAATATTTGCACCTCGGTTTTATTATTTATTAATGCGAATCAATAGTTAAAAATCAATGAAATCAAGCGTTCAAGAAACAGATATAGCAAGCCAAATAAATAAAAGGCTGAAGAGCTATATTTATTTTTATGAACGAAATAAAACTAGTAGCACTCTTCTGCTATATCTGCGAGTGCTATGATACAAACTTACGT
>JBGCFD010000107.1:0-52530 GCA_045106765.1 Saprospiraceae bacterium | reverse complement strand
ATTGCCATTTTAATTTCACTACCGATCAGTTTTTTAATTGCAAAAAGTTGGATGGCAAATTTTGCTTACGGAATTGAATTAAGTTGGTGGCTATTTTTACTACCAAGTTTGATGGTACTTTTTGTAGCATGGCTTACCGTTGGAATGCAAACGATAAAAGCGGCAAGTGTCAATCCCGTTGAATCTTTAAAAGATGAATAACCTTAAAATCTAATCATCATGTGGAAACATAACATTAAACTTACAATCAGAAATTTTCAAAGAAATAAAACTTCTTTTTTGATAAATTTAATTGGCTTGTCAACGGGTTTGGCTTGCGCACTTTTGATTTATTTGTGGGTAAATGATGAGACTGGGATGGATAAATTTCATGATCAAAATAACCAACTGTATCAGGTCATGTTGAACCTAGATTTCAAAGAAGGAATAAAAACTGCTGATCGAACTCCAGTACCTTTAGCTGAAGCATTAGTTGAAGAAATTCCAGAAGTGGAAACTGCTATTTCGGTTAATGATTTTTTTAATTGGCGAAGCGATGGTGGAATCCTATCACATAATGATCAGCAAATAAAAGTAGATGGAATTCATTCAAGCGAAGACTTTTTTAAGGTGTTTACTTTTCCTTTAATTGAAGGAGAAAAAGATAATGTGTTGGCAGATAAAAATGGAATTGTTATTTCTGAAAGTCTAGCAATTAATTTTTTTAAAACGACCGAAAATATAGTTGGAAAAACCTTAGATTGGACACATCGAGGATATGATGGGACTTTCCAAATTGCAGGTGTTTTTCAAGATCCTCCAAAGAATTCTACTATTCAATTTGATGTTGTTTTTCATTTACAATTATTAAAAGACAATGATGAGTGGGCAGGAAACTGGACTGGGAATTATGCACAAACATACTTGATCTTAAATAAAAATGCAGATGTAAATCAAGTTAATCAGAAGATTGAAAATTTACTGGCGGCAAAGAATGAGAACCTTACCTATCATCAATTATTTTTACAACAATACTCTTCCAAGTACCTTAATAATAAATTTGAAAATGGAAAACTTGCTGGTGGTCGAATAACTTACGTCCGTTTATTTTCTTTGATTGCACTTTTTATTTTGTTAATTGCTTCTGTCAATTTTATGAATTTGTCAACAGCAAGGGCATCTCTAAGAATGAAAGAGATTGGTATTAAAAAAACGATCGGTGCGTCTCGAAGTAATTTGATGGTTCGACTTTTAGGAGAATCAATTTTGTTGTCTTTTTTGGCATTACTGATTGCCGTTATAATTGTTCTATTTTTTCTTCCCCAATTTAATGAGATAACTAGTAAGCAATTGAGTTTATCTTTCCATCCTTCTTTAGTTAGTTCATTTTTAACTATCACTTTTATTACAGGATTCATTGCGGGAATTTACCCCGCCTTTTATTTATCTGGATTTAAACCTTCCTCGGTTTTAAAAGGAAAACTTAATATCTCTTTTGGTGAAAAATGGATACGGAAAGGGTTAGTTGTTTTTCAATTTACGTTGTCTCTGATTTTTATTGTTGGGTTGTTAGTCATTGACCAGCAGATCAAATTGACCCAAACAAAAAACATGGGTTACGATCGAGATAATATCATTAGTTTTCAATGGAAAGAAAAATTATATGACGCTTGGAGTGGTTTATCGGAAGTCAATAATAACGATTTGTTTTTTACTTTTTTGGATGAATTAAAAAATGTACAAGGTGTAGTTCATGCTACAAATATGAAAGGAAATATTTTAACTAATGTTTATGGTCAAGGTGGTGTACGATGGAGCGAAGATGAATCTCAAGAAAGTGCCAATGTCAAATCTCCAATCGTTGGGTTTGATTTTATGAAAACTTTGGGAATAGAATTAATCAATGGTCGAACTTTTTCTAAAGAATTTCAAGATGATTATTCCAAACTAATCATCAATGAATCGGCTGCAAAGATGATGGGGTTTGAACAGCCTGTTGGTAAAAAAATAATGATGAATGGAAATGATGAAATAATCGGAGTCGTCAAAGATTTTCATTATGGCTCGTTGTACAATAATATTGAACCTTTAATTTTTAGATTCGATCCTAATAGCGGACATGTTCTGGTCAAAATTCAAGAAGGAAAAGAAAAAACTACCATTGGTAGAATTAATCAGCTGTATCAAAAATTCCATAAAATGCACCCTTTTGAATTTACCTTTATGGATGAAGATTATCAAGCCATTTATGAATCAGAAACTAGAGTTGCTGACCTTTCAAAATATTTTAGTGGTCTAGCAATTATCATTTCATGTTTAGGACTTTTTGGATTAGCGATGTTTACTACTGAAAGAAGAAAAAAAGAAATCGGTATCCGAAAAGTTTTAGGGTCAAGTGTTTTTGGAATCGTTCGAATGTTGACAAGTGATTTTACCAAAACAGTTATTGTAGCTATCGGCATTTCCATTCCTATAAGTTATCTCTTTGCTCAAAAATGGTTAGCGAATTTCGCTTATAACATTACTCTTACATGGTGGTTGTTTTTTATTCCTGCAATATTAGTTTTAGTTATTGCCTGGGCGACTGTTGGTTTACAAACCATCAAAGCTGCGAGTGTGAACCCAGTTCAGTCTTTGAAAGATGAATAAAAAAAAATCAATTTTCTTCGTTCATATTTGAACATTGACTGTTCAAATATGAACACTAAAATGATATTATTGCTTTTTTTAATTTCGTAATTGTTTGATAATCAATCGGTTAAGATGTTGGCATACCCATTGGACATTAACTAATGAATTCATCAATGTGAATCCTAATCTTAAAAATAAAAAATTATGTTCAGACATCACATCAAAATCGGATATAGGAATTTATTAAAGAATAAGACGTACTCTGCGATAAAGATTGGTGGATTTTCCATTGGGATTGCTGCATTCCTATTGATTACTTTATTTGTAAAAGATGAGTTAAGTTATGATCGATCCTATGAAAATCAGGATCGAATTTATAGGATGTTAAATGTTTCTACTAATCCAGATTTCCAAGTCAAGCAATGGCCTTCATTTTCTGCACCTATCGCTGAGTTGCTGAATACCGATTATCCAGAAATAGAAATTGCTGGTCGTCTGATTGTTAGAGATTGGTTCTTAGCAGGTGAAAATCAATTTAGAAGATCTTCAAAAAAACAAAATAATTTTGAAGAAGGATTTGCTTATGCTGACCCTGCTCTTTTAGATATTTTTGAAACTGAAATGATTTATGGAAATCGAGAAGAGGCATTAGCAAAACCCTTTACGATGGTCATCTCAAAAAAGATAGCTGATAAATATTTTCCTAATCAAAATCCTATTGGTGAAACTATAATTTTAAATGACAATGTAGAAGAGCCATATACTATCGGAGGAGTCATGCAAAACCTGCCTTCTAATACGCATCTTGTTTTTGATTTTTTATTGACGTTTGTAGGAGTGGAGTTTTGGGAAGGGGAACAGACAGATTGGTGTTGCCAAAATTATGAACCCTACCTTCGAGTAAATCCTGGAACAAATATTCAAGAATTAGAAGAAAAACTACTTGCGATCAAAGAGGACTATCTCCTAAAAGAATTAGTTGATACAGAGAATGCTTTTGCGGAAGTAGTCAAGAATCATCGATCTTTTAGACTTCAACCGATTGAAGATATTCATTTACAAAATGAGTTAATCGCTGATAATTTTAAGCATGGTGATCTTCGAGTCGTTCAACTTTTTGGAGCGATTGCCATCTTCATTCTTTTATTAGCATGTATTAATTTCATTAATTTATTTACCGCTAAGTCAGCCAACCGAGCTAAAGAAGTTGGCGTAAGAAAAGTGGCGGGTTCGTTTAAAGGAGAATTGGTGAGTCAATTTTTGACAGAGTCTACTCTGTACAGTTTTATTTCGATAGTCTTGGGGACTATTCTTGCATATTTGTCTTTGCCATCTTTTAATGAATTGGCAGGTAAGGCTATACATATTCCAATGGATACTTTTTGGTTTATTCCTTCCCTTGTTTTATTAGCCATAATGATTGGGTTGTTGGCAGGTATTTATCCTTCATTTTATCTTTCTAAATTTCAGCCAATTGATGTTTTAAAAGGGAACTTGAGCAAAGGAAGTAAAAATTCTAAGTTGCGAAGTTCAATGGTTGTTTTTCAATTTACTACCTCTATAATTTTAGTCGTAAGTGCTTTGGTGGTGTATCATCAAATGCAATTTATTTTAAATTCAAAAGTAGGTTTTGACAAAGATAACTTAGTCCTCCTTCATGGAGCTAGAACACTTGGTGATAAAACTGCCGCTTTTAAAACTGAGCTAGGGAAATTACCTATGGTAGAAAGTGTTACTAATAGTAGTTCCTTCCCTGTAGATGGGACGGTTCGTAATAACAATCAATTTTGGCTAAATGGACAACAAAAAATTGACAAAGGAGTAAGTGCTCAAGCTTGGCGAGTTGCAGGAAATTATCATTCAAGCATGAAGATGAATTTGTTGGAAGGAAGATTTTTTGAGGAAGGTACTACTCGAGATTCTTTTGCTGCAATCATCAATCAGACTATGGCGGAAAAATTAGGCGTGGATAATATAATTGGAAAACAGATTTGGAATGGAGGAGCTTGGGACATAGTGGGAGTAGTCGAAGATTTTCATTTTGAAAATATGAAAAGAGAAATTCGACCATTAGTATTTTTCAAAACAAGAGGAAATTCTGCCATCATTGCAGCTAGAATACAAACAGAAGATTTTTCAAAAACGATGACTTCAATTGCAGGAGTGTGGGATAAGTTTATGCCGAACCAACCTATTCGATATACACTTTTAGATGAGTCTTATGCTGAGATGTATGAGGAAACAAAACGAACTGGGAACGTATTCGCAGCTTGTGCATTTTTAGCGATTTTGATCGCCTGTCTTGGACTTTTTGGTTTGTCAACTTTTATGGCAGAACAAAGAACTAAAGAAATTGGTGTACGAAAAATACTTGGTGCATCCTCTCCGAATTTATATCGATTACTCACTTTTGATTATCTCCGCTTGGTTCTTATTTCGATGATCATAGGAGCACCTGTTGCGTGGTATTTGATGAAAAAATGGTTGCAATATTTTGAGTATCGAATAGATATTGTTTGGTGGTTCTTTGCTGTGGCTGGAATTCTCGTAGCTGGAATTGCATTACTAACGGTGAGTCGTCAAGCCTTGAAGTTAATGTTTTCAAATCCAGTCGATAGTTTAAGAAATGAATAATAAAACATAAAGTTATGATCCAATTATCAATACCAATTCCCAATTTATCTGGACGGCAAGATATCGATATTGCAATGACCGTAAATGGCCAAAAACAGAAAATCCAATTTCGGGTAGAAGTCTACGAATGGGATGATTGTAAATCGCCTGAAGAAAATCGGATTGAATGTATTCGAAATTTAGTCGAAGATTATAAAGAAGAGTGGATGGTTTATAATATAGGTATCCCGAATGATAAATATGTGCCATTGACTTTTGTAAAGATATCAGATTGGGAGCGACAGAGGCTGTTAATGTTGGAAGCTGTAATGAGAAAGTAAAGGTATCGAAAATTACAAATGTGAATAATTTAAAAAGATAAGAATGCTTAAACATAACCTTAAAATTGCGTTCCGAAATTTCAAAAAAGACAAGAGTCCTTTTATGCTAAACTTGATTGGTTTGTCTACAGGACTTGCTTGTGCGATTATGATTTTTATGTGGGTCAATGATGAATTGAGTGTTGATAAATTTCATGAAAATGATGAACAGCTCTTAAGGCTTTTCTCCAACTATAATGAAAATGGACAAATATCCACAGAGTTAGAATTACCCCCTCTTTTGGCGAATGTACTTCAAGAAGAAGTTTCTGAAATAAAATTAAGTGCAGGTTCAAGTAGTTTATTTTCATCTTATGCTTTGACTGTGGAAGATGTTTCTTTGAAAGCAAAAGGAAGATTTGTAACGGATAATTTTTTCCAACTTTTTTCTTTTGAAATGTTGGAAGGAGATTCAAAAAAATTATTTCCCAATAAAAGCGGAATTGTAATCTCCGAGGAATTAGCTCAAAAGTTTTTTCCAAATACAAAAAGCGTGTTGGGAAAAATAATTACTTACGAGTCAAAAAATAAAATAATTCAAGCCGCTATTTCAGGAGTATTTAAAAAGACTCCTAAAAATTCAACAATCCAATTTGATTATTTGCTCGCTTATGACCAGTTCGTTGAGAACCTTGGGATGAATTATATTTGGAATAATTATGTGGCAGAAATTTATGTTTTACTTCATCAAGATGTTGAGGTAAATCAATTCAATAAAAAAGTTGCTTCTTTTTTAACAACAAAAACAGAAAACGCAGAAGATATTTTATGGGCGCAAAAAGTTTCAGATAGGTATCTTCAAGGTGAGTATAAAAATGGAAAAATTGTAGGTGGAAGAATTACTTACGTCAAATTATTTTCTTTGATCGCTTTGTTTATTTTATTGATTGCGTGCATCAATTTTATGAATTTATCGACAGCCAATGCAACCAAGAAATTCAAAGAAATTGGTGTTAAAAAAACTATTGGCGCAGATCGTCAGACGCTAATTTTTCAATATTTGAGCGAGTCAATGACCTTGAGTTTTTTCTCATTGTTTATTGCTTTTGGATTAATTTATTCTTTCCTACCAAGTTTTAATTTGATCACAGGCAAAAATTTATCTATCGAAATTACTGCTTCTGCAATGGCTGCAATTTTTGGAATCACCTTATTGACAGGATTGATTTCAGGAAGCTATCCAGCATTTTATTTATCAGGATTTAAACCTGCTAGAATATTTAAAGGAAATATAAAAAACTCTTGGGGAGAACTTTGGGCGAGAAAAGGATTGGTTGTTTTTCAGTTTGCAATCTCTCTTATTTTAATCGTTTCCGTAGTCGTCATTTTTAAACAAATTGAATTTATTCAAAATAAAAAATTAGGTTTTAACCGAGATAATATTATTCATTTTCAATTCAATGATACAGAAGTAGTCAGTCAAGATATTTTTATTTCTGAGGTGAAGAAAATACCAAGTGTAATTAATGCTTCAAGTATGTGGGGAAGTTTTGTCAATGATGTTTCGGATACAAATGGTTCATTTGACTGGGAAGGGAAAAGGCCTGACCATGATCCCACGATTCATTACGTACATGTCAATTATGAGATGTTAGATATGCTAAGCGTTGAAATGTTGGAAGGAAGAACCTTCGATAAAAAATATGGAAATGAATATGAAAAAATCATTTTCAACGAAGCGGGGATTAAATTAATGGGATTAGAAAATCCTGTTGGTAAGACATTTAATCTTTGGGGAGATAATTTTGAAATCATAGGAGTTGCCAAAGATTTTCATTTCGAGTCTTTGTATGAAAATATCCAACCATTCTTTTTTCGTTTGCTCAAAAAAAATAATGCAGATAAAATTATGGTGAAAATTAAAGGAGGAGAGGAACAAAATGTTTTAGCTCAATTAGAAAATTTATATAAAAAAAATCACCCGAATCTTCCTTTCGAATATCACTTTTTAGATTCAGATTATCAAGAATTATATGAATCGGAAAAACGAGTTTCCACTTTGTCAAAATACTTTGCAGGTTTTGCAATTATCATTTCATGTCTCGGACTTTTTGGTTTGGCAGCTTTTACCGCACAACGAAGAATCAAAGAAATTTCTATTCGAAAAGTCTTAGGTGCAAATCCGTTTTCTATCATTCGTTTGCTCACCTTGGATTTTACCAAAATGGTTTTAGTAGCTATTTTCATTGGAATACCGATTAGTTATTTCGTTGCCAAAAGTTGGTTGAATGACTTTGTCTTTAAAATTGATTTGTCGATTTGGTTTTTCGTCATGGCAGGTTTGTTGACTTTGGCGATAGCTTGGTTGACGGTCAGTTTGCAAACGATGAAAGCTGCGAGAGTCAACCCTGTGAATAATCTGAAAGAATAAAAAACACTCAATTTTCAAGATGAATTAAAGTCAACTTATAAATAAAGCAACAGGAATCATAACAAAAAAAAATGTTTAAAAATTACATCAAATTATCTTGGCGAAATCTGACTAAGAATCGAAGTCATTCCCTCATCAACTTGTTGGGATTATCTATCGGAATTGCCTGTTGTTTATTGATCTTACTTTGGGTGACCGATGAGTTGAGTTTTGATAAATGGAATGAAAAATCAGATCGTATTTTTCGAGTGACCAATGAAGTTAATTTTGGAGGGATGCATAAACATTATGCGGTTTCTCCTTCTCCGGTAGGACCTGCATTACGAAGTGATTTTCCAGAAGTGGAAGCAATTGTTCGATTTCGAAATTATGGAAGTTCTTTAGTCAAAAGAGGGAATCAAAGTTTTAATGAGTCGAATATCATTTATTGCGATTCTACTTTATTCGATGTCTTTAGTTTGCAAATGATTAATGGAAATTCGCAAGAGGCATTAGTTGCACCTAGCTCCGTAATCATCAATGAAAGTACAGCACGTAAATATTTTCCCAATGATAATCCGATAGGGAAATTATTGAATTTTGATAACAAGGATGACTTGATGGTAACAGGTGTATTTAAAGATATGCCCGATAATTCCCATTTCAATTACGACTTTTTTATTTCACTTAGTGGTAATAAAGAAAGCCAAACTGTAGATTGGTTAAGCAATAATTTTTATACCTATTATGTGTTGCGAGAGGGAACTGATGTTGCAGCTTTTGAAGCAAAAATATTTCCTTTGTTTAGAGACAAATATATTACGCCGCAAATCACCCAATTCTTTGGAGCAACTTATGAGGATTTTAAAAAAGATGGTTCGTTTATTAAATATCATTTCCAACCAATAACTGATATTCATTTGAATTCTGATTTGGCGATGGAATTATCTGCCAATGGAAATATCCAATACGTTTGGACATTTGTTCTTGTAGCACTTTTTATTTTATTGATTGCTTGTGTCAATTTTATGAATCTTTCTACCGCAAGGTCTTCGGTTCGAGCCAAAGAAATTGGCGTTAGAAAAGTACTAGGCTCGTTGCGGAGTAATTTAATTCATCAATTTTTAATTGAGTCAATATTGATAGCTGGGATGGCTTTTGTTCTCGGAATTGGGATGTCATATTTTGCGTTACCTTATTTTAATAATTTAGCAGACAAACAACTTTTCTTGCCTTTTGCAAATATAGTTTTTTGGGTAGTTTCAATTATCGGAATATTATTAATTGGATTACTCGCAGGTAGTTACCCTGCATTTTATCTTTCTGCATTTAAACCTGTCAAAACTTTAAAAGGAAAAATTTTGGACAAAGGTGGTAACTTAAATTTGAGAAATGGTTTAGTCGTTTTTCAATTCTTAATTGCAGTTTTATTAATTGTCGGAACACTTGTCATCAATCAGCAAATCCATTTTATTCAAAATAAAAAAATGGGTTTTGATAGAGAACAAGTTCTAATTTTGGAAAATGCCGAGACGCTCGAGGAAAGAGCGTTTACGTTAAAAAAAGAGTTACTTAATCATTCGAAAATTTATAGCGTATCTATAACAGGTTTCTTGCCAGTACCATCTTATAGAAGCAATTCTCCGCTTTGCCAAAACCAAGAAATTGTAGGGGGTAATTGTGTGTCTCTTCAAATGTGGGATGTGGACGAAGCTTATATTCCAACGTTCGGAATGGAATTGATCGCAGGACGAAACTTTTCTCCTGAGATGCTAACTGATTCCAATGCAGTTATTATTAATGAAACCGCTGCGGGTATATTAGGTTTTGAAAATCCCATTGGTGAAAAAGTATATGGTAGTGCTCGCTTTGATTCGCAAAGTGGTGAACCATTGCCACAGCAAACTATAATTGGTGTGGTAAAAGATTTTCACTTTGAAAGTTTAAGAGAAGATATTGGAGCATTGAGTCTATGGTTAAATCCTTATTCAGGTAATCTTTCTTTGAAAACAAATACGGATAAGGTTACAGATTTGATTTCAGATGTAGAGCGGACATGGAAAAAAATAGTTCCAGAGTTACCATTTAGTTATCGTTTTTTAGATGAGTCTTTTGATCAAGTTTATCGAACGGAAACTCGAATCAGTAATCTCTTTAGCATCTTTTCAGGCTTAAGTATTTTTATTGCTTGCTTAGGATTATTTGGGCTGGCAGCATTCACGACTGAACGACGATTTAAAGAAATTGCGATCCGAAAAGTATTGGGTGCATCTGTTCCAAATTTAGTTGGATTGCTTTCCAAGGATTTTTTAAAATTAGTCATCCTTTCTTTGATTATTTCTATTCCAATTGCTTGGTATTTAATGAATCAATGGTTGACAGATTTTGCTTATCGAATAGATTTTAAATGGTGGATATTTTTGGCAGCAGGTTTCATTGCGATTGCGATTGCATTTTTGACCGTAAGTTTTCAAGCAATAAAAGCTGCGAGAGTTAATCCTGTGAATAATTTAAAAGAATAAAGAACTTTTATAAAAATCAAAATTATGCTTAAACACAATCTTAAAATTGCCTTCCGGAATATCAAAAAAGACAAAGGAACTTTTTTGATTAACCTAATTGGTTTGTCCACAGGTTTAGCATGTACAATGTTGATTTATTTGTGGGTAACGAGTGAAAAAAGTGTAGATCAATTTCATCAAAACAGCGGTGAACTTTACCAAGTTTTACAAAATATCAAAATCAATGATAATGATATTTTGACTTGGGAATGGACGCAAGGACTTTTGGCAAAATCATTAAAAGATGAAATGCCTGAGGTGGAAATGGCTGCCTCAACTGCTCTTCTAGGAGGAACTGGAATTATTTCAACAGGTGAAAATAGTTTTAAAGTCAACGACCAATTTGTAAGTGAAGGATTCTTTGATGTGTTTACTTTTCCTCTTTTGCATGGAAATAAGGATAAAGTTTTAAAAGACAAAAACTCAGTTGTCCTTTCCGAAAATCTTGCGCTAAAACTATTTAATACGACAGATAATCTAGTTGGAAAAACTATTGATTGGAAACGAAATGAAGAAACTTTAGATGGTAAATATTTAATCACAGGAATAGTGAAAAACTGTCCGAAGGAATCAACAATGCAATTCGATTTGCTATTTGCCTATCCTCGATATTTTGATATGAAACCTGAAATTTTGGATTGGGGAAATAGCGAGCCATTCACATTTGTGGTCTTAAAAAAAGGAACGAATATTTTGGCATTTGATAAAAAAATCCAAAATTTTCTTGCTCAAAAAACAGAGAAACCAGAAGGAACTTTATTTACTCAAAAATATGCAGACAAGTATCTTTTTGGGAAATATGAAAATGGTGTTTTAGTTGGCGGGCGTATTTTGTACGTAAGATTATTTTCCTTGATCGCACTTTTTATTTTACTAATTGCGTGTATTAATTTTATGAATTTATCGACAGCGAAAGCAACTCGGAGAATGAAAGAAGTGGGAGTCAAAAAAACTATTGGTGCAGATCGCAAAACACTCATCGCTCAATATTTAAGTGAATCTATTTTGATTACTTCTATTTCAGTTTTGACAGCATTGTTTTTTGTAAAAATATTTTTACCGCAATTCAATGAAATTACGGGGAAAGAATTAAGTCTTGCTTTTGATGTAAATGTATTGTTATCGATTTTGGCGATAACCCTAGGGACTGGAATTGTGGCTGGAAGTTATCCCGCACTTTATCTCTCCGGATTCAAGCCCGTAAATATTTTAAAAGGAAAATTGAATCAGTCATTTGGCGAAATTTGGGCTCGAAAAGGATTAGTTGTTTTTCAGTTTACGATGTCCTTAATTTTAATTGTAGCGGTTATGGTCGTCTATCAACAAATCCAATTTATCCAATCAAAAAACCTTGGATATAAAAAAGACAATATCGTCGTCATCCAAAAAGAAGGTTCGCTGCAAGAGACAGATCAAACTTTAACTTTTTTGTCAGAAGTAAAAAAAGTACCTAGTGTAGTCAATGCTTCAACTATTGATGGAGACATGATGGATGATTATGGATATACTTCAGGAATTCATTTCGAAGGAGAAGACTTAGCTAGCCCAGTTCGATTTAGTGTAATGATTGTTGGAGTTGATATTGTGGAAACACTTGGATTGGAAATAAAAGAAGGACGAGAGTTTTCGACTGAATTTGGAAATGATGTTGGAAAATATATTTTTAATGAAGCTGCTATCAAGGCAATGGCAATGAAAAATCCGATTGGCAAAAAAGTACAACGTCGTCGTGCTGATCGAGAAATAATCGGAGTGGTCAAAGATTTTCATTTTGAATCTCTTTATGAAAAAATCAAACCATGTGTTCTTCGCTTGGGGAATTATGGAAACAATATTTTGGTGAAAATTCAAGCAGGGCAAGAACAACAAACTCTAACCCAATTGGAAACGGTGTATAAAAAATTCAACCCTGAATTACCTTTTGAATTTAAATTTTTAGATGAGAATTATCAAGCCCTTTATGCCGCAGAGCATCGAGTAGCAACCCTTTCAAAATATTTTGCCTTGATGGCAATCTTAATTTCATGTCTTGGATTATTTGGTTTAGCAGCATTTACCGCACAGCGAAGGATGAAAGAAATTTCGATTCGTAAGGTGCTCGGCGCAAGTGTTTTTTCTATCATCAGTTTATTGTCTTCCGATTTTATCAAAATGGTTTTGGTCGCATTGGCGATTGGTTTACCGATCAGTTATCTCGTTGCTCGACAATGGCTGGACAGTTTTGCTTTTAGAATTGATTTGTCAATTTGGTCATTTGCCATCGCCGGAAGTTTATTGTTATTTATTGCTTGGGCGACGGTCAGTTTTCAGACAGCCAAAGCGGCGAATGTTAATCCAGCGAATAATTTAAAAGAATAAAGTCGTGTTAAAAAATCATTTAAAAATAGCTTTTCGGCAAAAAAAAAAATAAAATTTTATAGCGCTGTCAATATCGTAGGTTTGGTAATTGGAGTGATTGGTTGTTTGCTCATAGTATTTTATTAATGATGAATTAAGCTATGAGCAACAGCATCTAAATGCTGAAAATTTATATCTGATTGTTCGAAATATTGACATTAAAGTAGGAGATCTAAATCATTAATTACAGCAATGAGTAATCCTGAGGACTCGTTGAAAAATGAATAAAAAAAATGATTAGGAATTATGTATTTACGATGATGGATTGTCTTCAATTGTGAATTCATAATTCATAATCTTTAATTAAAAAGAATTATGAATTTAACAAACTTCAAACTTATCTGGCGGAATTTATTAAAAAATAAAAGTATTAACTCTATCAATATTTTTGGATTATCTGTGAGTATTGCAGCTAGTACTTTGATCATTTTGTTTTTGCAATTTGAATATAGTTTCGATACAGCTAGTGCTGGGAAAGAAGATATCTATCGACTGAATACCACTTTCAAATATCCTAACTCTCCAGAAAATCCCACCGCCATGGCTTCCCCCAAAATGGGGCCTTATTTGCAAAGAGAAAGTAGTGATGTAGAATCGTATTTGCGGATCATGTCAGGTGGTGAAAATTTTCTTTGTCAAGCAAATGATCGTAAAACTACGATTCAAAAAAGTCTTCAAGTTGACTCTACTTTCTTTTCCTTTTTCAATTTTAAACTATTGCATGGAGATCGGAAAACTGCTTTTGATAAATTAGAAAACATTTTGATTACGCGTTCTGTTAGCGAAAAATTATTTGGTTCAGAAAACCCAGTTGGTGAAAATTTAGAATACACTTTTACCCTTAGTTCGGGAAATGATACCACGATTCAATATATTATTTCTGCCGTTTTTGATCACCTTCCAAAAAACAGTCACCTTCAATTTGAATCAATAACACTTATTGATGGTAGACAATTCGAAGGTATAGATGTCGGTAACTTATGGCATGGTGTGAGTACAAATACCTATTTGCAACTACGATCATCATCATCAGATGCTCAACTTGTGGCAGCTGCATTTCCTGCTTTTTTGGAAAAAGAAATGCCTGGATATGATATGATAGGGTTGAATTTACAGCCATTAAAAAATATCCATTTAGATTCGGGCTCCTTAGTTTATGACAATAATAATTTCCAAAAATCAAATCGGAAATATCTTCAAATTTTAGGACTGATCGCCATCTTTATTTTACTCATTAGTAGTATTAATTTTGCGAATCTGTCTACCGTTTTGGGTATGCGAAGAGTTCGAGAAATAGGAGTTCGAAAATCTTTAGGAGCAAATCGCTCCAATGTTTTATTTCAGTTTTTAGGCGAAGCAATGTTGATGTCTATCATAGGAGGAGGGTTAGCAATGCTTTGGATTTTGCTTTTGCGACAACCATTTTTGACACTTTTAGGAAGGGAAATAGAATTGAATTTTAATTGGGCAACACTAGGTGTTTATGTTTTTGGAATTGTATTGTTAGGATTACTTGCGGGATTATTTCCAGCAATTCAAGCTGCTCGATTTTCAGCGGTTGAAGCCTTTCAACGATTGGGAACTGCTGTTTCTGTTAAGCGACCTTTTATTCAACGATTGGTTGTTTTGCAATTTGTTCTTTCTGGAATGTTGATTATCGGATCCATGATATGTTATCAGCAATTAGATTTTTTACAAAATAAAGAACTAGGATTTCAATACGATCAAGTGGTAGAGTTAGGATTAGGTAATGGAAACTGGATGAAATCAAAAGTATTAAAAAAAGAGTTAGAATCGATTCCTGGAGTGATTGGTGTAAGTGGAAGTAATACTAGGTTGGGAACAGTCGATGGACAAAATGGTGTTGCCGTTCGAAATGATAGCACTAAAGCATGGGAGAATTTTCCAATGACGATCACGCGAGTTGAACCTAATTATTTTGATTTTTATCAAATGGAATTTACAGAAGGTCGAGCACCAACACTCGAAGGAGCATCTACTGAAAAAGAATATGTTGTCAATGAATCCTTTATTAAACGAGTTGGATGGAAAGGAAGTGCAATTGGAAAAGATATTGTTCGGTCGACTTTAGGAATAGAAGGAGCAGGACGTGTCGTTGGGGTGATCAAAGACATTCATCATAATACTTTGCATAATCCGATTAGTGCCATTTGTTTTCAAGCATCACAAACTACAAGTATTCTTGCCGTTAAAATTAATCCAAGTAATTTGAAAACAGTCTTACCGCAGATAGAACAAAAATGGAATGCTCATATTAAAGATCGACCGTTTGGATATGATTTTATGGATGTTCATTTTGCCACTCTTTACAATAATGAACAGCGGTTGGGACAGATACTTTTGATAGCAACATTTCTATCTATTTTAATAGCCTGTTTAGGTTTATTAGCCTTGTCTGCTTTTATCATCCAACAACGAACAAAAGAAATCGGTATTCGAAAAATACTCGGAGCAAGTGTCGGCGGCATCGTTGCTTTATTATCCAAAGACTTTTTAAAACTAGTTTTTATTGCACTCATTATTGCTACTCCATTTGCGTGGTATGTGATGGATAATTGGCTGCAAGATTTTGCTTATCGTATCGAAATTGAATGGTGGATTTTTGCCTTAGCAGCTTTGGCTTCCATTGTGATAACTTTTATAACAGTCAGTTCACAAAGTTTGAAGGCAGCATTGACGAACCCTGTGGATAGTTTGCGAAATGAATAAAATATGATTTATGATTATCCCAAAATCGTGAATTCATAACCCCGCACCTACTAATTCATAATCAAAAAAAAAGTCATGATTAAAAATTATTTCAAAATAGCTTATCGGCAACTGTTTAAAAATAAGTTGTTTTCTGCCCTCAATATTTTTGGATTGGCAACTAGCCTTGCGGTGTGCATGCTAATCATAACAGTTTTGTACGATCAATATTCATATGATAATTTTCATGAAAAAGAAGATGGAATTTTTCGAGTCATTTCTGCAAAAGTGGAAAATGGAATGCCTATCAGTCAAGCAAATATGGCAACAACTTCTCTTCAATTGGCAGAGGATTTAAAAGACAATTATCCCTTCGTTAAGCAAACTGTTCGAGTCGCAGGAGTGGGCGGTAATTTTACTCAAAATGAAAAATTAGTCGTTGCGAATAAAAACGGCTACATGGTAGACCACGCGTTTTTTGATGTATTTAGTTTTGGTTGGACGGCAGGAGATCAAGCAACTGCACTTCAAGAACCTCGAACAATTGTAGTGACGGAAGAATTCGTAGAAGACAATGTTTTAGGAAAAGATCTGATTGGAGAATTTCTCGAATTTGAGGATTTAGGGAAATTCAAAGTAACTGGAATTATGCCTACTCCGCCGATGCGTTCGCATTTACGATTCAAATTTTTGATGTCTTATGCGACTGTCGAAACGATGACGAAAGAGGATTTGCAAAAAGTGGAAATCTACGATTTCGATGATATTCATAGAGGATTAGTTTATGTGCTTTTAGATGGAAAGAACAATCGCCCTGAATTTAACAATGCTCTTACAAATATTGCAAATAATTATGCTTCACGAGATAAAAGAAATAAATATTTATTTGAATCGCAAGCACTAGCTGACATTGTGCCTTCGAGAGATTTAGGAAATGAGCCAGGTTTAGGTACACCTCAAATGGTTTTAAATTTTTTAATGATTCTTGGACTTATCATCATGTTGGCAGCGAGTTTTAATTATATGAATTTGTCGGTGGCGAGGTCTTTAAAACGAGCGAAGGAAATCGGAATTCGCAAAGTAGCTGGTGCGAGAAAGTCGGATATTATCACTCAGTTTTTAGGCGAAGCGGTTTTGATCTCATTCATGTCTTTTTTGTTAGCTATTGGATTATTGGAGTTGTTGATTCCTGCTTTTTATGCACTCGACCCATTTGTAGAAGAAGCTTTTTATTTGACAAAATCACCTCAACTTTATTTGATTTTTTTAGGATTTAGTTTATTGGTTGGATTGTTTGCAGGGATTTTTCCAGCATTTAATATTTCAAAATTTCAACCACTTCAGTCTATTCAGAAGCTATCGAATGTGAAATTCTTTTCACAAAATAGATTCCGTAAAGGTCTTGTTACATTTCAGTTTGCCTTGTCTTTAATTTTTATTCTCACAGTTATCATTGTGCTTCAACAACAGAAAAAAGTATTGGATGCTGACCTAGGAATAAGAATAGACAACAAGATGAATGTATGGTTGAATAACGAAGTTCCCTACGAAATTTTTGCTCAAAGAATAGAACAAATAAAAGGCGTAGAATCTGTTTCTGCTTCCTGGAATCCAGTTATGTTGGGTGGGATGCGATCGACCACCGCAATATTCAATGACCAATCCGATTCTATAAAATTGTCATTTAATAAAGTAAGTCAAAGTTATTTGGACAATATGGAAATTGAATTATTGGCAGGTAAAAATTTCCCAGAAAATATAAATTCTAAAGGTGAGCAATTTGTTTTACTCAATGAAAAAGCAATTCGTCAAATGGGATTTGAATCTCCTGCAGCAGCACTCGGAACTTCCGTCTCGATGGATTCCGTTTCCTTGACCGTCATCGGAGTGACTAAAGATTTTTACTATGATAATATTTATTTTGGAAAATTAAATCCCTTCGCATTGCGCTTGGGAAATAAATTTGGCGTAGCTAATATTAGTTTGAGCGAAGCCAATACTTCGGCAACGATTCAGTCTATTCATCAAGCGTTGAATGAAATTTCACCACAAGAATCGATGACTACTTTTTTTACAGATCAAAAAGCATATCATCTTTCAAAATTTTTTCGAATTGGTTCTAGCATCATTGGCTTTGTAGGTTTTTTGACCATTCTAATTTCTTGTTTGGGATTATTAGGTATGGTAGTTTATGCGGTGGAAGGAAGACTCAAAGAGGTAGGAATTCGAAAAGTACTTGGCGCAAGTGAAAGAAATTTGAATTGGCAATTGGCGAAAGGATTTTTTCTACTGTTGGCAATTGCGATTTTGATTGCCGTTCCTTTGACCTTTTTTCTCTCCAATCTTTGGTTACAAAATTTTCTTATCCGAACGGATATTACTTTTTGGATGATTGCTGCTGGAGTTGGAATTATATTGTTTTTAGCTTTTGTAACAATACTTTCACAAACTCATCTTGCAGCAAGAAAAAATCCTGTGAATGTTTTAAAAGATGAATAAAAAATTGATTTAAGATTATGAATCCATAATTCTAAATCCTCAATCCATAAGTTATGTTTTTAAAAAATATAAAATACGCCTTTCGGAATCTCAAAAGAGATAAGTTTTATAGCTTGCTTAATGGTATTGGTTTAACCATCGGAATGACAGTCGCCTTACTCATTTTTATGTGGATTCAGGACGAGACTTCTTACGATAATTATCATTCCGAAAATGGGCAGAACTATTTAGTTTTAACCAACAATTCTTTTGGAGGAAATAGGCATTGGGGAATTCGTACACCTGCTCCATTGCAATCTGCCATCAAAGAACAAATTCCAGAAGTTCAGAATGTAGCAAGAACTTCTTCTTTGTGGAAACCGGTGTTGAAATACGAAAACTTTATCTTAGATGTAAAAAATACATTTCTAATAGATCCTGAGTTATTCCAGATTTTAGATTTTGAATTTATTAAAGGTAATTCTGAAACAGCTCTTTTAAATCCCAATAGTATTATTCTCACGGATGAAAAAGCATATAAGATTTTTGGCAATGAAAATCCAATGGGGAAAACGATCAAACTAGATAACAAACTAGATTTAAAAATAACAGGCATCATAAAAAATCCACCTCCCAATACTCATCTCCCCGTGGATTGTTTTCTTCCTTTTGAAAAAAATGTTACCCAATTTTATAGAGAAGGAAGTTTGCATTGGAGGTCATTTAATTTTTCGACTTATTTGACATTGAGACCAAATAGTGATGCTGAGAAAATTGGAAAAAAAATTACAGCATTATTTCCTATCCAAGAAAATGAAGAAGTGGAAGCTAGAAGTTTTGCAGAGTTACATCCCGTTCAAGATATTTATTTAGGACTTGGAAAAGTGAAATATAGTTTTGCAAAAGGGGATCCCAAAACGATTCGTTTATTTGGCTGGATCGCATTTGTCATATTATTGATTGCGTCCATTAATTATATAAATCTAACTACGGCAAGAGCTGCACATCGAGCAAAAAATGCTGGGATTAAAAAAATAGTAGGTGCATCACGTTCTCATTTGATAGGGCAACATGTCATGGAGACAATATGTTTAGTTGGTCTTTGTAGTGTGGGTGCTTTATTGTTGGCTCAAGTTGGATTGCCTTACTTTAAAGGAATTTCAGGAAAAGAATTTTCTGCACAAACTATTTTTTCTCTTCAAACTATTGGGCTGATTAGTGTGCTTACTTTTATAACTATTTTATTAAGTGGTATTCAACCAGCTTTGCAACTTTCTGCTTTTCAACCAATTCAAGTTTTAAAAGGAAGTGGTTTTAAAGGAGTGGATGGGAAAAGTGGGTTGCGAAAATTTTTAGTCGTTGCTCAATTTGTTAGTTCAGCAGCATTAATAATTTGTACTGTTTTTATGCTTCGACAAATGGATTTTATCCAATCAAAAAAATTAGGTTATGAGAAAGAGCATATTTTTAAGTTCACACATAACAATGAAAATACAAAAAATTTAAAAGCTGCTTTGCAAAGTGAATCTTCAATTAAAGACATCGCAGTCAGTAATCAATCAATCGTTTCCATTACAAATAGTTTTAGTGGATTAACTTGGGAAGGAGTAGAAGGGGAACAAGATTTACAACTTTTCAATATGTATGCTGGCGAAAACTTTAATAAATTTTTTGATTTAAAAATGAAAGATGGCAGATGGTTTAATGCATCAACAAGGTTAGACTCTACTTCATTTATTATCAATGAAGCAGCAGCTAAAGCAATGAACTTTGACAACCCAATTGGAAAATGGATCGACTTCTGGGGAGAACGAGGAACTATCGTAGGAATGGTCAAAGACTTTCATTTTCAATCACTCCATTCGGATATTAAGCCGTTAATTTTTAATCAACGTTCAGACTATTTTCCAACGATGTATGTTAAAACTTCGGGCAAAGATGTAGTTCAGGCTATCGCCGTTGCGGAAAAAGTATTTAAGCAATATTCTCCAAATGATGTTTTTCAATATGAATTTTTAGATGAGACTTTTAATAAATTATATAAATCTGAAACGAAAACGGGAAGCATGTTTTTCCTTTTTTCCCTCATCGCAATTATCATTTCTTGCTTAGGCATTTTTGGGCTAGCAACTTACACAGCGGAAAAAAGATTTAAAGAAATCGGGATTCGAAAGGTGCTTGGCGCATCAGCGTTGAGTATTATTAATTTGCTTTCCAAAGATTTTTTAAAACTCGTTTTAATAGCATTAATTATTGCAATTCCGTTGGCGTGGTATTTTATGAATAACTGGCTAAATAATTTTGCGTTTCATGTGAATTTAGATTGGTGGGTTTTTGTAATGGCTGGATTGATTGCCATTGGTATCGCTTTGGCAACTGTAGTTTTTCAATCTGCAAGAGCAGCCATGTCTGATCCTGTGGAAAGTATTCGTTCAGAGTAAATTTTATAACAGAAAAAATAGAAACATCATGCTTAAACATAACTTAAAAATCGCATGGCGACAACTCCTTAAAAATAGACTTGTTTCCGGAATCAATATCATAGGTTTAGCCCTCGGATTGACAGTTGGGATTTTCATCCTAATGTACGTTCAGCACGAAAATAGTTACGATCAATGGGTACCTGAAAAAGAAAATATCTATCGAGTATTTCGTACGTATGCAAATGGAACGAAGGGATATTTATCTACCCCAAGTCCGTTAGCAAATGCGCTTCAAGAAGAAGTTCCAGGAGTCGTGGCAGCTTCATTGGTGAGTGGAGGACGAGACGTTTTGATCGAATGGAAAAATGAACATTACTCTATTCGAGATGTGAGAAGGGTGGACAGTACTTTTTTCCAAACCTTTCCTCTTGAGTTTGAGCATGGGAATAAAAAATCTGTTTTAGAAAAAATGGATTTAGCGATATTAAGTTATGCAACTGCTCAAAGAATTTTTGGTTCTCAAAATCCAGTTGGCGAAAGCATTCTTTTTGAAAATTCAAAACAGTTGCAAATTGCTGGAGTTTTGCCTCAACCTGAAGGTCCTTCACATTTGAAAACGGATATTTATATTATTGAAAAAAGAGAGCAAGGGTATTGGACTGGTGGCGGTGGACATACCTATGTTCGATTGAGTCCTTCTGTCAAACCCAAAGCTGTAGAAGATGCACTTTATCAAGTTGCAAAAAGAGAAATCACTTTAGAATATATAGAAGATGGAGATGAGGTTTCAGAGTCAGATTTTCCGAATTGGAAATTGCAGTCGCTTACAGATATTCACATGGGGTCAGAATTTTTAGGAGTAAGAAGTGCGAGTGCAGGCAATCCTTGGCAGATGGGTTTGATGATTTTGATTGGACTTTTGATTTTAGGTTTGGCAGCGATTAATTATATCAACTTGGCGACAGCACAAATGAGTACTCGTGCCAAAGAAGTTGGAATTCGAAATGTGGCTGGTGCAACTCGAAGGCAATTGGTTCGACAGTTTTTATCGGAGGCATTCGTAGTTACTTTTTGTGCATTGTCACTTGCTATTATTTTTTCAAATATCTTTTTACCCTATTTTAATGAAGTGGTGAGTCGTCCGATTCAGTTTAGTGATTTGTTGGATGTACAGACGATCTTTTTAACGATTGGAATGGCATTGTTTACAGGTTTAGTCACAGGACTTTTTCCTGCATTTTATTTAGCTAGAATTCAACCATCGGAGAGTTTGAAGAATCAAGTGTTTAAAACTAAAAAAGCAGGAACGTATCGAAATGCATTAATTGTTACTCAATTTTCCATGTCGATTGGTTTGGTTTTATTTGTCACGCTGGTTTGGCAACAAGTTGATTTTATGATGAAAAAGGATTTGGGTTTTGAGAAAGAACAAATTGCAGTTTTTAGAATTAATCAAGATGAAAATGTGGAAAAATTTCAGACAAAGAAAAATCAACTTTTACAAATCCCAGGAGTGGCTAGCGTTTCTCAAATTTCTCGTCACCCTGGAAGTTATGTTTCAAACTATACGATGAAAATTGAAGGTATGGAAAAAATGAAACCTGTCAATATGCTTTTCGGAGATTTAGATTGGAACTCAGCTTTTGAAATAGCTGTGAAACAAGGTCGATTTTTTTCCAATGAGTTTCCTACTGATACCTCATCATCGTTTGTGGTGAATGAAGCTTTTGTAGAAAAATTTGGTTTGGAAAACCCAATCGGTCATCAGATGAAGTTTGCAGATGATAAAAACTATAGTACTATTATCGGTGTGACAGAAGATTTTCATTACAAAGGTTTGCAATCTAAAATTGCTCCTGTCGCTATTTGCGCTCGAATGAACGAAGCATGGATGGGTGGAGTTGCCGTTCGTTTTGAAGCTAAGGAAATAGGAAATTCATTGGCTACTGTTTCTGATTTTTGGCAAAAAATGGAACCTGTATTTCCAGTTTCGTTTAGTTTTTTGGATGATGAGTTTGCGAAGCAATATCAGTCATATCATCACTTTGGAAAGCAATTAACTTATGCGACTATTATTTGTCTATTCCTTGCTTTGATTGGATTATTTGGGTTAACTATTTTTACGATTCAAAGAAAAACGAAAGAGATTGGGATTAGAAAAGTACTCGGCGCATCAGTAACAAATATCGTAGGATTGTTGAGCAAAGACTTTTTAAAACTGGTCGGAATTGCATTTTTTATTGCTGCTCCAATTGCATGGTATTTTGTCAACGGATGGCTAGAAAATTTTGCTTACCAATTAGGAATTCAATGGTGGGTATTTTTAGCAGTAGGAATTTTTGCGATTGGGATTGCATTGTTAACCGTTGGGTTGCAATCGCTAAAAGCTGCTTTGGCGAACCCAGTTAATAGTATTCGATCAGAGTAGATTTTTACCACATAGGGACATAGAGAACATATTTTTAAAACAACTTCATTATGTTAAGACCTATATTTTCTATGTGCCTATGTGGTGAAAAAAAACTAAATACTACTATTCAAAATCAATTGATAGTAAAATGCAATCATCGTTTTATAATTCTCTATACTTATACGCTCATCAATTCCGTGAATTCTTTTCAAGTCATCATTCGTTAATTGCACCGGTATAAAACGATAAATACTTTCACTCACCGATTCATAAAATCGGCTATCTGTTCCAGCAATGACCAAACTTGGAGCCACCACACTTTGAGGAAAAATTTCTTTCGTCGTTTTTTGCAAAGCATTAAAACCAAAAGAAGAGGAACTAGAAATCTTTGAAGGTTCACTCGAAAATGAGGCATCTATCTTAGCAATTTTTACCCGCTCATCATCAATGGTTTCATTTAGATATTCAATGATTGTTTCACTTGTTTGCCCTGGAATAATTCTAAAATTGATAGTTGCAGAAACGTTAGTTGGTAAAACATTATCTTTTACTCCTCCCTCAATTATAGTAGGTGCAATCGTCGTTCGGATCATTGCATTGGAAGGTGCCGATTTTTTAAATTGAGATTTTAAAACACCTTCAAATAACCAAAGGTTGGCAAAAATGGCTTTGTTCGGTAAAGTCATCTCAGGACCAATATGATCGAATAATTCTTGTGCATTTTGGGAAATGGTAGCAGGGAAAGGATTGTCTTGCAGCGTCGCCAAAGCATGACTCAAAATTCCAATTGCAGTTTCGGAAGGAGGCATAGATGAGTGACCACCATGTTCTAAATTAACTTCCAATTTTAAAGTGCAATATCCTTTTTCAGCCGTTCCAATCAAAGCCAAAGGTTGAGTTAATCCTGGAATTGCATTTTCTACAATCAAGGATCCTTCATCTAGCACATATTCAAAATTTATTTTTTGCTGTAAAAAATATTCAACAATAGCTTGCGCTCCATTTTTTCCTCCCACCTCTTCGTCATGTCCAAAAGCAAAATAAATCGTTCGCTGAGGTTCATAATTTTCTTTCAGTAAAATTTCCGTAGTTTCGAGAATTCCCATCGCACTTACTTTGTCATCGAGTGTGCCTCTTCCCCAAATAAAATTATCTTTGATCTTGCCGCTGTAAGGGGGTTCAGTCCATCGAGTTTGACTTTCTTTCTCTACAGGAACAACATCCAGATGAGCCATCAAAAGGTATGGCTTTAAATTTGGATTTCGTCCTTGCCATTTGTAAATTCGACTGAATTGATTGACTGTCGTTTTTTCTAAAAGAGAATCTACCAATGGAAAAATAGAATCAACATAAGTATGGTATTCAAGGAAAGCAGCAGTATCGACATGCGTAGAGTAAGAAGTAGTGGCAATTTTCGTTACCTCAGAAAGTCGTTGGACGACATCGTTACTTACCTCGATCTTATTAACTGCTGAAACTGAAATTTGCTTGGAGGAATAGCTAACTGTATTGATAATTATTATGGCAATAATTATCAAGAGTACAGAAAAAAAAAGGCGGCGTAATAATCTTTTAAGTTTTCTCATTTTTAGTTTTTAGAAAGTGTTTCGTTTTGCAAAAGTAAATTAAATCAAAATGATTCAAGCTAAATTTTTTGTAAAAAACACATATAAATAATTTTAATAAAAAATCATTCCAAAATGAAGGTTTGCGGTTTTTCGTTTGTAAAAAATGCGATAAAATATGACTATCCAATTGTCGAGGCAATTCAGTCTATTTTGCCCGTCTGTGATCAAGTAGTAGTTGCGGTTGGAAAATCGGAAGATGCCACATTGGAATTGATTCAAAGAATTGATTCGGACAAAATAAAAATCATCGAAACTGTTTGGGATGAAAATTTACGAGAAGGTGGAGTTGTTTTGGCAGAGGAAACGAATAAAGCTTTCGCTGCGATTGGGGCAACATTTGATTGGTGTTTTTATATTCAAGGAGATGAAGTTGTGCATGAAAAATATCACAATGAAATCAAAAAACAAATGCAATTCTATTTGGAAAATAAAAATGTAGAAGCATTGTTATTTAATTATCAACATTTTTATGGTTCATATGATTATGTTGGAAATTCTCGAAAATGGTATCGTCGAGAAGTACGAATTATTCGAAATGATAAAAATATTCATTCATGGAAAGATGCCCAAGGTTTTCGTAAGAATGGAAAAAAATTAAAGGTGAAATTAATCGACGCAGCAATTTTTCACTACGGTTGGGTAAAGCATCCAAAGCACCAACAATTAAAACAAAAGAATTTTAATAAACTGTGGCACTCCGATGATTGGGTGGCGGAAAAAATTCCAGATGTGGATGCGTTTGATTATTCGCAAATTGATACGTTGAAAAAATATGATGGTACGCATCCAAAAGTAATGAAGGAAAGAATTGAAAAAGTGAATTGGGAATTTTCGTTTGATCCGACAAAAAAGAAAATGAGTTGGAAAAATTGGGTATTGAAAAAAGTCGAAGATTGGATAGGTTGGAGAATTGGAGAATATCGGAATTATCGGTTTTGATTTTCGATTGAATTAAAACTCACTACTACAAATTCAACCAATAATTGATTTTTAAAACTAAAGCTCTATTTTTTATATTCAGATTTCCTGTCAAATAATTTTCAGTATAAACTAAGTATAAGTCCGACATTGGTTTAAACCGCCAATTGAATCGACTGTTGATATTAAAATTATCCGTCTGAGTATTATATTGTAAAAAGGTGGTGAAAAATAAATTTCGATTGAATGAGATTTCGAACTTTGAACCAACTAATGAAAAATTAGCATCGCCATAATTTTCAGAAAAGCCAGAAAGGTTTTGTTGGGAAAAATTAATTCCAGCGGTGACGAAATTTTTAAAACGATAATTCACTTCACTTCTAAAGTCAAAACGATTGCCTTCGTACTCTCCCCCAAAACCAATTTTGCTAGACCAATGAAACCGATTTAATTTTCCAGAATCAAAAGACAAAGAAAATTTTCGATTAGGATAATTACCTACCTCAAAAGGAAAATCTAGACCATTTAGAACAAAAGGGAAAAATAATCTTGGTGAATAATGATAAGCAATCAATTCTAATTCGCTAGAATTTAGAAACCTTAAAATCAAACCTAAATCGGCATCATGTTCTTGGTAGGAAAAACTTTTTTTGTCTGTAAAAATATTGATATCAAATTTCACACTCAAAAAATCAATTTTACTAATTTTATTTTTTGAGAAAAAACGATAGTAGCCATTACTTCTGATTTGATTGTAAGCAATTCGGTGGATAGTATCTTTGTATTCATGGAAGAGACGTGGCACATATCCCATGTCCGTCAAATAATTTTTTCCAACTCCATCAATTCCAAAAAAGAGGGAAGCTTTTTTGGATCGATATCTAATTTTTCCATCGTAGGCAAAGTCGTTAGAATTTTCTCCATCTGAATTAGAGTAGTGTAAAAATGCTTTTCCAGTCCAAAGTGAATTTCTAGAACGAAAATCAAATTCTAATCCTCCCACTCGATTGAAGTTATTTTTATTAATATAGTATCCATCAACGCCTTGCCGATTTGCTAAAAAAGCGGTGACACTAGAACCACCCCAAATTGTTTTTTGAATGGCTGCGATAGAATAGTTTTGAGACTCTTTGCCGACTGATTCTACTCCTCCAGTTTGCACCGTCATCAATCCAATTTGCCAATCTTTATTTAGTTTTCCACTTAGCCTCGCACCAAAATGAATAGGTACAGGATCAGAACCAGCACTTCCAATGCGTCTTGAAAAATAAGGTCGAACTCGACTATTTCCTAAGCCCGAAAACAAATCACTATTCTCCAAAAATAATAATCTTTTTTCGGGAAAAAATAATTCAAAGCGATTTAAATCAATCACTTGTTGGTCTACTTCGACTTGTGAAAAATCAGGATTGATTGTAAAATCAAAACTCAAAGAAGAGGTTAATGCAACTTTCGCATCCAATCCAACTTTGGGTTTTATATTTGTAGGAGTATTGTTATGATAATCTTTTTCAGAACTAATTGCGGAGTATGGGATGACTGTGATTTTAGAATTTTGGGGAGCGGGTAAAATGGACCATTTAACTTTTCCAGCTTGAGATAAGGTGGCTACTTCAAATCCACGAGTAACGGGCGACCAAGTGGATACTTCATTTTTACTCAAATCATTGCGTGCAAAATTGATTCCCCAAGTAAAATTCTTATTAGAAAACCTCAATGTTTTAAGCGGAATTTCCATTTCAAGTGACCAATATTTTCCTTCAGGACATTGAAAAACTTCTGCTTTCCAAAGACCATCCCAATTGAGTTGAGCCCCTTTGGTTCCTCCACGAGGAATGATTCCATCTCGTTGCACCCCTTTTGGATTTACGCCAAAAGTCATTCCGCTAGCTGCATCATTGAATAAATCTAGAAAGACAATGAAAGCATCATTCTCTCTAAAATCAAAATCTCGTTTTAGAGATTGAATGACATATTCAGTAGGCGAAGCATTTTTACAAATCGCACCAATGTATAAGTTATCTTCATCATAAAGCATTTTTACTTCAGTCGAAGAAGATGCAGGAAGAGAATCATATGGGTAATGCATTTGGAAGTCTGAAGCGGGGAAAGCATTTTCCCAAATTGTTTCATCAAGAACACCGTCCAATTGGATTGAAGTAGAAATTTTATGAGGAGAGACAGATCTGTCTTGTCCATGGATGGTGTTAACCATCAAGAGCAAAAGTGATGTGAAATTTATAATCAGTTTTCTTAACAAAAGTTAGATCTTTGAATTTCTCTAAAAGGAAATTCTTTTTTATAAAGTATAAAAAATCTTATTCGAAAAAATTAAATTTGTTTAATCATGGTGTAGTTGTAGATATTTTTTCCAAAATAAAATTAGATGATTAGAATTTTTTAAGCTCTCATCATTTTTGACCAACCTAATCGGAAAATAATTAGAAGTACAATTAAGAGTAAAAAGAAATATCCAATCGGCATGTAAGAGAAAACAATAATTCGCGTTTTTTCTAAAAACCACATAACAGTAATTAAAACTAAAATCATCGTAGCCATGCCTGAAAGTTTTCCAAAACCAGGAATTCTATCCAAACTCACAGAGCTACGAATAATTAATAAAGTGGCAATCATGGAAATGATGGGTAGAATTTGTGTAAAAATATTGAGGTCTAAAATACTTCCTCGCTCGAATAAAAATTTATAAACATTGAGCGTAATGGCAAAAATCCCTGGAACACAAACCAAGTAAATCAACGTTGAATACAAATATTTCCAAGGAGAAAGATGTCCTTCATTCTTTCCCATAAAACCTGAAATCATTGCAGTTATTGGAATCAAAGTAAAAAATAAAACGACGTAAAATGAGTTCTCGCCCAGTAAAGTAAAAAAATCTCCTAATGTCATAATGTTTCCCTAAGGATGTTTATTCGATTTGATTGTAAAATATTTACAAAAATAAAGCCAATGATATGGCCAAATTTCACTATTTGTTAGACACAATAATAGTTTAATTTTTCCTTTTTGCAAAACACTTGAGACGTCAATGTTTACGGATATTTTTGAGATTGGTTGACTATTTTTTGGATAAAAAATATGGGACAAATTTTAAAAAAAATGGCTAGCGTCTTGTGATAAAGGTTTTTTGGAAAATTATTTAATTTTGAAAGCCTTTCCATTTTTTCCAATTTCTGTCAATTTTAATATTCTTGATGAGATTAGGAATGTAAATTTTGGCAAAGTGATTCTCCTTTAAATTATTTTTTTTTCGAAAGATTATGAGTGACGACTTCGAAGAACGTCAATTACATTTTCCAAGTTTTTATTTTTTGCTGCTAACAAAACTAAATAATGATACATTAAATCCGCCGCTTCACCGAGGAATAAATCATCATTTTCGTCTTTTGCTTCGATAATAATTTCAACAGCTTCTTCACCTACTTTTTGAGCGATTTTATTAATTCCTTTCTGGAAAAGTTCAGAAGTGTAAGATTTTTCAGAAGGATTGTTTTTTCGATCTTGGATCACTTTTTCAAGGTGAAATAGAAATGCGTCTCCCTCATTTTTTTCATTAAAACAAGTATCAGATCCCGTGTGACAAACTTCTCCCACAGGATCAACTTTTATCAAAAGCGTATCGTTATCGCAATCTGAAATGATACTTTTTACATTTAAAAAATTACCTGAAGTTTCCCCTTTTGTCCAGAGTCTATTTTTTGTTCTGGAAAAAAAAGTAACTCTCTTTTCAGTTTGTGTTTTTTTTAAAGCTTCCTCGTTCATGTAACCCAACATGAGTACTTTTTGAGTCGCTTCATCTTGGATAATGCAAGGCATCAAACCGTTTACTTTTTCAAAATCTAAATTTTCTAACATTGTATCTACATTTTTTAATTAAACCCTGACTGGGATTCCTTTTGTGTTTAAATATTTTTTTAGATCCAAAATCTCTATTTCTTTAAAATGAAAAATGCTTGCAGCTAATCCTGCATCTGCTTTTCCTTTGGTGAAAACGTCGTAGAAGTGTTCCATCGAACCTGCTCCGCCTGAAGCGATAATTGGAATGGAAAGCTGCTTGGACATTTTAGCGAGCATTTCGTTTTCAAAACCTTTTTTTGTACCATCATTATTCATCGAAGTGAATAAAATTTCTCCTGCACCACGACTTTCACATTTTTTTGCCCAATCCAATAAATTAAACTCCGTTGGAATTCGTCCGCCATTCAGATGTACTTTCCATTCGCCCTCAAATAACTTAGCGTCAATGGCAACGACTACAAATTGGCTTCCAAAACTTTCTGCTAATTCATTAATTAATTCTGGGTTCCGAACGACTGCGGAGTTGACGGCAATCTTATCTGCGCCAGATTGTAACAATACATTTGCATCTTCGACAGAGCGAATTCCACCACCAACGGTAAAAGGGATGTTGATGTCTTTTGCAATTTTTTTAACTAGATCCGCAAGTGTTTTTCTTTTGTCTACCGTTGCGGTAATGTCAAGAAAAACGAGTTCATCTGCACCTTGCTGACTGTACAGTTTTCCAAGTTCTACAGGATCGCCTGCATCTCGGAGTCCGATGAAATTGATGCCTTTAACAGTTCGTCCATCTTTGATATCAAGACAAGGAATAATTCTTTTTGCTAGCATAGCTTAAACGAATTGAGATAAATCAGTTAATAAAATTTTCCGCTCATAAATCGCTTTTCCAACAATAGCTCCATGCATATCGAGTGCTTTTAATTTTTCTAATTCCTCAATGTTCACGACTCCGCCACTTGCAATTAATTTTATGTCTGGAAATTCATCTTTTATTTTTGCATACAAATCTATCGCACTTCCCTGCAGTAAACCATCTTTGGAGATGTCAGTACAAATTACATATTCAATTCCACCCTCTGAGTAAATTTCTAAAAAATCTAACAGCTCGATATCGCTCTCTTCTTGCCAACCATTCGTCGCAATTTTTCCATTTTTGACATCAGCGCCGAGAATGATTTTTTCACTTCCATATTTTTGTAACCAACTCAAAAAAAGTTCAGGATTTTTTACTGCAATCGTTCCTCCAGTAATTTGGTTGGCTCCTGATTCGAAAGCAATTTTCAAATCTTCGTTGGATTTTAAACCACCTCCAAAGTCGATTTTTAAATTTGTTTGCGAAGCGATTTGTTCCAAAATGTTATAATTAATTATTCGACTTGCCTTTGCTCCATCCAAATCAACCAAGTGCAAATTTGTAATCCCTGCCGATTCAAATTCTTTCGCTACTTCAAGTGGATTTTCGTTGTACACTTTTTTTTGAGCATAATCGCCTTGTGTGAGCCGCACACATTTTCCATCGATAATATCGATTGCTGGAATTATTTTCATGAGTTTATTTTATGAGTTTTTTAAAAAGTCTTTTAAAATTTGTTCCCCAACACTTCCCGATTTCTCAGGATGAAATTGGGTTGCGTAAAAATTATCTTTTTGTAAAGCTGCTGAAAAATGTTGTATATAATCAGTTGTAGCAATCGTGAATTTCCCTACTTCCACAAAATAACTGTGAACGAAATAAACATACTCTTCCGAAATAACTTCTGAAATCCACGAATCATTTTTGACTGAAATATTATTCCAACCAACATGTGGAACTTTGATTTCTTTCGAGTCAGGTCGAAAACGAATCACCTTTTGGGGAATGATATTCAAACATTCCGTATCATTCTCTTCGGAGTGACTGCACATCAATTGCATGCCAAGGCAAATCCCCAAAACGGGTTGCTTTAAATTTGGAATAACTTTATCCAAGCCTAATTTTCGCAAATGATTCATCGTCGAACTTGCTTCACCAACACCAGGGAAAATAACTTTGTTCGCACTCAGAATTTCTTCTGAATTGTTTGTCAAAACTCCATTGACACCCAATCGTTCCAAAGCAAATTTGACAGACTGAACATTCCCTGCATTGTAATCTATAATCGCTATTTTCATGTTATAAAATTCCTTTTGTACTTGGTAATTGTTGGTTATTCATATCGCGTTGCTTTGCCATTTTTATCGACTTCGCCCACGCTTTAAAAATTGCTTCAATTTTGTGATGCTCATTTTTACCTTCCACTTTAATATTTAAATTGCATTTTGCCGTATCAGTAAATGATTTGAAAAAGTGATAGAACATTTCCGTCGGCATCTTTCCAATCATTTCTCGTTTAAAATCAGCTTCCCAAACCAACCAACTTCGACCACCAAAATCAATCGCCACTTGTGCCAAACAATCATCCATCGGTAAGCAAAAACCATAACGTTCGATACCCATTTTATTACCCAATGCATTAGCAAAAGCTTCACCCAAAGCCAAGGCAGTATCTTCAATTGTGTGATGTTCGTCAATGTGTAAATCACCTTTTACCTTCACTTCTAAATCACAACCTGAGTGCCTTGCCAACTGATCCAACATGTGATCGAAGAAACCAATACCAGTTTCGTTTTTAGATTTTCCTTCACCATCCAAGTTGAGTTTGATTTGAATATCTGTTTCTTTAGTTGTTCTTATAACAGTATTTTTACGGGGTGGGTTTTTTAATAAAAAATAAATATCACGCCACTTATTTGTCGTCAAAGCAATTGCTTTTTCTACTTTTTTAGCGTCAATATTATTTTGTGCATCGGCATCATCATGTGGTTGAGCGTCATTAATATAAATTCCTTTTGCACCCAAATTAACGGCCAATTGCATATCAGATAAGCGATCACCGATCACAAAAGAATTCTCTAAATCATACTCGTCAGTCATATAATGTGTGAGCAAACCAGTTTGAGGTTTTCGAGTTGGTGCATTTTCGTGAGGGAAAGTTTTGTCGATGATGACTTCTGTAAATTCAATTCCTTCATTCGAAAATGCACGTATCATCATGTCGTGTGGAAGGTGAAAATTTTCTTCTGGAAAAGACTCCGTTCCTAATCCATCTTGATTCGTAACCATTACTAATTCAAAATTTAACTCTTCCACAATGCGTGAAAGATATTGGAAAACTTTTGGATAAAATTCTAATTTTTCCAAGGCATCGAGTTGATAATCAACAGGTGGTTCGATGACGAGCGTTCCATCTCGATCTATAAAAAGTACTTTTTTCATTTTATAATAATTTGTGAATTATAAAGATTTAGAGTTTCAATTAGGCGAAGATTTTCTTTTTCCAAACCTATGGTCAAGCGCAAAGATCCTTCACAACCAACTTGCTTGGAACGATTTCTAACAATGATTTTACGGGATATTAAAAAATGATAAAGCTCATTTGGCTTGCTCACTTTTACTAATAAAAAATTAGCATCAGAAGGAAATGTCTTTTCTATGAAATCAAATTTGGATAATTCTTTTTCTAAAAAAATCCGTTGATCTAAAATGGTTTTGATCTGTTGATTAAAACTATCTTTTTGCTCCAAAACTTGGAGTGCAGCTTTTTGAGTGAGTTCATTGATATTGTAAGGCATCTTTACTTTGTTCAAAAAACCGATAATTTCTTCAGATGCGAATGCCATTCCTAATCTTGCTCCAGCCATCCCGAGTGCTTTGGAAAAAGTCTGAAGAATGATTAAATTTTTATTTGTTTTCAAAAGAGAAAGGCAAGAATCGTTTTTGGAAAAATCAATATAGGCTTCATCAATGACAACAATTCCATCAAATTCCAAAATCAATTTTTTAATTTTCTCAAAATCAAAACTATTCCCTGTCGGGTTATTGGGTGAACAAATAAAAAGGATTTTGTCATTCGAATTTGCTGCTTTTAAAATAGTATTTACTTTTGGTTGAAAATATTTATTTAAATTAATTTTCTTCACTTGCACTTCTCCGATAGCTGCGGCTACTTCGTAAACACCAAAAGTTGGTGGCAAAATAATCACGCTATCTTCCTTCGGTGAACAAAAAGTTTGCATCAATAGTCCAATAATTTCATCACTTCCATTTCCCAAAAAAATATTTTCTTTTGGAATATTTCGCCATTCGCTAATCTTTGTTTTTAACTTTTTTTGTAGAGGATCAGGATAACGATTCATTCCATTGTTAAATGGATTTTCATTCGCATCCAAAAAAACTTCTGCTGTTCCTTTAAATTCACTTCGAGCAGAAGAGTAGGCTGACATTGCTAAAATATTTGGTCGAATTAAATTTTGAATTTTTCTTTTTTTGATATCTTTTTTCTGTAGAGAGATAGCATTCGTATTTATATTGTTAAGTCTTATGCTTACTGCATTTTTGTGACCTTCGAGTTGTTCAGCTCTTGCCATTAATTCAACTGTTGGTCCAAGATTTATTAAGCCTTCTTTAGTCAGTTTTTGATAAGTTATTTTTTTTGAAAAAGCATCTAAATTGGCACCACTATAACTTTTGGCAAAACCATTAGTTGGTAAAGTGTGATTCGTTCCAGAGGCATAATCCCCAACCGATTCAGGTGTAAAATTTCCAATAAAAATAGAGCCAGCATTAATGATTTTTTCAGCAAAAGCATCTGCATCTTTGGTTGCAATAATTAAATGTTCGGGGGCATATTCGTTGATGAGTTTTAAGGCAGAAGTCTTATTGTCAAAAATAATTACAGGACTATTTTCCAAAGCTTCGCCTGCTATTTTTTTTCGAGGAAGTTGTTTCAGCTGTTGTTCTCCTTCTGCTAAAATTGCTTCCGTAGTTTCCTCAGAGAAAGTAACTAGGACAACTTGACTATCAATTCCGTGTTCTGCCTGAGACAATAAATCGGCTGCCACAAAGCTCGGTTCGCAAGTTTCATCAGCGACCACCAAGACTTCAGAAGGGCCAGCAGGCATATCAATTGCTACACCTTCTTGACTGACGAGCTGCTTAGCAGTTGTTACAAATTGGTTCCCCGGTCCGAAAATTTTATAAACTTGTGGAATTGTTTCTGTTCCATATGTCATTGCTCCGATGGCTTGTGCTCCACCGACTTTATATATTTTTTCGATACCAACTAATTGTGCAGAGTATAGCATGGCAGCATTTATTTTTCCATCTTTTTGGGGTGGGGAGCACATGATGATTTCTTGGCAACCAGCTACTTTCGCAGGAATTCCCAACATTAGAATTGTTGAGAAAAGTGGAGCAGTTCCTCCTGGAATATACAAGCCTACTTTTTCGATAGCAATACTTTTTTGCCAGCATTTTACACCGGGCATCGTTTCGACTTCGAGTGTTTCTGTTTTTTGTGCAGCGTGAAATTTAGTGATATTTTGATAAGCTGTTTGAATCGCTTTTTTTAATTTTTTATCAATTTCTTTTTCGGCAGCAGCAATTTCTTTTTCGGTTACTTCAATGTATTCTAGTTCTACTTGATCGAATTTTTTATTAAAAAATTGTAAAGCAGCGTCTCCTTCTTTTTTTACTTTTTGTAAAATGTCAGAAACGGAAGAGTTTAAACTTTGAGTATCCATCGTTGGTCGAGCAAGGATGGAAGACCAGGTTTGTGAATTTGGATTGTTGTAAATTTTCATCAGAATTTCTTTTACGTAATTATTTTTTCAATCGGAATAACTAAGATTCCTTCTGCTCCCTTTTGTTTGAGTTCATCGATGACATCCCAAAATGTTTCTTCTTTTACGACAGAATGAAGTGAGCTCCATCCTTCTAAAGCCAAAGGTAAAATAGTTGGACTTTTTGCGCCAGGAAGAATTTTTATAATTTCAGGAATCGCTGCGGTGGGAGCATTGAGCAAAATATATTTTGAAGTCTGAGCTGCTTGCACGGCATCAATTCGGAAGAGTAATTTTTCAAAAGTCTTTGTTTTTTCGGGAGTCAAATTTTTGTTTTTGACGAGGACTGCTTCTGATTTTAAAATAGTAGAAACTTCTTTTAATCCATTCGATAACAATGTACTTCCGGTACTTACAATATCGCAAACTGCATCCGCCAAACCAATGTTGGGTGCAATTTCAACGGAGCCGCTGATTTGGTGTATGTCTGCTGTGATATTATTTTTTGCTAAAAAGTTAGAAAGGATAACAGGGTAGGAGGTAGCGATTTTTTTTCCTTCAAAAAAACTAAGGTCGGTATACGTTTCAGACTTTTGGATGGCGAGGGAAAGTCTACATTTAGAGAACCCGAGTGTTTTTGCGTTGGTAATATTTTCGTTTTTTTCCAAAAAAACATTTTCTCCAATGATGCCAATATCGGCAATTCCATCTGCAACATATTGTGGAATATCTGCCACTCGGAGATATAATATTTCGATGGGGAAATTAGTGGAAGGGGCGACCAATTGGTTTTTTCCATTATTGAATTTAATACCGCATTCCTTAAGTAAATTTTTAGAATCATCGCTGAGACGACCTGATTTTTGAATGGCTATTTTTAAAATTGGTGATTGCATTTTTTTATAGGTTAAAATTTTTAAAGTAAGTTTTAGGCAAAAAAAAATCGGTTGACCAAAACAAATGGTCAACCGATTCTCGATTTTTTATTTTTAATAAAAAATCATTCAACTATATTCATAGCGTCGCCATTCGTTCGTAGGAACTGGTGATGATGATGACGATAATGATGTATATTTGAAAATATCATAAATATTATTTTAGTATTTTTTATGTGGCGCAAATATAATGTAGAAACTATGAGAAAGTCAAAATGTTTTTGAATTTAGTGAAAAAATAAATTTTATTTTTCCCTCGGTTGATTATTTAATGCCAATCATGACGACAAAATCTACATTGTTGAGCTGTGGGAGTTCGAGCTATTTTGCCACATTTTGGGCACTTATTTAGATAAATCTTGTCTATGTATTTTATCAGTAATTTAGTTGCTACTATTTCCTTTTCAAGTTCTTTCTCAAAATTGGATAAGTATGGATTTCGAAGATATTCTTTTTCTTTATCGGGTAAAAGATGTAAAAAATATATGAGGAGATAATCTATTTTTTCTTTTTCCATTTGAAATAAATATCTGATTATTTATTTGGATTTAGCATTAAATCAATTTGCTCTAGCGCATCTTCCAAATGAAAAATAGACATCTCATCTTTGAATCGAGGAATAGCTGCTCTGATTTCATTTTTCAAATTTTTCAAATCTGCCCGAGCCATGGGACGCACATCAGAAGTGCTCACATTGATGGCGCTGTAGCCATAACTTCCATCATCGAAATATCGAATAGAGGCTTCACCACCTCGTCGAGTTTGCATCAAAGTACCTATTCGTTCGATGTGAGTTCTTTGTAAATTTCTACGATAAGTATCGATTGCATCTCCATTTTTTAACTCAGACCAAATACTCAGTCGGAGGTCATCGAATAATTCAATCATTGAATATGCTTTTTCCCCATTCATGGATTCATCTTCGATAAGGCGAGCTAACCGAGCTGGTTCGAGAATACTATTGAGGACTTTTCGTTGATAATTTCCAATTCGATTGATGGTTCCAGAAGATTCGATTCGCCGTAAAATATCTTCCTCTACCAACCAATATGGTGTTTGGAAAAGTTGCTTATTTAAAAATGCGACTGCTTCTCTTTGTTTTTCTTTTGGAACATATTGATAAACTTCACCTTCCTGATCGTAGGTTTTTAAATTTTCATAAACGCCTCCAATATTTGTTTCCACATGATACATGTAGCGTTCCCATTGGCGCAAAACATTGGAATATAATTCTGCTAAATCTGCATAATTTTTTCCATCCTCATTGGTCCATTTTAGTAAATTAGGGACAACAATTTTTAGATTTTCAATTCCATAAGTAGAGGCAAGCATAGCATTATCCCCCAAGTCTTCAGTTTGCGAACTTGGGTCGATAGAATAATAAACTTGTTTTCCATAACGATATTTTGGGTCATCATTATGTTTTAAAATCCATTCATTCAAAGTAGAATTTTCTTCGTCAGAACTGTTTGCCTCAGGAATCGGACGATAGCCCCAACCGATGGCATATTTATCATAAACACTTACAATTGGCAAAAGAGCAACACCTTTATCTTCAGGTTGAGCGACATAATTAAATCGAGCATAATCCATGATCGATGGAGACAAACTCATCGTATTTGTAAAAGTCGCCGAGCGCAAAGAGTCCACCGGGTAAGCTGAACTTGCACCCATGTTGTGAGTCAAACCAAGCGTATGACCAACTTCATGTGCAGCGACATAGCGAATTAGTTTTCCCATCACCTCATCATCAAATTTTACTTTTCGGGCTTCAGGATTGACGGCTGAGGTTTGAACAAAATACCAATTGCGCAACATGTTCATCACATTGTGATACCACAAAATATCACTTTCTATAATTTCCCCTGAACGAGGATCATGAACATGCGGACCGACTGCATTTTGTTGTTGCGTTGAGACATATCGAATGACAGAATTACGCACATCTTCAGGTGTCCAATCAGGATCTTCTTCCTTGGTCGGTGCATCTTTAACGAAGATGGCATTTTTAAAACCTGCATGCTCAAATGCAATGGCCCAATCTTCGACACCTGCTTTGAGATATGGTTTCCATTTTTCAGGAGTGGATGGATCGATGTAGTAAACGATAGGTTTTTTAGGTTCAACGAGTTCGCCTCTTTTGAACGCAGCCATATCTTTTGGTTCGAGTCTCCAACGGGTGATGTATTGTCGTTTGGTTGCTTTTTGTTCGTCCAGTCCATAGTCTGTTTGACTGATAGAAAAGTACCCTACACGCTCATCGTAGAAACGAGGTTGCATTGGTTCTTTTGGGAGCAATACAAAAGATTGATTCATCTCATAGGAAACTGCACCAGAACTATTGCCAGGAGAATTGTAAGTGAGCACATGTTTGATTTCCATATTGTTTGGGAAAATTTTCATGCTAACAATAAAACTTCGATTCTCATCCAAAGAATTATAACTACCATAAGAAGGCGCCGCGCTGATCAATGGAACATGCGTCGTAAATAATTCATTGACTTGTATAACAATACTTTTACGGTCTTTCCCAAATGCTCGAATAGGGAAAGACATGACAACAGGTTCGAAATTATTTCGTCGAACGGATTCATAGATAGGAGAAGTTTCACTTGCCACACTATTATAGGAAACTGACCGAAGTAATAATTTATCATCTTGTCGGTGCCATCGAATAACTTGTTGTGGACGAGCTTTCATTCCTGCAATTCCTCGACTTCCTTCGCCTGTTCCTGACAAACGACTGACAACTAATATTTCTCGATCCAATTGTTCATTTGGAATTTCGAAATAATACAGGTCATCGACTTTATGAATTTTGAAGAAACCATTGCTAGTGACTGCATCTGATTTGATGATTTTTTTGTAGGACTTGATCGGTACTTTTTCTTGCTTTTCTTTTTTTTGGGAAAAAAGATTTAAGGAGAAAAGTAGGGATAGTATGATTGTTAAAATTAAATTAGTGTTTCTCAAAATGCTTTAGTTTTTATTTTTTCTAAAAATGATAGTAAAGTTGTGTTATTAAATTTTAAGATAACTTCTAAGAGAACATGTGGTGGGATTTTTTATTGTTGGTAACTTTTAATAATATACTTTTTTTTATTTTGGTTTGAAAAATTACTTGTGAATTAAAAAAAGAAAATGCTTCCTGTGTGGATGACAGGAAGCATTTTTTTAATTAGGGTTAAAAAAAATTACATCGTTGATTTTTTCAAACCTTTTTCAGCAAGCAATCTTTTTGGCGCACGTTTCAACTGATTTTCAAATTGAGATTTGGCTTCCTCCAATTTATTATTTTTCAACAACCACTCTCCATAAAGTTCGTGTGAAGGTTTAACAATATTCGGAGGCCCATAACTGAAAGAAGTTTCGCTTTCCAAAGTTGTTGCTTTTTTTAACCATTTTTCAGCGGACGCATTATCTTTATTTAACATAGCCAAAAATGCATTTAATTCCATCTCCATCACCTTGGCAGTATTCACTCCTTTTTTGGTTGGAGGTTGTTTGTATCTTGAAACTCCGCTACAAGTTTTTGGCTGACCGACTACCATACGAGCTTCGCCATCGATGCGAAGTTTACTGAGTTCTTTGATGGCATTGGTCACCGCTGTTTTATCTTTTTGATGATAAGCCAACATACCTTGAGTGAAAGATTGAACTGCTTTGGTTGGTAAATTCAGCTCTTCCAAGTTAACCGTTTTCATGGCGATGGAATCTTCCCAATTTCCAGATTCAGTTAAGTAAGCACCTTGCATCATAATGAAATGAGAACGTGCTTTTGAAGAAGGTTTTTCATCACAATTTTTTTTCATCTCGTAAACCATTTCCTTCGCTTTTTCGAAATTTCCTTTTTGCAAATACCCATACATCAACCATTTGAAAGCATGATAACCACGAGCATCATTGTCTAAATTTTTATCTTTCATACGTGCGACACTTGCATCATAGCTCGCAATATTTGAACTAATTACTTCATCCCACATTCCCATAGCGACATAAATATGTGATGGCATATGTAATGCGTGTTCTGCATCAGGCGCAACTTTCGCATAACTGTCTGCTGCGGATAAAGCCAACTTTGCATGAGCAGGATCATCATAAGAATGAATCAAATAATGAAGTGCGCCAGGGTGATTTGGATTTTCGTCGATGATGCTTTGGGCGATGCCTGCACCTTTTTCGTAGGTCTCTGTATCTCGTCCACCTTTGACTGAACCCAAAAGTGATAGTGCATAAAATGCAGCTACCTCATGGTTACCTTTGTATTTTTTATAAAGTTTTTCCATCTGATCTTTGTAGGCAATATCTTGTTCTTTTTTTTCTCCTTCTGTGTATAAAATTTCTACGGCAGAAAGCATATCTTTTTCAAATTCCGTTGGAGCTTTTTGCAATCGAATCTCAGGAGTGTCGCCTAATTTTTTTAACGCAGCAATTCCATCTTCCGCATATCGTTCTCGCCAAAGTGGATGATTGTAGGACATCGCTTCACCCCACGCTGCCATGGCAAAACTAGAATCGAGTTCGATGGCTTTGGCAAATTTTTGACCGGCATCATCAAATTCAAAACTATGCAAAAGCAATAATCCTTCATGGAAATATGGCATCGCCTCTGCGGAGCCAGTTACGTTGATTTCGACTTTACCTAAATTTGCTTCAGGTGTTTTTTCGATGGTTTCAACTTTTTCATTTTTGCATTGAAAAAAGAATAAGGGGAGTACGAGGAGAAAGATCAGGTTTTTCATAATGAATTTTTTATGTGAAAATAAAAAAAAATATTAAAAAGGAGAGATTGAAAAAAGAGATCAGTACAATTTTATTGTAGCATTAAGCAAGATCTTTTTTGGGAAGACTAAAATAGTTTTCTTTTAAATCAAAAGGACTAAATAAAATAAAGATACCTACTACAACTATTTGAGAAGTGAAATCTGCTCCAATCGTCATCAAAATAATACTGTGCAAGAGAATTAAAAACACTCCCCACAAGCGATGCAACTTAGGAAGGAATGGTATAAAAACAGAAAGGAATTCTACGAGGTAACCAAGGATCATCGCGAGAGCAAAAAACCAATGAGGATGATTGACCAAGAATTCTCCAAAGAAAAATTCTTTACCTGAACCGAAAGCAGCTTTGCCAAAATTTTGAGCCATAGCTGTTGAAGATAGTGCAGATAATTCTCCTCTCATTTCTTGTGAAATGATCCCAGCGATTTTGAAAAAACCGGAGGAGAAATAAGTAAGTAAAATAAAAAATTGAGTTCCCCAAAATATTTTTAAAAATGAAATTTCGTATTCTAAAGTTGTATCAATTTTATTTTTTTGAGGAAGGAAAATAATGATAAATGAGGTGATTAATAAAAGATGAAAATAGTGATTGATTTTTCCAAAAGAGGCTAAAAAAGAAATGTAGAAAAACAACCCTGAAAAAACGAGTAACCGAACCAATCTAGATTTTTTCCAAAAGAAGAGTCCTAGCAACGAGGCGATAAAAAAGAAAATATACATAGACCGAACTGCCATTTCCCAGTCCAAATGCTCCATCCATTGAACTGACCAAATAGGTGAAAATAATTCTTTAGACGTGATGAGGATACTCCAGTTTCTGAGTGGGTCGGTGAATGAACTAAAAGATTGAACAGCAAATAGAAATATATAGAAATAGAAAATATTGATTAAGAAATGAGCCCTTTGGAATTTTTCCAAAATGCGATCCTTAAAAATAGTTGGACTAAATGTAAAAAGTCGTTCCCAAAAAATCTGGAGTAAAAAATTCATTAGTTTAATTTTCCAAGAGGTTCTAGTTCGTAATTTTGTTTTTTATAAATCTCGATAAAATCGCCCTTAATTTTCACGAGTGTGACGGATGAGTTTTTAGGAAAAAAACGAGTAATTTTTTCATCATCGAATATTTTGGTGGATTCATACTTTTTGGCAATTTTTGGAACTAAACCATTTAAGTACTGTCTTTCGATATCTTCTAAATCGGTATTTCCATAAATTAAAAATCGCTCCTCTTTTTCTCCCAAATCAAAAACTAAATCATATCGTTCAAATCCATTGGGAACTTGAGAGAAAAGGTTGAAGGAAAAAAATGGAAATATTTCCGTACTCCTTCTAGTGAAGATTGGTGAAAAAGCAATCACAAAATAAATGGCAATAAAAAAGGGAATAAAGTAATCCACAAAACGGTATTTCATTTCTTTGTAATTTTAAAACCGATTTAAAGTTTAATGTACAATGTACGTAGTAATTTTTAAAAATATATTTTATGCAAAAATGGGAAAAAATATCCGAACGTATCGCTTACTCAGGTTGGCGTAAAATCATTGTTAGAAAATTTTTAATGCCAAATGGAAAAGAAGCCGAATTCGATGTGATCGGCAATGAAGATTTTGTAACGATTGCTGCTTTTACTGAAAACCAAGAAGCGATTTTGGTTAATCAATTTCGAGTGGGAGCGGAGCGAGAAATTATTAGTTTTCCAGAAGGGGCAATTGACGAAGGTGAAAAATTAGAAGATTGTGCTGCAAGAGAATTGCTAGAGGAAACTGGATTTCAAGCAGAGAAAATCGTTTTTCTAAAAACATTTCATCAAGCTTATTTTACCCAAAAACAGCATGTCCTTTTAGCTATGAATTGTAAAAAAGTGGCAGAGCAGAATTTAGATGAAAATGAATTTATCGAAGTATTAAAAATGCCTTTGGATGAGTTCCGAGCTTTTATTAAAAATAAAAATGATGAACGAATAAATGGAAATGTGGCTGCGGCATATTTGGCTTTGGATGAATTGGGATGGCTGTAGCAAATTAGAAAATAAAATTTTAGTGGATCGATGGACATTAGATTTTTAATCTAAAGAATTCCCCGATCCTTGTATCGGGTGCAACAGCAGCAATGATATCCCATAAGTGAAAAATCCCTCCACGACCAATTTTTTTTCACCATATAGGCACATAGAAAACATAGAATTTTACCTATGTTTTCTATGTGTCTATGTGGTGGAATTCTATTTTGGTATTTATAACTGTTTTTGATTTTCGGTCAGCTTGCTGCGGAGTAGTTCAATAAAAATCTAACCTAAAATGATATTCTCAGGCAATCCTTTGCCTGAGAATATCATTTTTTGCATTTCCTTATATTAGATAAAATAATATTTAATCTAAGCCTTTTTTACTAAACTTTCCTTTCTCTTCCCCTGCATCTTGTCGATATAATTTATCAAAATTTCATAGGTTTTAATATTCAAAAGGTGAGTCTTAAAACTTGAACATTTAAAATTATTAATTATGAAAACCATTGCATTATTTCCAGGGACAGATGCCATTGAGAAAGCAGAAATTCGAAAAATGGCATTTCAAATGAAATCTGTAAAGGCTAAAGTTACTTTGACTGAACAGATTATTTTTAAACACACAGGTCGGTCGTTGAACTTGCCTGATTACATGATTCAAGATAATGATCGCTCGCTCCAAGGTTTCCAAAAGTTGGTGCTTTGTTCTTTGGCTACACAAGTAGCAATTTTCGATTCCTACAAAAAATCAGGCTATAAAGTTGATGTGGTGATGGGACTTTCTTTGGGTGACATTGCTCGATCGGTAGTGTCAAATTTAGTAAATTATGAAGATGCAGTTTTATTGTTATATAAATTCACGGAACTCGGAGCAACGGTTGCACCAGGTGCGACGATGCAAATTTTTTTAGAAAAACCGATTCACGAAATGAGTAAAATTTTGCAACTGGAGGCTTCCGACCTTGAAATAAGTGTGCTGCAAAATGATCAATTTTTTCTGATCGCAGGAGGTATGAAGGAAATTAAAAATTGGATTGAAAAAGTGGCGACACCACATCAGATCAAATATAAATTGATGTATCCATTTCCATTGCATTGTAAATTAATGGACCCAGTTTCGAAAGCGTTGGCAGATGATATAGACAAAGCTTGCAAGGCAGATCAAAAATTATATCCAATTTTTTCAACTGTTTTTGCAAAAGAATTAAAAGAACAAAACGAGATTTTGAATGACTCAAAATTGAATATTAATTCAACGCTGCGATTTACAGATACCATCAAGAGTATTTTGGATAAATATAAAAAAGTGAAATTTGTCAGTATTGGACCAGCATCAACACTTTTGAAATTTATTGAAAAAATGGATTTGAATGTGTCGAATATTGAAATGGAAGATTGGTTTTTAAACACGAAAAATATTCAAGGATTACAAAGCTAAATTTAGTTCAAAAAAAGAGAGAGTGAGATTAAGATCTTGTTCTTTCTTTTCGAAAAACACTTTTTAAACTAAAAAATTGAAAACATGAAAAAGTTAATAAGCTTAAAAAATAGTATCGTTTTTCTTTATCACGCGATCAGGTTATTATTGATTCCAAGTAAAAGTTTACACAGTTTACTTTTCATTGGCAATAAATTATCAGAAAGTAAATTGGCGAAAATTGCAGTCGATGATTTGATGGAGAATCCAGCAATTGAGGAGCAGGTAAATTTCAATTATGGTTATTCTAAATTAGATTTGGATGCGTTAAAAAGTTTGCCAAAGGATTCATTTGGATATACGCTTTTTGAATTTATGGATTCGCAAAATTTGGATGTGTATCCTTTGTTGGAAAATGAAAAACCTTCGTCATCTATTTATCTGAGAGAGCGTCGTCGAAAAATTCATGACTATTTGCATCTAGCTTTAGGCTATGGAACTGATCTTCATGGAGAAGCGGAGGTGAATGCATTTACTGCACGACAAACTGGAATGCCGATTTGTTATTTAATTGTCATGGGCATTTTATTGAAAACGATGGTGAAGCAACCAATGGAATTTCATTCGTTAATTAAGCGATTAAACCGTGCTTGGAAGATGGGAGGAAGATGTGAGAATTTGTTTGTTTTTCAATGGGAGACAGTTTTAGAACATCCATTGGAGGAAGTTCGATTGAATTTTAAAAGGATGAATGTGAATATTTATGCATAAATTTCATAAAAAAGTTCTTCCAACTCTTGTGAGTTGGAAGAACTTTTTTTATAAAAAAATAGAGGTAAGATATTTCTACTTACCTCCATTGCAAAACTATATAGAAACGAAAAATCAATTTTTTTTTATCTCAAATTTACTTCAACATAAAAATATTTCCCTTCAGTTTGTATCCCAACTGAATATTCTCCTGAGGGTAATTTTGATAAATCAAACCCTTTATGAATGGCGATTGTATTTTGGATTTTTTCAGTATAAATTTCTTCTCCCAATTTATTATTTAAACTCAATTCTACATCACCCTTTCCCAAATTCAGAAGATTGAATTTTAACAAAGATTTCTCTAATACAACAATAGGTTTAAATATTTTCTGCTCAACATTTTCCAAAATCTCAATGGTATTTGAAGTAGTTATAACAAAATATTTACGGAATGAAATATTATTCTCAATTTCTACTTCGTAAATTCCATTTGGCATATTAGATAGATCGTATGATTTTGAGAATGCTTGATCTACTTCAATTTTTTCTTTGAGTAAATTAATTCCTTCAGCATCAAAAATTCGGATAGTTACATTGGAATCTTGAATATTATTTGAAATGAGAGTGAATACATTATTATTTCCCGAAACGATTTTTAAGCTAGGTTTAGAATCATTTGCAAAGATATTTGAGGTGGCACATAACAATACAATTACAAATAAAAAATTCTTGAAATTTTCTGTCATCTTTTTCATAATAAAATATGTTTTTGATTTTTAAATAAGAATGATAACACAAAATTAGAGGAGAAATTATTATAGTACTACTTTAGAATTTACAATATTTGATGCTATTTTAATCTGTATTTTTTTTATGTGTAATTGATAGGTTAATTTAAAATCAATTATAGGTAAGAATGAATAGATAGGGAAAATTGACTTTGCAGTTAATCTTTCTAAAAAAGAAAAGAGGAGATAAGCATAATGCTCATCTCCTCTTACAAAACAAAACTATATAGAAACAAAAAATCAACTTCAAATTAAATGGTGAATTAGAAAGTATTTATTTTCTAATTACAATACAAATATAGATTGGGGAAATAAATCTACCTACACTAGGATTCGCAACTATTGATGCTATTTTGATGTGGGGATATTTTCTATGTTTTTATTCTTTTGCCAAAAGAAAAGAGGAGATAAGCATGTTGCTCATCTCCTCTTACAAAACAAAACTATATAGAAACAAAAAATCAACTTCAATTAAGGCAACTTTAACAAGTATTTTTCTCGGTGTATAAAAATGTGATTCTAAAATAGGTATTTGAAAAGTTTCGAGAATAATACATCCTTTCTTTAAAGTTGCAATACAAAGGTAAATCCAAAAAGATAGTTGAACTACGCTAAAATTGGCAACTTTTGATGCTATTTTAACATAAAGACTATTTCGTAATTAAGTTTGGGTTAACTTTGCATTATACTTGTTTAACTTTATTGAATATTAAAAGGAGTAAATACAACTTTTGTAATAGAAATAAAGTTGAGTAAAAAGTAATAGAAAAAATTATGAAAGCAACATTTGAAAAAATACCTACTTTTTTTGGAAGCTCATTTTCAGTTCGAAAATATGATGATCCTAATCGGAACAAAACTCCGTTTTGGCATTATCATCCTGAACTCGAAATGGTGTTTATAAAAGGAGGAGGAGGAAAGCGACACATCGGAAATCATATGTCCTATTTTAATAATGGTGATTTGATTTTTATTGGGGCGAATGTTCCACACTCGGGGTTTACAGATAGTTTGACTGGTAATGAATGTGAAGTAGTGGTACAAATGAATCGAGATTTTCTAGGAGAATCATTTTTGGAGAAGCCAGAATTGCATGCCATCAATCAGCTTTTTGAACGTTCAAGATTAGGTCTTTCCTTTTATGGGAAAACGAGAGAAGAGATTGGTAAGCGATTAGAGTTTTTAAATGAGTTAGATCATTTTGAACGAATGATGGAGTTATTGTCCATTTTTCATGCATTGGCAATTTCGGAAGAATATGAAATTTTAAATGCGTCTGATTTTGGTTTTGAAGTACAGGCTCAAGACAATGATCGAATTAGAAGTATTTACAAACATATTCGAGAAAATTTTCAAGAACCAATCGCATTAGAAACTGTTGCTAAAATTGCGACGATGACGGTTCCTGCTTTTTGTCGATATTTTAAAAAATTATCTGGCAAACCATTTACAAAATTTGTCAACGAATATCGAGTCGTTCATGCATGCAAATTATTGTCAGAAGAGAAGTCAAGTATTTCAGAAATTTGTTATGAAAGTGGCTTTAAGAATGTGTCAAATTTCAATAAATTCTTCAAACAAATCACGGGTAAAAGTCCTTCGGGATATCGAAAAGATATTAAAAAAATAGTGAAATAAATTACTTATGTAACAATACATTTACAATTTTTTTCACTAAAAAAAAGAAACACTCGAAGAAATAAATCAACGAGTGCTTTGTCAAAACTATCTAATTTCTAACTGTTACTTATATAAAAAATTATTGAGTTTAATTTTAGAAAACGGAATTAATCCCAATCTTGATTTTTGCCTAATTTTACTTTTTGAACATTAATGATTTCATGATTAGATTTATCGCTATCATCAGCATAATGAACAAATGCAATTACCGATAAATGATCTTTATCGAATTCAGAAATATCAATATTTTCAAAACTCCGAATGAAAAAATCTCGATCTTGCACATCCAAATTACTTAGTTTATTTCCAGCAGCCTCCGTTAAAACTTTTCGTACTACAGCATGATGTCGGTAATCATTACCAGATGCCCCAGCTTGGTTTACTTCAGGCACTTCGTCTTCAATCAAGTAGGTGGTTAATCTTAAGTCGCCTTCCGTTTTTTTGCTTTGGCCAATATGAACTTTGATATTCGCTTTTCCATCACCCAAAAGTTCAGTATCAATTCTAAGCCCCATGGTCACTTTTTCTTCCATTCTAGTTTCAGATTTACTTCTCAATTGGGAAGTCAATAATGAAACTCTTGGTGAAGAACCTCCGAAAGAATACCGATCAACTAATGCAGATGGAAAACTAGAAATACCAAAAGTACTTTTGATCGAATGTGTTTCGCTAAAGCTAAATGGATCATTATAGTGAAGTGCTGCAGCGAAAACTGTATTTGGATTTTCATCAAGTACAGTTTGAATTCTTGGAAATGCATTTGCGCAAGCGCCACACCACTCACCGGTGAATTCTTCGATTAAGACTTTTTTGGTAAATGTCTCTGGAAGATCTGCGAGCACATCAAAGTCTTTTTTGCAAGAATTAAAAGTTAGCATCGAAAAGAAAAGAATAGCTAAAAAGGAAATAGAAAGATTTTTAATTTTCATAATTTTTGATTTTTTTATTTAAAATAAAGAGTTTCAAGTTAATGATAGTTTGATTTGGCAGAATGCTGCATGATGATTTGTATAATTTTTGACAGAAATGAAATAAGAGGAAAAATCAAAAATCAAATCATAAATATTCATTCAATCCAATGAGAACTCTTTTTTTTCTCCTAAAAAGAATGTAAATTTGAAGACACTTCCAAAAACTCCACTTACCGCATTATTATAATTGGGTATGCGAAAATTACCAACTAGAGGGTAGAAAAAAATCAACCTCTCTCCGTACCTTCGTATTCCCTCCAAGTGTTTTATAATTAATAATACTCAATATTAGAGAATCAAAAACTAGCTCAGTTTAATCACACGAGTTGCCCCCTTCCCCCATGGATGTGGTGTAACGCACAGAATTTGAGCGAGATACTATGAGCAAACATACCACATCGGATTTCAGTTTTCCTGAAAAAAAATGTGTTCACGAATTATTCGAATCGCAGGCCGACCGTCTTCCGAATGCGACCGCTTTGGTCTTTGGAGATCAGTCTATGACCTACGGCGAATTGAATAAAAAAGCGAACCAATTAGCACATCTTTTGCAACGCAAAGGTATCAAGCCTGAGTTGGCAGTTGCCATATGCGTGGAACGTTCCCTAGAAATGATGATAGCAATTTTGGGTGTCCTCAAAGCAGGTGGAGCCTATGTTCCCATTGATCCAAATTATCCTCAAGAGCGAATTCAATTTATGCTCGAAGATACAGATGCATCAATACTACTTACCCAGGAGCATTTAAAAAACAATATACTTACAAATGAAAACTGTGAGGCCATTTGCTTAGATTCTGATTGGAAGAAAATTAGTCAGGAAAAAATCACCAAGCCATCTTGCAAAAAACTTTCAGGCAATTTAATCTATACGATTTATACTTCTGGTTCTACAGGGAAACCAAAAGGTGTTCAAGTGGAACATCGCAATGTGGTTAATTTGATTCAAGGTCAAATGGAGTTTGTGCAACATCCTATAAAACGGTTTTTGTATGCTTACTCTTTTGCCTTTGATGGATCTGTCTTGTTGATGTGGTGGACTTTATTGCAAGGCGCGACGATGGTTATTGCAGAAGAAGGAATGGAAAAAGATGTTCAATTACTCGGTCAATTTATCGACGACCATAAAATTTCACACCTACTTACCTTCCCGTCAGTTTACACAATCCTCTTGGAACAAGTAAATGTAAATAGATTGTTATCCTTGGAATCTGTTAGTGTTGCAGGAGAAGCATGCCCATCAAATTTGGTGATTCAACATCAGCAGATTTTACCAAAAACAAAATTACTCAATCAATACGGTCCAACGGAAGCAACTGTAGGAGCAACAATATATATCGCGCCTGAAAATTTCAAAGGTAAAAAAGTGCCAATTGGAAAACCGATTGATTACGTTGAAGTTTTTATTTTAAATAAAAAATTACAAAAAGTAAGAATAGGAGAAGTTGGTGAAATTCACATTGGCGGAAAAGGTGTAGCAAGAGGATATCTCAATCGAAAAAAATTAACAAGAGAAAAATTTATTCAAAATCCTTTTGGAAAAAAGAAACTCTATAAAACAGGTGACTTAGGAAGATTTCTTCCTGATGGAAATATTGATTTTGTTGGTCGAGCAGATCATCAAGTAAAGCTTCGTGGTTATCGAATTGAAATGGGGGAAGTCGAGGCAGCCATTTCTCAAAATAAAAACGTCCGTGAATGTATTGTTACGATTGTTGGTGAAAACTCAGTTGACCAAAAGCTAGTTGGCTATTTAACTTTAAAAAATGGCACTCAATTAAATGCCTCTCAACTTAGAAATTTTTTAGAAGAAAAAATTCCTGACTACATGATTCCATCAACTTTTATGTTTTTGGAAAAAATGCCTTATGCCACTTCTGGAAAAATTGACCGAAAGAATTTACCTCAACCAAACAACAATCGACCTGACCTCGAACAAAAATTCACCGCCTCAGAAACCAACCTCGAAGATTGGTTAACTCAACTTTGGCAAGAAGCATTAGGTTTAGAGAAAATAGGAATTGACGATAAGTTTTTTGAACTCGGCGGTAACTCATTGCAAGCAGCAGCCTTTGTTGCCAAAGTGCAAAAAGAGTTGAATGAAACAGTTTTTATCGTTTCCATTTTCGAAGCACCAACGGTTCGAGAGTATGCAAAGTTTTTAGAAAAAAATTACTCATCAGCCATTCGAAATAAGCTTTCAAATAAAAAAGAAAATACCTCAATCGTAAAAACGTCTAACGTTCAACGTTCAACGTCCAACGTCTTAACCCAAACCGATTTTAAAGCATTCAAAAAATTTATCCCCACTTTTATCAGAAAAATAAAAAAACCAAACCGTAAAAATCCACCAGCAATTTTTATCCTAGCACCACCACGTTCAGGCACAACTTTGCTTCGAATAATGCTAGCTGGTCATCCTCAACTTTTTGCTGCGAATGAATTGCAACTCTTGCATTTCAATACTTTACAAGAACGAAAAGAAGCTTATACTGGTAAATTTAGCCTTTGGTCAGAAGGAACAATTCGGACTATCATGGAACTCAAAAACTGCAATGCAGATGAAGCAAAAAGCATCATGCAAACTTTTGAGCAAGAGAATTTAACCACTCAAAAATTTTATCACACTCTTCAAAATTGGGTAGGTAATCGAATCATTGTGGACAAGTCGCCAAGTTACGCAATGGACATGATGGCATTGGAAAAAGCAGAGGCAGATTTTGATAATGCGATTTTTATTCATTTGTCACGACATCCATATTCTATGATAAAGTCATTTGAAAAAATGCACATGGATCAAGTGATGTTTTTGAAAAAGCATAATTATAACAGTAAAAATACGGGCGAATTAATTTGGACAGAAAGTCATCAAAATATTAATGGTTTTCTCAAAAAGATTCCTGCTGACCGACAGTTTAGAATTATTTATGAAGATTTGGTGAAACAGCCGAAGGAAGTAATGGAAGCAATGTGCGAGACAATTGGGTTACCATTTCATCCTAATTTATTAAATCCATATTTGGACATTGAGAAAAAAATGACGGATGGACTATACGGTAATTCCAAGCCAATGGGAGATCCAAATCTCCTCAAGCATGGAAGTATCAAATCTAAAAAAGCAGAGGAATGGAAAAAAGTAAAAAACGATAATTTCCTCCATTCTGAAACTTGGAAACTAGCGGAAGAAATAGGATACGAAGGTTTAGAAGAAAAAAGGAAACAAGCTATTTCAACTAAAAAGGCAACTATTCCAACTCATAAGTTGGCTCAAAGTAACCTTGTGAGTAAGTCAAAAAAGCAAGAGGAGCCCACCGTTTCTAAATCATTATCTATCATTCCAACAGGTGACATCGCAATTATAGGAATGAGTGGAAGATTTCCAGGGGCAAAAAACCTAAATGAATTTTGGGAAAATTTAATCAACGAAAAAGATGTCTCCGTCGAGTTCACAGCAGAAGAGCTAGAAGCTAATGGAATCGATCCAAACTTACTCAACGATCCAAATTATGTCAGGCGAGGAATGCCCTTGCAAGATGCAGATAAATTCGATGCATCCTTCTTTGGTTACTTGCCAAAAGAAGCTGCACTCATGGATCCACAACATAGAATATTTTTAGAGTGTGCCTACGCCGCACTCGAAGATGCAGGTTATGTTTCCGAAAAATACAAAGGTACAATTGGAATTTATGGAGGAGTGGCGCGTAACACATATTTAGTTAACAATGTATTTACGCATCCAAAGTATTTTAAATCCATAGAAGATTTTACCAAAGGAATAACGCAAGAAAAAGATTTTCCTGCAACACGTGTTGCTTACAAATTAAATTTAAAAGGCGCAGCTATTAATGTGCAAACTGCCTGTTCAAGTTCAGGCGTTGCAGTTCATTTAGCTTGCCAAAATTTATTGAGCGGAGACAACGATATGATGCTCGTTGGCGGTGGTCGAATTCAACCACCAGTCGAAGCAGGTCATTTGCATACTGAAGGACATGCACTTTCTCCTGATGGATATTGCCGTTCATTTGATGCAGATGCAGATGGCATGGTTAGAGGAAACGGCATGGCATTTATTGTTTTGAAAAAATTAGAAAAAGCAATCGCAGATGGTGATTCCATTCATGCGATAATAAAATCTACTGCTATCGGAAATGATGGTTCAGATAAAGTTGGCTTCACCGCACCAAGCGTTCGAGGTCAAGCAGAAACGATAGCAAAAGCATACGACCAAGCAAATATAAACCCCGAAACAATCAACTACATTGAAG
>JBGCFD010000106.1:0-61233 GCA_045106765.1 Saprospiraceae bacterium | reverse complement strand
TAGAGGATTTGTAAATAATAAATATGAAGAAGATGAGAAGGCTATTAGTTTACGGGATTGCGTTGTTAATAGAACATTGATTCCTAAGATTCTGAATATCAAAATCGGGAAAAAAGCACCTTCCAAATACTTACAAGAAATTCAAATAAATAATTCTAAACTTGAAACTTGTTTAAAAGATCATTTAATACCTAAGGATATTATTACTGGTTTATATGACGATTTCTATACAGATTTTATTGAAGAACGGGCTAGTAATATTTTTGAAGAAATGAAAAAGAATGTTTTTGATAAAAAACTAGAAATTGAAAAACAATTTTATCAAGAACCTTCAAGAACAAAAGAGACTACAATCAAAATTTTTAGAAATTACTTAGGACAAAGAGCAGAAGCAACCTTTAATATTGAAAGCCATAAAGTAAAATATGAAGGACATGAATATACTGTTTCAGCATCTGCTCAAGAGTTCAAAAGAAAAGTGAAGGGACAGGACGATATAACTGCCAATGGTTGGAGGTTTTGGAAATACTTCGACCAAGATTCACAGCAAGAAAGATTAATTGATGATTTTAGAGGAAATTAAATAAAGTGGTTTCTTAAATTCCTCAAAAGTGAAAAATAACACAATTTTAAAATTAGTACCAAAATTTTACTCTAATGGAAAATGACTTCAAATTTTATACACAGGATAAAACAATAGAATCACTAGAAAAAGAAATCAATGATATTTCTAGTGAAGGTTATAGACTAAAGAATATTTTACCTCTTAATGCAAAAAGCTGGAGGATGGCACATTTAATGAGTCATGGTGTAAATCCAAAATTCCTTGATGTAACATTTAAGGAATCAGAAAACAGTTTCATTTATAAACTTATTCAACCTGAGAATTTAGGAGAGTTTTTAGAAGAAAATGAAGATTTTTCTTTGTATCAAATGAAACGACCAAATTACGCAGGAAGTGATACTATGGCATTTAATTTCGATGATGAAAAATATATTGTATTTGAAAAAGAATTTTAAGTTTATTTAGCGATTTTAGGAAATGGTTCGGATAATTTATTCATTCAATATTTTCTACCTAACAAATCGTCTTTAAACTCACTAAAAAAGAAAAAATGTACCCCATTTGTACCTTTTCAAAGCTAACTAGTTGATAATCAACACATAGCATTTTTTGTATTGGGAAAATAAAAGCAAGCCATAAAAACAGCTCCACAAAAAAATAAAACTTACCACTAAATTTGTTTTTAAATTTTAAAATTCTGTTCATTGCGAAATAAAACAACTTTATTTCTTGATGGAAGAATTGATTCTTTACAAAAAAATGAAAGCAGGCGATCGTTCTGCTTTTGATAAAATCTTCAAATTGCACTATGAGCAATTAGTCAGATTTGCGCATGTTAAGATTGATAATATTTCCATTGCCGAAGATATTGTTCAAAATATTTTTATTGATTTCTGGACAAAAAGAGCATCCATAAATATTGAAAAATCTTTGCTTCCATACTTGAGAAGAACCGTTCACAATCGTTGCATCGACCATTTTAGAAAACAAAAAAGTATTCAAAAAAAGGAAGAACAGTTTTTTCAAAATTCACTTACGCTTGATATTTCCAACCCTGAACAAGAATTATTATCGCAAGAAAATCTACAAGCAATTTATACTAAAATCGAAGCCTTGTCGCCTAAGTGTAAAGTTGTTTTCAAGCTCAGTCGCTTCGAAGAAATGACCTACGCAGAAATTGCGACCCACCTCAACATTTCTAAAAAAACCGTAGAAATGCATATCTCCACTGCACTCCGAATACTTCGCAAAAGTATCTTCATCAGTCTCATTTCTATTTTTTTCTAAAAAAATAAAACCTAAACCTAGGGTAGCTCAACCATCATTTCGTCCAAGAAGTAAAAAAGAACTTCATGGAAGGTTTAGAATATCAACTCATCATAAAATTTCTGGAAGGCGAATTAAATGCCGAAGAAAAATCCAAATTTAAAGATTGGCAAAATGCTACTCCTCGAAATGAAAAACGTTTTCAAGAAGTAAAATTCCTTTGGGAAAAATCAAATCTCACGAAGCCATTTCAAAAAGAAATTTCCATTGATGTAGATGCAGCTTTAGCAAATGTTCATCGTCAATTGCCGCAGACTCAACCAGCAAAAGTCGTCAATCTTCGAAGACGTTTTATTCAAATTTCCGCAGCGGCAGCAGTTATATTATTCGCTGGTTTATTTTGGATGCTCAACTCTTCTGTCGAAATGATAGAAATAAAAACGCTAGCCAATGAGCAGAAGAAAGTCATCCTTCCTGATGAAAGTATCGTTTGGTTAAATGAAAATTCTCAACTGACTTATCCTAAAAATTTCGAAGAAAATAAAAGAGCAGTAGCGATGAATGGTGATTTAGTTTTTGAAGTAACGCCAAATAAACAAAAACCTTTTATTGTAAAATCTGAGGAATTAGCGGTGCAAGTTTTGGGAACAAAATTCAATGTCATTTCTCCTAACAATAAAAATACAAATTCTTTCGTCCACGTCTTGCATGGAAAAGTAAGTGTACAACGAGATGACTTTTCTGGTAATAAAGTGATTTTAGAAAAAGGAATGTCAGCGGTTTTAGATAAAAAAGATGCATTGTCTTTGACAAATGAATTCTCAGCCAATCGATTATTTTGGATGAATAAAACTTTGGTTTTTGACCAAACAAGATTAGAAGATGTCGTCGCAGATTTAGAAAACATTTTTAAAACAAAACTAGAAGTTGAAAATCTAAATGTTCTAAACTGTGAATTCACCGGAACATTTGACGACTCAATTACCATCGAAAAATTATTAGAAATAATGACCGCAATCTTTGGTATAGAAATAGAAAAAATAAATTCAACTCACTTTAAAATCAAAAAAGGAACATGCTAAAATTGAAGCGACGAAAACTAAACTATTTTTTATTCTCAATAATTTTTCTCTTCGGGATGCAATCTGGAATGGCTCAAAACCCAACGGATATTTTGCAAAAAGAAATCACTTTTGAAGCAAATAATGAATCCGTAATTGAATTGTTAGAAAAAATCGAAAAACAAACGGATTTAACTTTTGTGTACAGTCCAAATGATTTGGATAACTCTATTCGTTTAAATTTTTTCAAAAAGAAAATAAAAACAGGTGATTTATTAATTAAAATTTTTGAAAAAACGCCCATCTCATTTAAAGCAAATGGCGAACAAATTATTTTATTCAAAACCAATGTCAGAAAAATTGGACTCCGTAAAAATAATGTTATAAAACCATCCAAGAACATTGTTTTTTCAGGATATGTCTTGGATGCAAAGACGGGAGAAGCAATGATTACAGCAGCTATTTATGAGAAAAAAACATTTACGGCAACAACGACAAATAATTTTGGCTTCTTTAGTTTGACACTTCCGAATGGTTCACACACTATCGTAATTTCTTTTGTTGGCTACCAAACCCAAGAAATAAATCTCTCGGAAACTCAACAAATGCAAATTAAATTATTACCCGCTTCCAATGAAATCACCCAAGTCGTCGTCTCTGCATCGAAAGAAAAAGAGAAAGAAAATAATCCTATCGAATCTTCTCGAATGGGTTTGATGCGCATCCCTGCTCAAAAATTAAAAGCGATTCCAGCCGTGGCAGGCGAACCTGATATTTTAAAAGCAATTACGTTGTTGCCAGGAATTTCTCAAAGCGTGGAAGGTAGTGCAGGCTTCTATGTTCGAGGTGGCGGTTCTGACCAAAACCTAATTTTGATGGACGGAGTGCCGATGTATAATCCTCATCATTTGTTTGGTTTTTTATCCACTTTCAATCCTGATGCGATTAATAATATTGAGATTACCAAAGGTGCATTTCCAGCAAGATATGGTGGCAGACTTTCTTCGGTTTTGGATATTACGCTCAACGATGGAAATAATCAGGAGTGGAAAAAAAATATTTCTTTTGGGCTTTTGTCTGCTCGTGCATCGGTGAGTGGGCCGTTAAAAAAAGAAACGAGTTCTATTTTTTTCTCTGCCAGACGAACGATTTTGGATTTGATTATTGCGCCAATTGCAGCAGATAGAGATGGAAAAAAATTTGTCGAAAAACCAAGTTATAATTTTGGTGATGTCAATTTAAAGTTCAATTATAAATTGTCGGAAAAAGATAGAATTTATGTCAGCGGATTTTTTAGTCGAGATAATCTTTCGTTGAAAATAAATGCAAAAGATGAATTTGTCGGTACGCAAAAATTAAGAGAAGCAACTGGTTGGAGTAGTGCTTTTGGTTCGGTGAGATGGAATCATTTGTTTAGTGACAAATTATTTTTGAATACCACAGCGTACTATTCCAACTATAATTATTTCGCCAAAAGGTCAAAAGAAGTCGAAGGTTCAACCAATGGAATTTTGCCCAATTCAGAAAATCGAAGTGACTATTTTTCCATCATCAATGACTTGACATTCAAACAAGATTATCAATATTATTTGAATAACAATCATCACATCAGATTTGGAGGAGGTGTAATTTTTCATGAATTTAAACCTGGCGTAAATTCTTTCTCAAAAAAAATAGATGGCGCAACCATCCTTTCTTCCACACCTGACAACACGACCAAGGCAACTGAATTTTCATTATATGCCGAGGACGATATTCGAGTGAATGATAAATTAAAATTAAATATTGGCGTGCATGCTTCGGCTTTGGATGTGCAAGATACTTCCTACTTTTCGGTGCAACCTCGCTTGAGTGCGAGGTATTTGGTGAGTAAAAAAATAGCGCTCAAAATTGGTTTTTCTCAGATGACTCAATACTTGCATTTGTTGACGAGTAGCAATCTGACGAAGTCGTCGGACTTATGGGTTCCTGTGACCAAAAATATTTTGCCGCCAACTTCTACGCAATATTCTATCGGTACAGCTTTTTCTTTTGGGAAAAATTACGAGGTCGAAATCGAAGGATATTATAAGGACATGAAAAATATAATTGACTATAAAGAAGGCGCAAGTTTTTTGTTGACGACAGGCGACTGGGAAAATAAAGTGGAACGAGGAAGCGGTGAATCTTATGGCGCAGAATTTTTTATTCAAAAAAAGAAAGGGCGATGGACAGGTTGGTTAGGTTATACGTTGTCATGGACAAATCGAACTTTTGAGAATATTAATTTCGGAAAATCCTATCCTTATAAATATGATAGACGACATGATATTTCCATTGTCGGCAGTTATCAAATTAATAAAACATGGTCGATGAATGCTTCATGGATTTTTAATTCTGGAAATTATGTGAGTCTTTCGACGGCTAGTCATGTGACAGCAAATTACGATGGAGATGTGAGTTATGGTTGGTTTGAATTTCCTGCTGTGGGGATTTTAAGTTTTGATATTTCGGCAATTAATCCTGGTTTGAATTCCAATCCGCCTGCTCGAAATAATTATAAATTGCCTGATTATCATCGCTTGGACATTTCAACTTCTCGAAAGAAAATCACAAAAAGAGGCAATCGATCTGAATGGATTTTTGGATTAACGAATGCTTACAATAAATTTAATCCTTCCATTTTTTCTCAAAGTTTTTCAGTAGAAGATGATGGAAATAATTTAAAATTAAAATCAAAAATAACTCAATATGCATTGTTTCCGATTTTACCGACGGTGAGTTATAGTCTTTCTTTTTAAAAAAATATAATTATGAAAATGATTCAAAAAATAATTGCCTATACTTTTTTACTATTGTTAATTTCTTCTTGTACCAAAGAATTCACTTTTGATTCAGAAGAAACGAAAAGTAAAATAGTCGTCAATTCTTTGGTGAAAAATACTAAAGAAATGGAAGTGGCAGTCACTAAAAGTTTTTCAGTTTCAGGAGATGCGGAATTGGAAGAATTAGAAAATGCACAAGTAGCTATTTTTAAAAATGATTCCTTTGTTGAAAATTTAGTTTACACAAAAACTACTGAAGATGCGATTGGAAAATTCTCTTCAACCTTTATTCCTGAGACAAATTCCGATTATCGAATCGAAGTGTCGCATCCAGATTTAGAAACTGTGCAAGCAAATGCTACCCTCCCAAATGGTGTAGAAATTTCCGATGCATCTGTGAAATTTGTTGGTGGGAATTCTTTTAATTTTAGTTTCACTTTGGACGACCCTGCGGAGGTAAATTATTATTTTATAAAAATGTTTTTCCGAAGTTACATCCTCGATTCCATCACGCAAGAAAAAAAATATCTCTATTCCGAACGCATAGAAATTCCAGTTGCAGCAGTTCCTGATGGGCAAAGATATTTGGACAATGGATTTATTTTTAAAGATGAAACTTTTGGTGACGACAAAGCAACAATCGCTGGGATTGCAAAGTATACTCGAATTCCTGCAAGTATTGGCGGAGGAAATTTCCCTAGCTTGGGCGGCCCGGCCGAGGAAGCGATGACCGATAGTTCAACATTATTTATTCATCTCGAAACACTTTCGGAGAATGCGTTTAAATATTATAAAAGCAATGCGACTTATTTAAATTTATTGACAGTGGATATTTTTGGAGAGGCAACTTCGCTTTTTTCTAATGTGGAAAATGGATATGGAATTTTTGCAGGAGTTTATGTTTCGGAGGTTGGCGTGGAGGTGGAAGAGTAGTTTTTTCATTCGTTTTAGGTTGAACGATGGAGTTTTCACGGGACTTAAATTGTAACATTTTATTTTTTCAATTCGTCATCTAGTTAAAAATATAATGCATTTTTAAAATAATTTTTAACTACTAAAAATGATGAAGCAAATAATTACACTTTCCCTTTTATTTTCTATAACAATACATTTACAAGCTCAAATCACGCTTCGGGGAACGGTTGCGGATTCCTTGACCAATGAGCCGATTGGGTTTGTAAATATTGGTATTTTGGAAAATACTAATGGAACAGTTTCCACAGAAAATGGAGATTTTAAATTAGCATTAAAAGACGAAAAAAATAAGACAATTCGATTCTCAAGTATTGGCTACGAGAGCAAAACATTTACATCGGAAGATTTACGTAAAATAAAAAAAGTGTATTTGCGAGCAGTTGTCTATGATGCTGGCATCGTAAAAATCAAAGCAAAGAAATTTAAAAAACAAAAAAAATTAGGTGCTAAGATTCATGCTAAACTAAATACTATAGCTTGGGGCAGTTCTGAATTTTCAGGTTTGGAAATTGGTGTTCCTATCAAAATAAGAAAAGAATCTTTTATCAAATCTGCACATTTTGGAATTCTCAAAGCGAGTTCTGCCAACACTCGTTTACGAATCAATATATATGATTTTAAAAATGGAAAGATTGGAAAAAACCTGATGACTGAAAATGTTTTTGTTTATGCTAAAGACTTGGTGAGATATGGAAAAGTAGATTTATCTCATCTGAATTTGGTGGTAAAAAATGATATTTTATTGTCGATTGAAACGATTGAAAAAGAGGAGAAGGAAGGTTTCTATTTAATCTTTGGATCAGGATTAAGGTGGAAAGGAAATGTTTATTCTCGAGATGCTAGTCAAGCAATCTTTCAAAAAAATAAAATGGAGAACAGAACGAAAATTGGAGCCTTTTTGAAAGTAAAACAAGTGAAATAAAAAATTGGAGTTGTTTCTTTCAAAACAACTCCAATCTCCATAACAATACATTTACAAAACCATTTACTTGTTTTTCAGAAATTCAAATCCATCAAAATAGATATTCCCATTTTCCAATATCTTTACCGTTATTCCTGAATTACGACCTATTCCTAAGGTGACGGCATTTTTCTCAGAAAGTAAATCCAAATAATATCGTTGATTCCCAGCTTCACTTTTCCCAAAGGTCTCCAATAAAATAAATCCATTTTCCTCACTAATTTTTATCTTCAAATCATCAAATCGAAGTTGCTTGGTGCAGGTTTTACAAGGAAATAATTTCCCTGTTCTTTTATATTTTCCATTCGCATTTTTCCAATCTCTAGAAATCGATTTAGGTCTTATTTTCACGCCCATGTATTGCGCTTGATTATTCTCGACGATTCTGAAATAAGTCTGACCTTCATATTTTACAAATGAACCTTTGAGTTCTTTTATTTTAATTGGAATAAAACCAAGTAATTTTGCGGTAAAAGAATATTGGTCAGCCTCTTTTTTCTTTTTCAAAACGATTTTAGTTCCTTCAATCTTGAATTTTACTTTCCCTTCTTTTTGCACATTGAATGTCGCACTAGGAACTGCATAAAAACCTTGGTACTCGTCAAATGAAAGCACTTTTTCTTTTTTTATTTTTTCTACATCTACCACTTTTACTCGGTCATCAACTTCAATACTTATTCCTTTTTCCTCGATTAAATATAAATCTAACAAACTACTTCCGTTGTAGATTAAAGGTCCCGTATCTGTATTCGTTAAAATGACTACCCCTACTTTTAACTCCGGAATGTATTTGTAATTAGCATGATAAATTAAAGTATTCCCATTATGTCCAAACATTTTTGCAGTAGTCGTATCTCCTCCATTTGCAACAAAGAGATGATGAATTCCTAAGCCATAACCATAGCCTGCCGCCCCTTCCGCAGGAAGTAAATGAGATGGCGTTCGGTCTTTTTCCATTTCATTCAATGCATCAGTTGAGATAATTTGCTTGCCTTCAAACTTCCCATCATTCAATAACATTTTCATAAAATTCGACATATCTAAAACATTGCTGTGAACCATTCCCGCTGCTTTATCTCTTATCAATGGTTCTTGATATTCCTTTTTCTTAAGATAACCTTTGGAAAAATCCTTCGCTAATTCTGCATCGTGATTAATATAACTTGAAGTCATTTTCAAGGGAGAAAAAATATGTTCTTTAACATAACTACTATAAGATTCCGCCTCGCCAACTCTCGCAATTGCTTCACCAAGAACAGCATAGCCAGCATTAGAATAGGCTTGTTTATATCGTCTTGGAGCAATCGTATTTTGTTTATTTAACTCTCCAATCAACCAATCCGCAGTAGGAGGAGCATCGCCCATAATTCCATTCATCACATCACTTGGAATACCTGAAGTATGGTTTAGTATATCTTCGATATAAATATTATTTTCTGCATCAAATCGATTGTACATAGTAAATTCAGGAAGGTAATCTTTAATCGAATTTTTAATATATAGTTTCCCTTTTTCATGTAACTGCATGATGGAAAGTGCGGTAAAAGATTTCGCACAAGAACCAGTTTGATAAATGGTTTTATCATCTGCTTTAATTCCTTTTTCCCTGTCTGAAAAACCGTAACCTTGGGAGTAAACTATTGCTCCATCGTCAACAATAGCAATGCTAGCCCCAACTACTTTGCTTTTTTTTAGCAAAGAAATATATCGCTCATCAATTTTTAATTTTGTTTGAGATTTAATTTTATTATGTGTTTGCCCAAAACAATAATTAAAAATCAAAAGGCTTAGGAAGGTGTAAAATATTTTATTTTTCATCGTTTATTCTTTTTTTATTAAAAAATCGAAAATGATTTTTTTATTCTAAAGACGATTTATTGAAGCTCTACCCTACCTTTCGTTTTGAATTAGAAAGTGATTCAGATTGTTCTTTACTTTTTTAGGCAAAAAAAAGGATATATGTTTTTTATTTTATCGTTAGACTGATATCATTCTTTGTCCCCATCTTGTACCTAATATACTAAACTAATACATAACTACATGACAATCAACGAATTACAATAAATATCGATTTCCTGTATTGGAAAGTAAAATTACAATTCACTAATACAATGAACAACTCTTATCTCAAATTACCCAAGTTTTTTGCTCTAAAAAAAAATCGATCTATAACAATTATTTTATGCCTTCTAGGTCTTTCAACAGCTCTTTAGCTTGCTTGGCATACTTACCTTGTGAAGAAGTTTGAAGCACCTTATTTAACCAAAAATTAACTCGTTCCGAATTTCCATTTTTCATTTCTATCAAAGCCAAATACCATTGCGATTGTTGCAAATAAGAATGATCAGAAATAGCTACAATTTTATCCAACATAGTTTTTGCTTCATCCAACTCTTCCAGACCTAAGTGAGATAGTGCTTTGTAAAAATAGACGATTGGAATATCATTAGTATTCAGATTTTCGTTTTTCAAAATCACATCAAATTGAGAAATGGCTTCCTTATAATTTTTTTCTTGATATTTTTTTTGCCCTTCATTTAATTTAGAATTGATGGTTTGATTAGTAGATCGAATAGCTGTTGAAATAGAATAAGGTTCATAAAACTTAGCATATAATTGCTGTGGATTACTTGCACTTTGTCCAAACTGCCACCATAAAAAAGCAGCAAGTAAAATAAATGATGCGGCAATCGAGGCCGTGTAAATAAATCTAATTCGAGAGGAAGAAAACGAATTCTTTTTGGGAGTCCGATATTTTTCAGAAAACTCATCACCTATTTCACTAAGGATAGTTTCCATTTCAAATGACTTAGGATTACTCAATGCCAAATCTACCTCTTGATGCAATTGCATTTGTTTTGCCAACGCTGCATCTGTTTTTAGTCGTTGTTCAAAATCTGTTCTCTCACTATCTGAAAGTTCATTTTCCAAATATGCTTCGATTAATTTTAATATGTCATTTTCGTCTTTCATATTATTTTCAGGTTTTGAAATCTTCGATCATTTTGAATCAATTTTAATAACTGGTTCTTGCATTTATATTTCCTTTTTTTTGCATACCCTGCTCCTGCAAACCCCATCTTCTCTGCAATTTGTTCCATCGTAACTTTAGCCAAAGCCATTTGTAAAACCTTCTGACAACCTTCACTCAACTCTTTGAATTTTTCACGATATAACTTTTCTTTTTGTCGCCATAAAATTTCGTGATCAAAATTATCATCTTCTATTAGTTCCAAATTATCAGGTAAAGGCACCCCCATGTCTGATTTTTTTCTGATTTTTTTTAACCATGTATTTCTACATATAGTATAAAGGTAGGTGTGCAAACTATACTGTAATTTAAAATTAGGTTCTTGAAATTTTTGATAAATAATCATCATTGCATCTTGAAAAATATCTTTAGCATCTTCTATTGTACCTTTATTATTCAAAATATACTGAGCAATGCTGTCAAAATATTTGGAATATACTTGCCGAATAATACCTGCATCACCACGGGCAATTCCTTTTTCAAAATTTGAATTTTTTATATCTAATTCATCTGCTTTTTCCATTTCTGTGTAGATCTATTTTTTACTGAACTAAAACAATAGAATTTGTTCAGTTGATTATATTGTATTTGGAGAGGGTTACTTTCTAAGTACTGTTGGTACTAATAATCAAAGTAGAAAATTAAAAAGATTTTTGAGAAAATTAGAATTTAATCTGTTTCTATATATTTTTATTAAAAATAATTTCTTTTTAATTACCGAACCATAATTACATTTAAAGATAATTTTGGTTCGGTACTTAGTAATAATAACTAACAATTTTCCAACCCGTTCAAGATTGGTTTTAGAGTGTTAAAATATTAGCAAACTCTTAACCCATAAATAGAACACAAACAATTAGATCATGGCAAATAAAAAGAAAAAATTACAAACTAAAAAAACAGGAGCTGGCGATCCTACATTAGGCTTACTACTCATGGTTGTAAATGAAGATAGTACTCCTGTAGAGGAGGAAACCATTCCGCTTGATATCGAAGTAACTATTGGAGAGGACAACCAACGAATACTTAGCCTTCCATTTGCCAATTTACCACCTGAACAAGATATCTCACTAATGGCTGGATTTGATGATAGTTCTCTTGATTTTTCTCAAGGCGAAACTATTCCTTTAGTAACTACTATTTCTGTTAAACCAAGAGGTGATTTTGAAATAAGCATTGAAGACTTGACAGGCTTAAATGGAACTATTAAAAATGATAAAATTACTTTTGAGAGAATTTCTAATTTATCCCCCGGCCCAACTGCTCTACAAACTTCTCTAGGGAAAGATATTGTTCTTCAATCAAGAGAAGGAGAAGATGATGGAATTGGAACTGATGGCGTATATATCTTTTTAGCATACAATAATCCAAGCCAAGGAATATTAAATTCAAATAAAGACTTAGTAACAGATTGTTATTTTGTATCTAGTGAAAGTTCTTTTGTATGGGTAATTGAAAATATTTCAGATGACAGCTATACTCTTTTTAACAAAAAAAATCAAAAATATTTAGGGTATAATGGCAGCTTAGATTGGATTTCTCAAGAGGAAAATATTGGTAACCAAATATATTGGAAAATAAATCCTTCCACCAACGAAAACTATCCTTACAGTTTTAATATTCAAAGCGAAAATGCAATGACCTTAGAGGGTGTTAATAATTACCTAACTGCAACTCCAACCACATACGATGGAAATATAAAACTGGAAGCTAATCCCTCTCCATGGTTTTTCCATGACAATTTATATTCATAATTTCTGAAGTCATATTATGAAATAAAAAATGCTAACTTTAAAGTTGACATTTAAGAAAAAACTTAAATGTCAACTTTTTATTTTTATAAAGTTTGCATCAATGTTCCTGCTCCAGCATAAAATAAATTTGACTCTACTTATTTTTTTCCTTTCACTACTGGTATCTATTCCAGATGCTATTTCTCAATCAAATGATAAGTTAGCTTTACAAGCTATATATAATAGAATAGAAATATTGATGGAAAAAGAAAGTCTTGATAGCACTTTGTATTACTATCACCAAGCACTTGCAATAGCAAGCGAAGCAAAAGACACTAATTATATATTATCTGAAATAGGATATATTCACGCCGTTTTAGAGAATTATGAAGAAAGTATAGTTTTTTTCAAAAAGGCATTAAATCATGCACTAATTCACACTCCTAAGAATAATTCATTTATTGAAGATCAATATTATTATATTGCTTATTGCCAATCAGAATTAGAGGATTATGACGAAGCCCTCCATTATAACAAAAAATCATTATCATTTGCATCAAAAGAATCCAACCCAATCGGATTTGCTCAAATTCTATCTAACATAGCTAGTATCTATTCTAAAAAATCTGACTACGATAATGCTATCTTATATGAACTTCAAGCATTGGATATTTTTAAGAGAAATAAAGCTATTGCTCTTATTGCTGAAAGCAATAATGGGCTGTCATTATATTATTTCTACAAGCAAAATTATTCAAAAGCACTTACCTTTTCATATTCAGCCATAAGTAGTTTTGAAAATATAATTGCAGACTCCGTAGCAGAAAACTGCATTTCAGCGTATAACAATCATGTACTTATCTTAAGTAAAACTAAAGACTTTGAAAATGCTAAAAAGAGTATAGATCGAGCTTTAACTATTCATCAAAAATGGAAAGTAAATCATCAAATTGAATTCACCCAATTCAATCAAGCTTTTTTATTTTATAAATCAAAAAATTGGAAAAAAGCACTTCTTGGATTTTCTAAATCCATTGATACTTATTCGAAAAAATATCCCAAAGGGCACACCAACATTGGAAAAGCATATTACTACATTGGAAAAATAAATGAAGAACAAAATCTTACTGCTAAAGCAATACAAGCTTTTCAAACTTCTTTACAAAACTTAGTTCCTAATTTTAAAAGTGAGGATATTTTACAAAACCCAAACTTGGATAATTATTGTCGCTCTCATCGTAACCTTCTACGTACTTTGGTAGCGAAGGCAGGAATTCTGAATGCTCAATATTTAGATGATATAAAAAATGTACAACTAGAATCTGCCATTTTTCAAACCTATGATTCAGCTATTAAAATTGCAGATGAGTTGCGACAAAGTTATCAAGCAGAAGGGTCTCGATATTTTTTAGCAGAGGAAACCAAAGAATTATTTGAGAACGCTACTAACCTTATGTATCAATTATATGATCGTACAAAGAATCAAAAATATTTGGAAAAAGCTTTTTTTTATGTTGAAAAAAATCAGGCTCCTATCTTATTTCAAAATCATCTAGCGGTTGAAGGACAATCAATTGGCGGCGTTCCTATTAAAATTTTACAAAAAGAAAAACAACTGAAAATTGATTTTGATTTTTACAAAAATCAATTGGCAAAAAATAAAAACGATGAAAGAAAAAGTCAACTTTACTCTAATTATATGTTTAATTCTAAATTAGAATTGGATAGCTTGCGAGAATCTTTAAAACAAAAATTCCCACAATATTTTGACTATCAATATGGTCAAAAAAGATTGACCATTCAAAACTTACAAAATGAACTTTCCGTCGATCAATTATTTTTACAATACTATCAAACGAGTAATCAAATATTTGTTTTTGCCATTTCAAAAACAACGAGTGATTTATTTTCGGTAAAAGATGTTCATTTGATAAAAGAACTTACGACACAACTTTTATTGTGTATCCAAAATCCTTTGAATCAAACTTACTCAAAACAAGAAGCTTTTGAAAAAATGACAAATTCTGCTCACCAATTATACACTCATTTAATTGAACTTCCCCTTTCCAAACTTTCTAAAAACCCTACTCGCCTTGCCATCGCTTCCAACGGATTCTTAACTGAAATCCCGTTTGAAATTTTGCTAAGTGAATCTATTGATTTGAAAAAAATAGATTATTTGTCTTTGCCTTATTTAGTTAAAAGCTTTGCAATAAGTTATCAACCATCTGCATCCTTAATGGTTCGTTTGCAAAATAAAAAAAGGCATATTACTAAAAAGGAATTATTAGCCTTTGCACCATTTTCAAATGAAGAAAAAGAGACAAAACAAATTTCAATTCGTTCTAATTTAGAGAACCTTCCTTTTACAAAAAAAGAAATTGATGGTTTAAAATCATTTTTTTCAACTACCACTTTGCATCAAAACGAAGCACTCAAAAGTACTTTTTTAAGAGAAGCTTCGGACTACCAAATCTTACATTTGGCCACACATGGCATTGCTGATTTTAGAGAAGGGTACAATGCAAAATTATTTTTCTACCCTAATGAAAAGAGTGATTCTACAGGTCATATTTTACATAGCTATGAAGTTCAAAACTTACAACTCAATGCAAATTTAGCAGTACTGAGTGCATGCGAAACTGGTGCAGGAAAAATAGATATTGGAGAAGGTATCTTAAGCCTTGCACGAAGTTTTTTCTATACTGGCACACCTAGTGTAATAATGTCTAAGTGGCAAATCAATGACCAATCTAGCAGCTTGATTATCAATGAGCTATACAACAATCTAAATAAAAACAGTACAAAAGATATTGCTCTCCAAAATGCAAAAAAAAGCTATCTCCAATCTCAGGCAGACATGGTAACTGCGCATCCATTTTACTGGGCAAGTTTAGTTCAGTTAGGCAACTCAAACGCCTTAAAATCTGGAATTAAGAATTGGTGGATATGGAGTGGTTTGTGTTTCTTTTCCTCTATAGTTTTAATATTCTTTTTTCTAAAAAGAAAGAAATATTAATTGTCCATTCTTACTAAAATTCTCTATTCACTTTCATTCCTACATAAGAGACTATTTCTAAATTAATTAACAGTACAACATTCTCTTTTTATTATTTTTTTAAAAAAATATATACTTGAGGGTCACTTCTTTTTAAGTGGGGTACTAATCAACGAAACATGGCAATCTTTAATAATATGAAAGATGTAAATGTTTTGTTATTAAAATAATTATTAACCTCCTAAATTTTAAAACAATGTCAAAAATTTTGCAAATTAAAGAAGTCGTCCGTACAGGCGACAAATCAGATTACGGATATGGAATGACCATATTTAACAACCGATTAAACACAGCTTATAACCACGATGGAAAAATGGAAGTACGATCTTACTCAGGTAGTACTAAATATGAACGATATGAAGAAGATGGAAAAAACTATGTTTGTCATGGTACCAAAGCTCCAGCTCTTTGCAATTACCAAGGCAAAATGTATTTAGCTAATAGAGAAACTTCAGACAATGGTTATTCAGAACCTGTAGAATTTTCTCTCTACATGAATCATAAGAATTGGGATAGAGATAATTTCAGTTCTAAAGAAATGAATGGTGTAAAACCTGAAACAGACAAAGGTCCTTCAATGATTAATTTCAACAATCAAATGCACATGGTTTTGAAAATGAACAATCATCACTTGATGGAGCATTGCTGGTTTGATGGTTCGAAATGGCATTGGTACAAAGGAAATGACAAACACTCGATTCCTTTTACAAGTAGAGATAGAAGTGATTTTGATACTTGGAAAGATGATGATACTGATAAAAGATATTTGCAAACAGAGCAATCTCCAGCTTTGGCAGTAGTTGGAAATAAAATGGTATGTGCTTTTAAAAATTGCGGAAGCAGAGAAGGAAATAAACCAATCGTTACTGCTGAATTTAATGGTAGAGATTGGTCGAATGATGTGATTGTAAAACACCACGACGATATTATCAAATCTGAATTAGGTGTAGGATTAGCTTATTACAAAGGTAACTTGTGGATGGTATATGTTGATCCTCATTCTTCGAAATTAAAATGTCTGTATTTTTCTAACAGTCAACAAAGATGGAGAGCTGATGACTCAATAGATAGATCAGAATGTTCTGATGCAACGATTTCTTCCAAATCTACTCCTACCCTACTTCCTGTTACTGTGAATGGTCAAGAAAGATTGGCACTTTCATTTGCAGACAAAGATGAGAATATCCAACTTTATTATTTGGATGTAAAATCATAATAGCAAAAGACTAGTTATCACTTTAACGATTTAAATTAACCATCCTGAATCTTCATTTTTGAAGGTTCAGGATTTTTTATTGTTTAGGTATACCTCTTAACGGCTCCCCAAAGTATCTCATACTAACATAAATCTTGTTGCTAGACAAATTCAGCCTGTAAAGGGGCTTTACTATGATAATAAATTACTACTAAAAAATTGAAGTGTTTTAATCAGAATCCTTTTCCCCAAAAGAAAAACTTCATATATCCAGCAAAAAAAAATAGATGAGAAGATTTCAAAATGGGCAATTAAAAATAATCAAGAAGAAAATTAAGCCAAATAAATCCAACCATTTGAGATTACAATTTAATGTCGATAAAAGTAGTTTATATAAAAAGAACTACTAGATATATCTAATAGTTCTTTTTATGTAAACAAAAAAATGATAAGTCAATATCAATTAAATTATGCTTAACCTTCTGGACATATTCTATCCCATGTTTTTGTTAGTATAATAGGGGAAATTGGATCTGTAGCAATTCCACCTTTAGTATTTTTATGCATTTTTTTATCAAAAATGGAAATACTTTTCTTTTTTAAACTCAATCTCTTTTTCATTGATTCTAACGAATTTTTCTTTTTCATTACGATTAATTGTGTATGATTAAAAAATAAAAACATTGAAGAATTTCAATCAGCATTTTAGAAACCCAGACAGAAAAAACTTCTGATATCGCCTATAGATTTGAATAACAAATCTTCTTAGGGACAATTAAGATTAACCCAAGCGAGAGTTCCATATAGTGACCGAATTTAGAATAACTGTCATCATATACGAATAAAACAATCTCATAGCAAAAACATTTGATCCCATTTAGAAAGATTTATATTATCAGAATTATTATAAAAAATAAACGTCAATAAAATTCCAGGCATCCCTTCTATCAAATCAAACTTATTGTAATAGTCTATTTCTTTGGAGTTTTCTATAATCTTTTTGCCATTAAGGAATTCTATAGTTTGATGTATCCAATAATCCGATGCTTTCGAAAAAATAGTTTCTCCTGTTAACGTATATATTTTTTGATACATATGCGCAACTTCCATGACAAAATCCAGCATCAACAATTTTAGTTGCAGAGTTAGTTTTACGTAAGGTTGATTTTTTTAAAACGTCTAAGGCTTACTTCTTAATTATCTTATTATTTAAAATATCACTTGCTTCCAAAAGTGAGTATCCAATCCCCAAATCTCCATAACACCAAGCTAACCGACTTCCTTTTAATTTTGTTGATTCATTATTTTCTAAGGCAATAGAATTCGGAAAACAAGAATAACTATCAGGATTTTCAGATTTATTTTTCAATATATATCGAACTGCCCCTAACAACAATTCTTTTGATTTTGGAGCAAATCTTTTGTTTTTGGCAAACTTGCAAAGTATAGAAATTGTACTAGCCAAACCATGAGACATACCTAAATTAAAGGAGGAAGACTTTTCAAGCGCATTAGTGTAAACCCATCTTAAACTTCCATCTTCATCTCTTACCGCAGTTTTATCTAATAATTGAGGATGAAAAATTTCGATGGATTTTTGCAGTTTCATCTCTCGATAATTATTTAGCAGAATTTTCTTTTTCTCTAAATGAGAAAAAAGAATTCGTATCTAAATTAAAAGATAACTTTAGTAAGGAGTTTAATATTCAAAATAAATTTCAAAGAAAATCATTAAATGACCACTATAGATTTCACAAAAAAGAGATTCAACTTTTATTCGATCAAAAACATCCTCACCAAAACTCAATAAATAAGATATTAAATCATAGATCTCTCAAATGGAATAATACGATAAAGAAAATAAAAAATTCATACAAAGAAAAATCAGGAAATAAAATTAATAATTTGATAGCTAGTTTAATTCACATGAATATTAATAGATTATTTAGGAGTGAACAACGGTATCAGGAGTTTATTATTTATAACCTTCTAGACAAACATTATAAGTCCCAAATAGGACGACTAAAACACCAAGAGTCTGTACTTAATAAAAATCCAAATTTTAAATAACCATGCGATGCTATTTATTGAAATTGTTTAAAATTAAAAAAATAGACAGCTACTATTTACTTATATGACAAAATAAAAATACTGTAATACTCTTTAATTTTTTACTCCTGAAACAGTTTCTTTAAGTTATAAAAAATCAATTCTGCTCTTATTCTTTATTGATGAGATGGCTTATAATTAATAAGGACAAAACGACTCGATGTCATCTTGCCCTTATTAATAAATTCGGGGTATCGATTATTTTTTAGTTGCCTGAACTGCTCCTCCAACTAGAAATGCAATTCCAAGTCCTATCATTCCGTAAGCCATATTCGATGATTCTTCATCTTCCGCTTTTAATTCTATAGACCCGATTTCAATACCTGCTGAACTATTGTTTAATTTTTGAAATCCAAAAAACCCAAGTGCCAATCCAGCAATAATTAAGATAATAGGAAGTAATTTTTTCATGATGATTCGGTTTATTTTGATATTAAAAAATATGATTATTTTGTAAAAAAAATTGTGTCTCAGTCCTATATATAATTTAGTTTATTATTTTTCTATTTCTTTATATTCTACCTTAACAGCATATTCTGTTGCTTGTACTTTTTCTCCTTTCATACTTTTGTAAACGAAAGTAAAAACTGCTCCATACATCACGATCAAAGAGGCATAAAATACCCAAACCATAATGACCATTACACTTCCCGCCGCATCATATAGTCCTGCAACATTACTATTTCCGATATAAAAGCTGATCGCATATTTTCCACTTACAAATAATATACTCGTGATAATTGCTCCGAACCAAGTATCTCTCCATTCCAATTTTGCGTCAGGCAAAAATCGAAACATCATCACGAATAATAAAGTGATAACAAAAAAAGGAAGAATTAGAGAAGTGAAAATTGAAAATATTTCTGAAACAAAACCAATTTTCTCTTCTACATATTTTCCAAAAGTTTCTAGAAAAGCATTCACAGCTAGAGAAACTAATAAAATGAAAGCCACTCCGATCAACAAAGCAAAAGAAAGCATTCGGTCTTTAATTAGTTTTAGGATTCCCCAACCTTGGGGTTTTGCTTTTACCCTGAAAATTTTATTTAAAGCATTTTGAAAAGTGACAAAAACAGTCGTGGAGGTAAAAACTAAAATTGCACCTCCTAGCATGGTTGCCCACAAAGAAGGCTCGAATACATTTAACTTTTCGATAGTTTTTAAAATTTGTTGTGCCCCATCTCTTCCTACTAATTCTCCAATTTGAGAAAACAAGGCATCCTTGACCATCGCTTCTTCATAAAACCAAGTGGTCGTAAAAAGAATAACCAACAACATTGGAGGTAATGAAAATATGGTATAATATGACAAGGCTGCAGCATGAGTAAAAATGTCGTCTTCGCTAAATTTGGAAAAACTTTCCTTTAATACTTTCCAATAAAATGTTAAGGGCTTTGCTTTTTCAAATATAGGTTTCATTAAGCGACTGATTTTAATGTATTAGGGTTTTGTGATGAAGTAGAGTTTTGATTAACTGTTGTTTTTTGCTTTTTCATGAAATAAGCTTGAAGTAAATTTAATCCAAGTGGCAACAACTTTTTCCAAATATTTTCTTTGTTAGTCGCTGTGACTTTTTGAGAATCGCTGGCTGTTATTTTTTGAGTGACAGCAATTCCTAATCCCAAAGTGCTAGCAGGCAAGGCAATCTTTTTTACAAAGAATCCTTTCAGTTGTTTTCGATTTGTCCCAAGATTCCTAGCAAATTCTTGTCGAGTTACTTCCATCATCATTTCTAATTTCCTTTGTTCTTTTTCTAGTTCTTCGAGTGTGCTGATTTTATTTTTCATAAAAATTTGTTTTTTAAATAATTGATTTTATTTTTTCATAACACTATATTTACAAAAAAAATCAATCTAGCATTTCTCTAATCACTAGAGATAAAATAGGATTAGTAATTATTTTCCTTTTGAAAAAATAGATTAACAAAACAGCTAAAACATAGAAGCCAGTTATTGCTAAAAATGCATATCCATAAGATCCTAAAAACGTTCCTAAAATTAACCCTAATGCCAAGGAAAAAAATATGACAACCATCATTACTAAGAATCCCATGACTGCTACCGTCGCCAAATTGGAAACTGTTTTAGCCAATCTCTTAGACATTTCTAATCGATAGAAATCCATTTTTTGTTCGACATATATTTTGCCATATTCCATTGTTTCTCCAGCGGAAGAAAGTAATTCGTCGGTGTTCATATTTTAAATTTTAAACGTAAAAAAGGAAGGAAGGAATTTCAGGAAGTTGCTGTAGCAACTTCCTGATTCTGATATTTGAATTCTATATTTTCATTATTTTCACTCTTGTATAGAAGACTTTGTTCGTTTGATGTTTTACGATTTTCGTACAACTTCATTTCGATTAACCCCTATTAGACTTGTCCATTTTCTAGAATCTCTGCCACTACCTTTGCTTTCTCACTTATTTTCATTCTAGCTTTTTTGGCACCACTTTCAATCTCATCTTGCGCATCTTCTACTAAATTTTCAGTAGCATTAGAAGTTGTTGCTATTTTTGATTTGGCAGTCTCAGCCAATTCGTTGGCCCAAGTTTTTGCATTCACAGTAGCAGATTCTACTTTTTCAGAAATCAATTCTGAGTTTTCTTTTAAAGTTTGTTTGACTTCTGCTTGCATTTTTTTAATTTGTTTTTGGGTTTTCTTTTGAAACTGTTGACCTTCTTCAGATCCTAAAAAATATCCAGCTATTCCGCCTGCGATCAATCCAATTCCAAGTCCTACTAATACTTTATTTCCGTCTTTCATTAAATAATTAAATTTTTAAAGGTTAAAAAAATGTTTGTCTTCTATTTGATTATTTGAAATTCAAATGCTTCATTAATGGTAGCATGAATTTTAGTCTTATTCTATTTTTTGTCTTATCTATTATTCTGAAGCTGCTCTTACTCCATTTACTCTTGCTTTATTTACTTTTATTTTTTGAGGAGGATAAATATCATCTACTCGAACTCCTCCAACTACTCCAAAGTCCAATGTGGTGATCGGGAATGGAATAGTAATATTGTTTTGATCAAATGCTTTTTTCAATGCTTTGATCGCGGTATGTCGAGCCATAAAATAGTCAGCTTGAGAAACAATATTTTTCCAAAAACGAATTCTAAAATTGATTGAGCTATCTCCAAATTCGGTGTAAAAAAATTCAATCGGTTTTGATTCTCTAAAATTTAATCCACTATTTTTCACAGCATTGATTGCAATCTCTTCTACTTTTTCTAAATCATCTCCATAAGCGACTCCACAATCTAATTCAATTCTTCGTCGACCATTGTGAGAAAAATTTTTCAAAGGATTTTGTAATACTTCTTTGTTTGGAATGATGACTTCCTGTCCGTCTAATTGAGCGATAATCGTTGACCTCAAAGTGATTTTTGAAATCTTTCCAAAAAACCCATTCGTTTCAATGAGGTCTCCCACTTGGTAGTAATCTTTGACACTCATTAATACTCCTGAAAATAAATTGATCAACGGATCTTGTAATGCCAAACCTACTGCTAATCCAATCACTCCTGCGGTACCTAATAATGCAGTTACCGCTTCACTTAAATTCAAAATATTAAGCACAATGAAAAGTGAGACAATCATAAATCCCGCTACTGCAATATTTGAAATGACACCTACAACAGTATTATTTTTAGTCGTTCTAAGAAGTGTTTTACAAACTAACTTTTTCAAATACCTTGATAAATAAATTGAAATACTTAATACTATTGCTGCGAGAACAATATTAGGAAGAGCTAGAACTACTTCATTAACCCATCCTGAAAGTTTGTTATATAAATTAGAAAGAGAATTACTAAACTGCTGAAACATATATTTTTGAATTTGAATTTTTTATTATTTAGGAAGGATTTCCTGTTTTTCACTAGAACGGGCGAGTATTAGATATGTTCAGAAACATAAAAAATAATTTCAACTATTAAAATAATATATACATAGAGGTTTAAAACCATCGCAAACTAAAGGAGAATCAAAAATATGGTAGTGTTACAATTGCGCACTTCTAAAGTTTATGATAAGTAATCGGACATACCAGTTTCAATAGTTAAATTAAAAATATTGATCTACACCACAGAAAATTCTAAACCAATTTCACATAAGTGTAAAAACAATAACAATACATTTACATAAAACAAAAAACAAATGGCTCGAACTAAAAATTCAGTTCGAGCCATTTATTCTAAGCAGCCTAAAGTATGTTTTTGTTAAAAAAAGAAACCTAGCGATGCCTGCAAATTAAAATGTTTAGATGAAGGTTCTATCGTAACATTTCCAATAGTAGTTTCTTTTTCATATTCTTTAAAGCCTTGTGTAAATCGAAGATCTAGAACTGTATTTCCAAAGTTTAATCCCAATCCTACGGCATATCCTAAATCATAATCTTCAAAATCTTCTCTTTCTGCCTCATAGGTGTTATCAATTCCGAAAAGTGCATTTTCATACTTTACATTTGTTCCAAGTAAATAAGAAAACTGTGGCCCAAATTGTATTTGTAAAGGAATATCAAATGGTTTTAAAACAATCAGAACCGGAATATCCACATAGTCTAAATTTGATGTAACATCAGCACCAAGATATTTATATTTAGAACCTTTACGTACAAAAAGTGCTTCAGGCTGAATGGCAAATGATTCGCTCAATTTAATTTTGATCATCGCCCCAGCTTGAAAGCCAATCTTTGCTTCTAAGTCTTCCACATCGTCATCATCTGTCGTAATGTTGGAAAAATTAACTCCTGCTTTAACTCCAAATTGACCGAAAGCAATTGTTGTCGTCATTGAAAAAATTAATATCAATAATAAATCTCTCATATGTATTTTGTGTTTTTTTATTTGTTATAATATTTCTTACTAATCGTATTTCTAAAAAGGGTGAACATTAATTATGTTCTCGAAGTTGGGATATTTAATTTTTTTTCTGAGAGACTGTATTAAAATTAGCCTAGATATTTTTTATCATATCTATAAGGACACTTTACTAAGTCTACTTGTGAAAAAGATTGAATTTATTTAGTTATAAAATAAGGCGGATGGAAGAAAAAGAGATCAGATAACTTCATTAACAATGATAGGTTTCCTTTATTTTCTTTTGGACTTTTTTGGCAGGAATGAACCCCTCAATACGTTCTACCACCTCACCATCTTTTATCAAAACAATAGTAGGAACAGAATGAACTCCAAAAAAATTAGAGATGTTAGCTTGCTCTTCTAGATCAACTTTAAAAAATTGAATATCTGAATTAAATTTTTGGCTTACTCGTTCCATCATGCTATCCACTATCTCAGAATTACCTGACCATTGAGTACCAAACACAAGAACTGTTGGTTGCCGCTGAGCAACAACTACCTCTGCAAAAGTTTGAGTAGTTATGTTTTTATATTTTATTGGATATGTCAAAATACTAAATTTTATTATTCAATACTCAATTTAACTATCAAACATCATTCCAATATCATAACTACCTGATAACCAAATACTTATATTTAATTTTTGAATTTTAAATTTCTTATATTTAATCATTTGACTAAATGTAAGAAATCAAGACTTAAGATAATCTCGCTTATTAATACCCAATTTTCTCATGCGAGAAGTGAGTGTCTTACCATTCATTTTTAGAAGTTCTGCAGCTCCTAAGTCACCGCTTACTTTTCCATTTGTCCTTTCTAGCGCATCAATGATATGTTTTTTTTGCATCTCCTCCATACTCAAAAATCGGGAAGATTTGATATTCGTTTTTTTAGTTAGAGATAGATCAAAATTTAGCACTTTACCTCTGGAGAGAATGACGGCTCTTTCTACTAAATTTTCCAATTCTCTAACATTTCCTAAAAAATCATAAGCCATTAATTTCTTCAATGATCTAGGAGATATTTCTAAGATTTCTTTATTTATTTTTTTGGAATATTTTTGAGCAAAATGTTTAATTAAAACAGGAATATCTTCCCGACGTTCTCGAAGCGGAATATTATTAATCGGAAAAACATTTAATCGATAATATAAGTCTTCTCTAAAAGTACCTTTTCCCACTTCATCTATAAGATTTCGATTAGTGGCTGCAATAATTCTCACATCAATTTTAAGTAGCTTCGTTCCTCCTACCCTTTCAATTTCTCCTTCTTGAAGCACTCGCAAAAGCTTTGCTTGCAAATCCAAAGGTAATTCTCCGATCTCATCCAAGAAAATAGTTCCTTTATCTGCTCGTTCAAATTTTCCAATCTTTTGCTGATGTGCTCCAGTAAATGCTCCTCTCTCATGACCAAACAACTCGCTTTCAATTAGATTCTCAGGCAATGCTCCACAATTTACTTTGACCATTGGTAAATCTGCTCGCTCACTTAATTGATAAATTGCTCTTGCTAAAAGTTCCTTTCCTGTTCCTGTTTCTCCAAGAATCAAAACAGTTGCATCAGTATCTGCTACCTGTTCGACTTGACGTAGCACTCGCTTATAATTTGGATCACGAGTTATAATATTACCAAAATTAGATTCAAGGCTAATTTTCTCTTTAAGAGCAATGTTTTCGGCAGCTGTAGCTTCCTGAAGATACTGAATTTCATTAAGTTGTCGAGTAATTTCATTTTCCTTCCGCTTCCTTTCGGTTACATCTCGAAGGATCGTTACCGAAAATTCTTCGTCTGCAAATTTCACCATAGTGATGTTCATTTCACAAGGAATAATCTGACCATTTTTCGTTTTTAACTCCCGATCCAATCCATTAATTTTTGCGCCATCTCTAAGTTTTTCCCATCCTTTTTGAAAAACTTCTAAATTACTATTTTCAAAAAAATCAAAAATTCTAAGTTCCTTAATTTGAACATGAGAGTATCCTATTTTTTCTATAAAGGCACTATTAAAATATCGTAAAGATCCATCTTCATTTGTCCAAAAAATCATTTCTACTGCTTGATCCAACGTATGTTTTGATATGACTGCTAATTCGCTTAAACTTTTTCGCTCAGAAATATCTCTTAAAATAGTAGATGAAAAATATTTCCCACCTACTTTAATCATAGAAATAGTCATCTCTGCTGGAAAAATTTCTCCACTTTTAGTAATCATTTCACGATGTACATTATTATAGAATTTTTCTTTTTTTAGTGCTTTCCATCCTTTCTTATAGCGATGACTATCTGCGTTATGAATAAAATCAAGCACATTCATTTCTTCTATTTCTTTCCTAGCATAGCCCATTCTTTTGACAAACGAATTATTAAAATATTTAAAAGAACCATCTTCGTTTACCCAAAAAATAATGTCAATAGCATTATCTAAAGTAGCTTTAGACATCTTAATTATTTCATCTATCTGTTTCTTTTTGGAAAAATCTCGAACGAAAGCGCAGTTAAATTCTTTCCCTCGATAATTGATATAATTAGTTGTGATAGATACAGGTATCGGCTCTCCTTGTTTTGTATAATGATTGGCCTCAAATTCAACACTTTTTTCTTCTTTTAATATCTTCCAAACTTCCTTATGATCTATGTCAGCATCTTTATCAATAAATTTTATGTCTTGCCCTAAAATTTCATCTGGAGAATAATTTAATTTTTCGCAAGCTGTTTGATTCACATAAGTAATGATTCCAGCTTCCGAAATCCAATAAATCATATCTCGAGCATAATCCATAGAATATTTCGTAAAATACATATCATCTGTACGTTTCGAAATATTATTTAGATTCTGTAGCGTTCCATAAATTTTTATTGTTTCACCTTCTAAAACTACAGGGTGAGCATGAAGATTAAAATTTTTGTATTGACCATTTATTTCAAAGGAATACTCCAACTCGAAAGGAGTTCCATTTTGGATAGCTGCCTTTATTTTTTCATCATAAGATTTCAAGTCATTCTCAGAAAATCCTTTGGTAATAAGCTCCTCAAGTGTATTTTGATTTATTTCTGTTTTGGCAGGAAGTTCCAACAAGTGATACATTTCATCATTGAAGAAAAATTCATTTTTGACCAAATCCCATTCCCAACTTCCGATGCCTGCAATCTTAGAAGTAAATTCAAAAAGCTCTTTAAATCGATTCGCCTCCATTAAATTTTGTGAAACTAACATTCCATACATCTCTTCTTCTACCTCTATTAATGTCCCCTCAATCTTAACTGGATAGATAGATTCATCGGCAGTAATATGCTCGGAATCCAAAATAATTTTAGGTTCAGTCAACATCCTTTTCCATAATTTTCTCCAAGCTAAAAGAGATAGAGAAGGATTGATTTCAAAAATAGTAGCAGGGATTACATTTGGATCGGTATAGCCTAATTCATCTACCAACAGATCGTTAATGGAAAGGATTTGCCCATCTTTTTGTAACCATATTACTCCTTCTTGTCCAGCCTCGCTAGCATCGCACATGGCAGCTAAAGTTCGATTACTTTCTACATCGAATTTTTTCATTTATTTCTTTTTCGAAGATGAGTAAAATTATTTTTTTGACAAAAAAATCTCTTTTTCCGCTCCTTATTTTGTTTAACCAAAAAACATACAATATTAAACAAAATTTATTCCAAAACACATTATTTTTGATTATATTTAATCAAATTTCTTTTATTTAAGAAATACCATTTTGATAAAAAAACTTTAACTACCTGACTATCAACAAGTTACAAGCTTGGCACGCCATTTGAATAATAAATCAACATAAGCAAACATACAAATTATCATTTTTTAGTATTCTTAATATTTTCACCCAAACAAATAAAATCTTAATTAACACACTATTACAAACAAATTATTATGATAAATCCTATATCAAAATCAACGACAACACTTTTTATTGAAAATAGACAACAACACAACATATTAAGAGATTTAGTTGGGTTAGTTAACTGCTCTTTAAAAAAAATGGAAAAACGTCATATTCAACTTACTCAAATTAGTAATGAACACTTTGATGTATATATCAGAACAGAAGCAGAAGAACATCTTAAGAAACAAACCAAAATGATTTCGTTCGCTAAAGAATTACTTTTGAAGTTGGCTAACTTATTTGAAAGATCAAAAGCCCACGAAAATATTTCCCAAGAATTACTTCAACAATACACCGATGAATTAGACATCGTAAACTTTATGGATTTTGAAGTAACCAAAAAATACTTCTCATTCATTCATGATCACTATCAGCCAAAAATCATTCATTTAAAACCGGTGGCTGCTTAATTTCAAAATAACATAATACTGTTTATTTATAGTGTTAGCAGATTTAGAATCTGTTATTCACCTTGACAACCTATTTTCAAAAATCAATTACTTATTTCCTCATTTAAAAAAAAAATATCGACATGACAACCATAGAATTTAATCAACATGTAAATAAAATTGAATCATTATTATTTGGATTTGCAATGAAGCTGACTCGAAATAAAGAAAACGCAAAAGACTTAATGCAAGAGACCATGATGAGATGTTTTGATAAGAAAGATCGATTCCAAGAAGGAACTAATTTTAAATCTTGGTCTACAACTGTAATGTATAATTCTTTTATTAATCATTATAGAAAAAGAAAAACTAGAAATAAAGTGATTAAGCCTGTTGAGGATTTCAACTTTATGGTAGAAAATAAAAGTATGGAAGGTAATGCCTATTCTAGGATTATGATGAAGGAATTAAAAAATATGGTTGGCAATTTAAAGAAAGATTACAAAGTGCCTTTTAATCTATTTATCGAAGGATTTCAATATGATGAAATTGCTGAGAAATTAGATGTACCAATGGGTACGATTAAAAGTAGAATTTTCTATGCTAGAAAAAAATTAAAAGGAATGTGTAAGAAACGATATGGAAATATCGAAACTCTAAGAGCAGCATAATCTAAAAAAACTCTGGATAATCGAATAACAACGATTATAATATCTTAGGTTCTTAAACAAATTATTTGGAAAAAATTCAAAGACTTTGTTTAAGAACCTTTTTTTTCACCCTCAACTTCCTCCTACCTTTATACATATATTATTTGTCGTTAGCAACCAGATAAAAAAATTCCTTTTGCATGAATAAATGCAAAAGGAATTTTTCATTGATAACTAAATAAGGTCTATTTCAAATTACGTTAGAATGTGCTTCACTAATGATATTACCATAAAAATCACAAAAATGTAAAATATAAATTGTGCAATTGAAGCAGCTCCTGCTGCGATTCCTCCAAATCCAAAAATACCTGCGATAATTGCGATAATAAAAAAGCTGACTGCGTAACGTAACATAAATTTTTAAGTTTTGCGATTTACTTTAAAATAATAAATCAGATGAAATAATTAAGTGTTCGATTCTAAAACGGACGAGTATCTCAGATGTTCAAATTTTATTTCAAAATAAATAACAATACTCTTACAAGAATCAACTTGAACAATATTAATGTTCCCCCCGTTCTAGAAGAGACAACCAACAAATCAAGTTTATTACTTGTAAATATATTGTTACAATAATTATTACAACTGACTTTTTTATTTTTCAACCTATAAATTTTTAATTACTATATGAAGTTTTCAATCAAAAACTTATTTAAACACATTTTACCAATCCTATTATTTTTAACATTATCAACTAATATATTTTCACAAAACATCAACCAACTTGCCAGCAAAGGTGATATGCCTGAACCTGTTCAAATAATGGCAATTCCGATAGATACGATTATGATTCCATACATGACTGCGTTCGACTGGGTAGTAGAAAAAGAAGTGTGGTATGATCCAATGGATTTTTCATTTTATGTCATAACTGATACTCGAATGACCGATGAGTGGAATAGTTTTTCTAGTAAAACGTACAAGCTTAATCAAGTAGATCGACCGCCTTTTTATGGCGACAAATGTTTGAAAGCTGAGGACAGTTGGGAATGCTCCAAAAAGAATATCGCTGAAACTATAAAATCAAATATTGATTATCCCAACCCTGCGCTAAGAAAAAATCACGATGGAAAAGAAGTAGTCACTTTCACTATCAACGAGTATGGAAAAGTGGAAGGCAATTATAAGGTTTTATCCAAAGATAAACCCTGTAAAGAATGTGCCCAAGCAGCGGTAGACGCTGTAGCAACTCTGAAAAATTGGTACCCAGCTATGAAGGATGGAAAATTTGTAAAAACACAAATTTCAATCCCCGTAGTTTTTGAAATTATTGAAAGATAATAGAAAAGACTCTCAAACTTTTAATCAAAAACAAACACCGATGATAGTTTTCTATCATCGGTATTTTTTTAACATCAAAAAAATACAATGAAAAAACACATATTAATATTTATCCTTTCTTTCTTTTTTATTTTTAGCCTAAGCGCTCAAACATCCATGAAAGAAAATTTAGCTCTAGTCGAAAAAACATCTAATCAGACAGTCGCCAAGATAAAATTGAACGATTTAGATTATTTTAAAAATCAATTTGCTCGATGGAATGTAGGTAATCTTCACATCTACAGCCAAGCGAAGAATAGTACCAATCAAGACTATTATTTCAAAGGAGAAAAAGTTGATCCGATCTTTCAACAGTACCTTCCCAAAAATCTGAAGAAGAAAGTCATTGAAGAAGGAAAAGAACCTCACCACGTTGCATTGGTGAGAGCACAAAAATTAAAAAATAATTATATCCTAAGAATTAACGATGGAAAAAACAATAATACTTTGGTGATGTACGGCTTAAAAAAAGATCAACTTCGAGCAAAAAAAACTTTAGCCTATTTTTATAGAAAAGGAAATCGTACTTTTCAAATGGATAGTTGGATACAAGATTTGAATGGTGATACTCGCCTAGACTTAATTCAAAAAAAACAAATCAAAGTGGTAAATGGAAATATTCTAAAAGAACAAACAAAAGTATTTCTTCAAAAAAAGAATGGAAAATTCAAACACAGTCGTAAAACAAAAATCGAAACATCCGATTATAAAATGCAACCGATTAACTAAGTCTGACTTACCAATAATTTAATCATATTAAAACCATCATGAGAAAAACGCTCATGATGGTTTTCCTTTCTAAAATAAGCCTCTTAACAACCCACTCACAAAGGAAACTACTGCAGCTAATCCTAACGCCCACCAAAAATTTTTTACTTCAAAACCCTCTAAAAAAAAGTCAGCTACCTGTATCAAAATGGCATCCAAAAGCCAAGTAAAAATTCCTAATGATAAAATTCCTAAAGTGACAATTTTTAAAATTGTTCCAAGTGTAAAATTTAATACCCCAATCACCACCGCAACGATGATAGCTTGGACAAAACTTTTAACATGGACGCCTTTTAATATTTGAGCACCTATAAAAAAAGCAGCAGCAGTAATGATAATTTCAATGATGGTTTCCATAATGAAAATATTAAGTTGGTTAATTAAAGAAATATTAAGGTAAAAAAAAGAACTTAATTTTTTAGTTTTCATTTTTTCTTAAACACTTAGGCAGTTCAACCGTTTTACCTCAAATTCAATATTTATGAAAATTCTACTTACAGGTGCTACTGGCTACATTGGAAAAAGATTACTCCCCGTCCTGATCGACCAAGGTCATGAGGTGTATGCTTGTACTCGTGATAAGAGTCGATTTGAATTTTTGGAATCATGGAAAGGGAATGTAAGAGTAGTTGAAGTTGATTTTTTAGAAAAACCTAACCTTAAAATTTTCCCTAAAGAATTTGATGTTGCCTATTATTTAGTTCATTCCATGTCAGCCTCTATCGGAGATTTTGAAGAAAAAGAAAGTCAGAGTGCAATGCATTTTAAAACATACATGGATGCTTCTTCAGTAAAACAAATTATCTACCTAACGGGTATTGTCAATGAAAATAAAAACCTTTCCCCTCACCTTCAATCAAGATTAAATGTAGAGTCTATCTTAAATTCTTGTCAAGCACCATTGACTGCCTTACGAGCAGGAATCATAGTTGGTTCAGGGAGTGCATCATTTGAAATCATCCGTGATATCGTAGAAAAATTACCCATCATGATTACGCCAAAATGGTTGAATACAAAATGTCAACCAATTGGTATTCGAAATGTCATGGAATATTTAATAGGTGTTTTACTGAAGGAAAAATGCTTTAATCAAAACTATGATATTAGTAGTGGTGAAGTTTTGACTTATCGGGAAATGTTATTGGGTTATGCTAAAGTTCGAAAATTAAAGCGTTACATTTTTACTGCTCCAGTAATGACTCCACGATTATCTTCTTATTGGTTATACTTTGTCACATCCACTTCGTATCCGCTTGCCGTCAACTTAGTGAACAGCATGAAGGTCAATGTAATTGCTAGAAATAATGATCTTCAAAAAATGCTCAACATCAAAAATATCTCTTATTATAAATCTGTCGAAATGGCTTTCCAACGCATCGAACAGAACATGGTAGTGTCAAGTTGGAAAGATAGTTTTGTGAGTAGTTTGGATCAACGGACGCTAGAAGAAAATATGGAGGTGCCTCAGTTTGGATGTTTTAAAGATAAAAAACAAAGAATTATTTCGGCTGATAAAAAGGAACAAGTTTTAGAAAACATTTGGTCCATCGGAGGAGAACGAGGTTGGTATTATGGAAATTTTTTGTGGCGAATCAGAGGCTTTATGGATAAACTAATCGGCGGTGTTGGACTGCGTAGAGGACGGACTCATCAAGGCGAAATCCATGCAGGCGATGCATTAGATTTTTGGCGAGTCATGATTGCGGATACCGAGAAAAAAAGATTATTACTTTATGCTGAGATGATACTTCCAGGCGATGCTTGGTTAGAATTTAAGATCGTCAACGAGCAAGGCCAAGATGTTTTAAAACAAACTGCCACCTTTCGTCCTGATGGTATTTGGGGAAGATTATATTGGTATTCCGTTTTACCATTTCATTATTTTGTATTCAATGGAATGATTGAAAATATTATAAAGTTTAAAAAATAAAAAAGCATTTCAATGCTTAACTTTTCTTACGCTGAACATTTTATATACTCGCCCGTTTTAGTGAAAATAGCAAAAATTTCTTCATTAAAACAATATATATGTTTAGTCAAAAACAATTTAACAATCTACATCAATTTCAAAATACCACTTCACCGTGTGTGTCAATTTATATCCCAACCTACAAAGCTGGTAATACTCAAGAAGATAAATTACGTTTTAAAAATGCACTCTCAGAGGCAACTTATCAATTAACCGACAATTCACTTTTCCCTAAAAATGCAATGACAAAAAATGAGGCATTAAAACTTCTAGCACCTGCATTTGAATTACAAGATAACGATGACTTTTGGACTCAACTTTCGGAAGGGTTAGCCGTTTTTATTGGCGAAAATCATTTCAGTTATTTTATTTGCCCAATTGATTTTCCTAAATTAACTTATGTACATAACCATTTTTATTTACGTCATATGCTACCATTGCTAAAAGATGAAAAACGATTTTTCGTTTTAGCATTGAGTCAAAATGATGTACGATTTTTTGAAGGAAACGCAAATAATATTACTCCTGTCATCATTGAAGATTTGATTCCAATGGGAACTGAGGAAATGATTGGAATGGAAGACAATACTCCAAACATATACGCTCGATCTAGTGGATCTCAAGGAGCAATTTTTCACGGACATGGCGGTGGAAAAGATAACAAAAACGAAACCCTCAAAAAATATTTTAAAGATATTGATGATGGATTAATGAAAATGTTACATGATGAAAATCCACCAATGGTTATTTATTCCGTAGATAATCAAATTCCGATTTATCAAGAAATTTCTAAATATTCGAATCTCCACCACCAACACATTGTTGGAAATCCAGACAACGATGACCCTGTTTTGATTCACGAAAAAGCATGGAGTATTTTAGAAGATCATTTCAATGAAAAGTATCAATTAGAGAAAGAAAATTTTAATCAAAATTTGGTAGATGGAAAAGCATCATTCTCAATTCACGATATTGCTCCCGCTGCTATTAGTGGTAAGGTGGAAATTTTATTTTTAGATACTCAAGAAGAAGTTATCTGGGGAGACTATGATGAGAAAAATTTCTCCATTAACTTACATGAATCTAGACAACCGAATAGTATCTGCCTTCTGAATAAAATGGGTGTAGAAACGTTCAACAATAGTGGAACCGTTTACAACCGCCCACGAATGGAAATGCCTCGTGTAATCACTCATGTAAATGCTGTATTCAGATACTAATCTTCCCCTCCTTCTCAGATTGACCTAGTCAATTTTCCAAAAAGCATTTAGTCGCTTCGATATGGTTATTGGATTCTTAACCAAATGGTTAGGAATTCCAATACTACCTTTTTTAATCACTTTGCCTGATTTTAGTTCCCATTCTATTCGATCAACTTAAGGGCAATACAAATATATATTTTCAATCATGCGTATTTTAGCAAGCCTTATCATTATGACCATCCTCCCCTTTTTTGTAACTAAAGATGAAACATCTCAACCAAATTTAAAACCTGATACAGAATATTGTAACTCTCGTTATCTCTTTTGTGCATCATATCCTAACTCACTTCTTCCTCACCAATTAGTTCCCGATAATAATGACGGAATTATCCTTCGCTCAGAAGATGAAAAAGTAGTAGTCACTCTGGCAGGAAGCCGAGGTGTATTAAATAGAACCACTTGGGACTTGTACAATGATTTTATAAAAGAGTGGATGACAGATAATGAAGACGGAAAGATCATTTATAAAATAATTGAAAAAGATCATTACAAAATTTCCTTTATTGATGGCGAGAATCAATACTATCAGCAATTATTTAATCAAGGAAATAAATATGTCATTTATCAAATAGTTGTTCCTAAAGATATGAGCAACAGAATAGACCAAATAAAAGAACATTTGAATATTTCCTTCAATATTTAATTCTTCCAGCAAATATTTCGACGAATGTATTAGCTCCAAAATTTCCTTCTGAAGTTAATTCCTCAATTCTTTCTTAAAAAAAATTTAAACATTTGAACATCTAGACGTTTCACCCGTTCTAGAGAAAAAGAACAATATGAAAAAAAATAAAATATTTATATCTCTCAAAAATTATAACCTCCCAAACTCAACTGCTAACTACGGTGTACATCTAGCTAAAAATCTAGAAAGACCCGCACATTTATTTGGAGTAGAAAAAGTTCCAATGTCATCCCAACCCGTTGCGATTACTGGTTCAGGTTTGCCAACTGCTACAGTTGAAAGAATTGGAACAGTTCATCAAGTTGCCTTGAAGCAATTAAAGGAATTACATCACGAAGTGATTAAACTATATGATAATGTGTCTTATAATGTTGAAATTGGATTTCCTGAAATATCATTAATTGAAAAAACAGAAAAAACTGATCCACATATAGTAGTACTCGAAGGAGACAATGAACTGACTACCCTACACGAATGGTTTGGAACTTACGAAACCAGATTAGCCGAAAATATTGAAGCTCCTGTTTTGGTTTTGCCAAATAATTATAATTGGAAACCAGTAAAAAAGATTTTGTATGTCATGGAAATAGACGACGAAAAAGTAGCTAACATGAGATTTCTAACCAGTATAGCTACAGCTATGAAAGCCAACATTGCAGTAGTTTTATTATCCAATGAAAGAAGTGAAAAAGAAATGAATAAGTATAACCATATTGTCAGAACAATGAGAACCATCTTAGGATATGACAATGTAAACTTTCATCAATTTTTCACACAAGATCCCGCTAACACTATTGATAATTTACTGACTCATGTGAATGCAGATTGGTTGGCCTTTGAACATGCATCAAGATCTTTTCTTGAAAGAATGTTAAATAACTACAATACAAAACGATTAATTCTACAGTCAGAAATCCCAGTTTTAGTTTTCTAAAAAAAAATAACACTATGAACGCACCAAATCAATTTAATAATAAAAATAACTATCCAACTAATATGAATTATTTAGGTTTCGAAAAAGAAAAAGTAACTCCAGTAGTAAGTGAATTAAATACATTACTTTCTAATTATCACATCTATTATCAAAATTTAAGAAACTTCCATTGGAATATCCAAGGTGAAAATTTCTTCGATCTACATAGCCAATTTGAAAATCTCTATAATGACGCTCGCTTGAAAATTGATGAAATTGCAGAAAGAATTTTAACGCTGCGCCATCGTCCATTGAGTCAATTGGCAGATTACCTGACTATCGCTAAAATCTCAGAAGCAACTCTTATTCAAGAAGACCGTAAAATGGTAATAACCATTTTAGAAAACCATAGAATATTGATTTCAAATTTGCGAGAAGTAATTAAAATAGCAAGCGAGGCGGAAGACGAAGGAACTATTGACATGGCAGGTGGTTTCTTAGAAACTCTCGAAAAAAAATCATGGATGCTTGATGCATGGGCAACCAGAAAATTAGAATCTATCCCTGTCTAAGAGAAAAGGTTCACTAAAATAACTAATAGGATTAAAATAATATCAACTGTCACTTCTCAAAAAAACAAAAATAATGCAAACAAATAGAAACACCCACTCCATCGGTATTGAAGAAAATCAATATAAACACCTAAGAACAATAAATACAGATAATAATGTGAACACAAAAGATCTTAGTAACACTAGTGAAGCTATACTTTTTGGAATATTAGGTGGAGTCGGGATGGCTATGTTTTTAGTTGCAGCTCAAATAATGGTTGGTAATCCTATCGCCTTGAAATGTTTAAAATTCATCGCTTTATTCGGCGTACTACGATATGGATTAGATGCTCAAGATACAGACAAACAACATAATTATAACTTTATAAATGGTATCCTATTTGGGGTAATTACTACTGTTTCAATTGCAGCCTTATTAGCCCTAATTAATATTATTATATTTTGGATATCTCCAAGTGTAGCTTTTGATCAACTTCCAATGCAAACTAATTCCATAGGACAGTTAGTTGAATCAAGTCGTGGATTCTTTTTTGAAACATTAGCCTTCGGAGCAACTATAACTCTTATTATTTTGCAATCGCTCAAATCAAAATTATAAGGTGTTATAAAAAGAATAACTGAAAATTAAATTTTCCTATTCAATTTTTATAACATAAAAGCACCATGAATTTAAATACATATTTTAATCTTACTCAAACCATAAAGGCATTACAAAAAAGAGGATATTCTAGAACTTTTAAACTTGAAAATGAAAAACTAAAATGCCACCAAAATAACAAAAGGTACGCACAACATGATTTGCAAATAGTAGAATATCATCGCTTCGAAATTGATGATAATCATCCCGAAGCATCCATCATATTTGCATTAGTTAGTAATGATGGCGAGCAAGGATATGTAATTTCCTCAGAAAAAAATATGCTCAGCAAAAAACTACTTCAGTTCATGGATAAAGTAAAAATACAACTTCGACAAGTTTCGCAAACCTCGAATACATAACAAGTTATCATATAGTAAAAACAAGGGCTGTTAGCGCTTTGAGCGCTAACAGCCCTTGTTCAATAATTTGTTATGCCCTCATCCACCAGATAATAACTTAAAACATCTCAATCTAAAATAACTCATCAAAACAAATCAAGATAATGAAAAATTATACTTTTAGTATTCAAAAGTTAGCTTACTTTTTAATTGTACTTTGTCTGCTAAGTTATATTATCATTATTGGAAAAAGCATTTTAGCTCCGTTAGTTTTTGGGACAATCTTTGCTTTTATGCTCCAACCACTTTGTGAAAAATTTGAAAAATATATTTCCTATAGACCTCTTTCTATTGCTTTCAGTTTTATCGTTGCGCTGATTCCAATAGCTCTACTCATTTATCTTTTCTCGATGCAATTCATTGATGTTTTCCAAAATATGGATTCTATATCTGAGAAAATTAAAAATGGTGTTCAAGATATTTTCAACTTGATAAATACTCAATTGGGTATCAGTAGAATAGAAGGAGAAGCCATCATCAGCGAAAATACTTCTACGATAGTACAAACTCCGCTTTCTTACGTGGGAGCAACATTAAGTTTGTCATCCAATTTTTTAGTGAATTTTTTTCTGACCATAATTTATACCTTTTTGATTTTGCTTTACCGAACTTCCTTTAAGCAATTTTACCTTATCCAATTTGGAGATCGTATCAAAGATGGAGCAGAAGAAGTTTTGAAAAAAATACAAACTGTAATTCAAAAATATCTTTATGGTCTAGGGTTGGTTATTATTATTTTGAGTGTTTTGAATAGTATTGGCTTATCCATTATTGGAATTGATTATGCCATTTTTTGGGGTTGCTTAGCTGCTTTTTTAGCAATCATTCCATACATAGGAACAGCACTTGGAGGGCTTCTTCCATTTTTATACGCCTTTGCTACAACTGATAATTATTGGCAACCGCTCTCGGTGATTGCATTATTTACTTTTGTGCAAGTAATCGAAGGAAATTTAATTACACCAAAAGTAGTTGGTTCTTCTATCAAAATTAATCCTTTAGTGGCAATTGTTTCTTTACTCCTCGGAGGTAGTATTTGGGGAATGGCAGGATTAATTTTATCGCTCCCGATCATTGCAATTGTTCGAATCATTTTTACACAAATTGATTTTCTAAAACCAATAGCTATATTATTAGGAGATGAAATTTACAATAAAGATGAAGTTTTCGAAAAAAAATTTGACAAAGAAAAATTTAGGATTTTTAATTTTTTCAAAAAAAAGAAACCCAATTAAACCATTCCGCAGCAAGCTGACGAAGAATTAGCAATTAACACTATTTAAACGATAGGAACACGGATTTACGAAAAAAGTATAATAAGAAAGTCTGTGTTCATTCGCCAAAATTCGCTCAATTCGCGTTCCTATCTTTCAACATTTTTTATTGCTCTTTAGCACCCAATTTAAATTAGATTAAGAACATGTTTAAAAATTTGATCACTTATCCCTTCCTACTAAAATAATATTTCCTTCTTATTTTTTTATTTTACAGGCCTTCAATTTATTCCACATTTTCATCTAACTTTACCATCTTGAATTTACCACATTATTTTTCTTAGGAAAAATCATTATCGAAGCATGAAAGAAAAAAGAAATCTTCTAGTAAGCATCGGACTTGGTGCCATTTTAGGTTGGACATTGGGCTTCCTTCGTCTACCATTTTTGGAAAAAAACTTTTCTTTTTTACTTGGATTTATTGCTTGCCTTTCCATCGTTTCATTAGGATTATTGATCATATATATTTGGAGAAAAAACTCATCCACTCCAAATACTTTTAAGAAAAATACATTCCGATCAATGGTAACTTTATCGCTTATTCTAGCAGGAGGATTTGCCAGTAGTTTTTTATTTTTCCAGCAAAATAAATTTTCCAAAATTCAAGAGCAACAGCAACATAAAAAATCGGCAGAGCAATTCGAATTAGAAGCCACAACTCGCAAAAGTAATTCACTCATTTTGATGAATAATCTTTTTGATAAAATTGAGGACGAGTTAGAGAACAATCCAAATCGGAAGTTAAGTGATGAAATGATTGAACGAATTGCTGCCTTGAATTTTTCATTTAAACCTTACAAATATTTTGATGGAGAAAAATTTTCTAAAAGAAAATGGAGTCCTGAGCGAGGACAACTTTTGTTATCTTTAACAAAAATGAAAATCGATTCTAGTTCTTTTAATCATATAAAATTGAAAACTTCATTTTTAGGTGCGGATTTGGTTGGTGCTAATTTGAGTGGTGCGGATTTGAGTGGTATTGACTTGAGAAAAGCTAATTTGGAAAATGCAATATTGCAAAAAATAAATTTGAACCATTCGAATTTAAGGGAAATAAATTTGTGGGGAGCCGATTTAAAAAAAGCCGATTTAAAAAAGGCCGATTTAAAAAGAGCTAATATGCAATGGTGTGACCTAGGTGAGGCACGATTAGATTCCGCCGATTTGGATGATGCTAATTTAACTTCCGCAAAATTACGAAAGTCGAATTTAAGTCATACTAAATTGAGATGGGGTGAAATGATTGGAGCTTTTTTAAATGAAGCTAATTTGGAAGGGATGGATTTACTTGCAACCAATTTAGAACGAGCTAACTTAAGTAAAGCCAACTTAAGTAAAACCAATTTAAGATGGTCAATTTTGACGGAAGCCAATTTGACGGAAGTAAACTTGACAGATGTTGTAGATCTAACTTTTACTTCAATAAAAAATAAAAATTGGCTTAAAGATTTAGATCAATCAAAGGTAATCGGAGCAAAAAAAATACAGAAGGAATACGAAATTATTAAAGATAAATCCAAGCCTTTAAACTATCATCTAAAAAAGATTAAACAATAGACTTTATTCAAAGTCGGTTACACTTTTCAGTATACTATTAATTTTATGAGAGAATCTTTTTATAAGTTGATCCGAAGTCTTAAATGGTTTAAAACCTATTTGCAAACTCCAACTATAAAAACTTTGTAAATCATTTAAATAATTAGTCAATAATTCAGGTGTCCATATCGTATTCTGATTAATTTTATATTTCCTCTTTAACAATTTCCCTAACTCTTGTCCCCACTCATTATTAATAATATCTACATAATTATCAACTGGTCCATTTTTAATATCATTTATTTGAGCTTCTGTAAATTTTCCAGATATTAATTCAGGCATATTTCTGCGTTCATGTGTATCCGCAACAAAATCAGCCAACTTTTCTGAAAAAATAGTGGTCATTATAGCTTGAGCATTGACATGATTGAAGGTATTAATAAATCCTTTTTCAGATTGATCTTCCTGATTTGTCAAGACAATGTCTTCCTCATTAATATTTTGAAACATCGTATTTGCAACGTCATAGAATGCAATATCACCTTCTCCAAATTCAATTTGTTTTCTTCTCGACAACACATATATCCCTAATAAATTTTTTCTATTTATAACAAAGAAAGGAGACTTAAACCCGAGTGCCACTTTGTCCCAAAAATTACCATCTCGCGCATTCAATATATCCGTTTCACTAACTCCCTCTTTTAATTCACTTTCTATTTTCTGACCATTACTAACTTGCCTCAACCGTACCCACGAATTACCATCCTTTGAATATTCAATCTCAATTTCCTTTTTTAATTCTTCAAATGAGTTAAATCTAGTCGTCAACAAAATGCCTTTTCCCTGCATCCTAAAATTATCTTTATCTATCTTTTTTTCTGCTGACTGATTGCATCCAACAAAAAAAACGATCATATAAATTAGATTAAAATATAGGAGTATTCGCATCGATGGAGATTATTTTATTTTTAAGATAGCCGCTTGATTTTCAATTTTGACATTTTTAGTATTGTGCAAAATAATATGTTCTTCTTTTACCTCTCCTTCAATTTTTAAGTTTTCAATCTCAAGGTTTTTCACGTCATCAAAAACAAAAGCAGGCCGATAATCTGGATCTTTAATCGTCAATTTAATATCTTTCAAGGTAAGTCCATCCATGTGTCGTACATAAAATCCCCAAGCTGGTAATTCACCAAACATAGAAAATTCTGGGTATGCTTTTATCTTTTCAGGTACTTGATCAAGTCTTGAAAGTGGAGAGTTAGCCAACCCATTATTTCCTTTTCCAGGATAAATAATTTCGATAGCTTCGAGTTTTACATTTTCAACTGGAAAACCAGGGATACCTGTAATCGAAGAAGGAAACGTATTATGGAAAAATGGAAGAGCAGGGCCTCGTATTTCATATTTATAATCAGGTCGTTCGTAAGCAACTTCTACTTTTACGTTTTTTATAATGACATTTTTTAAAGTAGCTACTTTCTGTTTTTTTAATCTATGTCCTAGTTTAATAAAAATCGCATTACCTGTATTTGTTGCTGTAATATTTTCAAGAAATACATTTTCAAGAAATCCACTCTCCACAGATTCAATAGCAATTGCGGAGCGAAATGTATCATAAATTTTTATGTCTTTAATGATTACATTTTTAAATCCTCCCATCGACTTAGTCCCTAATTTTATAGCACTTGCACTTGATCTCACCGTACAATTTGAAATGTAAATACTATCACAAAAATGTTGATCAGAATGAGATTTAAGACAAATTCCATCATCAGCTGAATTAAAAAAACTATTTGTAAGAGTTACATTTTTACAATCAACAATATCAATCCCATCATTATTCCAATATGCATCACTTTCGACATGAATACCATCAATCTTAAGATTTTCACATTGTTCATAATTTTGTACCCATGCTGTTGCATTTTTAAGAATGACATTTTTAATTGTAATATTTTTACACTTTTCAAATTGAATAAGAGTAGGACGCAAATAATATTTAGGCCTCATTTCTACAAAATTATAATCTGAACTATCTATTTTTCCAGCATAAAAACGATCTTCAAGATTTAAGGCAAGTTGACGACCTTGTCCATCTATTGTCCCTTTTCCTGTAATTGCAATGTCGTTTTGATTGTCTGCCAATACTAAAGATTTCCAATAACCTACCTTCTTATAATGATCTGGATTAATTACACCTAATAATATTGCATCAGTTTTCAAATGAAGTTCGACATCTGATTTTAAAAAAATAGAACCAGTAAGAAATTCACCCTTTGGAATAACCACTCGACCTCCACCATTCTTAGTTGCAGTATCTATGGCTGATTGGATGGCAGTTGTGTTGAGGGTTTTGCCATCGGGTATTGCGCCAAAATCGAGGATGTTGTAATCTTGGGAAAATAGATTTACGTGGCTAAAAATTAGAATAAAAATGAAAAATATATTTCGCATAAATTAAAATATTCAATTAAGATACTAGCACTTTCCACCTAGCTATTTATGTTAAGTATTATCTAAAAATTCATTCTTTGTTTTTCCTTTGGTCGAACTATCGGATCTTTTGGAATAAACGAAATATCAACCATTTCAATTTTTCCCTTTGGAGAAATTTTCAACATCAAAGATTGATAAGGTTTAAATTCAAATTTCTGAGTCATTGTTTTTCCAGCAATATTAATTGTCAATTCTTTAAACTCAGATTGCTCCATCAATGATTGTCCTGAGTAAATTGGGTACTTCAATTCTTTCGATAGCATCTGCGCCAAAAATAAATAATGCGTTCCATCAGATTCTACTCTACTCCAATATTCTGGTAGATTATCGCCTTGAATCAATGGAGGATGCTTCACTACTTTTTGAAAATCTTTGGACACATTGGGTAACGATGATAATTCATTCAGTAAATCTTTATACTTTTCCAATTTAACTTTCCCAGGTTGTTTTGGAAAATTCTTTAAGCAAACTGGCAATCCTTTTTTGGCTAAAATTAAAACTCTCTGCAGCGCTCGAACATCCATATATTTCACATCAATATAAAGCGAAGAAAATTGTGCATCACCAACCTTTAATTTCCCATTTCTAAAATCAGACTGTTCTAAAAAATGTCTATTGATCCATAGTGGATGATAACCTTCTGTTTCCTTTGGAGGGAAAACATATCGCAATTCATATTCTCCCCAAACCCAAACTCGTTGTCGCTCAGGCGGGTAAGCTCCTTTCATCACTCCATCTTCGTAAGGAATATAAATGGCGACATCAGAGTACGTTTTTCCTTTTTGTAAAATGCCCGAAACTTTTTCCATATAAGAATTAAAAGCAGGTAATTCTGGAGTTAAACTTCCGCCTGGACCAAAGTAAGTCGTTGCAAAAAAATCAATCGAATCTACTCCTTTTGGATTGTAAGGCATCCCATGATAAACGTGATGATTCACCCCTTGAGCAAACATCGCATCAGCTACCATTTTCAAATCTGCGGTTTGTTCTTTGCGCAAATATGTAGCTGGAAATCCATACATACAAGTGAACGTCTCGCTCGAAATCAATCGCTTAGAAGCTAGTGTTGCTGACGAACTGACGATACGAGAATAATTCGGATTATTTAACATCGACTCTGTTTCAGGAATATCAACTAAGGAGTAAGTCGTCATCACATCTGTCGGCGAAGCTAAACATTGTACGCGAGAATAGGCTCCAAGTTCTTTGCATTTCTCAACATAAGGTTTGTAAAAACCATTGGTCACATAATCATCGAGATGCAACATATAATCGTAACGAACATCAGGGAAAGAATCTAAACCTTTTTCCATAAATGGAATGATGTCATAGCCAAATTCCGCTTCGAAGGTTTTTTCAAAACCAGGTGTCCACACTTTATTTTTTCCATTCAATTTAATTTCCCAAGAGTCTGTAAACAAGGCTGACTTTGATCCTTTTAATGCATCTTGGAGGGCATTGCCTATGGGTTTTGCGAAGCGATTAAATGCACTACTATCAAGATGATTAATCACTAATTGGTTCTCTGGCCATGTCCATGCAAAAGTTAATTTTTGTCGAAAAGCCGTGTCTCCATAAATTTGTGTGGTGTGCTCTTTTCCAATATTACTTCCCGCCACAGGCCATGCACTTCCTAGCGTAAAGTCGCAGGCCAAACCAATAGAATCTGCATATAATTTAGTGTAGGTGGCCATTGCTGACCACTCTAGACTTAGCCATTTTTGAGCACTCGTATCAACTGGATAATGTCGATCATATGATCGTGCATACATGCTTTGGTAACGATGTAAAGGAAAAACCCAAGCAACTTCTACTCCACCAAAATTATTTTCTTTTGCCCAATCTAATTGAGATTTAATATCAGGCTTTTTAATTTCCGTGGCGAACCACCACCACCGAGTGCATGGTTTAGAAGAAGGATAAAAAGCAGTAATTTCCTCATCAGAAATTGGAGTAGTGTCATGACTACAACCAATAAAGATCAATAAAAATGAGCCACTTATAATTAGAAAGTAAGGAAGTAATTTCATTGAACGAAAATAATCATTCTGAGGAGATATTACAATTTTAGGGAAGTTGGTTTTTAATAACCATTCTCTCATTTCAATGCAAAATCAAATCCTATTTTCAAAAAAGATAAAATCTCAGAAGTGATTTCTTCCTCATATTTGATTCGAATATGATGTGCATACTTTCCTCCAAAGAAAGTTATTTTTTTAAAAATATCTCCATCCAAAGATTCATTATAATAAAATTTCACATCCAACTCTTTTTTCATTGGTCGGACGATCAACCAAGCTTTTTTATTTGTAAAAATGATCGCATTTTTGGATGCACCTACACTATTAGGTTCCCAGTTTAAAACGGATGTCATCAAACTATCAAAAGCAATCACTAAACTATCAGGTCGATTTTCAAAGAAAACTCCAAGGTCTTGTTCCACACAAGAATGAGATTGGTTGGCCGTTTTAAAAAGTCGCTCACAAATAGGACATTTCCACATGAATTTTGATTTTGAAAAAATCAGAAAAACTATTACACATATTTTGAATATTCGAAAACAGAAAAGTAACAACAAATGGAATTCAGTCTTCCTTTTTACGATCCTATCAATTTCATTGTAAAGTAGACTACAAATTCGTCATTCATTTTTAAAATACAAACTATTCTACCTTAGGTTTGTCCTCGATAATTTTTTTCAAGCAATAACTTTATTTTACACTAAAAAAAACGATATGACAAAATACCTACTTACTCTAATTTTTTCAATTACTTTTCTTATTTCAGCTAACGCCCAAGATTGGGAGTTACTTAATGAGTCTCCTTTTAGAAGTAACCATAGTGTTGGTTTCGCATTAAAAGGAATTGGATACTCTGTAACAGGTAGTGTGCAAGGCAATTTTTCCGATCAATTTTATTCCTATGACCCAACTACAGATGCTTGGACTCAACTCGATGATTTTCCAGGAGCAAGTCGTAGTTTCTCCATTGGTGACACATGGAATGACAAAGCCTATGTGGGTTTTGGTGTAGATCCAAATAATAATTACCTCAATGACTTATGGGAATTTGATCCTGATACTAATACTTGGACGGAACTAGCTAGTTGTCCTTGTGTAGGACGAAGTCATCCTGCTTTTATCGCTCATCAAGGGAAAATTTTTGTTGGGATGGGAGGTAATAATGGAAATCGAGACGATTGGTGGGAATATGATATGGCTACAGATACTTGGTCCGAAAAACCTGATTTCCCTGATCTTCCAAGACATCATCCATACCAATTTGCCGTAGGTGATTATATCTATACTGGATTTGGTCATGGTAGTAGCATCAATGGAAATCTCAATATATTTGATGAATGGTATCGATACGATCCTCAAACTGAGATATGGGATCAAATGGCTACTCTTCCTGCAGAGGGTCGAGTGGCAGGTACTCAATTCAGCCATGGAGATAAAGGTTATGTATTAAGTGGTGATGGTGATAATCATAACTTTATGAGTACTGGAGAATTTTGGGAATATGATCCAGTTGTAGATGAATGGACTTCCTTACCTCCACATCCAGGTACTTCCCGTTGGGCACCGACTTCTTTTGTTATTGATGATTATGTCTATTTTATGACTGGACTTTCACAATCATCAGTAGAAGATTTAAATATGTACCGATATTATTTAGGAGAAGGAGATCCTCCAACTTCAACCGAAGAACTGATCAATGACGAAATAGTTATTTCCCCAAATCCTTCTTCTGATAAAATTAGTATCCAATTAACAGAAGCTAGTTCTGTATTTGAAAATCTTTCTTTATTTAACTCAAATGGTCAGTTAATTTTAGAGCGAACAGGATTAAATAATAATAGAATCACATTGAATATTGAAAACATTCCAAATGGTGTTTATTATTTAAAAATTAAATTAGAAGATGAAGTTATCTCACAAAAAATTATCAAACAATAACTTCATTTTTGTCTGAGACGAAAATAAAATAATAGGAAAATCCCGAATTTTTGATTAGTCAAAAATTCGGGATTTCTTTTACCATATGATATTTTTATACAAAAAAATAAGTACCAACGAGTTTACCTTCGTTAGAATTGGGATTAAACATGAGAGCTATCTTTAATCTTAAATTTAAAGATTCATCTATTTTTTCATCCTAAAAATAACGAACCATGAGATTTTTATTTTCAATCATGATTTTACTTTTTATTTCTACGTCAGCACAAAGTCAACAAAAAAGAAACGTTATCTGGTTTACCGCAAAATCCGCTGCTGCAACAGAAGGATTTAAAGAAGGGCAAACTATTCCAAATCTTTCGATCAAAGATGTCCACAAAAGAAGGTTCAATCTTCACGATGAATTGGACAAAGTGACAATCATTGATCTAAGAAAAATGGATTGTAAATCTTGCACGAAAAACAATAAATACTTGCAAAGTTTTTATAAAAAATATCCTTTAAATATTATCAGTATCTACAATGATAGTCGTTCCGTCGAAGTCAAAAAATTTGCGAAAAGCAATGGAATGATGTGGACGAATGTGCAAGATGATGCTCCTCCAAAAGAAATTCTAAAAAAGAAATTGGGATATTCAGATGGCGAACCGAGTTATATTGTGGTTTCGCCAGACAAGAAAGTGTTGAAGGTTTTTTATGATGGAAAAAGTGCGGGGAAATTAGGGGTGTTTTTGCAGCAATATTTTAAGGATAAATAAACCAATTATAAAAAATAAAAAGAGGAGACTGTCTCATAAGTAAAATTTGAAAACCGTGACCAAAATTAAATTTTATAACATAGGAACATAATTTTAAGTGACCTATATTGCTATTATGGTAATAAAAATTTTATGCTGGTTTTAATTATTTACTTAGGAAACAGCCTCTCCTATTTTTATAATGATTATATTTTTATTATTTAACCATCATTTGATGTATCATTACAACATGATTCACTATTTCCTGTACAAGTTGTTGAACATGAACTACCATCTTCCAAAGTAATAGTACAGCTAGATGAACCAGCTCCCCCGCTATCACAATTTCCTTGTTCAACATCTACACATACTGTCTGAGCTGTACTACCAGTACAACAGCCACATGAAACATTCGACGCAAGTGTTCCTCCTTCTCCATCAGTTCTTATATTTGCTTGATTTTCTACAGGTCTTTTAATCACAGTATAAATTGAAGGAATATCATGAAAATCTTCCATTGAATCGTACGATAATCTAAAACCTTTTTGTTGGACAAGACCAAAGCCATTTGACATTACTCCTACATCTAAGTTAGATAAATAATTAGGAATAGTTTCGTCAATTGAAAAGTAGAATCGTAAATCTTTATCTGTAGCATTAATTAATAAGTGTCTTTTGAAAAATAAAATTTCAGCAGATGCTATAGTTTCTCTAATAATATTCCTTTGATTTGAAGGCTCTTGTTGTAAAAAATACATTTGATCTTGTTTATTTGCTTCTTTTACAAAAAGAACAACTTCTTTTTTAGTGGTAACAATTTCTATCGAGGCTTTTTTATATGTAGCCATTTCATGAGGAGGTTTTCCTTGATTAAAATTATCAATAATTTCTGATGCATTTTCCAAGGAATAATCCTTCTGAATTATTTTAGAATTTTGTTTGCAAGAAAAATAAGTGAGAAAGACAAAAAAGGTAAGAGATGAGAAATAAATTAATGTTTTCATAAATTGAACGTTTAAAAAGGTAATAAAATAATATTCTGTTGCTTATCAATAAGATATACAATAATAATAATAATATCAAAAACAAAATTTTCATATAAAAAAACAGGACTAAAAAAGTTATAAAAACATCTCAACTACAAAAACCTTTAAATTTCATTTACTATTTTCGCACTATAAAAACACTAATAAAATTTGAGCAACGAATCTTTTCATCCAATTCAATCTTCTGGAACTTACGCCTCAGTCATCTTGCCGATAGCCGTTCCTAAGCCTTACACTTATTTTATTCCAAGTGAAATGATTCAAGTCGTTCAACCAGGAATACGAGTAGAAGTGCAATTGGGAAAAAAGAAATTATACTCTGCACTTGTTTATAAAATTCTCGAACATCCTGAAGAGGGCACCAAGCCAAAACCAATCCTTTCGATCATTGACCAATCTCCAATCGTAGATGAAGTTCAATTAAAATTATGGACTTGGATGGCACAATATTATTGTTGCAGCCTTGGTGAAGTGATGCTAGCTGCACTTCCTGCAGGACTTAAAATGAGCAGCGAAACTAAAATTATCATCAGTCCTTTTTTTAGTGAGGATTATTCGATGTTGGAAGACAAAGAATATTTGATTGCAGAAGCTTTGCGAAATCGAAAGGAATTGACCGTCGATGATGTGCAAAAAATATTAGGGCAAAAAACAGTTTTCCCATTATTATATCGTTTGCTCGAAAAGAAAATAATTTACCTCCAAGAAGAACTCAAAGGAAATTATAAACCTAAAAAAATTGGTTGTGTTCGTTTGCAAGAACCATACGCTACCGAACCAGTTCTGCTGGAAGAAGCTTTCGAACTCACCGCTCGATCTCAAAAACAAACAGATGCACTTTTGTCATTTGTTCAAATTTATAAAACACAACAATACGTTCGAAAACAAGACTTGTATAAAATGGCGGGCGTCGATTCTACTGTTTTAAAAGCATTGGAAAAGAAAGCTATTTTTGAATTGTACGATCGAGAAATTAGTCGGGTTGGAAAATATGAAGAAGCAATCGTTGACAAATTTGATCTGACCAAAAATCAAATTTCTGCCATTGGTTCCATCAAAGAATTTTACCAAAATAAAAATACCGTTCTCCTCCACGGTGTTACTGGAAGTGGAAAAACTCGAATCTATATCGAACTCATCGAAGAGGCAATTAAGAACGGAGAACAAGTTTTATACTTGCTTCCTGAGATTGCTTTGACTACTCAAATTGTCGCTAGAATTCAAAAGATTTTTGGAGATGAGATTGCCGTTTATCATTCTCGTATGACAAATAATGAGCGAGTTGATTTATGGAAAGAAGTCTTGAAAAACAAACCAATTGTCTTGGGTGCTCGATCAGCACTTTTTTTACCATTCAAAAATTTAAAACTCATTATCGTCGATGAGGAGCACGATACTTCTTTCAAACAACATGATCCGGCACCTCGATACAATGCGAGAGATACTGCCATTTTTTTAGCACATTTATATGATGCAAAAGTATTGTTAGGGACTGCCACACCTGCGCTCGAAACTTATCAAAATGCGAAGGAAGGAAAATATGGCTTGGTGGAATTGAAAGAACGCTATGGGGGAATTCAAATGCCCGAAGTTGTGATCGTCGATCTGGCAGACGAAACGAAAAAGAAAAAAATGTCTTCTCATTTTTCTTCTGTTTTATTAAAAGAATTGACGGAAGCTTTGCAGCGTGGAGAGCAAGCGATTCTTTTCCAAAATCGAAGAGGTTATGCTCCTACCCTTCGTTGCATCACTTGCGGCTGGGTGCAAGAATGTAAAAATTGCGATGTCAGTTTGACCTACCATAAAGCATTTAATAATCTGCGCTGTCATTATTGTGGTTTTCAACAAAAACTGCCTGAGGAGTGCCCTGCCTGTGGTGATCGAAATTTAACCATTAGAGGTTTTGGTACAGAGAAAATTGAAGACGAATTGCAAATCTATTTGCCTGATGCAAAAATTGCTAGGATGGATTTTGATACAGTTCGAACCAAGCATGCGCATGCTCGAATCATTAATGATTTTGAAGAAAAAAGAATTGACATTCTGGTAGGAACTCAGATGGTGACCAAAGGTTTGGATTTTGACAATGTGGGTATTGTTGGAGTTTTGAGTGCAGATCAACTGATGTCGTTTCCTGATTTTCGTTCGACCGAGAGAGGCTTTCAATTGATGACGCAAGTGAGTGGTCGGGCTGGTCGAAAAAAGAAAAGAGGGAAAGTAATTATTCAAGCATTCAATGTGGCGCATCCTGTTTTGGGCGAAGTGATCAAAAATGATTTCCACCGATTTTTTGAGCGAGAAGTAGAAGAACGAAAACTGTTTTCGTATCCTCCTTTTCAACGATTAATAAAAATTACACTCAAACATAAAGACCCTCGACTACTCAACGAGGGTACTAAGATTTTTTCAAAAGTTCTAAAAGATAAATTAGGTTACCGAATGATTGGTCCTGCTGTTCCTGGTATTCCGAGAGTTCGGGGCAAATTTCTTTTGGAGATTTTTTTAAAAATGGAAAAAGATAATCAATGGCTTGCCTACGCCAAACGACTCATTATCGAAGCAAAATATATCTTGCAAGGAACGAAGGGATTTTCAGGAATTCGGGTGAATGTAGATGTAGACCCGAATTAATTTTATCTCCTCTCAAACAGCATTTCCCATTCAATCAGGGTCAATAGAATAATATCCGTCTTTTGAAGAAAAAGTTACCCCTATGCAACCTTTTGCATAAAAATGGCATACTTGACTATATACCAACTAATACATTGAATTAAGCACTTAATTTAATATATTAATTGGGCGGATTTATTGTGTTTTTTTATTCTATCACCCGTTTGTTTTTATGCAAACTTAAAATCTCCCTTGCTATGAAAAAAGCATTACTCTTATCCTTCGCCCTTTGCGTAACTCTTAGTTTACAAGCAGCACTTCACTACACAAATTATGGCTCAGATGGTTGGCACATCGGAATGAATGAAAATATTGCTGTCGATATTGATAATGACGGAGACAATGATTTCTACGTCAATAGCTGGAATAACGAATTAGGATTTGTTCCAATTTATGGAAAAGGATGCTTCTCCAGTCCTGACCCAAGTGCAACTACTATTTTTGGTTCACGCGAACTAACCATTCACCAAGCAGGTGATATTATGGATGCATCAACTAATACTTGGGCATTCATTGATGATGGTCGAGGATCTACTTATTCTGCCAATACCAACCAATTAGCAGATGGCTGGGTGGATGGAGAAGATCAATATGTTGGATTTTTTATTTTCGGAAGTGGTCGATTCGGTTGGATGAAAGTAGCTATAGATATAACTAACCAAAAAATAATTATCAAAGAGATGGCTTATGAAAGTGAAAATCATGGTGCTATCGAAATCGGCTATACTGGCCAAGATCCTAATAATATTCATACCCCACAATCAAACGAAACAGTAGGCACTAATTTAGGAAATACGGTATCGAATGAAGAGATCGAAAAAGACCTTCAGGAATTATCTGTTTTCCCTAATCCTACTAACGAAAAAGTAAATATCAATTTCGATTATCAAGGTGTGGATCAGCTTTCTATTGTTGTGGTTAATAGTGTCGGACAAGAAGTTTTCCGAAATGCGACAAATGTAAACGCAGGAAAAGCCAACCTCGAAATTTCCACTTCTACTTGGAATGCTGGAATATATTTCATCAAATTTCAAAGTGAAAAAGGAATCAAAACCGAAAGACTTTCTGTGACTAAATAACCAACTTATATAACTCATAAAAAATATTCTTAGAAAAAGAGAGGTGCTTCCAAAATAATTGGAAGCACCTCTTCTTTTGTGTTTGAAAAAAGAATAAATTTGCACTTTTTCAAATGACTATGAATCGCTAATAATGCTAAAAAAATCATCTCCCGAAATTGTTTCCTTCGTTGAACATTATAAAAAAAGATTAGGGAAAATCAATCTTACTTTCTCTGAACAAAAAAATGGAATTGAGCAAACTATTGATTTCCTTTCACCTGCTCTAAAAGAGGAAAATCATCCTCGAATTTTTTATCATGGCAAACCTACTCAAGATATAATCATCCTTACCCATGGACTTTCCGACTCTCCATATTATGTAAAAGATATTGGGCGAAAATTTTACAAAGCAGGTTGCAATGTTATTCTTACTCTTTTACCTGGTCATGGAAGAGTAGAAATTGGAGGAAAAATGGAGGAGGAAAAACTCAAAAGGAAATGGAGAAAGGAACTTGACATGGCAGTTGATGTTGCCAAAACTTTGGGAAAAAGAATTTCGTTAGGAGGATTTTCGACTGGGGCTTGTTTGAGTTTAAATAAAGCATTGCGTGATCCAAAATTAATTTCAGGAGGACTCTTCTTTTTTTCAGCGGCATTAGATTTAGGTTACATTGCACATGGTTCCAATTATTTTCCATTCGCTCATACTATTGCTCGCTATACCGATGGCGAACTAAAATCGATTGGGTCGAATCCTTATCGTTATCCTTATTTAAATAATGCTGCTGGACTTGAAGTAGTCAGATTGATTGATGAAACATGGAAACGATTGGCTGACAAAAAAATTGACCAACCCGTTTTTGTCGCACACTCCGTTCATGATACTCGAGTCAGTTTTGGTGGGATCCAAAGATTTATGACTACCCATGTTCAAAGAGGATTTACATTTTTGATTTCTGAAAATATAGCACATTCCCAATTAGTTTTAAAAAAACCGATCAAGCTAGATTTAAATCAAAAACACGGTGTGAGAGATACACCACTTGCAAATCCAAAATTTAATTGGATGATGGAAAATGCGATTCGGTACTTTCAAGATGAAGTGGTTGGGGATAAGAGTAAGGGATAGATTGATCCTTGAACCCTATTTTATTTTTATCGAATTTCCCTAGACACTCGTCTAAGCAACTGGAATTTTTTCCTCAAAGTCAGCAATTTGTTCTCATTAACTAATCAATCAAAAAGAGGCAAAATGAGAATTATATCAGTTAACATCGGCGACACAATTATTGAATTTGATAATGACATGTGGACAGGACATGAAAACATTTATGTTAATGGAGAATTAGTTTCTAGAAAATTTTCATGGTTTGGAACAGATCATATTTTTGATGTAGAAGAAGATGGCGTTTGGGTAGAATATGTTTTAACCACAGGTTTTGGATGGATGGGGATTACCGCAGACATCACTCGAAATGGTGTTCTAATTTTGGAATCAGGAAGAAATGGAATGAATTTGACTATATCGAATTCTGCGCTTGAAGCGCCTAAGAATTATCGGTCAAATGATTTTGTATAAAAAATTAGTTAGTTAAAAAATGGTCTTTAAAAGCTGTTTGATTTTTCTCAAACAGCTTTTTTTATTTTTTATCTTCGCAAAAAATAAATTATGATCCTTTCTAGCTTAAGAATAAGAAATTTTCCAGAAGACGAAGCTGATAAATTTCCATGGACACTTTCCATCATCAAAAACTTAGATGAATTAATTTTTGAAAAAAATATTAGCTTTTTTGTGGGAGAAAATGGAAGTGGTAAATCTAGCATTCTGGAAGCGATTGCTGCTTACTCAGAAGTACCTTTAGCTGGAAGTTTTCGATTGGAAGATGACGAATCACTAGCTGCTGCAAATGAACTAGCGAATTATCTAAGCATTCGTTATACTGAAAAAACAAGGCGTGGTTTTTTTGTTCGAGCGGAAGACTTCATTGGTTTTTCGAGAAATATAAAAAATCAAATTAAAGAACTCGATCAAGAAATTAAAGAGGTAAAAGATAGCTTTACAGGTGGTGATATTAAATTAACTTTAGGCGCAATCGAAGGAGAAAAGAATCAATTGATTCAACGATATTCTCATGACTTGGAAGCGATGTCTCATGGGGAAGGATTTATGAAATTCTTCACTTCAAGAATTACAGGCAAGGGGCTTTATTTAATTGATGAACCAGAAGCTGCGCTTTCTCCAACTCGCCAACTGAGTTTACTTTCTTTGATAATCGAAAAAGTAAAACAAACTGGTTCACACTTTATCATTGCAACACATTCTCCAATCATTATGTCTTTACCCGAGTCTGAAGTTTTTTATTTTCAAGATGGAAAAATTTCAAAAGTGAATTATCAAGAAACGGAACATTATCTATTAACCAAAGCGATTTTAGACAATCCAGAAAATGTGATGAAAGAGTTGTGATCAAAGAATGGTTATTATTAGATAAAAAATTGAACTATTCCCCAACAAACTGACGGAGAATCAAAAATAACAGTTTCATAGATATCAAAATAGAATTTCACCTATGTTTTCTATGTGTCTATGTGGTGAAAAGAAATCGGTTGTGGGGAGATTTTTTTACTTATGAGACATCATTGCTGCGATACAACAAGCATCGGGGAATTCTTTAGATTCAATGCTAAAATATAATCATTTTTTCACTCATCCTTTCTTCATCATTACTCACAGTAACGATATAATTTCCTTTTCCAAAATTCGATAAGTCCAATTGATATTGATAACTCATCTGGTTTATTTTTTCAGAAAAAATCTCTTGCCCTAAAATAGTAAAGACTTGAATCGTTGTAACTGAATTAGAAATTAAATTAGATTGAATAGTAAATTTCCCAGCAGTTGGATTTGGAAAAAGTAGTAAGGCTTTACCATCTTCACCTAATGGACAATCCACCCCTCCGTGATACCTATAATCTTTTCGAGAATAAGAATAATCAACACCAAAGGTCTCCGATTTGAGTTGACCATTGCAATAATATTCAAAGGTCGTAAAGTACCTTACAACTGGATTATTGTAATTCGCTCTAAATTCTTCTTTCAATATTAGCTGATCATTCAAGTCATAATGATAACTAAAACTATCACTTCGGATATGTCCAAAACGTCTTCCATCATTAAAAAAATTTTGTGTTTCATATTTCTCATATGTTTCGACCTCCCCCTTAGACGTATAAGAATTGAGTATCAAAAGTGAATCAATAGAACTATTTTTAAAAGTCTCTACAAAATATCTAAGTCTTTGCTTATTGTCATCAAATTCCGATTCTGATACACTTTTCGTTTCCCATTCATTGACACTATGATCAAATTCAAAATAGGAAATCACCATAAATCTTCCCTCATTCGAATATTCGTAAATGTACTTATTCGACTCTTGCATAATTTCCAATACAATATCCCATTTAAAAAACTGAGTACTTAATAATTGACAATCAGATATGTATTCCGCTTCATAACTATGTCCATATTGAACAGTCCCATCATCCTTAAAATTAAAGACAGTCTCTTTCCTCAAACAATTTTGTGAAGTAAAAAAACTATCTCGTTGAGATCTTAATACAAAATTACCGGTTTCATTCTTCTCATAATTTTTTGTCGTTCGTCGGTTTTCAATTTCATCTTTTTCAAAAATATATTTTTGTTGATTTATTTGATCGCTGTAAGAATAACTCCAAGTAATCAAATGTTCCGTTAACTCTTGCTCAGTATTATAGCTATATTCATTGATTTCATTATACCACTCATTAGGCCCAAAGTGATAATTGCTTTTTTCCTTTAAATTCCCCGCATCATCGTATGTTGATGATGATGTTAAATTATTAGTTGGCGTATAATCTGAATATCTTGAATCTCTGTGGTAAAATAAATTTTCTCTTTCCTGCTCATCATAACTCCAGTTATCAAATGAATAGTAATGCCATCTTTCTAATTCTGTATCCCATTGAGCATAGGCAATTTGACCAATCTTATTTTGGGAAAAAAGTTGAAAAGAGAAAAATAATGAGAAGAAAAATAATGGTAGAAATAGTTTCATATTCTTTTTTGTTTTGTCTCCTCACAAGGTGACTTGCGAGTAGTATTCATTCAATTTTATCATTTATAAAACCTCGCCTGTTTCACATATATCTTCCGTTCACTCACCGTCGAGTCCACTTTAAATTCAATATCTAAACCGAAATCTTGTTCCGTACAATTACAATCATGGGGAACATTTTCATAAAAATATTTCTTCAAAGCTTTGGCATATGTACCCAATTCCATGAGTTCTGCATCGGTCATCACAGTCACCCCATTCAATGCTGGAATATTAGAAAAAGTTAAATACTCCACCATAAAATCTTCATTCGGAACAACGGACCAAGTGAATAAAATTAACTGATCATTCAATATTCCTGGCTCTGGAAAGACAATACTAAAATCTTGGTATTGCACATTGATAATAAACCCTGGATTAGGATTATATAAATTCTTAGTAATCAAAACACCATTCGCATCTTCATTCGGAAAAGATCGATGCACTAGAATTCCCATCGCACAAGACGTGTGCACAATGTTATAATAACTGCGTTCTTCGAAGGCTCGCCAATTCCAAAGACCTGCCCAAACTTTTTTTATCGCTCGATCAATCGTTTTGGTCGGATGATCTTTTTTGGCAGAATAAGAACTGTACAATCCTGCTCCTGAAAAGGATTCTAAATCTTCCGCATTCGTCGAAGATCTGAATCGATACGCTGGGAAATTTTGAAAATCACCAATTTTATTTTTCACCAAATCAACCAAAACAGGATCAAGTGGATATGCTTTAATTTGATCTTGCAAATCTTCCAACATTGCCTTCCGAACGATTGGAGAATTGATAAAATCTTCATTCGCCAACATTTGATCAATGACTATATCTAGTCCTGAATCTTTGAGGTGTTTATCATAATAATAAAATGGAATGGCAAAAGGATCCTCAGGTGTTGGAATTGGATTTCCATCTATTGAGACATTTAGCATTTCTGCAAAATTACTTGCCTTCCCTCCTATCACATCCAAGGCAGTATAATCTGCTTGATACAAATCAACCAATCCTTGCACCGACAAATCTGTTGATAATTCAATTGTATCTTGAGGTTCATGTGTTGACCAAAAAGCAGTTGCCTCAGCCAAAGTAGCAGATCTAATCTCGAATGAATCAGCACGCACATTTAAATAAACCAACTCTCCCAAAAATGAATTTAAATCGTCATTTTCCCAACCATCACGTAAAGCCATATTCGGTGTATTTCGATTATGACTTAGCACGTTGATATGACTTAGAGGAGTTTGAAATTCAGTTGTAATAATTCCTGCTACGACGGAAACATCATTCGGAACACCATTCAATAAAACAATATCATGACGTCCTAAATAAGTATTTTCCAAATCCGAAATATCTACTTTATTCAAGTAGCCATAATTTCCTTCCAGATTAAGTGCTTGATAATTTTGTCCAGCATACAATTCTTCAGTAGTGATAATTGGAACATCACAAAGATTAAACTCAGGCCGATTAGCCAATAAAAAAAGTTTACCCTCAAGATAAGATGTAGCAATTATTTTTTCATACAGCAACTTTATTTTTTCGCAGGGTATTTCATTTGCCGAAACAAAATGGAGAATATATTTATCTAAACTTTGATAGTAATTAAGGTTGGCGAGATACATATATCGATCATCATTTTCTCGATATTGAGTTTGATTAAAAACGGCATGTCCTTTGGAAAACTCCAATTGTTTGAGCGCAAATTCATAATGTAATGGATAGCGTTTCGTATTGATATAATACATCAATTCATCTTCCGTATTATAAATTAATTTTACAGCATCCACTCCTCCATCATTACTTCTCGCAGGATTACTACTGATCAAATCAAAAGCAATTGGGTCGATCAATTCATTAAAATAATGAAGCTCATCATTTTCTTTTTTGAGCAAACTGATATTGAGAAATGTATCTCTCCCTGACAATCTAATTGCTCTACTATAATACCCTTCCTTCGTCAAAATTAAAGTATCAGGTCTAGCCACCACAGTCGAACGATGCCAAGTAGCTTCTCGATCTGCAATCATCGTATACTCTCCGTTGGAAAAAACTTTAAAACTTTGTACCTCTTCAATAGTCGAAACTCGCAATAAATAAATTCCAATTGGTAAATCAGGAAAAAGGTAACTTCCACTATTTCCTAATTTTGATTCACGCAAAATTTCTCTCCCTTCAATGGAAAACATTTCTAAACTTATTTCAAAATTTCCATCCCAAATTAAGGAGTTATTAAAAAAACGGTAACTATTAACTGGATTCGTGATGCTATCTATTGCAGTATTTTTTATGATAAAATCTCCAAAGGAATTTGAGATTTGTTCCAAAGGAGAATTCTGCAATTCAACCTTTACGCCAGCCAAAGCACTCCGATTCCCAACATCTTGAATGTGTCCATTGTAAATCGCTTGCCCATGGAGGAATATGGGACACAGGCAAAGAATAAGAATTTTTACAAAAAAGTTTTTCATAAGCTATATTAACCATGGTCTATTTTTAAAGACTTAAAAATACGAAAAAAGGTTGGGTCATAACGTTATGATCTGAGTTCAAAAGATCACCTTTTCAAATTTTTATATTAAACATATATAAGATAAATATTTTCCTTATCCCCTGAGGAATAAAATCTAAAAAACCGTAAACAATCAAAATTAAAACCCTCTATGTTTTCTATTTACACCGGAGCTTGGACCTTCGATGAAGCGGCGCATCTATTGCGGCGAACCATCTTTGGCCCTACAAAAGCTCGCATCCAACAAGCCGTTGACGATGGTCTTGATGCAACCATTGCCACTCTTTTTTCCTCCCCTTCCCCTCCTGATCCACCAATTTATTTTGACTTCGAAAATGACCCACTTGCTGCCAATGGCGAGACTTGGGTTGATGCTCCTTTTGATGAAGACATTGATGATCTTCCTTCAGCAAGAGCCAAATCACTTTCTGCCTGGTGGTACAAACAAATGAATCAAAATGACCAAAGCATCACCGAAAAGTTAACTTTGTTTTGGCATAATCATTTTGTGGTTTCAGATTCTGACAATGCTAATTTGGATTGGCGATATTTAAACAAACTGAGAAATTTTGCTTTGGGAAATTTCCGAGAATTGACCAAAGAAATTACCATTGATCGAAGTATGCTTTTCTACCTTAATGGCAACTCTAACTTCAAAGATGAGCCTAATGAAAATTATGCAAGAGAATTGTTAGAATTATTTACCATCGGCAAAGGTCCACTTGCTGGCGTGGGTGATTACACAAATTTCACCGAACAAGATATTGCTGCCATGGCGAGAGCTTTGACTGGTTGGTCAGCAGAAACGGAAGATGATCCTAACGCCATTTTTGTGGAAGAGGAACATGATCCTACTCCCAAAATTTTATCTCACCGCTTTGATAATACCACTATTCAAAATGATGGCGAGGAAGAATATAAAACGGTGATTGATATTATTTTTGGAAAAGAGGAAGTCGCTCGTCACATTTGCCGAAGGCTATATATTTGGTTTATCCATTATCATATTACTGATACAATTGAGGCAGAGATCATTGTTCCGATGGCTCAAATTCTTTTGGACAATGATTACGAAATCCAACCTGCCTTGGAAGCACTTCTAAAATCTGAACATTTTTTTGATCCAGGAGAAAGAGGTTGTATGATTAAAAACACTTTTGATTTTTTCTACTCTTCTTTCAATACTTTGCATGTAGCACCCCCTGTTGACATTTTGGAAGAATACCAAATGTGGAATGAGTGGGATCGAGAATTTAAAAACTTAGACATGTCTGTTTTTAATGTTCCAAGTGTTGCTGGATGGAAAGCTTATCATCAAGCACCGGTTTTTTATCGAGATTGGGTCAACTCGGCAAGTGCAGTAATTCGAAAAAGATTGATGCCAAAATTTAATTATGTTATTCAAAATGTTTCCCCTGATACGAAAGGTTACGATTGGATTAATTTTATTTCCCTTCTAGACAATCCTTTGGAAGTCAATGAAATGATTGACGAAATCTGTCTACTTATTTATCCTCGACCAATGATCGATGAGCAAAAAGCATTTTTTAAAGATGCTTTAATTCCTGGTCTTCCTGACTTTGAGTGGAATGTAGAATACGCTGATTATTTATCCGATCCAACAGATGATGTAAAGAGAGAAGCACTTGAAAATAAATTGTATGATATGTTTATGGTCATGATGCAAGTGCCTGAATTTCAAATGAGTTAATTAAAAACAAAATCACATAACAATACATTTACAAAACACACTTACCCTCAAGTAAGTGTTCAAAATATATCGAAGAATGAAAAGAAGATCCTTTCTAAAAAAATCTACTGCATTTTCTTTACCTGCTTTTTTAGGTGGATTTAATTTATCTGCTATGACAGCTCCAATGATGAGAAACCTTGTCAATGGAGATGACAAAATATTAATTCTCATTGACCTCCACGGAGGAAACGATGGATTAAATACCATTTTCCCTTTGGACAGTTTTGATAATTTGGCGAATGCCAGACCTAACATTATTGTTCCTCAAGGTGCACTTTTAGAGATCAATAACTCCCTTGCTTTTCATCCCGAAATGAAACGAGCAAAGCAAATGTATGACAATGGAACTTTATCTGTTGTGCAAGGAGTTGGTTATGCGGATCAAAACCGTTCTCATTTTCGCTCTGCCGATATTTGGAATACAGGAACGACTGCGGCAGAAAGTAAAACTACTGGTTGGCTTGGTCGCTACCTTGATGATACCTTTCCCAACTATCCAGCTGACTATCCCAATGCAGATTGTCCTGACCCTTTTGCGATAACTCTAGGTCGTTCGATTTCTGGAACTTGTCAAGGTATCGAAGCCAATTATAGCATGGCGATTTTAAATACAGATGACATCGGAGGGTTGACTACGGGCGTCGAAGCGCCTTTGCCTAACGATTGCTATGGCGAAGAATTAGGTTATGTAGTCCAAACTTTTAAACAATCAAATGCCTATGCCGACCAGGTAATTGCAGCAGCTGATGCAGGCTTTTCCAATGAATATTTATATTCCGATTCTAATTTGAGCAATAGATTAAAAACTGTTGCCAAGTTTATCTCAGGAGGTTTACAAACCAAAATTTATGTCCTGACACTTGGGGGATTTGACACGCACGCCAACCAAGTAAATGGAGATGATCCTGC
>JBGCFD010000105.1:0-62968 GCA_045106765.1 Saprospiraceae bacterium | reverse complement strand
ATTTGATCGTGATTTCGCTTAGTCAAAATGTCGTCTGTTATTAGTAACATAAAGTTAAAAATTTATCCTTCGTTGTCAAATTAATTGAACGGTGAAGGGAATGACAAGCATGCATTTACTTGATTAAAATTGATTATCAAGACTACATACACCGAATCATTCTAAAAAGTTCCTGTTGATTTATTTTTCTCAAAAATAAATCAACAGGAGTCATGTATCAGGTCGTTCGCCTGTGGCGAACTGTCAGGAGTCAGGAGCCTTTGTATTCCGAATTATTTGAAATAAAAAGGAAAGCTCTTTTCGCATTTTAGCAAAAAGAGCTTTCCTCACAAACATTAGTATTGAATCGTGGGAGAATCAAAAAACTCCTGACTTCTGACCGAAGGTGCAGCGACCAACATGCCCGCTTGACTTCTATTTATAATTTTTATTAAAAAATTCTCGATAACCTTCTATTGATTTTGCTTTGAGAATTTCTCGATAATTATGTTGAGTTACTGCAAATACTTCATAATCGTTATTGTCTCCTAAAAATTTCTTTTTGTTTGCCATAATACCTTGAAAGTAGGTAATAGCCTTTTCTTTATTTTTAAATCGACGAACAACTAAGATTGGAGTATTCGTATCTGCTCCTAGATAAATATTAGAAATTCTAAGTTTATCAGATTTGTGAAATTCTCTATTGTAGTTCGATACTTTAATTTTTGCATCGCCTAATTCTATTTTACCGCCCTTAAGTACTACAATCATATAATGTACTTTCTTGTCTTGCAACTTAAATTTCCCTCCTGCATTTCCTTCTTTCGGAATAGTTGGATCTTCTTTTAACTCACCTAACAATCGTAAAATTTCTTTCGCTCTACTTTGTTCTGGTGTATCTGGAAATTTAGCAACCACCTCTTTTAGTGATTTTACGTACTCACCTCTTCCTTGCAAATTTCCAATACACATAGAGGATAATAAAGCGAACTTTGGTTGTAAAGGATTTTTCTCTCCAAATATTTCTTCTACTCGTCCTACTTTATCATAGGCCTTTTTGTAATCCAAGTTGACAAAATCAGAGTAAGTATCCTTATAGTAATTTTTCAATTTCTGTTCTTCATTTTCGAAAGCTATAGCATTTCCATTTAAAACCTTAGCATAAGTTGACTCAGGATATTTTCCAATAATCTTATCTTTATAAATTTTAGCTGTTGGTTGTTGAGTCAAATCTATGTAGGAAAGATATTGGTAGTACCATGCATTTAATTCATGATTATTTCCAGGAAAACGCTTTTCCAGTTTACCTAAAGTCTCAACTGCTTTCTCATTATTCTCCAAGCGATCACGATATAAAGTTCCTAGCTGATATAAAGCATCTTTAACTTTACCCTTTACCTCAGCAATTTCATCAGGAGTTTTAGGTACATCACCTAGTATCTTAGCAATTTCATCATCTGTCAGATCACTTCCTTCTTCCACTACATCTTCGACAATTTCCTCATCCGCCTGACTTGCTCCTCGTCGATTCGACCTTCTCCAATCGTCTTCCATTTTTCTATTTCCCCATTTTTTTTCAAAAGACCTTTTGCCTTTTCTTACTTTTTTCTCATCATAAAAAACCCAAGTACTTGCTTCTTGAAATTGATTTGGTCGATTACCAGGTCTAAGATTTGGTCTAGCACTTCCTTTATTCGTTTTTGGTTTAGTGTTTTGAGCGGCTAGTGCTGCCTCTTCCTTTTTAATTTTGGCAGCTATTTTTCGTTTCTCATCATCAGACAATGTGCTGATTCGAAGTAAGCTATCCTGCAATTCTATGATCTGAATATTCGCAGCAATCTCTGTCAAACTAGTCGCATATTTTTGAGCTTCAAAATATCGATCATCCGTTTTTGCCATCACTAACAATGTGCTGTCATAGTAATTCTTGGAAGACACATAATTTTCATCTTGAAAGAATAACTGCGCCAAAAGCAAATATGACTCAGCTTTCTGAGCAGGATTTGTTTCACTCTTATTTAGTGATAATTGAAGGTTAGCAATGGCATCTTTAGTCTGGTTTGTTTTTAAATAAATGCTCGCCAACGCATAATGAATTTGATCTTGATACTCTTCATTCTTGTCATTTTTTAACATTTTATTTAATCGAGTAATCGTTTCGGCAGCAGTAGCTTTTCCATTTAGCCATGCATTTGTTTCCATATTAAGTTGTGAACTAAATCGCATCTCATAATCTCGACTATACTTTTTCGCTTTTTCAAAGTAAGCATAAGCTTCCTCTCCTTGACCCAATTTTTGATTAAGTTGACCTACGATATAGGCATATCTTGCTTTGTTTGTTTTATTTTTTGTCAAACTAATTGCTCGCTCTAAAGGAGCAATCGCTTGTGCGTATTTTTTTTGCTTCAAATAAAAATCAGCTTCTACTGGTGCCAAATCTCTTTTTATTTCACTAAAAGTTTTGGGATCAGTTTTTAGTCGATCAATCAATCGAGAAGCTTGATCAAACTTATCCCTTTCGATATAAGTTCTCGCCAACCATAATACACCTTCTTGAAATGCTGGTTTATGTTTTAAAAAATAATTTCCTGATTCGTCCTTTTCCTTTTTTTCTTCTTTTTTTTCTTCCTTAACTTCTGGTGCTTTCTCTATCACTTTTACTTCTGGTTCTTTCTTTTCATTTTTTTTCTTGGAAGAAGATTTTTTCCCTTTTTTTCTATTTTTCTTATTTTGCTTTGCTTTCTTTTTACTTGCTTTTATTCTTTTTTGACGGGCAGCTTCTTTTTCTTTTCGCTTTTTCTCTTGAGCCTTTTTCTTTTCCTTTTGAGTAGCCTCTCTTTTCTTTTTCTTTTCTTTAGCCTCTTTCTTTTTTTGTTTTTTAGACTTTTTCTTCTTCTTACCTTTCTTTCTTTTTTTACCTGCATTCTTAGGATCATATTCATCTACCATGAATTCCAAGGTTTCCTCTGCAGATTCATAATCTTTTTTCACAAATTGAGATTGCCCCATCAGAAGGTAACAATCGTCTTTCCAATGACTCGCAGGGTGAAGACTTGCTACAATCGAAACTTTTTTAATCGCATTGTCCAAATCACTAGCCACTACTGATGCGTTATCAGCAGCTGAATATTTATAAATACTTAAAATTTTATTATAATTATCTTGGTGTTGTGCATTCAAAGTCTCAATGCTTGCCTCAAGCAATTCATTAGCATTAAAATATCCATTATACTTGGACGTTACATCATGGTAAAACTTACCAACTTTGGATGGATCGTCTTTGCTTTTTTGAGTAGCACAGGAAGCAATAAAAAAAATAAGAACCCAAACGGATAAAAGTGTATTGAATCTTTTCAAAGCAAAAAAATGTTTAATTTCGTTTTCGGAAAAAGAAATATTTTGAAGAAAATTGTTGTCAGAAAAATTTGAGCGTTTTTATACTAGAAAGTCTCTCTAAACAAATACTCGAATTCCTTGTATTTGTTACGAAAAGCAATGGTTTTGGACACGCTTACTTATTAAAACTAACGAAACACAAATTTATTTTAATTTTAACAAAATAGTGTACAATGAGTACCGAAAATAACGAGGAAAAAGGTTGGGCTAGTTTTAAGGAAAAGCTTCAAAACACCTACCGTTTGGTGGTGATGAATGACGAATCATTTGAAGAAGTTGGTTCATACAAGCTTTCTTTACTTAATTTATACGTAGCTATTTCGGCTGCAACTGTGTTAGTTGCTTTTTTGGTTTTTGCATTAATATTTTTTACTCCAATTAAAAGATTTGTACCTGGCTATGGAGACGCAAGTTCTGGAGAGTTGAGAGAAATTTATGAAAAAAACAAAGCACTTGAAGAGCAGCTAATAGCTCAAAAAACTTATACTGATAGTTTTAGAAGAATGATTACTGGTGATGATGAGACGGAAGAAGATGTGAAAAATGAAGAAATTATAGAGGTTGATTCTCTTCAAAGTGTAACTATCATCAAAGAAGACGAGATACTTCGGCAAGAAGTCGAAGAAGAAGTTCAATCTCAACAAAGACAAAAACTAGGATCGATCAATGTCTCTTCCAATGAAATGCCCTTGGAACAATTATATTTTATTCCTCCAATCACTGGTGTGGTAAGTGAACAATTTATGCCTGATAAAAAACATTATGGAACAGATATTTTGGCACCCAAAAATACGCCTGTAAAAGCAACTCTAGATGGATTTGTAATTTCATCAGATTGGACCTTGGAAACCGGAAATACTATCTCCATTCAACATTCTAATAATTTAATTTCTTCTTATAAACACAATTCAGCACTACTCAAAGAGATTGGAAATTCTGTAAAGGCAGGGGAAGCGGTTGCCATTATTGGAAATACAGGAACTCTTTCCAATGGTCCTCATCTTCATTTTGAGCTATGGCATAAAGGAAAACCAATAAATCCTGAAGATTTTATCACTTTTGAATAAAGTTTTCAATACTTTTGTATTTCCTACCTAACCATGGATTTTAAACTATAGATAAATAAAATAAATCAACTTCTGAATCAAGACAAACTCTTGGCATAGTTTTGCCATTTATTATATACTATTGTAAAATATTAACCTATTTGAAATCATGAGCAAAAATAAACATGAATTAAACGAAACCTTTAATGAAAAGGGGGAGCCAATCAGCCCAATTTTAGCTGATGGTGTGAAAAATTATTTAATCGATATTGACGGTACTGTTTGCGATGACGTTCCCAATGAGGAGCCTGAAAGAATGGGTACTTGTTTACCATATCCTGATGCTTTGCAAATTTTGAACAAATGGTACGACGAAGGTCACATCATTACTTTTTTCACTTCGAGAACGGAAGAACATCGAGAAGTTACGGAGGTTTGGTTGAAAAAGCATCATTTCAAATATCATGGATTATTAATGGAAAAACCTCGTGGTGGAAATTATCATTGGATTGATAATCACATTGTAAAAGCAACTCGATTCAAAGGAAAATTTACAGATCTTATTGTAAAAACAAAAGAAATCGAAGTTTTTGATCATAGGAGTGGTGAGTAACTTTTTTAGAAAAAATAAAAAAAGCGCAATTGAATTAATTTTCAATTGCGCTTTTTTCGTTTAGAGACGCATAAATTATTCCTCCCATTCCAATGTATTAATCATATACTCAATATCCTTTTTGACAAATGAAAAAATCGGTGCAAGTGAATCTGGCGCTACTTCAGTATTGAAATAAAGCGAACCTCTCAAAAAATGTTTTTCCTCATCTGTTACAAAAAACTGAAATGGAGAAGCCACCTCTCCTTCGAGATTAAATGCAATTCCTTTCGCTCCATTTTTAGTATCGATGTTTATTTCTTCAATATACTTTGCTTTAATATTGTGCTTGTGAGCTAATTCAAATGCATCAGCTTTTAACTTTTCGCCCGTCTCTTTTTTGTCGATTGGTGAATAAGTGCAATGAATCGTTGCATTAAAATTGGGGATAGAAATATCAAACCAACATTCATTGCTCGGACGCTCATCAAAGAATGAATTGGATTTTTCAATCTTTGCATAAGAAGGGTATTGAAATGAAAAATCACAATAACCTTCTTCAAATGACTGATATGATTTTTCGGGATAAACTACTTTTGGAAAACCTCTTGGCTTAGGTGTAATGGCTGCTTCATCTTCACAACTTTGTAAGATAAAACCAAATGTAAAAAAGAAAGCAGTCGCTAAAAAAAATGAAATGCTTCGTTGTCTTTTTTCAAAAATATTAATCATTAAAAATTATTGTTTACGTTTTCTTAGGTAAGATAATTTGAACTTGTTTGACTCTTCGCTTATTAACAGAAACGATTTTAAATCGATATTGATTGTACGACGATTCAGCATTGATTTTTGGAATTTGTCCAAATAATTCTAACATTAATCCTGCAATGGTATCTGCATCTCCTTTGGCTTCATCGAAAGTGGTTGTTTCCAAATCCATCACTCTGCACATATCATTGAGCAAAGTTTTTCCTTCAAAAACATAAGTGTATTCGTTTTTCTTAGTAAAATCAATTTCAGATAAATCATCAAATTCATCTTTAATTTCACCAATTACTTCTTCCAAAACATCTTCCAAGGTTACAATCCCCGAACTTCCTCCGTACTCATCAACGACCATCGCCATGTGTAATTTTTGTTGTTGAAATTCTTTAAGTAAATCGCTAATTTTTTTCGATTCAGGTACATATAATAAATCTGTTCTGATGAGGGCTTGCCACTCAAAATCATCGCCTTCATCCGTATAACCAACCAAATCTTTAGTGTATAATATTCCTGTTATATTATCAAAATCATCATCAAAAATTGGAATCCGAGAAACGCCTGCTCGCCGAGCTAACTTTAAAACTTCTCGAAAACCTGTTCGAAATTCAATCGCAATTACATCCACTCGTGAACGCATAATTTGTTTGACCGTTACATCTCCAAACTTGAGAATACTTTTTAAAATATCAACTTCCTCTTCCGCATTGTCATCATTTCGTACCGTTAATTCTATTGCTTCATCAATATCTTCTTTGCTCATCAAACTTGCTTTCTGTGCTTTTGATTCTAATTTTCCTTCAATATAATTGGTCCAATTAACCAATACTTTACTCGCTGGAGAAAAGAATTTATTTAAACCACTCAAAGATCCCGACATCATTTTTGCTAATTTTACATTGTTCAAATTAGCATAAACTTTAGGAGCCACCTCTCCAAATAAAACTAAAAGAAAGACGACTCCAACTACCTTGATCAAATTTTCTACGATCAAAGCAATGTCTCCATTGGTCAAATCAATTAATGGAATAAACGATAAATAGTTTGCTGCTCCAATTTGAATTGCCCAATTGGTAAAAATTTCTGACGGCATTATTTTCCCCAAAACAAAATCAGACAAAACAACTATTCCAATATTGATGAAATTATTACTGATCAAGATGGTCGCTAACAACGTACGAGGCATCTCTTTGAGTTTGATGATTCGCTCAGACGTTTTACTATTTTCCTGTTTTAGCTCATCAATATCATTTGGAGACAATGAAAAGAATGCTACCTCTGATCCTGAAATCAGAGCCGAACACAATAGTAAAATTATAACAAAAATTGCTGCGCCACTTACTTCCCAAAAAGGAAAATCCGCTAACAAAAAAGAGGAGTTTAATAAAGAAGAGAAAAATGTTCCGGGTATGGAATCCAATGGTCATTATTTTTGATTCTTTGACAAAATCCGTGGTCAAAGAACGTTATATTTTATATTTCGGTGGATTGATAAAACACAATCCACCGAAAATCTAAGATTTTATTTTTTAGAATGGTAAATCATCATCAGGTGCATCAGTAACTTTTTCAGGAGATACTGAGGCTGGAGTATTTACCGCAGTTGGTTGAGGTGAAGCTGATGTTTCCTTCACAACTTGAGCTGGTGCATCAGATGCAGACGGCATTTTGTAATTACCTCCACCTTCTCTACTTCCCAACATTTTCATTGTTCTTGCAACTATCTCAGTTGTGTATCGATCATTTCCTTCTTTATCTTGCCATTTTCGAGTGGTCAATTTTCCTTCAATATATACTTGACTTCCTTTTTTCAAATACTTTTCTGCCACGCCTGCCAATCCATTCCACATCACTACGTTATGCCACTCGGTTTGAGTTTTTCTTTCATTAGTAGTTTTGTCCATGTAAGATTCACTCGTAGCAACGGAGAAAGAAGCTACAGAAGAATTCCCTTCGAAATGTCGAACCTCAGGATCTTTTCCAAGGTTGCCGACTAAGATGACTTTGTTAATCATAATGTGCGTTTTTTGTGATTTAAAAAATTAGTTTTCTCACTCCAAATCTTGGAGCATTGAGTATAAATTTAATGAATTATCTTTTAAATACAAATCGATAATTTTAGGGAAGGCAAATTTACTTAAGTTTTTGCGATCTACTTTGATATAAGTATTTTTTTCAATAGAGAAATTGGTTGGTAAATCAATTTCCAAAAAAGTGGCGATGATCGTTCGATGGGTCAATTGTTGTCGAAAAGGAGTAGAAATATGTTTTATTTCATAATCAAAATCCTGAATCAAATTTTTCCAAATTTCATTTTTGGAGAGCACATCATTTTTTAAAAGTGCTTCAGTTTCTACCAATGGAAATTCGTAGAGGTTTTGCCAAATATCTTTTTGATTTCTTTTTTGAACCCAAACATTTTCTCCCGCATTCAAAACTAAATAATTAAAATACCTTGTCTTCTTTTTTATTTTTTTAGACTTGATGGGAAGGTCAGCCACTTTTCCTTTTTGGAAAGCTTGGCAATTTTTTTTCAAAAAACATTTTTTGCAATCAGTTAGTTTTGGGGTGCATTGTGTTGCTCCAAAATCCATGATTGCTTGATTATAAATCGCTGCTTCCTTTTTTTCTAACAATATATTTGCAAGTACTGTAAATTCTTTTTTCCCTTCGGTAGAATCAATGGGTGTTTCGATTCCAAAATATCTCGACAGCACTCGATATACATTTCCATCAACAACAGCATGCGGCAAATCATAGGCAAAAGAGGCAATCGCTGCAGCGGTATAAGCTCCTACACCTTTTAATTTTAAAATTTCATCGAGCGTTTTAGGAAATTCCCCATTGAGATTTTTCGAAATATTTTTAGCGGAAAAATGTAAATTTCTAGCACGAGAATAATAGCCCAATCCTTCCCATAATTTCATCACTTCATCTTCTGTCGCATTTGCCAAATCGTGAACTGTTGGATATTTTTCTTTAAATTTTAAAAAATAAGGAAGTCCTTGCTCAACACGAGTTTGTTGCAAAATGATTTCTGAGAGCCAAATGAGGTATGGATTTTTTTCACCTTTCCATGGCATGGGACGGTCTATCGTTTTTGCCCATTTTAAAAGTTGTTTGGTAAAAAATATTTTATCCATTTATTTATTTTTGAAGTGAGACAAAGCATGCTTTGTCTCTACAGTAAGAGAAACATAATTACGAAAAAATAAAGAAGGCGACAAATTTACATTTGCCGCCTTTCTTTAAAAAAATTTAATTTTCTTTTTTCAAACTTGACTTAGTTTTTTGCTCTTAAGATTGCCATGCTATCGTATCGTTTATTAATCAATCCTTTCATTTCTTTCCGAGCAAAAAAGATCCGACTTTTAACTGTTCCGAGTGGCAATTCTAATTTGTCTGCAATCTCCTGATATTTGAAACCTTCATAATGCATCATAAATGGAATTCGAATACCATCTTCCATTCCGTCAATCATTGCTGTTAACTCGTCCATCATAATATTACTTTCCGCTTTGTTGGAAATTATGACGCTACCTGAGTTGATATAATAATCATTGTCAGTAGAATCCATAATGGTGTTCGCTCGCATCTTTTTACGATAATTATTAATAAATATATTTTTCATGATTGTAAATAACCATGCTTTGAAATTTGTACCTGGACGAAATTTGTCTCTGTTTGTCAACGCGCGGAAAGATGTCTCTTGATAAAGGTCTTTTGCATCCTCTGTATTCTTTGTGAGATTGTAAGCAAAAGAATGAAGCAACTTTGACATTCCCTCGTATCGACCGTTAAATTCTAATGTTGACATAATTGATATTGTTTAGAGAGTAATTTTAAATAGATTGTTTCTCAATGTATTACAAAAATAAACCATTGTTAAACAAAATCCAAATTATAATTAAACAAAATATAGTCTCCACCAAGACGCTTTCACTTCAGTATAAAAAATAAAAAACACAAATACCTGACTATCAATTACTTATGGGTCATTTATCTTTTTTACCCAAAATACTTTATTTTCAAAAAATATTGAAAGTTTTGATTTTTTATATTCTTCTTATAATTTATGCTGAAAACAAGTTGAACAAAAAAGAAGAGGTGTTAAACCATAATGTCTAACACCTCTCCTTTATTATAAAAAAATGAAGGGTTCTATTTTTGAGCCTTTGAAACTAAATAAACCGCTACAATAAAGAAGATAATGTTAGGCATCCAGACTCCTAACATTGGAGGTAATGTTTCGTTTGTAGCAAACGTAATAGAAAATTTAGAAAGGAAAATATAGAGCGCTCCAATTCCCACTCCTATTGCCAAATGTAAACCCATTCCTCCCCGTACTTTCCTTGCTGCCACAGCCAAACCAATGATAGTCAATATGAGAATAGTAAATGGTTCTGCAGTCCTTCGATGTAATTCTGTTTCATATTTTTTTAAGTTCCCTTTTCCTTTTTGCCTTCGAGTTTCCATAAAAGCTAAAAGATGAGGCGTCGTCATCATTTCTTTATCCTCATTATAATAAATGAAATCCAAATGATTCAGGTTGAGTGTCGTATCCAATTCTGTTCCTTTTTCGATTAAAAGTGACTCTCGATTTGCATTAAAAGTTCGGACTTCATAGTTCTTGAACCTCCATTTATTGGGTGGTCCAATCCATTTTGCAGTCCCTGCTTTGAAAAGGTAAGTCAGTTGATTGTTTTCAACTTTTTCGATTCGAAGGTTTCTAGCAGAAGTATCTCTTTTATTATATTTTTCAACATAGATTTTTTTATTTGGACCAACGAAAAGATGCATATTGGCATCGTTTACTTTTTGGCTATGATGATATATATAGGTATGTTGAAAATTATAATGAGTTTCATTTGCCCTTGGAATCACATAATGGTTTCCAACTAAATGCAACGCAGTCAAAAAACCACCTGCTACTAAATATGGCACCATCAATCTTCTAAAACTTATTCCTGCATTAAAAATGGAAATTATCTCAGAGTTAAACGCCATCCTTGATGTAAAAAAAACAACTGCGATCAAAACACCCAATGGAAATAAAAGACCATTGATCCACAACACCCAATTAAAGTAGTAATCAACAATAATTTGTTTGAGGGTAACTGGCTCTTCAATAAAATCTTCCACTTTATCACTAAAATCGATGATGATAGAAATCATCGTGATCATCAGCACCGTAAAAAAGAAGGTGGATAAGAATTTTTTAATGATGTACCAATCAAGTTTTTTTAGCATCGTTTTTAATGGTGAATGATTAATCGTTGATGATTAATCTTTTTTTTTGCTAATATCTTATTTGAAAATTAGATCTGCTAATATTTTTCCAAATCTAACTTACCTTTAACGTTGTTTGATATTTTAACATTTTAGAGTCTGCGAGTTAAATTGGGTACTATTGCTTTTTTCCAATCATAGAAATCTCCTGCGATAATATGTTTCCGAGCTTCACCTACTAACCATAAATAAAAACTCAAATTATGTATCGAAGCAATTTGCGAAGCTAAAAGTTCTTTACTCTGAAATAAATGTCGCAGGTAAGCTTTATTGTGAAAACGACTTGTGGAAGCTGTACTCTCTGCATCTATAGGACTGAAATCATCTTTCCATTTTGCATTTTTCATATTCAAAATTCCTTGGGAGGTGAATAGGTGTCCATGGCGAGCATTCCTAGTTGGCATCACACAATCGAACATATCAATTCCCAAAGCGATGCACTCCAATAAATTTTCAGGAGTACCTACACCCATCAAATATCGAGGTTTTTCTTTTGGTAAAATTCCACAAACTAGTTCTGTTGTTGCATATAATTTATCCGCAGGTTCACCTACGGCAAGTCCTCCGATAGCATTCGCAGGGCGATCAAATGAAGCAATTGTTTCTGCTGATTTTACTCTTAAATCTTTATACGTACTCCCTTGGACAATTGGCATTAGTGTTTGTTCATAACCATATTTTGGATCGGTCGAATCGAATCGGTCACAACACCTTTTGAGCCAACGATGGGTCATTTCCATCGAACGTTTCGCATAATTATATTCACAAGGATAAGGCGTACATTCATCAAATGCCATAATGATATCTGCTCCAATTGTTCGTTGAATATCCATGACGTTTTCAGGGGAGAAAAAATGTTTTTCGCCTCCGATGTGCGAACGAAAGGTGACACCTTCTTCTTTTATTTTTCGAGTTCCACTCAAAGAGTAAACTTGATAACCACCACTATCTGTTAACATCGGTTTATCCCAACCATTGAATTTATGAAGACCTCCTGCCTTTTCCATCACATCCATTCCTGGGCGCAAAAATAAATGGTAAGTGTTTCCCAAAATGATTTGAGCTTTTACCTCGTCTTTTAATTCTTGTTGATGTACACCTTTGACCGTTGCCAAAGTTCCTACTGGCATAAATATGGGCGTTTCAATTTTTCCGTGAGCCGTTTCGATAACTCCTGCACGAGCACTAGAGTTTGGATCTGTATATTGTAAATCAAATTTCATAGGGTGCAAAAGTAGCTAAAAAGTAATGATGAAGTATAAATGATGAGTGATGATTTTTTGAATATCGAATAACGATTTCAGAACAAGGATTGGAGAAGTTTATATTCCTTTTTTTAAATAGAAAATCGATTACTATCCAATTTCAACAAAACACCAATCATCAAGGAAAAAGCTAAAAGGGAAGATCCTCCATAACTAATAAATGGAAGTGGAATACCAATAATCATGACCAACCCCATGGTCATCCCTATATTGATAAAGAAGTGAAAAAATAAAATGCCAGCAACTCCGTAAGCATAATTTCGAGAGAAATCAGATCGCTGCCTTTCTGCGATAACTGTTATTCGATATAAAAAAAGCAAATAAAGTACGATGATTCCAAAGACTCCAATAAAACCTTGTTCCTCTCCAATCGTACAAAAAATAAAATCAGTAGATTGTACTGGAACGAAATCTAATTTAGTTCGAGTTCCTTGTAAAAATCCTTTTCCAGATAATTCGCCTGAACCAATTGTGAGTTTGGATTGACGTAGATTATAAATTGCATCAGAGGGTGCTTTAGAAGGATTTAACCAAACATTGATTCGAGATTGTTGATGAGGCTTGAGAATATTGTTAAATGCAAAGTTAGCTCCATAGGCGAATGTTCCTCCAAAGATGATTAATGGCAAAAGTAATTTTACTAATTCTTTTTTTCCATTTCTCCAAAGGTTAAATGCTACAATTGGAATCAATATAACATTAGCCACAAAAATTTCTCGATAATATGGATGGAAAAAATATAACCCTAAAATAGTTGCTATAATCAACAATGCAAATCCAATAGCCCATTTCTGTCTTTCATTTTTTATATTAAAAATAAAAATTCCTGTTCCAAGCGTCATGAATCCTAGAATTACATAATATGGTTTATAGATTAATGCAATGATGAACAAGGCAGTTATCGTTAAAAAAATAATATAAAAGTTTTCTGATAAGCCTAATCGATAAAAGAGGATTAGAAAAGAAGTAAAAACTATAGCGGAACCTGCATCAGGTTGCAAGAGAATTAAAATGATTGGGATCGCAATTAACCCAAAAGCAATTACCTGAGATTTAAATATTCTAAGGTTGGCATTGTATGAACTAAGAAAACTTGCCATTGCCAAACAAGTCGCAAATTTAGCAAATTCAGAGGGTTGCAAACTAAATCCACCTATGCTAAACCACGAAGTCGCCCCACTCACCTTTTTTCCAATTATCAAAACGGCAATCAGAGACAAAATGGAAAGCGCATAAAAAATATAAGAAAATGTTCTCCAAAACTTCCACTCAATAAATGAAACACCTACAATAAGAACAAAGGAAACTATGATAAAAAATCCTTGCTTAGTGGCTTCACTACTAAATTCTCCAAAATCATTTCCCTTAGCAGTAGCTGCAATAATCATCATCCAACCAACTACCACTAACCCTAAGTAATAACTTAGAGTTTGCAAATCTACATTTTGGAATCCGTTATTTCTACGAGCGCGAATACTCATTTTTGTGGAGATAAATTACCGAGGTTAATCAATTTAAGACTTCATTAATACTCACATCACTTTTAGTCAATAATGCACTTGGATAGTATTTTTTGAATTCTTTTAAAAGTCGAGTCGCGTCTAATCGATTGGCGAAAGCACCCGCTTTTAATTTATAATACGGTTTGGAGTGAACCCAATTCACTTGAATCAAAGGATACCTTTGGATAAATTTTGATTCTTCATTTTCTACTTTTCGTCGATCCGTTGTAGCTAATAATTGAATACGCCAACCGGAAATGGTTGTCGACATTCTATTTTGATCCATATGCCTTTGAACTAAGGATGTCACATTGGGATCTTCCGTTATTTGTACTTGTGCCTGTGAAGCAATACAAAAAAACAAAACCCCTAACAATACATTTACAATTCTTTTCATGACAATTTTTCTATTCCTTTAATAATTTTCATACTTGAAGAAGTACCTAATCTATCTGCACCTGCTTCTATCATTTTTAGCGCTTTTTTCACACTTTTGATTCCGCCTGATGCTTTTATTTTAATAGAACTCGGAAGGTTCGCTCTTAAAAATTCAATTACTTCTTCCGTTGCTCCATCTCCATTAAATCCTGTTGAAGTTTTAACGTAATTTACTCCAGCGTCTGCACAAATTTCACAAAGTTTTTTTGTTTCTTTTTTATTCAAAAGTCCTGTTTCCAGAATCACTTTAATAATTTTACCTTTCATTTGAGTGGCAAGTGCAACTGTTTTAATATCATTTTGCACGTAATTCCAATCTCCACTTTTTACCGCACTCACATTAATGACGACATCTAATTCATCTGCTCCATCATCAATCGCTTTATGAATTTCTGCAGCCTTGGAAGGTGTTGCAGAATATCCTAAAGGAAATCCAATGACAGTTGCAATTTTCACATCACTATTTTTTAGTAACATGGATGCACTCTGCACAAAATATGGAGGTACACAAACTGCATAAAGGTTATTGGCTTCTGCCTCATTACATAATTTTTTAATATCCGTTTTCTTAGTGTCAATCTTGAGTGTAGTATGATCTATATACTTAGGTAGTTGTTTCCCTTTCACCGTTTTCTCTTTTAGTTTTAATAAAAATTTTGTTTTCTCAATTAGTGTATGTTTGAAGAGTTTAGGGTTTCCCCACAAGATAAAAATTCTAACGTTAGACAAACGTTTTTTACAAAAAAAAAGGTCTAAAAGTTTTTAAAAAACCTTTAGACCTTTTTTTTACTTAAAATCAGAATTAAAACAATCCTCTGATTACATCTTCCTCTGTGATTCCTTCTGCTTCTGCTTTATAATTTCTCACGATTCTATGTCTTAAAACATAATTTGCAATCGCTTGAACATCTTCAATATCTGGAGAATATTTTCCATTAATAGCCGCATGACATTTCGCTCCCAAAACTAAATATTGCGATGCTCTTGGCCCTGCCCCCCAAGAAATATAATCATTCACTTCTTGAGTCGCCATTTTTGTATTTGGTCGAGTCTTAGATGCCAAGGTAACTGCATATTCCAATACATTATCCGCGATAGGAATTTTGCGAATTAATTGTTGGAAGAACAATATTTGCTCGCCAGTTACGATATTTTTCAAATCGTATTTAGTTTGCTTTGTTGTTGCTTTTACCACTGCAATTTCCTCTTCGTACGATGGGTAATCTAATGTAATGTTGAACATAAATCTATCCAACTGTGCTTCCGGCAAAGGATATGTTCCTTCTTGTTCAATTGGATTTTGCGTAGCTAAAACAAAAAATGGGGAAGGCAAAATATGTCGAACACCATTTACTGTTACTGAACGTTCTTGCATTGCTTCCAAAAGTGCTGCTTGAGTTTTTGGAGGAGTACGATTAATCTCATCTGCTAAAACGATATTGGCAAATAATGGCCCTTTATGAAATTTGAAATGACGACTCTCATCTAAAATTTCAGAACCTGTAATATCCGAAGGCATCAAATCGGGAGTAAACTGAATTCGTTTAAAACTCAAATCCAATACTTCTGAAATGGTACTTACTAATAATGTTTTGGCTAAACCAGGAACCCCTACCAACAAACTGTGTCCATTACTAAATAATGAAATGATCACCGCTTTGACGACATCTTCTTGACCAATAATTACTTTTGAAATTTCGGAAGAAAGCGCTTTGTATGAACTCGCCAATGCATCTACTGCTTCTACATCTGTTTTATATTGTGTTTCTGCCATTATCGTTTTTATATTTTTTTTAAAATCCTATCTTCAATTCAAGGACAAATTTATTTTTAAGATGTCGCAAATTTATTAAAAAAATACCAGATATGTAACGTTAAAATACAAGGCTTTGTTTCGAGTCAAATAACTAACTTTTTTTGATGATAAATGTTCCCAATGCTCAAGGTCATTTCGAGTTACTTTACGAATAAAAATTCTCTTTTTTCCAAAAAAAAGCAGCAACTAAGATTAATTAGTTGCTGCTCCCATATCTTAGTAACGCTGAATAAATAAATGCAGATTCTATATTGTAAATTTGTGAAAAAAAATGACAAGATATAACCAGGAAATAGAATCAAAAATGTGTTTACATTTTTCTCAATTAAATGAAAAAGATAGACGACTCTATGCTGCTGCGGAATGTCTAAAATTAGGTTATGGAGGTCAAAAATACATTTTAGAATTGTTTGGTCTTAGTGACCGAGCAATTCGTAGAGGTATTCTTGAACTTTCTAATCCAGAACTGTTAGACAAAATTCCGGAGGGGAAGATTCGTCTAGCAGGAGGAGGGAGAAAAAAAAGAATTTAGTGCCCCCGATTTATTAGAAGATTTAAAAGGTTTTATCAATCGCTATAAAGCTGGTAGTCCAACCAACCCAGATGTTTACTGGACACATTTGAAACCCAAAGAGATTGCTGAACTTTTTTTTGTAGAAACAGGGAATCATGTAAGCAATAATTTAGTAAAGCGAACGCTGAGATCAATGGACTTCAAGTATCGAAAATTGAGTAAGAATTTGGCGATAGGAAAATATGATAAAAGAGACGAACAATTTAAAATCATCTTTCATTTGGTGACTATCATGAGTCTTGATTCTCCCGTTATTAGCATTGACTGTAAGAAAAAAGAACGATTAGGTAATCTTTATCGCCAAGGGAAAAGCTATGCCACAGGGGCAGTTGAGGTTTTCGACCATGATTATCATTACCTTGGACAAGGGGCAGTTATTCCTCACGGAATTTTTGATATTCAAAATAATGAAGGCTACATGACCATTGGTAGTAGTCATGAAACAGCAACTTTTATTACAGATAATCTTCTTTGGTGGTGGGAAAATTACGGTATTCACAATTATCCCGATACTCGCAATATTCTTATCCTTTGTGATGCAGGAGGAGCGAATAGTTACAGGCATCATGCCTTTAAAAAAGCAATGTTGGTTTTAGCTAAAAAGATAGGCATTGATTTTATCATTTGCCATTATCCGCCATATGCTTCTAAATGGAATCCGATTGAACACCGCTTATTTGCACACGTTCATCGAGCGATGCAAGGAGTCATATTTACTGATTATAATATTGTCAAAGAACTTATTTCAAAAACCAAAACAGATACTGGTTTAAAAGTATTCGTCAGGTTAAATATCAAAGAATATCCCATTGGAATCAAAACTGATAAATCTGAAATTGATTTTAGTCGAATCCAATTTAATGACCAGATTCCAAAGTTGTCTTATAGGATTGCAGCTTAATTTTGTGAATAAAACTTGTGCTGCTTTTCATCACTAGAATCTGCATTTATTTATTTCACGTTCCTTAAGTTTGTTTTTTATAGTCGATCTAAAACATATTTTTGATAACCTCCATTAGATTTAAAATTTCCACAATCGTCACCTGAAGCAACTGGAAGATTTAAAATATAATCTACCTGATTTCGATAATCATAAGATCTTCTAGTTTGCATCCATTTTGTATCCGATTCATCTAGTTGATCCATTATTGAAATAATTCCTGTTCGATCAAATATTGAAGTTTGGCAAATTAGAGAAACTACCATTTCATCCATTTCACTTGTCATTGTCTCATCAAACTTAAGTTCGCCGAGCATCATAGATACATCTTCTAAAGTTGGTGAACCAGGCGGTGGTGGAATCCCTTGGACAAAATTATTTAATGTGGTCGTATTGAATTCATTAATCAAGCGATTCAATAAATATTTCTCATGCATCAAAGTTGCCTCAAATGTCAATATATAATATAATTCATATTCTTTTTCCAATGATTTGAGAAGACCTGTGGACAGATAAAGATGTCCTCCTGGAGTTGTAAAAGCTGTTCTGACTTCATCTATATCTAAAATCGTTACTTGCCATTCTCGATTTCGATTCCATCGATCACCTGAAGGAGATTGTCCATCAATTTTAATAACATTATGAGCTTGATTATATAATTTTTGAACATACCAGTAAACTGAATCAGCTGGTGAGTCGTGAGACAAAATTGGAAAATTATCTGAATCTGCAGCTATTGCAATTCTCATTTGATCGCCCAACATTTCTCTTTTTTCTTTGGTAAATGTACTTGGTGCAGGAACGTTTTCTTTTCGACAAGAAGAAAACGCTAGTACTCCAATGATGAAGACTAGAAAAAGGTGATTTTTTCTAACGGGTTTGGTGATTTTTTTTCTCATTATGTTGTTCAATAGTATTCTTTAAAAATCGGTTTGGAAAAGTGTACGCTATTTTGGGATGATAATCGAACTTTTCATGTTTGTCACAAATTAGTTACAAAAATCTGACCAAAAATTGAATAAAGGTTTAAAACTTGAAAAATATTTTCCATTTAAAACATATTGATTTACAACGTATTAGTTAAAACAAAATACTAATACATTAAAATAATCTCAATAAAAAACACATGAGGGATTTTGTCTACATGAAAGGTAGAGGAGGTCACATAAAATATAGATTGGAGGTTGAAAGGGAATTTTGGAGAGAAATAAAATTCAATTTAAATCTTTTTTTATAAAAAAACCTGAATGAACTTAAATTCTTTTCCATCAAACAACCCCTTATCACTTAATTTCAATCGTGGAATAACCAATAATGCCATAAATGATAAAGTCATAAAAGGTGCAGTCAAAGTACATCCCAATTTATTTTTTACAAAAAAATCAATCTCAGAATAAGCTTTTGCCGTCTCATAACCATCAGCATTGGTCATAATTCCTGCAATGGGCAAAGGCAATACTTTTTCTTCTTTGGCACTTACTGCTGAAATTCCTCCTTGATTTTCAATAATCAAATTGACTGCTCGACAAAGTGATTCATCATCTGTTCCGACTGCAATTATATTGTGAGAATCGTGTCCAACACATGAAGCAATCGCTCCTTCTTTCAGATTAAAATTATTGATGAATGCAATCGAAGGAGTTTTATTTTCATAGCGATTGACAACAGTCATTTTTAAATTATCATTTTCCAAATCAGAAATGGCAAACCCATTTTCAATTTTTGGGCTTGCCAAAAAACTTTCTGTTACTATTTCGCCATCAATAGCTTTGATGACTTGAATTTGATCTGACTTTGCTTCAAGTTGAAAATCGATTGGTGATTTTTTGTCTGTGAAAAAATTATTAATAATTTCTGTTTCGACAGATTCAAAAAAACTTTTTCCATTTTCGCTAACCAATACTCCATTGATATAAGTTGCTTTTACTTTAAAATTTTTGAGGTCATGAACTAAAATAAAATCTGCATCATCTCCAACTTTCATTTGCCCAACATCCAAATTATAATGTTCTACAGGATTGATGCAAGCTGCCTGCAATACATCAAAAATATTACAACCTTTAGCCACAGCCCGTGCAGCTAATTGATTGATATGTCCTTCAATCAAATCGTCGGGATGCTTATCATCTGAGCAAAACATCATTCGATCAGCATGCTTTGGCAACAAATCAATTAACGCTTCAAAGTTCTTCGCAGCACTTCCTTCCCGAATCAAAATCTTCATTCCTAAATCCAATTTACCTAAAGCCTCCTCGTAAGTAAAACACTCATGATCTGTAGAAATACCTGCGGAAATATATTTTTTAGCCTCCTCTCCCATCAAGCCTGGAGCATGACCATCGATTGGTTTTCCATATTTTTTGGCAGTTTCGATTTTTGCCATGACCTCTGGATCTTCAAAAAGAACACCTGGGTAATTCATCATTTCTGCTAAATATTTGATGTCTGGATTTTGCATCATTTCTTCGATGCCATCTACTCCAATGACTGCACCTGCTGTTTCAAAGCTTGTGGCAGGTACGCAAGAAGGTGCGCCAAAATTAAATTTGAGAGGAACTTGTTTTCCATTTTTTATCATAAAATAAACTCCTTCGATTCCCATCACATTAGCAATCTCATGAGGATCGGAAACAGTTGCGACCGTTCCATGAGTGACGGCAATTCTTGCAAATTCGGAAGGTACTAACATCGAACTTTCGATATGTACATGTGCGTCGACAAATCCAGGAAGAAGAAATAAATTGCTTTCACCTTCCTTTTTTTCGATGCTTGTTATTTTTCCATTTTCAAAAGTTACTTCCCCAAAATAAATTTGGTGATTAGGAATATCGACGATATTTGCGGAGATGTTCATATCTTATTTTTTGTTTCTATTTTAAAAAATTTCGCAGCGCAATTATACATTTTTCTTTATCAAAATACCATGCGCTAAATGGTAATGTAAATGTACTCAACCCAACTCGTTCCAACATCCTCCATCTTTCAATTGGCAAAGCAGTTTCAAATTCGCCTGGAAAACCAATCAAGTCGATGCAAAAAGTTTTCCCTTGATAGACAACTACTAAATCTATTTCAGTTCCTGCAATCGGAAAAGCAACATGCCATTCTTTAATTCCAAATGAACAAATACTTTCAATTACTTCCTCTAGAAATGTATCTGTTTTCTTATTTTCAGAAGATACAAAAGTATTGTTATTCCTTTTTAAACTAAAAATATATCTTGCCAGTAAACTATCGTTTTTTATTTTTTCTGATAAAAAAGAAGTAAAAATATGTTGCAAAGAACGTGCTCTCGTGATGCTCACATTAAAAACATCTTCCCTATTTAAATAATTAAATGCAGCAGGATGACTTTCATTATCCAAAGCAAATGTAAGAAACATGACTTCTTTTTCTTCCCCTTGAAAAACGTAAGGTGTGCCAATCAAAATATTATGTCGTTCCATTTCTTCTGCCGAAAATAGTTTTAAAATTTGGCGCTGCATATAATCAACTTGATCTCGAAATGGAGACAGAATACCAATACTTTGACAAAGATTTTCATCAAAATTTTTCTCCTCCTCTATAATTGTTTTGACCATTTCAAAAATGGAATCTGCTTCTTTTTTATTGTAACCAGTTTTATTTCTTCGACCATCTACGGAATGTAAAAATGCATGCTGACGAAGAAGTGTCGTTGGACAAGCAGTCATCACATCTAATTTTCCATCATAAAAATGAGTATTGCTAAACTGAATAATATCAGGCATACTTCGAAAATGTTCATTTAAAAAATGAACTTGTTTTTGACTTTTGATGGAGTCAGAAACCATGTCGAGTAAACTATTATTTCGATAATCCAATTGTTCTGCTGGGCGATTCCCAACTTGAAATTGTTCAATCAATTGATTCTGTTTTGCATTGGAAAGAAAAGACATGTGTCGCAATTGCTTGGGATCGCCAACGATGACCGCAGACTTTCCTCTTTGCAAAATCGGCAAAGAACTCGCAATATCACATTGCGTTGCTTCATCAATAATGACTACATCAAAAAGTTCTTTTTGCAAAGGAAGTACACTATTTATATCTGTAGAATTGGCTACCCAAATAGGCAAAGCTTTTAGAATTTTCGAAAAAATAATTTCGCTAAAAATGGTTTCTTTTCGATTTCCAGTTCTAGCTTTAAACGCTTTCACCAACCATTTCACCTCATCTCTTGATTTATCTAAAACCTCATTTAGAAACCGATAGAATCGAAGTTGAAGTAATTTTTTCAAATTTTTATTTCGCTGAAGTAATTCATTTTCCAACAGAAACATTTTTTTCCAAAGTGGAATTTCTTTTTCAAATTTATTTTTTGAAAAATACATTTTTATTTTTTGAAAAATAGAATTATTGTATTGAAATAAAAAATCGCCTCTTCCCATCTCTATTGTTGTTCGGGAATTAATTTTCTTTTCAAGTGCATCTAGTGTTTTGATTTGCTTTTTCACTTTTCCAAAGAGCTCATGTACTTCCAAAGGTGAAACTTCAATTAGACCAATTCCTCGCAACAAATTTTCCAATCTATTTTGCAAAATCTTTTTGTAATCCTTCTTTCCTGCTCGAACGACGATGCCATCCAAACCAAAATCTTTTTCGATTTTATCAGCGATAACATTTCCTGCTTGGTTGTTTTTGGAAGCAATCAAAACTGATTTGCCTTGACTCATCAACTCAACTGCTAAGGCTGCAATCGTAAATGATTTGCCCGTTCCAGGAGGACCGATTGCTAAAGTCAGATGATTGGCGAAAGCTGATTGCAAAATATTTTCCTGACTTTTATTTAAAACGATGGGGACTGTAAGATCAACCTTTTGGTGAGGTATTTTCTGAGTTGATTTCCCAAAAATTTCATGTAACGGAATTGAAAAACCATTCCCCTCTGTCATTTTCTCCAACTCATTTAAAACTCCACGTGAACCAGTTGGTTTGTTTAATATTGCAATTCCACAAGCAGGAACCATCACAAATGGAGCATTTTCTTTTCTTTCTTTTTGTAAATCCTTCAACATTTTGCTTGTCCAAAGATTTGGATAAGTCTCAATCTTAGAAATATCTAATTTTGGAAAAAACTCTTTTAATATTTTCTCCATTTCAAAAATTTGGTCAAATTGGATAAATCCTTTTGGCAATCTTCGAGTAAGGTTTTCTAAAAGACCTGTTTGACTATTTTCAGCAGCTTGAAGAATGATCGGATTGACAATTGAATTTTCAACATCAATCGATACATAAAAAATTTCATCTTCTTTTTTTAATTCAACTGTGTGCAAAAAAAGTGGAGCAGCTATTTTTCGTTTTTTTCCAGCAACGGTCATTTCTCCAAACATAAAAAAAGAACAGCAATACAATGCTTGTTCTTTGGAATAAACGGCAAGATGTTGATCTACCTTTTCTCCCCAAACTGTCGAAATTGGATATTCCAAAACCTTACCTTGTAATAATTCAGCACTTTCCAAAATGAGCGAATGTTCCACTTTTGTACTATAGAAATTAAGTAGACTGATCGCTCGGTAGTCCGATTGATAGCATGACTTAAAATAGTTAACAAGTACTTTTTGCATCGTTGAAAAATTAGATTAAAATATTTCTGTAAAAAAACTTTAAAATATTTATAAAAGAGTAATTTTCGGAATTAAATAAATTTTAAATATAAAATGAACTTTAACGATTTCCTTCAACAAGTCCTTTTTAGCATCGGCAACCACGAAGTGACTGTGCGACAACTCATCAGTTGGGGAATAGTTTTGATCGGGACTTTTTTGATTTATCAACTAGTCATCAAAAAAGTTTTACCAAAATATTTTGCGCAAGAGAAATATGTGATTCGGGACAATTCGAAAATTTTAAAAAGTATTCGAAATATTTTTGCGTTGCTTGCAATGATCGGAAGTGTTTGGGCACTAGAAGTTGACTTCCTTCTTTATCAAATGAAAAATGTAGGCATTCGGATTTCGACTGTTTTATATGCTTTGACGATTTGGCAAGTGGCAGGAATGTTAGATTGGTTGGCTTCCAAAGTTTTGGTTTACAATTATCATAGAAGTCGGAATGACTTAGATTACCAAACTACTGTTGAAAAATATGCGAAAGAGACGGATAGTAATGCTGGAAATTTAGTTCGATTGGTAGTTTATGCTGCTGCGATATTTTTAGTATTGCAAAGTTTTAACCTGGAAAGTTACACCATTTACAGGGGGACAAATACACAAATTAGAGTTTCAGATATTCTTGAAGCTTTGTTAATTATTCTAACTGCTAGATTGATTTTTTGGATGGTCACTCAGTTAGTCTTATTTCGATATTATAAGCGAAGTAAAATTAATTCTGGCTCTCAATATGCGATTAATCAATTGTTGAAATATGTCATTTATACCATGGCATTGTTGTGGGCAATTTCTAGTTTGGGAATTCAGATGACTGTTTTATGGGGTGGTGCTGCTGCGCTTTTGGTGGGAATTGGTTTGGGATTACAACAAACTTTTAATGATTTCTTTTCCGGAATTGTATTGTTATTTGAACGATCAGTTGAGATTGGACATGTACTAGATATTGGCGGACTTGTGGGAACGGTTAAAGAAATTGGCTTAAGAACTTCCTTGATTGAAACGAGAGATAGTATTACCGTAGTCGTTCCGAATTCAAAATTAGTAACTGATAATGTAATCAATTGGAGTCATTTAGATGAAAAGGTGAGGTTCTTAATTAGCGTTGGAGTCGCTTACGGTTCGGATACCAAATTAGTAAAAAAAATACTTTTAGACATTGCTGCCGAGCATCCTGAAATCGTTGAACATCCAAATCCATTTGTGCGATTTACGAATTTTGGAAATTCATCTTTAGATTTTGAATTGCATTTTTTTTCTCGAAATTTTATTCGAATTGAAGATGTGAAAAGTGATTTGAGATTTGAAATTGATAATGCGTTTAGAGAAAATGATGTCGAGATTCCATTCCCGCAAAGAGTAGTTTGGATGAAAGGAGATCAAGATGTAAAAAAATAAGAAACTTGATTTCAAAAAAAATGCTTCAAGAAAATCTAATTTCTTGAAGCATTTTTTTTGCTTTAAAATTTTATGCACTAAATTTCTTCGCCAACTCATCTAGTTCAAAAGTGACAAAACACTTTTTCCCTGTCGGACTTGTGAACGGCATAGCACATGCAAATAATTGATCGACCAATTCTCGCATCTCTTCTTGCGTCAAACTTTGTCCTTTTTTAATGGCAGAACTTCGAGCCATAGCACGAGCGATATTTTCCAAAATATTCAAATCTAAATCTTGATTCGATTTATATTGTTCCAATAATTGTTCGATAATTTTTTGTTCATCTTGTGATGATTTTAAATCAGCGGGAACGCCATGAATGACAAATGCATCTTTCCCAAATTCTTGAATATCAAATCCCAACAAATTAATTTGCGGTAATAAATCTTTTAAAATTTCAGCGTCCGCAGGATTGAGCGTGATATTCCGAGGGAACAATTCTTTTTGAGTCACCACTTCTTTTTCATTCAACATACTCAAATACCGTTCGTATAAAATTCGCTCATGTGCCGCTTGTTGATCCACTAAAATATAACCTGATTTGATATGACTAACAATATAGGTAGAGTGAATTTGAAATAATGGTTTTACATCTTTTGAAAAGCTATGACTTCCATCATCCAATTGATTACCTTCCGACATTCCACTTTCAATCGTGATCGGCTGGTCGCCAATTTTTTCATCTTGTGATTCATCAAACTCATCCAAACCGTCGTACATTTTTTTCCAATTCTGCAAATTAGAACTATCCAACGGAGAACTATTATTTGCCTTCGAAGAAAACGTTTCATATCGTTCTCCTCCACTCGTCGTACCACTCCCACTTGAAGCAATTCCTCCTGAGCCTCCTAAAAACGGCGGTGCAGATGCAGCTTCCCTCCTCGAATCATTCATACTTGGAAGTGGGTGATTATTTAAAATTTGTTCTTGGTCAAAATCCAAAGTTGGCGTAATGCTATATTGCCCCAAAGCATGACGAACGGAAACTTTTAAATAATTATAAACTAATCGTTCATCATCAAATTTAATTTCTTGCTTCGTTGGATGTACATTGATGTCAATTCTAGCAGGATCAATTTCAATAAAAATTACGTATAAAGGATAAGTGTCTTTTGGCAAAACATCTTCGTACGCTCCCATCAAAGCATGATTCAAATAACCACTTTTGATAAATCGTCGATTGACAAAAAAGAATTGTTCGCCTCTCGTTTTTTTCGCAAACTCAGGCTTCCCAACAAATCCTTCTAAACGCAATGCGTCCGTTTCTTCCAAAACTGGCACTAATTTTTTATTACTATTCTGCCCAAACATATTCACAATACGTTGACGCAAATTACTTTCAGGCAAATGAAAAACTTCTGTTCCATTATGATGAAGAGAGAAAAATATATCTGGATTGGCTAGCGCGACTCTTTGAAATTCATCAATGATATGACGCATCTCAACAGTCGTAGTTTTTAGAAAATTACGTCGCGCTGGAACATTATAAAATAAATTTTTGATGGAAAGACTTGTCCCTGCATTACATTGACAAGGTTCTTGAGATTTGATTTCTGAACCTTCGATAATTAATCGAACTCCGATGTCTTCATTGTGCTTTCGAGTTTTCATTTCCACCTGAGCAATCGCTGCAATCGAAGCCATTGCCTCACCTCTAAATCCCATTGTCTTAATCGCAAACAAATCTTTAGCTGCTCTAATCTTGGAAGTTGCATGTCGTTCAAAACTCATCCGAGCATCCGTTTCTGACATACCACAGCCGTTATCAATCACTTGAATTAATGTTTTCCCAGCATCTTTAATTATTAATTTGATCTGAGTACTTCCCGCATCAATCGAGTTCTCCATCAATTCTTTCACTACAGAGGCAGGTCGCTGAATCACCTCACCGGCGGCAATCTGATTTGCAATAGAATCGGGTAGGAGCTGAATCACATCAGCCATAGGTTGTTCTTACTTTTTTTGTTTTCTAAAAAAAATGATGATGGATTATGGAATTATGATTATAGATTTTCCCATCATTCAATATCTATCATGGGAACAATCCTACATCTTTAATTTTTAATCCTGCATCAATTCATTATCTCAGGCAAATATACACTAATCATTATAAACAGTCCTACAACTAGTACCACAATAATCCCCAAGAGTAACATATTAGACTTAAATACCAATTGTTTTCGTAATCTTGGATTACTATTCCTTCCTCGACGCAATTGTGATTTGATTCTTGCTTTTCTTGCTTCCGGACTATCTCCTTGTGATCCTTTGGCAATTTCGACACGTCGTTCCAAATCTTCTTTCTTTGCATCGTAGTGTCGAGGCGTGTAATTAAATTTATGATGTTTAGGAACTCTGATTATTCTTGGTAGTTTCATAATAAATTTATTTTAGAAAAAGTAAGATACAATATTGAATGAAATTTTAGAAATGGTTTTTTGCTAAAAGTCTTTGGAAATAAAGATGCTGACAAATCTAAAATTGGTGGATAATAATCTCAAGATTACAAATTCTCCAAGTCATTCAAATAAATATCTGCTTGCTTCAAAATATCTGCCTTCTTCTCTCCATCCATTTTATTCCATAACCGATAAGCCATTCCTATTCTTGGACTCTTTTCTAATTTATCTTTGTGTCGATCATAAAAATTCCAATACAAACTATTAAATGGGCAAGCTCGCTCTCCTGTTTTTTCTTTTTTATTATAAAAACAAGTTTTACAATAGTGACTCATCTTGTCAATATAATTAGCCGAACTCACGTAAGGTTTTGTTCCGACAATTCCTCCATCTGCAAATTGCGACATGCCTCGGGTGTTCGTAATTTCTACCCACTCAATCGCATCAATGTAAATTCCTAAATACCATTCGTCCAATTCATCAGGAGAGATTCCAGCCAGCAAAGCAAAGTTTCCAGTCACCATCAATCGCTGAATATGATGTGCGTAGGCATAATCCAAAGATTGCTGAACCGAATGTCGAACGCAATGCATTTTGGTTTTCCCTGTCCAAAAATAATTTGGAAGTGTATTGTTATGTTCTAAGAAATTAAGCGTGCCAAAGTCAGGCATCTTTGCCCAATAAACACCTCGCATGTATTCTCGCCAGCCTATAATTTGTCGAACGAATCCTTCAATTTGAGCAATCGTAATTTTGTCTTGATTTTTTTCCCAATGTGCAATCGCAGCTTTGACTACTTCCAAAGGCGATAAGATTTTCACATTCATGCTGAATGAAATCCGCGAGTGATACAACGACCAATAATGTGGTGTCATCGCATCTTGATAAGTACCAAAAAGTGGTAAGCATTTTTTAATAAAAAAATCCAAAACTTGCATTGCTTCCTCTCGATCTGTTGCCCAAATAAAATTAGTTGGGTCAATATTCCCTATTGTTTTTACTCCCGTAGCAACAATACGTTGATGAATTTCAGAAACATCTTTTTCAAAAACTAATGGTTCGATTGGAGCATGATCTTTAGGAAGTTTCTTTCGATTTTCTTTATCATAATTCCACTTACCCGTTACAGGTTGGTTGCCATCCATCATCAAGTCATACTTACGTCGCATACTTCGGTAAAACGATTCCATGAGATACGTTTTTTTCCCTTCAAAAAAATCACGCAACTCAAATCGAGTACTCATAAAATGCTCCGAGTCAAAAACTTGGGAAGTAATTTTTATTGCTTCGCAAAAACTTTTTAATTGTTCATCCAATCGATATTCATCTGGTAATTGATATTCAAAATGTTCAATTTTATTTTCCTTGATAATAATTTTTAGATTCTCTACAAGGCTCTGTTTATTTTTCTTATCATCTAATTTCCAATAAATTACTTCATGATTTTTTTCTTTTAGCTGCTTCGCAAAATTCTCCATGCTAGCAAAAAACGCAACGACTTTTTGAATGTGATGAGCTACGTAATCCGTTTCTTGTCGCATTTCAAAAAGGACGTAAATAATATTTTTATCTACTTTTTGAAACCATGAGTGTTGCGCATTGAGTTGATCTCCTAAAATTAATCGTAAAGTTTTTTTCATGTTTATTTTTTATTTCTTCGACAACGTTCGCTACAATATTTTACTTCTTCCCAGACCTTCGCCCACTTCTTTCGCCACTTAAATGGACGCTCACAAACGACACATATTTTTTCGGGTAAATGTTGTTTTTTCATATCCTCTAAACAATACTTCTCGCAGGTTGTTTTGAAAAATATAAAACAATAGAAAATGAAGATTTCAGAGAAATATAATTTGACTGTACGAGATGTTGATCGCATTGTGGAAATGGGTTGGGAAGATCGAACGACTTTTGATGCGATTGAAATGCAGTTCGGTGTTCCAGAAAAAGATGTGATCAAATTGATGCGCGAAGAAATGAAATTGAGTAGTTGGAAAATGTGGCGAAAACGAGTGCAAGGTAGATCTACCAAACATTTGAAAAAAAGAACTTTCTCGGAAGGTCGACATAAATGTTCTCGCCAAAGAGCGATTTCAAATAATAAAATTTCGAAGCGTTAATTATTTTTTCTTTACTTTTCTTGAAGGAATTACATGTTTATATAAAATACGTTTTGCTTCTTTCACCACACTTGGATGATCTCGATGCGCCCAAATTTTATCCCTTGCTACTTTCGCTGTTTCTTTTAAATCCACAATTGGTCGAGGGTAATTTTTCCCCAATTCAAAATTATAAAACTGTTGTTCCATCATCGTCATTTTCCATGGCTCATGAATAAACTCAACTGGAATATTTCGTAACTCAGGAATCCATTTTTTGATAAAAATGCCATTGGGATCATGATCCTGCGATTGCTTGATTGGATTGTACATTCGGATTGTATTTAGCCCCGTGACACCTGCTTGCATTTGAAATTGTGGATAATGAATGCCCGGTTCAAAATCTAAAAAAAGTTGCGCCAACCAATTCGATCCTTCCTTCCAATGTTGCCATAAATTTTGCGTCAAAAAAGAAACTACCATCGCTCGCATTCTGAAATTAATATATCCTGTTGCGTTCAAACATCTCATGCATGCATCGATCAAAGGATAACCAGTTTGCCCATGTTTCCATGCTTCAAAATGCATTTGATTTTCATTTCGTTTCAGCAAATTATATCCTCGATTTAAGTTTTCAAATTCCATTCGATCTTCCATTTCAAACTTCTGAATAAAATGACAATGCCAATGTAAGCGAGATTCAAAATTAGAAAAATTACGTTTGTACGATTTATTTGCTTTCGCTTTTTTTGATGTTTGATAAACTTGTCGGAGACTTAAATTTCCCCACGTGATGTAGGGCGAAAGTCGACTACAACCTCTTCGACTTTCTAACGGTTTCGAGATGTGTCGACTGTAATTTTGAATCCGATTTTGAAAAAAATCATTCAGGTATCGAAGGCCAATGGAAGTTCCTCCTTTTTGAAAATCAGAATGTGGTTGAGTAAAATTTTCAGGAATCTCTTTTCCAAAAAAATCTGCAGAAGTGTTTTCAAAAAGAATAGAGTTTAATTTTTGTAGATCTGGATTTTGCAATGGAGCAAGCATATATTTTTTCCAGAAATCATTCCACTCAAATCTATTTTTCAACCCTCGAACAACTGTATTAGTTTGCGATTCTTGCCATTCGATATTATTTTTTTTACAAAAAACTTGAACAGCTTTATCTCGATCGTAAGTAATTCTAATTCCTGTTTCCTCGTGTGAAAATATTTTTTTGATAGAAAATTGAGTTTGAATTTTTTCGAAAACATTCAATACTTCATCATGAAAAATATAGACTTGAGCATTATATTTTTTTAACGACAAATTCAAATCGACAAACGATTCCCACACAAATCTCCAATGTCTTAAATCATACTGAGGTGCTGCAATTACGGAAGGTTCAAAAACATAAATTAAAGCAATTGGGTCACCCGTTTCAATCGCTAATTTTAGCGGTTGATGATCGATGAGACGAAGGTCTCTTTTAAACCAAACTAGATTAATGGATTGCATGGAAGTAGAACCAACTTAAAATGTGAATTGTTTTAAATTGATTTTCAATTCCTAAAAATAACTTTCGGGATCGTTAGCCATCGCTTCTATTTTTTGAAAATATTTCCCCACGTGTCTCCCATCCACCACGGCATGATGCACTTGAATTGAAAGCGGCATCTGCATTTTCCCATTGATCTCAAAAACCTTCCCCCACACAATTCGAGGAATAGAATCTGACGGGTGATGTCTCATCGCATGCTCAAAACTAGTAAAACTCACCCAAGGGATTGATGATAAAAACAGAAAATCATCCCGCCCTACTTCATCTTCAAAGGAAGGATTGAGCCTCATTTTTTCTCCTTTTTCAGTAGCTCTTCGAATAAAACTCTTTGCTTCTTTTTCGTAATCAACGGTGCAAAAACTAAACACATCAGCTACTTCTGTAAAAACGGTAAACGAAGGTTGAACCGTCTCATGTTCGAAGACTTTTCCATCTCGAATTCGCCATCGAAATTCTGGAATTTCATTCGCTACTCTTGAGATTAAATAAACAATACTTGAGGTAATGGGTAATTTATTATTTTTTAAAAAAGGAAAAAGCTGGGTGACATCTACATTGGCAGTAATATTAAAATGCGGATGATTCATGCTATTAAAAAACTCAAAATGTTTTTGTCGATGTGGATTTTCGAAAATGATCTCGTGCATTTTTTTTTGACAAAAATAAAAATAAGTCGCAGGGATAACAATTCCCACCTAGTGGTCTGCTTTAGCTCACCTAAAAAAGGAGCGCAGCGACAATGTTATTTTTCAAAAGTAGCTGGAAGTTATTTTAGAAGAAAATCGCTTTGCTCTTTTTTCAGGTCAGCTAAAGCAGACTACCACGTGTTATTTTCAAAAAAACATAAATGAGTAAATACATTTTTTATCTTTTAAAAAACAAAAGTTGGGATTCCCTGTTTTATTTTTTCTAGTAAAAAATTCTAAACTTTTCTACCTATTTTTGCAAGCTCAATTTTTAATAATTCGACACATTTCGTCTCCACATAAATATGGCAAAAAGAACAACTACCAAAACAAAAAGTAACAACAAAAAATCAGTCAATGATAACATTGATGTGATTGGCGCACGAGTACATAATCTCAAAAATATCGATGTTCAGATTCCTCGAAATCAATTTGTTGTGATTACGGGAATTAGCGGAAGTGGTAAATCTTCCTTGGCATTCGATACCATTTATGCAGAAGGACAGCGACGATATATGGAAACATTTTCAGCCTATGCTCGGCAGTTTATTGGTGAGATGGAACGACCTGATGTGGAGAAAATTACAGGCTTGAGTCCTGTGATTTCTATCGAGCAAAAAACAGTTGGGCGGAATCCAAGATCAACTGTCGGAACAATTACTGAGGTCTATGATTTCCTTCGATTACTTTTTGCTAGAGTCGGTGAGGCATACTCACATGTGACTGGAAAGAAGATGGTGAAATATACCGAGGAGCAAATGATGGAAAATATTTTTAAAACTTTTGGAGGAAAAAAAACACTCTTGCTCGCACCTTTAGTACGAGGTCGAAAAGGACATTATCGAGAGTTGTTTGACCATGTACGAAAACAAGGTTATACAAAAGTTAGAGTCGATGGAGAAGTGCAAGATTTGATTCCAAAGATGCAAGTTGACCGATATAAAGTTCATGATATTGAGTTGGTCATTGATCGCTTAAACATGACGAAAGATCGCAAGGAACGTTTTGCCACATCATTGCAAACTGCTTTGAAGATGGGCAACGGTTTAGTCTTCTTGGCAGAGCAAGGTGCGAAGGAAGTTTTTCCTTACAGCAAGCATTTGATGGATGCGGAAACTGGACTTTCCTATGAAGAACCTTCTCCAAATGCATTTTCTTTTAACTCACCTTACGGCGCTTGCCAAAATTGCAAAGGACTTGGCGAAGTGATGAAAGTCGACATAAAAAAGGTGATCCCAGATGATTCGAAATCTATCAAAGAAGTCGGAATTGTTCCCTTCGGTGAGGTGCGAGACAATTGGACTTTTAAGCAATTAAAGGCTGTTGCCAAAAAATATAAATTCACTTTTTCTACACCTGTTAAAGACATTCCTAAAAAAGCGTTGGATATTATTTTGGAAGGAGGCGATGAGAGTTTTGAAATAAAAAAAGATTTCAAACATGACTTTGTTTACAATTTGGCTTATGAAGGTTTAAACAATATGTTGGTTCGTTGGTACAAAGATTCCTCTTCTGAAAAAATTAGACGGTGGACGGAGGATTTTATGGTCATTGATAAATGTCCAACTTGCAATGGTCAACGTTTAAAAATTGAATCGCTGCATTTTAAATTAGATGGAAAAAATATCAGCGATTTAGCGGTGATGGATTTTACTGACTTGATGACTTGGATAGAAAATTTAGAGAGTACTTTAACTAAACGTCAACAAGCAATTGGTCATGAAGTGATTAAAGAAATCAAATTAAGAATTGGTTTTTTGCTGCATGTAGGCTTAGATTATTTAAACTTAGATCGACCTGCAAGAACTTTATCAGGAGGTGAAGCTCAACGAATTCGATTGGCGACTCAGATTGGTTCTCAACTGACTGGAGTAACTTATATTTTAGATGAGCCAAGTATCGGTCTTCACCAAAGAGATAATCAAAGATTGATCGAAGCATTGCGAGAGTTATCTGATATTGGAAATACAGTTTTGGTCGTCGAGCATGACAAAGATATTATGTTGGCTTCAGATTTCTTGATTGACCTGGGACCTGGTGCGGGTAAGCATGGAGGTGAATTAGTTGGTGCAGGAGTTCCTGAAACTTTTTTGAAAAAAGATACTTTGACCTCACTTTACTTGCGAGATAAGAAGAAAATTGAAATCCCTGCAAAACGAAGAAAAGGCAATGGCAACTTTTTGGAATTAAAGGGTGCTGTCGGAAATAATTTAAAAAATGTAAATATCAAAATTCCTTTAGGTACTTTTTGCTGCGTGACTGGAGTCTCTGGAAGTGGAAAATCTTCTTTGATCAATGGAACGCTCTACCCTATTTTGCGACAGCATTTTCACAAAAGTATCAAACGACCGATGGAATATAAATCTATCAAAGGTTTGGAACATGTAGATAAGGTGATTGAAATTGACCAATCGCCAATCGGTCGAACTCCTCGATCGAATCCTGCGACTTACACGAAAATGTTTGATGAAATTCGAAAGATATACGCAAGTTTGCCAGAGGCGAAAATTAGAGGTTACAAACCTGGACGTTTTTCATTTAATGTTAAAGGTGGTCGATGCGAAGAATGCCAAGGTGCAGGGAAACGAAATATTGAAATGAATTTCCTTCCTGACGTTCAAGTTGATTGCGAACGATGTCAAGGTCGAAGATATAATCGAGAGACTTTGGAAATTTTATATAAAGGAAAATCTATCAGCGATGTGTTAAATATGACGGTGGAAGAAGCAGTTGATTTTTTTGAAAAAATTCCAAGAATTCATTCAAAAACTAAAACGTTAAAAGATGTTGGTTTGGGATATATCACTTTGGGACAGCAGGCGACAACACTCTCAGGCGGAGAAGCTCAACGGGTAAAACTTTCTGAAGAATTATCAAAAAGAGCAACTGGAAATACAATCTATATTTTGGATGAACCGACGACAGGTTTACACTTCGATGATATTCGACAATTACTAAATGTGTTGAACAAATTGGTGGAAAAGGGAAATTCAATTGTAGTAATCGAACATAATTTAGATGTGATAAAAGTCGCAGATCATGTAATTGACATGGGACCAGAAGGTGGAAACAGAGGTGGAAAAGTAGTGGCACAAGGCACACCTGAAAAAGTAGCGAAAGTAAAAGAAAGTCACACGGGGCATTTTTTGAAGCTGGAATTGTAATTTATAATTATAAAAAGTTAAAATCCGATTAGACATAATTGTTTAATCGGATTTTTTTTGTCAAAATTAGTACCACTTCACCCAACAATTTCTACAACTCGCAACGTTTTATACATTTTTAAAGCGAATTTTCTCACATTAATCAAAAAAAGGGTTTTACTTTGTTTCTAGTTTTAAATTTCCTTAAATTTAGGAGCTTAACAAAAACTCTAAACTTACAATCACATCACCATGAAGAAGCTGATCAACAAGGGAATGCAATTCTTTTTCCAGCAACGCTACAAGCGTATTCTTCATTTCATGGAGCACCCTCATGAAGTGCAATCCGCCGTATTAAAAGAACTCATCCAATCTACAAAACACACCGAGTGGGGAAGAAATCACGACTTTAAATCTGTCAAAACTCAGGCTGACTTTGCCGAAAGAGTACCAATCCAGGATTATGAATCGCTGAAACCTTATATCGAAAGAATGATGTTAGGAGAGTCAGATGTATTGTGGAGTGGAAAAGTTAAATGGTTTGCCAAATCTTCAGGAACAACTAGCGACAAGAGTAAATATATTCCAGTTTCCAAAACGAATTTGAAAAAGTGTCATATTCGAGGGACTTGGGATACGATGAATTTATTTTACCATAATCGACCTGATGCTCGTCAATTTGAATGTAAAAGTTTATTGATGGGTGGAAGTTTAGATAGTTTCGATGCATATCCTGATACTTTGGTGGGAGACGTTTCTGCTATTATGATGGAAAACATGCCTTACATCGGTCGACCATTTTTCACACCTGATATAGAGACAGCGACGATGCGGAGGTTTGATGAAAAACTCGAACGAATGGCTCAAATCACGAGCAAAGAAAAAGACATGGTGATGATCGGTGGAGTACCAACCTGGACGATGGTCTTCTTAGATCGAATTTTGGAATTGACTGGCGAAAAAGATATGTCGGAAATTTGGCCTGACTTGGAAGTTTATATTCATGGAGGGGTTAGCTTTGAACCTTACCGAGAGCAATTCCATAAATATTTTCCAAACGGAAAAGTTCAATATATGGAAATTTACAATGCAACGGAAGGTTATTTTGCGATTCAAAATGATTTGAACTCAAGAGATATGTTGCTGCTGCTGGATAATGGAATTTATTATGAATTTTTGCCAGCAGAAGAATGGAACAAAGATAATCCAAAAGCAATTCCTCTCTCAGAAGTTGAGATGGGAAAAAACTATGCAATGGTTATCAGTACCAATGCAGGTTTGTGGAGATATGTACCTGGTGACACTATTATGTTTACTTCTACTTCACCTTACAAAATTAAAATCACAGGGCGAACTAAGCAATTTGTCAATGCATTTGGCGAAGAAGTAATGGTTTCGAATACTGATAAAGCATTGGCTCAAACTTGTCAATCAACAGGTGCTGTTGCACTAGAATATACTGTCGCACCAATCTTTTTAGAGAAGCAAGGAAAAGGTGGCCATGAGTGGTTAATTGAGTTTGAAAATGCACCTGAAGATCTTAAAAATTTTAAAAAATTATTGGATAAAAATTTGCAAAAAATCAATTCTGATTACGAAGCAAAAAGATATAAAGGTATGGCGCTCAAACAACTTAAAATGCGACCAATGCCAAAAGGTACTTTTCATAAATGGTTAAAATCAAAAGGTAAATTTGGAGGTCAACACAAAGTTCCTCGATTGGCTAATCATCGAAAATATGTGGATGAGATTCTAGATTTTTCGAGTGGTGTGGCGCAATAGTAGTTGACAGTTTTTTCATTTAGCCGTTGAACAGTTCAGCAGTCAATCAGTAACAAAAAAGGATTATTCAAATTGATTTGAATAATCCTTTTTTGTTTTCCTCTTTTGGAAAAAAGCACATGCTTTTAATCAATTTTGTGAAGCACTATCCATAAAATTTAAAAGGTCAGGATAAGACGCAGATTGAGACGCAGATTCACTTTCACTCAATCGGATACCATTGATATAAGGAACTACTTCTGCAATGGTGATTCCTTGGCGTTGGAGTTCTTTCCGAAGGTAGTTGGCCGATTCAAAAGTCTGGTATAATCCAATTGTATATTTATAAAATTGAGAATCAGCACTACTTTCTACCATCGCATCAGGATAATCTACAATCATTCTACTATTGTAATTTTGTTTAATTTCAGCTACTTGAACTTTATACGAAAGTCCTTTGATTGCCTTTCCATAATACACTCCTTTTGAAGCAATCATCCCTTGTTCCACATTTGGTTTCTTTACAATAAAATTAATTGGCACTCGCTGAATATTAAATAATTTAAAATCAATTCTTCGATTCAATCTTTGTCCTAACAAGTTGGGCGTATCACCAAATACATTTTTTGCAATGGGGAAATTTGAACCACATCCTTTCAATAATATATTGGAAGGTTCTACTCCACTTTTAATTAAATAGTCAGCGACTTGCTCTGTTCTTTTAATGGAAAAAAACAAAGAAAATTGTGCTTGATCTTGGTTGTCAGAATTACCTGTAAGTTCAATTTTTAATTGAGGATATTCTTCCATCAATTGTATAATTTCATTCAACTGTGCAATATTATTTGCATTCAACAAATCATCATCTGACTCATAATATAATGGTTCTACCTCAAATTCTCCCATCTCACCTTTAAACGCATAACTATTATTATTTACATAGTTAGCATCTGGTTCAAGGTTTAGATTTTTAAAAGCTAACGTATGAAATCCAGATGGAGTTGAAGAAATTAATTGTTCTAAATTTTGTGTTTTAAAATATGCCACATACAAATCTTTTCCTCCATAACCTTCTACTCTTGAGGAAGAAAAATACCCCAAAGAACCATCTCGACTCAATCGAAAATAATAATCATCTCTTGGTGAATTAATTGGCAAACCTAAGTTTTGTGGTTTGCTCCACTTCTTTTTAAAATCATTAAAAGTCGCCTTGTAAATATCAAATCCCCCTATCCCATTTGTACTATTGGAACTAAAATATAAGGTACGCCCGTCTTCTGCCAAAAAAGGAGTAGATTCATCATAAGCTGAATTTATGGTTTCACCTAAGTTGAGTGGTGGACACCATTTCCCATTCGATTTTTGAGAAATATATAAATCACTTCCTCCAAAACCACCTTCTATCCTACTCGAAAAAATAAGCGTCGAATCATTAAAAAAATAAGGAGAAGCATCGCCTCTTTCAGCAACAATCGAACTTTCAAATCTATGTGGATATAATGGTTTATCTTCAATCGGTTTAAACGAGTCAACCAAAATTTGTCCGCTAAAAAAATCAAACCCTTTGAACAACAACATCGCAGAACCATTCTCATTAAAATCTAAAATGACATCATTTTGAGTACTATTCAATAAGTTACTCATTCGTTTAGGATTGGTCCATGTCCCATTTTGAAGAATGATAGAAAAGATATCACTTGAGTATTTTCCTTTCAAATCATCCAATTGTCCTTCCTTATCTCGAAGGCCTCCTAAGTTACCTGTACGAGCAGAAGAGAAATATAATTTATCTGGATTGTTTGGACTTTCAACTGAGGCAAATTCATCAAAACGTGTATTCACATTTTCTCCTAAATTTTCAACAACGGCTAATTCTTTTTGATATTTTATTTTTAATCCTTGAGCACATCTTTTTATTTCATCTTTTACAGCCAAGCGATTAGAATCATTTGAAGAACTATTTTTTAAAAATAATTTATAGTTTTTAATTGCTTTTTTAAATTGCTTTTGAGAATGATAAGCACAGCCCAAATAAAAATAAGGCAAAGCTTTAGGCTTCTTTTTATTGTAGACTAATGCTGACAAATAGTCGATACTTTTATCTATTTCATTATTGAAAAAATAGCAAATCCCAAGACGAAGTTTTACCTCCTCATCTTTAGGCTTTATTTTATCATATTTTTGATATAACTGGAGTGCTTCAAAAAATTTGTCATTTTTGAAGTAAAGGTTGGCTTTATCTTTTATTTTTTTCCCAGAAAATTGTCCTACTCCTGAAAGGCAAAAATAAAAGATAAAAAGTGTTGTTGAGATAAGTTTTAAAATGTTCATAATTCACAGTTTTGGGAATTGCCTCGTTGTGATAGGCTAGCTTTGTAAAAACTATTTGAATTATCGTTTAACGGTTTCTGGGAGTTTTTGTGTCTTTTTTTTAGAGAAAAATTAAAAAACGTTTTTTGAAAAATCTAGTAGTCAAGTTAAAAACGCAATTCTTTTCAAAGAACCAAAAAAAGAGGTGATTCTAAAACGAAACACCTCTTTTAAATATTTTAAATTGTTCTTTCTCCATCGAAAGCTTCTAAGTATTTTCCTACTTGACTCAAAAATGATCCTCCAAGGAATCCATCCACGATTCGATGATCGTACGATAAGGATAAAAACATCAAGTGACGAATCGCAATTACATCTCCATATTCAGTTTCAACTACAGCAGGTTTTTTTCGAATTGCTCCGACCGCCATAATTGCTACTTGAGGTTGATTGATAATAGGCGTTCCCATTACATTTCCAAAAGTTCCGACATTGGTCAAAGTGAAGGTTCCACCTTGAATGTCCTCTGGTTTAAGTTTGTTAGCTCTTGCTCTTGTTGCCAAATCATTAACTGATTTAGTCAATCCCAAAAGGTTCAAATGATTCGCATTTTTGATCACAGGTACAATCAAATTTCCTGAAGGAAGCGCTGCCGCCATTCCTATATTGATATTTTTCTTAACAATGATTTTAGTTCCATCTAATGACACATTAATCATCGGAAAGTCACCTATCGCTTTAGTAACTGCTTCTATAAAAATCGGAGTAAAAGTGATTTTCTCTCCATGAGTTTTTTGGAAATCACTTTTAATTTTATTTCTCCAATTCACTATATTCGTTACATCAACTTCAACGAAAGAAGTAACGTGTGGCGAAGTATGTTTTGACATCACCATGTGCTCTGCGATCAACTTTCGCATTCTATCCATTTCCACAATTTCAGTTCCACCGTCAGATGAGATTTGAGGTTGAGTAGGTGCACTTGGAGATTTTGTAGATGTCTCCATTTTTGCCGTAGGAGCAGAAAATGTACTTGATGAACGATTAGAAAGATAATTCAACATATCTTTTTTAGTCACTCTTCCTTTAGCTCCACTTCCTGGAATTGTATCTAATTCTGTTACACTAATTTCTTCTTGTTTGGCAATGTTTTTCACCAACGGAGAATAAAATCGATCACTTTTTGCAACTCCATTGGTAGTAATTGCGGAAGTAGACGTTGCTACTGCAGGAACTAAAACTGGAGCAGAAGTTGATTCCGTTTTTCCATTTTGTTGCTCATTTGCAGCTGGTGCTTTATCCACACTTGGAGCTGGAGTGGAACTAACTTCTTCGCCTTCTGTAGCGATAACGGCAATCACTTTTTCTATTTCAACTACATCATCTACTTGAAAAAAGATTTCTTTTATTACTCCCTTTACAGGAGAAGGTACCTCAGAATCCACTTTATCTGTGGCAATTTCGAGAATGGTTTCATCTACGTCGACAGCGTCGCCAACGTTTTTCACCCATTTCAAAATGGTTGCCTCCATGATACTTTCACCCATCTTGGGCATAATTAATTCTACTTGAGCCATATTTTTTTTTTAGGTTAAATGGTTTGGTTAGGTCTATTTATTTTCCAGTACAAAATTACAGGATTTATCGTTCTTATAAAAATGGTTGTTAGACAAATCCTATGTTTTAACTTGACTAAAAAATAAAAAAATTGTAGAATTTATCTACAAGTGTAAAAACTTTCGAATCACATTCAGCGCAACAGTTGTTGTGTATTCAATATTTTTCATACGATCTTTCCACAGATTTAGTTGATAAGTTTTGGTATTATTTTTATCCCCAATGGCAATCCAAATTGTTCCAACTGGTTTTTCTGGAGTTCCTCCACCTGGTCCAGCGATGCCCGAAATGGAAATAGCAATATCAGTTTTCAACAAATCTAATGCTCCTTTCACCATTTCTTTGACCGTTGCTTCGCTGACCGCTCCGTGATTTTTGAGTGTCGAAGATTTTACTTGGAGTTGATTCATTTTTACCTCATTAGAATAAGCAATAATACTTCCCATAAAATAAGCTGACGAACCTGAAACTGACGTAATTTTATGGGCCAAAAAACCTCCTGTACAACTTTCAGCTGTTGCCAAAGTTTTTCCTTTTTCAATCAACATTCTACCAACTACTTCTTCGAGTTTTTCTTTTTCAAAACCATAAATAAATTCTGAAATCAATGGTTTGAGTTCTTCTACTTTTTGATCTAACAATGTATTCAATTCATTTTCATCATCACCAGTTCCAGTCATTCGTAATCGAACTTGTGCAATTCCGGGTAGGTAAGCCATTTTGATATTTGGAGGTAAAGCTTCGAGAAAAGGATCAATTCGGTCAGCAATTCTACTCTCCCCTTCTCCAACCGTCAAGATTGTTCGATGGGCAATTGGTTTTCCTGGAAATTGCTTTTTTAATTTTGGTAAAACCTCTGCTTCCATCAAATATTTCATCTCATGTGGAACACCTGGCATCGAAACCAAAACTTTTTCTTCATGTTCGAACCACATCCCTGGAGCAGTTCCCATTTTATTCATCAACAAATCTGCATTGGCAGGCATGTAGGATTGTTCATGATGTGCCTCAGTCATGGTTCTTCCAAATTTTTGAAATAAGCGTTGAATACGATTATAAGTTGATTCACTAAATCGCATGTCTACGCTAAAATAATCAGCGAGTGCTTTTTTAGTAATATCATCTTTCGTTGGTCCCAAACCTCCTGTAAGCAAAATTATATCTGCCTCAGAAAATGCTGATTCTACTGCGTCCGTAATATCTTTATGGGTATCACTTACCGTTACGATTTTACCAACTTTAATGCCTTGCATGTTTAATTGCTGCCCCATCCAAGCGGAATTGGTATCAACGATTTGTCCAATTAAAATTTCATCACCGATGGTTATTATATGTGCTGTCATTGTTATTTTTTTTAAAGAAATCAGGAGTGAGATTAGTCGCTGTGCTCTCGGTCAGAAGTCAGGGGCGATTGAATATCGAATGTCCGACAAGGAATATTGATTTGAGAAGTTTGACGATATTGTTTTGGTTCTTGAAATAAATATATGACGTGTCGCCAAATTTCGAAATTGGAACTTCCTTGTTCGGTATTCGATCACCCATGACTATTCCACTTCTTCGTAATCAATAAATTCTCCATCATCCACTTCATTTTCCTTAATTTTTGAGTTCTCTTTTTGATTTGCAGAACCCAACTGAGATTTCCACGTATTATATCTATATACTATATATACTAAGCCAAAAAGAATTAAATATTTCATTTCTAATTTTTTTTGCAAAAATACACTTCATTCTGCTAAAAATGCTATTGTTTTAACCAATGTTACACATATAAACGTTAGCAATATTTTATTACTTTTGCAGTTCTTTTGAAAACAAGTTTTTTTATTTATAAAATATTTTACAGGCAGCTTCCATACGGACAAAAAAGCGACCTGCTACATTTTAATTATTCAGCTAATGGATTCATCATTTAAAAAGTTAGTCAATATTGCCGGATGGACGGTTTTTGGGATTGCGACCATCGTATATTTCTTTTCAGTTGAACGAACAGGTAGTTTGTGGGATTGTGGAGAGTTTATCACAGGTGCTCACAAACTTCAAGTAGTTCACCCTCCTGGTGCAGCTTTATTTTTATTGGTAGGACGAATGTTTGCTATGGTCGGAAATGTATTTTCAGATGATCCAGCTAATATTGCTTTTGCCGTAAATATGCTTTCTGGAATTTGTAGTGCATTCGCAGCTATGTTTATTTGCTGGGTAACGATTATGTTGGGAAAAATGGCAATTGTTGAAGGAGAGGAAACACCAACTTCAGGACAAGAGATTGCCTTATTGGGTTCAGGTGTGATTGCAGGTTTAGCAACAGCATTTTCTACTTCGATTTGGTTTTCAGCAGTTGAAGGTGAGGTATATGCAATGTCAACGTTTTTTACTGCATTGACACTTTGGGCGGTGATCAAATGGTATAATTTACCAGATAAACCAGATTCAGATCGGTGGTTAGTTTTTGCGATTTACTCAGCGGGACTTTCAATTGGAGTCCACCTTTTAAGTATTTTGACTTTCCCTGCTCTAGCACTTTTTTATTATTTTAAAAAATATGAAAACCATACTTTGCTGGGAATGGCAGGAGCCTCTGCAATTGGAGTTGTGATGATTGTGGCTTTACAAACTTTAATCATTACTGGAATTCCTCATCTATGGACAGCTTTTGAATTGATGACAGTTAATTCATTAGGGTTGCCATTTCACTCGGGAGTTGTTCCTACGATTTTATTGGTTGGATCATTATTGACACTTCCGCTACTTTATCTTCATGGAAAAATAAAATCACTCACTCCTATTTATGTTGCTTTGGGTGTTTTGGCTTTAACTGTTTTCTATTATTTGAGTTACGGAGGAGGTCCTGGTTCAAGCATCACCCTGAGCGGTTTTGCAAAATTAGCTATCCTAGTTGGAGCATTATTTATGGGAGCAACTTATGCACTTGATAAATATCGATACTTAGCTCAATTAGTTTTGGTGAGTATGACTTTAGTCGTTATTTCATTTTCTACCGTTGGAGTGATCGTAATTCGAGCGAATGCGAATACACCAATTAATATGAATGCGCCAAGTGATCCAATGCGATTATTGCCTTATTTGAATCGGGAGCAATACGGGGAACGATCATTATTCAATGGGCCTAACTTTGATTTACCTCGAGAAGCAATTACTACTGAAGTAGAAAACAGATATGGACGGGTAGCAGGAAAAGATAAATATGTTATCACAGATCGAAAAATTACTCAAAACATAAAATCAAGATATAAAACCCTCCTTCCTCGGATGCAAGATGGTTCTCAAAGTCGTCCTCAATTATATCGAATTTGGATGAGTCAATGGGGAGCTAAAGGTTCGCCAAGCGTTATGGATAATATTCAATTTACTATTAGATATCAACTGGGTTGGATGTATTGGCGATACTTTATGTGGAACTTTGGAGGAAGGCAAAATGGCGACCAAGGATTTTATTCTTGGGATGCAACAGATGGGAATTGGCAATCAGGACTTAGCTTTATAGATAACTCAAGATTGTATAATCAATCTGAAGAACCTTCTCGTTTAGCCAATAATAAAGCAAGAAATAAATATTATATGCTTCCGTTCCTTTTTGGACTACTTGGTTTATTTTTCCATTTTTCCAAAGATAAAAATGGAGCGATGGGACTTTTTGCTTTATTTATAATTACAGGAGTTGGGTTAATTATTTATTCCAATCAGCCTCCAAATGAACCTCGGGAACGGGATTACGTTTTGGTTGGTTCCTTTTTCACCTATTGTATTTGGATCGGAATGGGTGCGCTTGCGCTCTTTGAACTAATGAGAAAAAATGCCAATATTTCTGGAAAAATTGCAGCTCCCGTTGCAATTGCAATTGTCATGATTGCACCACTCTTGATGGGTTTCCAAAACTTTGACGATCACTCTCGAAAAGATCATTCTGGTGCAAGAGATTATGCCAATAATTTCTTGGAATCATGCGAACCGAATGCAATTATTTTCACCTATGGAGATAATGATACTTATCCGCTTTGGTATGCCCAAGAAGTAGAAAATATTCGAACGGATGTTCGAGTGGTCAACTTAAGTTTGATTGCCGTGGATTGGTACATTCAACAATTGAGAAGAAAAATCAATCAATCCGATGCGATCAAAATGAGTATTCCAATGGAGCAATTAAGAGGTTATAAACGAAACCAATTAATTGTAGAAAGAGATCCTAGTAGAAGAGAATATAAAATGCCATTATGTAGTGCCATGAAAATAGTTGGTGAAGATCATCCTGCTCAAACAGGTGGTCAACTAGAAAGTTATATGCCTACTAGTAAATTGAGCATACCCGTCAATATTGCCAAAGCTAGACAAATGGTCAATCCTGAAGATTATGATAAAATTGTCAATGAAATAGTTTTTGACATCGATGATATTTACCGAAGTGATAATGAAAAAGCACTAGCTCAAGGAAAAGCTCCTAGAAATAATACTCAATTATTAAAAGGTGATGTTGCTGTTTTGGATATTATTTGTTCTAATTTCCAAGATCGACCAATTTACTTCGCAGTTACCTGTCGTCCTCAATCAATGATGGGCTTAGATGATTATTTCCAATTGGAAGGTTTAGGTTTGAAATTAGTTCCTTTGAAAAATAGAGATCGAAGTTATGATTTCTTAGGTATGATGGGGAAAGGAAAAATTGATGCAGACAAAACTTTGGAATTGATGTCAACTAAATTCCGATGGGGTGGATTTGACAAACATGACACTTTTATTGATAGAAGTTTCGGCCCTGCTATCCAATCTCAAAAAGCGGGAATGGTTCGAGCTGCACAAACTTTCCTTGAAAGAGGAGACAATGAAAAAGCAGTTGAAATGGCTGACATATTTTTCAAAGCATTTCCATTTATGAATTTTAAATACGAATTCCAGTCACTTCAGATGTTAGACATTTATGTGAAAAGTGGAGCTTATGAAAAAGCAAAACCACAAATCGAATTGATGGCTAAAGAGACGGAAGAGTATCTAAACTTTTTCCAAACTATTGATGATGAAACTCGGACTAGCCGATATGGCTTTGGTAGAGAAAATCAATTCTATAATGGCTATCGACAAGGAAAGCGAGTTTCTCCAGGAGCAAAAGATGAATTGATTAGATTAGTACAAGAAGGTGGAGATACTGAATTTTTGAATCAGTTGAAAGAAAAATTTACACCTTTTGAATTAGCTCCACTTAGGAATTAATTTTATTAGAAATAAATACAAAGAAGCGGTACTTTTGCAAAAAAGTACCGCTTTCTTTTTTAACCTATTTCAAAAACTTTGGTTGTCAAAAATAAAAAAATGAATATCAAAAAAATTGCTATCGGTTGCGACCACGGAGGATTTGCTTATAAAGATGCCATCATCGCATTATTAATTTCTCAAGATATTGAAGTCTTCGATTTTGGAACTGATTCAGATGCATCTGTGGACTATCCTGATTTCATTCATCCTGTTGCAGAAAATGTAGAAAATGAAAATGTTGAACTTGGAGTTATTCTTTGCGGAAGTGGAAATGGTGCAGCCATGTCTGCCAATAAACACCAAGGGGTTCGAGCAGCTTTGTGTTGGACAAAAGAACTAGCAGCTTTAGCTCGCCAACATAACAATGCAAATATCATTTCCATTCCTGCTCGATTTGTCAGCAAAGAATTAGCTTTGGAAATGGTCAAAACTTTTATTTCTACTGATTTTGAAGGAGGTCGCCATGCACGACGAGTGGAAAAAATTAGCTGTATTTAAAAAAAGTGATAAGAGATGAACGATAAGTAATAAGTCTTGTTAGTAAAATATCTACTATTTAGAGCTCATCACTTCGCAATCATCCTTACAAAACATATGAATAAAAATAAAATAGATTATTTATTACTAGGTCGGGTTTTAGCTTTGGCAAAACCATATCGAAAAGTCTTCATCCTCGCAGGAGTCTTGACGGTGGTGTTGGCACCTTTGGCAATTCTTCGTCCGTACATTATTAAGATTATGGTGGATGATTATATTTTCAAATTTGATATTCCAGGTTTGACAAATATGGCGATGCTTTTGGGAGTAATATTAATGATTGATGTTGCGCTTCGATATGTTTTTATATATTCTACAAGTTGGTTAGGACAGTCGGTGATCAAAGATTTGCGAGTTCGGATGTTCAATCATATTTCGAGTTTGCGATTATCCTATTTTGATACAACTCCGATTGGAACTTCGACGACTCGAACTATTAATGATATTGAAACCATCAATACTGTTTTTTCTCAAGGAGCAATTACGATTATTGCGGATTTATTTACAGTCTTTGCCGTCTTGACTATTATGTTGATTACGAGTTGGAAATTAACTTTGGTTTGTTTGACCACTCTTCCATTTTTAATGATCGCAACTTATATTTTCAAAGAGAAAGTAAAAATTTCCTATCAAAAAGTTAGAACTCAAATCACAAAAATGAATGCGTTTTTACAAGAAAGGATTTCTGGAATGCGGATCGTTCAAATTTTTAATGCGGAAGAAAAGGAATTAGAAAAATTCAAAAATATCAATCGAAAATATACCCAAGCCAATTTAGATGCGATTTTATACTATGCTGTATTTTTCCCAGTTGTTGAAATTATTTCCGCAGCAGCTTTGGGGTTATTAGTTTGGTGGGGAGCACGTGGGGTGATTGGAGGAGAAGTGACGACGGGGACTTTTATTGCATTTCCAATTTACTTAAGCATGTTGTTTCGACCGATTCGAATGTTGGCAGATCGGTTCAATACTTTACAAATGGGATTGGTAGCCGCAGAACGTGTTTTTAATTTATTAGATAAGAATGACATCATCGAAAACAATGGAACGATCAAAAAAGAATCAATCAAAGGTGATGTTGAATTTGACAATGTCAGTTTTGCTTATAACAATATTGATTATGTTTTAAACAATCTGAATTTTAAAATAAAGGCAGGGGAAACCTTAGCAATTTGTGGAAGTACTGGTTCAGGAAAAACTACGATCATCAATATCTTGAACCGTTTTTATGATATTCAAAAAGGGGAAATCTTAATTGATGGAGTTAATATCAAAGACTATGAATTATTTGATTTGAGAAAAAAAATTGCCATCGTTTTACAAGATGTATTTCTTTTTTCAGGAAGTGTAATGGAAAATATCACTTTGCGAGATGGTCGAATTTCCGAACAAGAAGTAATCGACGCAGCTAAATTAATTGGAGCGCATGAATTTATCGAACGACTGCCTGGAGGATATAATTATCAAGTAATGGAACGAGGTGCAACACTTTCGATGGGACAACGACAATTAATTTCCTTCGTTCGAGCACTAGTTTTTAATCCTGACATTTTGATTTTGGATGAAGCCACCTCTTCCATTGATCCTGAGTCAGAAGCGGTGATTCAATATGCTATCGAAAAATTAATTGACAAAAGAACTTCCATTATTATTGCTCATCGACTTTCTACGATTCGACATGCAGATAATATTATGGTTTTGAACAAAGGAAAAATTGCAGAATTTGGAGCGCATGATGCCCTTTTAAAAATCGAAAATGGTCATTACAAAGAATTGTACGAAATGCAATTCATGCAACTAGAATCATAATTTTTGATTCTTAAATAGATGCTGTGTTTTAAGTCAAACGAAAATTGAAATCAATACTTCCATTGGTTGTTTTCAATTTTAATTTTAACTTGCCCACAGAATTTATCTAAGAACATTTTTTATCGAAAAAATAATCCAACTCATCTTTCATTTCCTCAATCTAAGTCTAATCATCTTTCGATTGTAAGAACAATTGTGTATTTTTATTTATTCTTATTTCAAGTTTAAAAACCTAGTCTCGAAAAAAAATAGCCAATGGCAAATCAAAATAAAGGATTTAATATTGTTAATCTCATCCCAGCAATTTTAATGTTGATAGCAGTTTTTATTGCAGTTGGATACATTGCTTCTGGAATTTATCAAATTTTAGAATTCATAGCCTTAGGGTTATTTCTAATTACCTTAGGTTTAGACATCGCTTATGGTCGTAAAGTAATTTTAGGCTTCGCCAAAACCTTAATAAGTTTAGTTCAAAAAAATCCTTTGATGGGAGTTGCCGCAATTGGTTTAACTTTTTTCTTTCATCCGTTGGTAGCTTTATTTCTTTTTGGAAAAGCAATGTTATTACGTAAAGTGGATAATTTGAAAAAGGATTTTTAAACTCGCCAAGAAGCTCAATATACCGAATACGAAGAAGTGGAGACGGACTACGAAGAAGTTCCAAATGACGAACCCAAATTAATTGAACTCCCTCCTCTTCGAGAAAAACCAAAACAAGAACGAAGAAACGATTACGAAGATTTATTTGAGGAATAAAAGATAGCCGATTGTAAAATTATCTATATTACGATCGGCTATTTTATTAAAAACTCTTCTTTGCAACAATACATTTACATTTCTATTTTTTTAAGTTTGGCGTATGTTTTAATCATGCTTCGGTATTTAATAAATTGGAAATCAATTCCGATTTGGGAAATACCAACTACCTTCTCTCCTCGCACAAAGATCACTATTCTTATTCCTGCTAGAAATGAATCTGCTAATATTCAAGCATGCGTCCAATCCATTTTAGATCAAAAATACCCTTCACATCTTTTTGAAATTATAGTTATAGACGATCACTCTGAAGACGATACAGCAACACTCGTTCAGCAATTTCAAACCCCAAATATTCAAGTTTTATTTCTAAAAGATTTTATTACAGAAAGAAGCAAACTCCAATCTTTTAAAAAGAAAGCCATTGAAATAGGAGTTGAAAACTCCACCGGTGATTTAATTATTTCTACCGATGCAGACTGTATTGTTCCTCCAAGTTGGCTTAACTATTTAGTCTCTTTTTATGAAGAAGGACAATATAAATTCATTGCAGCACCCGTTAATTTTCATGAAGAAAATTCTTTATTTGAAAAATTCCAATCGCTAGATTTCATAGGAATGATGGGAGTGACTGGTGCAGGAATTCATGGAAAGTTTATGAATATGTGCAATGGAGCTAATTTAGCTTATGAAAAAAAAGCATTTTACGACGTCGATGGTTTTAATGGAATTGACAAATTTGCTTCAGGAGATGATATGCTTTTATTGCAAAAAATGGCTCAACACTTCCCTACTCAAATTGGCTTTCTCAAAAATAAAAACGCGACTGTTTTAACCAATGCAAAATCTGATTTAAAATCTTTTGCTCAACAAAGAATTCGTTGGGCTTCCAAATCTAGCAATTATCAAGAGTTTCAAATTCTACTTATTTTAGCTTTAGTTTTTTTCTTTTGTGTGAGTATTGTTTTTAATTTTTTCTTACTCCCTTTCTTTTTTAACAAAATCGGATGGATACTTTTAACTCCACTTTTAATCAAAACCATTATCGATTTTTTCTATCTCAATCAGCTGGCTGTTTTTTTTCAACGTAAAGATTTAATGAAAATATTTTTCCCTGCACAGATTTTCCACATCATTTACATTTTTGTAATTGGATTGTTAGGAAATGTGGTGAAGGAATATAATTGGAAAGGTCGAAAAGTGAAATAACGAATCGTTATTCAAAAATTCAAAAAAAAGCGGTGTTAACATTTGAATGCTAACACCGCTAGGTATATAATTTTAAAAATTATTTTCTAAACATCAACTTTCGCATACTTCGCATTTGCTTCAATAAATGCTCGACGAGGAGGAACTTCATCTCCCATCAACATTGAGAATACTCGATCTGCCTCTACAGCATCTTCAACTTGAACTTGACGCAATGTCCGTCCTTCAGGATCCATAGTAGTTTCCCAAAGTTGTATCTCGTTCATCTCACCCAGACCTTTATAACGTTGAATTTTTACAGAGTTATCAATTTCTCCTTTCGAGTAAAAATCAACTGCTTCTTGACGTTCCTCATCACTCCAGCAATATCTAAACTGTTTTCCTTTTCGCACTTGATAAAGTGGTGGCGCAGCAATATAAATGTATCCTTGATCCACCAACGGTCGCATATATCTAAAAAAGAAAGTCAAAATTAAAGTAACGATATGACTACCATCTACGTCGGCATCACACATGATGACTATCTTGTGGTAACGTAATTTTTCGATATTCAGAACTTTCTCGCCATCCTTCTCTTCAATCGAAACCCCCAAAGCAGTAAACATATTTTTGATCTCCTCATTTTCGTAAATCCGATATTCCATTGCTTTTTCTACATTCAAGATTTTACCTCGAAGTGGAAGGATCGCTTGGAATTTTCGATCACGTCCTTGCTTTGCAGTTCCACCTGCCGAGTCTCCCTCTACCAAGAATATCTCGCTTTCTTCAGGATCCTTTGAAGAACAATCTGATAACTTTCCAGGCAAGCCACTTCCCGTCAAAACATTCTTTCGTTGAACCATTTCCCTAGCCTTCCGAGCAGCATTTCTAGCGGTAGCTGCAAGAATCACTTTATCCATAATTCTTTTCCCTTGCTTTGGATTTTCTTCCAAGTAGGCTTTCAATATATCACCAACTGCACGAGAAACGATTCCATTCACTTCTGAATTTCCTAACTCTCCTTTTGTCTGACCTTTGAATTGTGGCTCAGGAACTTTTACCGAAACAATAGCAGTCAAACCTTCTCTAAAATCTTCCCCAGAAATATTGAATTTTAATTTTTTGAAAAAACCATTATCATCTCCATACTGTTTGAAAACACGATTTACAGCTCTTCGGAATCCACTTACATGTGTTCCACCTTCCCGAGTATTAATATTATTTACATAAGAGTGGATGGATTCTGAATAAGAAGTATTGTAAGTCATTGCAACTTCAATCTCTACATTATCTTCTTTTCCAGTTACATAAATTGGTGTTTCAATTAACTTTTGACGATTCTCATCTAAGTAAACTACAAACTCTTGCAAACCACCTTCTGAGTAAAAAGTCTCTGATTTAAAATTACCCTCTTCATCTTTCTCTCTTTCGTCTGTCAAAGTCAAAGTCAACCCTTTATTCAAGTAAGACAATTCTCGAATTCTACCCGCTAAAGTTTCATATTTGTAAGTCCCTTCTTCGAAGATTTCTTCCAAGTCTGGTTTGAAAGTAATATTGGTTCCAGTTATATCTGTTTTTCCAATAACTTTGATATCTGCTTGAGGCTTTCCACGTTTATATTCTTGTTCAAAAATCTGCCCATCTCGATGTACTTCAGCCCTCAAATATGATGATAATGCATTCACACAAGAAACCCCTACACCGTGCAGTCCACCAGATACTTTATAAGTGTCTTTATCGAACTTTCCACCGGCGTGCAAAACTGTCATAACAACCTCTAAAGCAGACTTTTGCAACTTTTTGTGCATACCCGTTGGAATCCCTCTTCCATTGTCTTTTACAGTAATAGAATTATCAGGATGGACGACAGTATGAATATGAGAACAATGTCCTGCTAAATGCTCATCAATCGAATTATCAATAACCTCCCATACTAAGTGATGAAGCCCTTTGGTATCGGTACTTCCAATGTACATTCCGGGTCTTTTTCGTACTGCTTCTAACCCTTCTAGAGCGGTAATATTTCCCGCATCATAATTGCCTTTTTGAGGCTCTAAATGATCTTTATTTTCTTCTGTATTCATAGGTGCAAAAATACGAAAAATAGTTCATTTTTTAAAGTGATTTCCAAAATAGCGTACGCAAAAAATGGATAAATTTGAAAGTATTTTTTTCTTGAAAAATATCAGGTTAACCTGAAAAAAATTTACATTTGTTGATACTCATTCTTATGTAATTTTGAATGAAAAATTTTGAGTTTTGGATGTGACGAAAACTACCTAATCGTTAGGGTTCATTTTTTGAAGAAAATTTTAAAACCTAAAAATTCACACAGTTTTCGTTGCACTCAAAATTAGCAAAACGATCATTCAAAATTCAAAATTCATAAAATGTCATTCTGTAAAAAGGTCTTTTTTATATTGTTTTCTTTAGCTTTTTGGGGAGCACTCAAAAGCTCTGCTCAGACCTTTTCTATCCAACAATATACTACTAATGATGGGCTTCCTGGATCGACTGCTTACAGCATTGTTCAAGACAAAAATCAAATGATCTGGATCGCTACCGATGGTGGTGTTTGCAATTTTGATGGGATCGATTTCCAACCCGTAAAAGATGAAAATTTACAAAGTGAAATAATTAATATTTTTTATGATTCTAAAGATCGATTATGGATGATTGATTTAACTTTACAAGCATCCTATTTAGATTTAGAAAGTGGAACGATTAGTCGTTTTGGAGACCTGCTCCCTAAATTTCCTATTAATAATGTATTTGAAGATTTGAACCAAAATTGCTGGTTTCTTCATCCAAAGAATGTGGCAGTAATTATTGAACCTGATTCATTAAATGAAGTACCTCAACATCATATTTTTAGGGAAAAGACAATGGCCAATTCAAAATCTATTTTATCTGTAGATCAAGATCACACCATTATTATTAATAGACATGGTGTCAATCATTTTAAAAATTACAAACATTCTTTTTATCCTTTTCAAAGAAAAATCTCATCATCAGACCTCCCCTTATTCGCTATTAATTATGGTGATTCTATTTTGACCTCTACAACGAATAGGATATATTCTTTTTCTCCAGATGAACATATCTTGCGGCCTGCTTTTACTCAAATAAATCATTTATTAAACGCAGGAATCAATAATCTTTTTTTTGATGCAGAACAAAACCTTTGGGTTGTGACTCGTGATGGAGTTATTTATTTGGATAAACAAAATGATGGTTCAACCAAAATAATTCACCTACTAAAAGGATATGCAACACAAAATATTTTTCAAGACCACGAAAATAATATTTGGATTCTTACACACCAAGAAGGTATCTTCAAATTATCATCTAACAAGGTTTCTACTTATACAAATAAAAAATTCGGTGATCGAGCTTCTGTTGTTCATTCGTTTTCAGAAAATAAAATAATTGTAGGATATAATAATGGAATGGTTGTTTTAGATGAAAATTTAAATTCAATTCATGAAAAAAAACTATCCGTAACCAATGAAGAAATCTATGATATTAAATATGACTCTATCCAAAACGAATTATTCATCGTTGCCAATTTTGGCGTTTTTAAGATAGATAATGAGTCCTTTGATATTACATCCTTAGCCAAAGACAAAGGTTATAAAACTTGCGCAATTGATCTAGATCATAATATTTGGTTAGGTGCTTTTTCGAGTGCCTCTATTTACCAAAAAGGGAAAAAAAATATACAAGTATTACCCAAACGAACCTATTCAATTCTTCTTGAAAGGAATAATCAAGCTTGGCTAGGAACAGTTGAAGGGCTATTTTTTTGCAAAAGTCTAGATTGCAAAAAAATTCCTATTCCTGAACTTTCTCAAGATATTCGAGATATACAAATTGACAAAAATGGAGCACTTTGGATCGCCACTCAAGCCAATGGCCTTTATATATATAAAGATGAAAAAGTGATCCAACATTTTAATTCTCAAAATGGATTATCTAGTAATAATTGTCATCGAATTTTATTAGATAACCAATTGGCATGGATTGCCACCAACAATGGAATCAGTAAAGTCAATACACAAAATTTTTCTATTGAAATCATTAGAAAGGACGATGGACTCCCATCTAATGACGTAAAATTTTTACATGCCAAAAAAGGAAAAATTTACGCAGCGACATCCAAAGGGCTTGCTATCTTTGATAAGGATCTTAAGATTTATTCCAAACCTCCTCGCCTTTCTTTTACTGGCATTCAAATCAAAAATAAAGACACTTTAATTCTACCTCAGTACGAAATCTCTCACCATCAAAACGATATTAAAATTAATTTTACCGGAACCACATTTAAAAATGCTAAAGAAGTTCAGTATGAATATAAAATGAGTCCAATTAATACAGAATGGGTTTCATCAAGTGTAAATGCAATTTCTTTCCCAGCCTTACCTTTTGGAGAATATGATTTTTTAGTACGAACAAAATCACTTAACTCTGATTGGTCTGAGATTAAGAAAGTTTCTTTCGTTATCAAAAGAGCATATTGGCAAACTTGGTGGTTTTATAGTTTGGTTGCCCTAATCTCATTTTTAGCTGGCGCAAAATTATTACAACTTGTATTTGATCAAATCAAAGAAAGAAATGAAATCCAACAAAATTTAAAAGCATCTCAATTAACTGCTTTAAGAGCTCAAATGAATCCTCATTTTATTTTCAATGCACTCAATTCAATTCAAGATTTTATTATTCAAGAAGATAAAAGATCAGCCAACCGTTACCTTTCCAAGTTTTCCAAATTGATGAGAAATGTTTTGGATGCATCTGACAAAAAACAAATCACCCTCAAAAAAGAAATTGAGTATTTAGAATTGTATTTGAGTTTGGAATCCTTGCGAATTGATGATGAATTTGAATATAAGTTTGACATTCACTCGTCCGTCAATACGAATAATATTTTAATTCCATCGATGCTTCTGCAACCTTATGTTGAAAATGCACTCAAACATGGGTTGATGCATCGGAGTGGAAAAAAGAAATTATTTATTCGTTTTACCAAAATTTGTCCCATTAGCGGTTGGGATGAAAATCATTTATTTTGCGAAATTGAAGACAACGGAATCGGTAGAACTGCATCCATGAGAATCAATGAGCAGAATGGTCGAGTTTATCAATCAAAAGCAATGAGTCTGACACAAGATAGAATTGATTTATTAAACTCTGCAGATACCCGTAAATTGGGTTTGAAAATTGATGACCTAAAAAACAAAGATGGATCTGTAGCAGGTACAAAAGTCAATATTTGTATTTTTCAAAATAAAAACATCTAATGTTAAGAGCAATTATTATTGATGATGAAACTAGAAATAGAAATACTTTAGAGCTACTATTAAAAGAATATTGCCCTAAGGTTACCGTAGTTGCTACTGCTGAAGATGTGCTTTCAGGCGTGAAAACTATTCAAAAAAATACTCCCGACCTCGTCTTTTTGGATATTCAAATGCCTAATTATTCAGGTTTCAAATTGATTGATTATTTTGACAACATTGATTTTCAAATTATCTTTACAACTGCCCATGAGCATTACGCCATTGATGCATTTCATGCTAATGCAACAGGTTATTTGCTCAAACCAATTGATATTGATGAACTAATTCATACGGTAAATCGAGTGATTAAAAATGTTGAAAAAAATGGTCAACACGATGGTGGAAATACTACACAATCTCCGATCATTGATCCTGATCAAAAAATAGATTTGCCTACTAAAAATGGAATAATCTATTTGACCATCAATGAAATTATTTACCTAAAATCAGCAGGTCGAAATACACATGTTTTTTTGAAAAATGATCAATGTGTTTTAACAACTTTAAATATGAAAGAATGTGAAAAAAGATTTTTAAAAACAACTCTTTTACGCATTCATAAATCCAATATGATTAACTTAGCCTACATCAAAAAATACATCAAAAAATTAGATGCATTTGTCGAAATGGAAAGTGGACATAAAGTCGATGTTGGTAATTCTTTTAAAGAACAGTTAAATCGAGGTCTTTCTTTTTTTTCAAAGTAAGTCAATTTCCAAAACCGATTTCCTCTAAATAATAAGGATTATTTTTTGGGAAAACCGACTTAAACCATCACCGATTATTTTCACCTTATTTAAAAAGTAATCTGTTTTATATAACCAACTTACATGGAAATCACCATTCAATCAATTGACGAATTAGACAAAGTTGTAAAAGCATTGTTAAATTTTTCTGAAGGAAGAAAAAAAATGATGTTTTATGGAGAAATTGGAGCAGGAAAAACAACTTTCATCCAAAACATTTGTAAGCATTTAGGAGTAAAAGAAGCAGTAGTTAGTCCTACTTTTTCGCTCGTGAATGAATATACCTATCATAATGAATCTTTACAAAAAGATCAATATGTTCACCATCTTGACCTCTACCGATTAAAAAATGAACAAGAAGCACTCGATATTGGAATTGAAGACTATCTTTATGATGATTACTATTGCTTCATTGAATGGGCGGAAATTATTGAACATTGGTTGCCTGACGACCTCGTAAAGATTTATATTAAAATCTTTGAAGAATCAGGACGAACCTTTACTTTAGAGAAAAATTTTAACGAATAGTTTTAAAATTTGACTCATTCAAGATTTAAAATTCAAAATTATTAAAAAGTGAGCGACAAGAAGAAGAGTATTCCTATTCCTAAAATATTTACCGAAGGCCAGTTTGAAACTCAAACCGAGATGTTGCAATTGCAACGAAAACCAAACAAACTTTTCATTGGTATTCCAAAAGAAACAACTTTGCAAGAAAGTCGAGTAGCCTTGACACCTGCAGCTGTTGCATCTTTAATTGCATATGGACATCGAGTAGTTGTAGAAACAAATGCTGGAGAAAAAGCTAATTATTCAGACCATGATTTTTCAGAGGCGGGAGCAGATATTGGTTATAGTCAAGAGCAAGTTTATAAAGCAAATATTTTGATTAAAGTAGCTCCGCCTACTTTACGAGAAATGGACTTCTTGCGTCCTGGACAAATTCTTTTTTCTCCACTTCAGTTACCCATTATTTCACCTGAATTTATTTTAAAATTAAAAGCCAAACGTGTCACCGCCTTGGCTATGGAATATATCAAAGATGAAAACGGAACATTTCCAGTAGTTCGAATCATGAGCGAAATGGCAGGAATGAGTTCGATTCTAACTGCAGCAGAATTACTCACTAATTCCAAAGGAGGGAAGGGCGTTTTGTTTGGTGGAATATCAGGAGTTCCTTCTGCGAAAGTAGTCATTTTAGGAGCAGGTGTGGTTGCTGAATTTGCCACCCGAGCTGCCATGGGTTTAGGAGCAGATATTCGAATCTTGGATAATAATATTTACAAATTGATGCGACTCAAAAATCGAGTTGGTCGTCAACTACATACCTCTTCCCTAAGCCCGCACCAATTAGAGAAAGAATTATTAACTGCAGATGTAGCCATTGGAGCCATTCATTCCAATCATGGAAGAACACCAATTGTAGTAAGCGAGGAGATCGTTTCCAAAATGAAACCAGGCTCTGTTATCGTTGATGTAAGTATTGATCAAGGAGGATGTTTTGCGACTTCAGAAGTAACTACTCATGAAAAACCTACGTTTACAAAGTACGGCGTGATTCACTATTGCGTTCCAAATATAGCTTCACGAGTAGCTCGAACTGCATCAATTGCGGTGAGTAATATTTTGACACCAATCTTATTAAAAGCAGGTCAATCAGGAAGTATCGAAAGTTTGATTCATAATGACCATGGAATTAGACATGGTGTTTATACATACAAAGGTTGCTTGACAAATGAATATTTGGGCGAAAGATTTAAAATAAAATCTACTGATTTGAATTTATTGATAACATCTAATTTGTAAAACCTAACGTTCACTTTCTAGGAATTCAAGCTTATTAATTTTGTAAAAACTATCAATTCGTTTTTTAATTTTTGAAAAAATAATAAGTAGCTTGATCGAACTTATCTAATGCCTAATCATCAGAAACAATGAAATATCTATTCACACTTATCGTGTTTTTAATCTTTGCTTTTCCATCTTCTGGTCAGAATCCAGTTGATCCCAACAAGATCAATAAAGATTATCTTGACCTCATTCGAAACATGAAAAATGATATGGAAAACTTAAAAGATGAGAATGAAAGTCTTTTGAGAAAACTGGAAAGTTTGACTAGCAATCAAAAAAGTATTGCTCAAGTAAAAGCTGAATTAGCACGAGAAGCAAGGGAAAAAGAATCGGTTCCTGAAGGAAGATCCACCGAAGATATTTTATCTGAATTAGATGAAAAAGAAGCAGAATTAGAAAAATTAGTTCGAGCAAAAAGAGCAGTAGAAAGAGGTAAAGAAGCTGCGGAGAAAAAAAATTCGTCCCTCAATAAAAAAGTAAAACAAAGTGAAAAAGATCGAGTTGCAGCGGAACTAGAAGCAGAGCAAAATAAAAATTTCCTCTATGGTTTGGCAATGGCAACAATGTTTATCTTTTTTTTAGCGGCATTATTTTACAATCGATTTAGGGTGAACAAAAAAGCGAAAAACTCTTTGCAAGAAACCAATCGACAAATTGATGAAGAAAGAAAACGATCTGATGAATTGTTGTTGAATATTTTACCTGAACCAATTGCCAATGAATTGAAGGAAAACGGAAAAGCATCTGCTCAAAAATATGAAAATGTAACAGTTCTTTTTACCGACTTTAAAGACTTCACCAAGGTTTCTGAAAGGTTGACTCCAGAGCAATTAGTTCGTGAATTAGATTATTGTTTTAGAGGTTTTGATTTTATCATTTCTCAATATGGCGTCGAAAAAATCAAAACAATTGGAGATGCTTACATGTGTGCAAGTGGTTTGACGAACAAGCGAACCATGCCAGTCAATATCATCAAAGCAGGTTTGGAAATGCAAGAGTTTTTAGAAGATTATAAAAAAGAAAGAATGGTCAAAGGCTTACCATTTTTTGAAGCTAGAATAGGAATTCATACTGGACCAGTCGTTGCAGGAGTCGTGGGAGTCAAAAAATTTGCCTATGATATTTGGGGAGATACTGTAAATATTGCTGCTCGAATGGAAGCCAATGCAGGTGTTGGAAAAGTGAATATCTCCGAAGAAACTTACCGGCAAGTAAGATACAATTTCGATTGTGAACATCGTGGAAAAATCGAAGCGAAAAATAAGGGCTTCATTGATATGTATCATGTGAAGCAACCTGTTCCTGTTGCATCCTAATTTGGATTTGCATGGAATTTTACGTAGAGACAAGGTGTGTCTTGTTTCTACATAAAAATCATTCTCAAAATGAAAGAAGTCTCCATCGAAGACGAACATTTTCAAAAAATAAATTATACCGAAAATCATTTACCAAAAGGAAAATACGACAATTGTATTTTCCTAAATTGCGATTTCACTAAATCCATTATTTCAAATATCACCTTCGTAGAATGCAAATTTGAAAACTGCGATTTCAGCCTTGTCACTTCCAAAAATACAGCCTTTCGAGATGTCCAATTTATCAATTGCAAATTACTCGGATTTAATTTTAATGATTGTACCGAATCATTTTTAGATTTTCAGTTTGACAATTGCCAACTCAATTTAGCTTCCTTTTTTAAACTCAAAATAAAAGATACTATTTTTAAAAATTGCACTTTGCAGGAAGCTGATTTTTCAGAAACAGATTTGACGGAATCTAGCTTTGATGATTGTGATTTGAGTCGAGCGATTTTTGATCATTCTATTTTGGAAAAAGTAGATTTCAGAACTGCCTTTAACTATTCAATTGATCCTGATGGGAATAGAATTCGGGGAGCAAAATTTTCGATGAATGGAGTGGTTGGATTATTGGGAAAATATAAAATTGAGGTGGAGTAATTCTAAGAATAAAAATCATCTCAATTTAAATCTTCATAACGAACATTTTACCGATATTTGTAGTTAGGTAATAAATCAGTAGGATGGTTAAAAAACTCATCGTTCATCACTTATAACTCATCATTAAAAAAATGCCTTTTAAATTAGAATCTCCCTTCCAGCCAACAGGCGATCAACCTCAAGCAATTGAGCAACTCATCAATGGAATTAATGCTGGTGAAAAATCACAAGTCCTACTCGGAGTAACTGGTTCTGGAAAAACTTTTACAATGGCAAATGTCATCAAAGAACTCAACCGGCCAACTTTGATTTTGACTCATAACAAAACATTGACGGCGCAATTATATGGTGAGTTTAAAGAATTTTTTCCAGATAATGCGGTGGAATATTTTGTTTCCTATTATGATTATTATCAACCAGAAGCTTACCTCGCAGTCACCAATACTTTTATCGAAAAAGATTTACAGATCAACGAGGAAGTCGATAAATTACGATTGCGAGCCACTTCATCTTTGCTTTCAGGACGACGAGATATTATTATTGTTGCATCGGTTTCGTGTATTTATGGAATGGGAAATCCGGAAGATTTCCAGCAGAGTATTGTGCGAATTCATCGAGGTCAAACGATTACTCGAAATTCATTTTTATTAGAATTAGTGAATAGTTTATATTCTCGAACGGAGATTGAATTTGCACGAGCAACTTTTAGAGTTCGAGGGGATACGGTCGATATTAATCTGCCATATGCAGATCATGGTTTGCGAGTAACTTTCTTTGGCGACGAAATTGAAACTATCGAAAATCTCGAAATTGAAAGTGGAAAACGAATTATCGAAGTCGAAGAAGCAGCTATCTTTCCAGCTAATTTATATGTACCACCAAGAGATCGTATGAATGAAATCGTTCGAGATATTCAAGATGAAATGGTGGCTCAAGAAAAATATTTTACTGACGAAAAAAAATATATTGAAGCTCAACGTATCAAAGAGCGAACTAATTTTGATCTCGAAATGATTAAAGAATTAGGTTATTGTAGCGGGGTAGAAAATTACTCTCGCTTCTTCGATGGAAGACGTCCAGGAACTCGACCATTCTGTTTGTTGGATTATTTTCCAGACGATTACCTGTTACTCGTAGATGAAAGTCATGTGACGATTCCGCAGGTACGAGGAATGTGGGGAGGAGACCGAGCAAGGAAAACCAACTTGGTCAGTTATGGTTTTCGATTGCCTTCTGCGATGGATAATCGACCTTTGAATTTTACAGAATTCGAATCATTGACCAATCAAATTGTTTACGTAAGTGCCACTCCAGGCAATTATGAACTAGAACAAACAGAAGGTGACTTCGTAGAACAAATAGTGCGACCAACAGGACTGCTCGATCCGCCAATCGAAGTGCGACCAAGTCTAAATCAAATAGATGATTTGCTCGAAGAAGTTGACCAGCGTATTGCAAAAAATGAACGAGTCCTAATTACGACATTAACCAAACGGATGTCCGAGGAACTCCAAAAGTATATGGAAAAAATGGATGTCAAATGTCGATACATTCACTCCGAAGTTGATACAATGGATCGAGTGGAAATTTTGAGAGATTTGCGTTTGGGAGAATTTGATGCATTGATCGGAGTGAATCTTTTGAGAGAAGGATTAGATTTACCAGAGGTTTCATTAGTTGCAATTTTAGATGCAGATAAAGAAGGTTTTTTGAGAAATGATCGTTCGCTAACTCAGACCGCAGGGCGTGCTGCAAGAAACTCAAATGGCTTAGTTATTTTTTATGCAGACAAAGTAACGAATTCCATGCGTCGAACAATTGATGAAACCAATCGTCGTCGTGCCATCCAAATGGAGTATAATGAAAAACATGGAATCACTCCAACGACTGTTTCCAAGACTCGGGAAGAAATTTTAAGTTCAAGTTCCATTTTAGATATTCGAAGTCCAAAAACAAAAGCGTATTTCGAGCCTGCTGAGCCAAGTTTGGCAGCTGACCCAGTTATCGGTTACATGACTCGCGATCAAATTGAACGAATGGTTTCCGAGACAGAAGCTAAAATGAAAAAAGCTGCCAAGGACTTAGATTTTATTACTGCAGCTCAATATCGTGATGAATTATTTGCCTTGAAAAAACGATTAAAAAATGTGTAGTTAGTTGATTTGTTAATCAGGTAATTAAGTACAAGTTTATTTGCCTTACTAAATTACCTGATCAACCAATCAACTGATTTCCTATTAACTAATCAACCGATCAACTAAACATTATGAAAATAAAAGATCTAACCTCCTTTTTAGAAATGATTGCTCCATCAGCGCATCAAGAATCTTATGACAACTCAGGTTTAATTGTCGGGAATCCAAATGATGAAATCAATGGCGTTTTAGTTTGTTTAGATTCTACCGAAGCAATTATTGATGAAGCAATTGAGAAAAAATGTAATGTAGTTGTTGCACATCATCCAATTGTTTTTCGAGGACTCAAAAGATTTAATGGCAAACATTATGTCGAACGAGTAGTGATGAAAGCCATCAAAAACGATGTAGCTATTTATGCAATTCATACCAATTTGGATAATATTTATAACAAAGGTGTGAATGCAAAAATTGCTCAGAAATTAGGTCTAATCAATACTCAGATCTTAGCACCCAAAGCTGGACTTAAAAAGGTTTTCACATTTGTTCCAACAGAATATTCTGAAAAAGTTCGAGCAGCACTTTTTGCCGCAGGTGCAGGTGATATTCCTAAATTTGAAAACTTAAGTTACGCCACCGTTGGAGTGGGTACTCAAAATCAAAACGGTGGAGCACAAGTCAAATTGGAATTCACTTTTCCTTCCGTAAAACAAAATGCCATCATCAAAGCATTGCAAGACAGTCATCCTTACTTTGATGTGCCTTATGATATTGTTTCTATTGAAAATAAAAATGCTGAAGTAGGTTCTGGCATGATTGGATATTTGAAAAATCCTGTGAGTGAAAAAGAATTTTTGCAAAAAGTCAAAAAACAGATGAAGGCGGGTTGTGTTAAATATACAAAGCTTCGCAGAAAAAAAATTTCCAAAGTGGCAGTTTGTGGCGGTTCTGGCGGTTTTCTTTTAAAAGATGCCATTCGACAAGGAGCAGATATTTTTATTACCTCTGATTACAAATATCATGAGTTTTTTGATGCCGATGGAAAAATCGTAATTGCCGATATTGGACATTATGAAAGTGAGCAATATACTATTGAATTATTATATGATATAATAACAGAAAAATTTAGTAACTTTGCCGCCTATTTCACAGAAATCAATAC
>JBGCFD010000104.1:0-21345 GCA_045106765.1 Saprospiraceae bacterium | reverse complement strand
ACGAACCGTCTCAATTTCTATGAATCATAAAAAATCACTCCTCGCTTATTTTTTTAGTTTCATTTTTATATTTTCCTTGGTCGTCCTTTATCCTCGTTGGAATAATAAAGGTGGTGGTGCAACTTTGAGTTGGTATGTGATGGGATATTACACTTATTTGCCAGCAGCAATTATTTATCAAGATTTAGAACAACTCAATTTTCGGGAAGACATCCAAAAAAAATACCACTCAACTGGTTTGGATATGGCAGCCTACCCTACCCAAAATGGAAATCAAATTATGAAATATCCAATGGGAATGGCACTCGCTTATTCGCCTTGGTTTTTGATAGCTCACACAACTGCAACTTTTTCTAGTTATCCCGCAGATGGATATTCTACTCCATATCAATTCTTTTTAGAGTTCGGCTGCCTTGCTTATGTTTTTATTGGATTGTGGTATTTTCGGAAAATTTTAATTCGATATTTTGATGATGACGTATCTGCCATTACATTGATCTTGATTGCACTTGGTACTAATTATTTGAACTACTCGGCATTTGATATGGCGATGCCACATAATTTTTTATTTACCCTTTATGCACTTTTGACTTGGTACACCATCAAATGGTACGAAAAACCTAACTTCAAAGACAGCATCATTATTGGCATTTGCATTGGCTGGGCTGCATTGGCACGACCAACGGAAATCATTTCAGTTTTGATTCCAATTCTGTGGGGGTTGAGTAATTTTGAAGGTGTGCGAAAACGTTTTTTTTTATGGAAAAAACATTTTGGAAAATTGTTCTTGACTGGAAGTATCATTGCCGCAATTGGATTGTTGCAAATTGGTTATTGGAAAATGTTTTCTGGCAACTTTTTGGAATACAGTTATCAAGATCAAGGCTTTTCTTGGAATGGTGTTCACATGAAAAATTGTTTTTTTAGTTATCGAAAAGGATGGTTGATATACACACCTTTGATGGCATTTTCGATAGTTGGTTTTTATTTTTTATGGAAAAAAAACAATACAATTACATCTTTGCAAAAACACTTTTGGGCTGTATTTATTTTTTTTCTAATCAATACTTACATTATTTTCAGTTGGGATATTTGGTGGTATGGAGGTGGCTTTGGTCAACGAGCAATGATTCCTTCCTATCTACTCTTAGGTTTGCCTTTAGCAGCTTTTTTAGAATTTATCAAAAAATATTTTTTGGTGAAAATTGGTTTTGGAATTGTATTGTTAAGTTGTTTCGCATTGAATCTTTTTCAGACTTGGCAAGCCCACATGCCCTACGGAGGTTTTGAAACGGAAAACATGACGAAAGCTTATTATTGGAAGATTTTTGGAAAAACGAAATTCGACCCTGAATGGAAAATATTATTAGATACCGACGAAGAATATCTCGGAAAAATCAACAACCCAAAAACGCTCTACTCCAATGACTTCGAGCAAATTACAGATAGTATTTCTTTTCATTTCAAAAATACGACTTCGGATTCTACTGCCTTATATTTAAGTCAGGCTGTTCAATTTTCGCCCGTATTTTCTTTCCCTTTTTTAGCAAATGAAAATACAGATTGGGTGAGAGCAAGTGCTAATTTTTACTGCGAAAGTAAAGAATGGAATTATTGGCAAATGAATCAATTCATCATTAGTTTGGAAGATGATGACGTGGTCAAAAAACATAAAATGATTCGCGTGCACAGATTGTTAGGAGAAAAAAAATGGCGTCGAATTTGGGTAGATATGAAGATTCCTAAAGGACAAAATTTCAATAATGTAAAAGTGAAATTTTGGAATGCAGGAGGTTCAAAAGAAATATGGATTGATGATTTAGAGGTAGAAACTTTTAGCGAATAGTTTTTTTCATAAAAACCTAATCATGGAAAAAGAAGAAAAACTTTATTTCAAAATAGGTAATGCATTAATCGCAAAAGATCCCAACATTACTCACGGTAAAATGATGACCTCTCCTGGTTTAAAATATAAAAACAAAGTCTTTGCTTTTTTCCATAACAATACAATTACATTTAAATTGGGTAAAGAATTTACTCCAGAAAAAAATGGAATTGTGCGATGGGATTACCTCAGTCCTTTCAAAAACAAATCTCCCATGAAAGCTTGGTTTCAACTTCCCTTCTCCGAAAAAGATAAATGGGAAGCGATGACTTATTTAGCTTTAGAAAAGATGAAAGAACAAGTTGACTAATACTCATTGTTAATTTTTCTAATTTTTAAAATAAAAAAAACGTATATTTGATAAGTAACAACAAGTAAATAACTAAAATTACTCCTTTCCAATAATCGTTTTACCAAAAAAGATATTTTCATTTTCACTCCTGAACCGTTTTAATATTTTTTAAAACATATCATTTTTAGACATTTTATTAAAAGTATTCCCATGAAAAAATTATTTACCTTCCTATTGGTCGGGGTATTTGGTTTATCCCTTTCTGCACAAAGTAACATTACCATTACATCTTCTTGTGACGACAATACGATCTGCAATACTTCAACCGATTGTAGTAATATGTTTGTTGAATTAACAGCGTCAGCGACTACTGATTGTTCGATGAGTAGTGATCTAACTTTTAGTTATGAGATTGATTTATTTGATGATGGTTCCATTGATTTTTCAGGTGCTTTGGCAACAGCTAATGGAGACTTTCCTCAAGGAGCGCATCGAATTATTTTCACCATTTCAGATCAATGTAATACTAGCGAAGTCTGTGATTATCTTTTTGAAATAAAGGATTGTGCTCCACCAGTTCCAGTCTGCATTTTTGGAATAGCGACAACTGTTATGCCTCCATCAGGTATGGTTACAATTTATGCCGAAGATTTTGAATCAGGTTCTAGTTTTGATAATTGTACTGCTTATGATGATTTACATTTTTCATTTTCACAAGACATCAACCACGATAGTATCGTGATTGCGTGTAGTGATATTCCTGCTGATGGATTATATCCAATTACGCTCTATGTTACTGATGAAGCTAATAATTATGATTCCTGTTCCTCTTTTATAAACGTACAAGATCCAATCGGTGCTTGTCCCGGTAATCCCGTTAGTTTTATTGAAGCGGTTAACGTTAATGGTGAATCAATAGAAAATGTTATATATGATGTCAATGGAACTCTTCACCAAGGTTCAACTTTGCCACTTTCCTATCTTAATATTGGTGATGTAATCACTCCAATAAAAAATGAAAACCATCTTAATGGAGTAACGGTATATGACCTTGTTTTAATTGACAAGCATATTTTAAATATTCAGACATTTGATGAACCTTGGAAATTATTAGCTGCAGATGTCAATGAAAGTAATTCAATTACTACTCTAGACAAAGCAATAATTAAAAGTGTTATTTTATATATAAATACCGCATTTCCTTCAGGAAAATCTTGGATCTTTGATCCTACTTCTATCACCTATGATGGAAATTTAGGGCCAATTAATTTTTCAGGCATTAAGCTTGGTGATGTAAATGGTACCGCTTCTCCAATGTTTCAATCAGGTAATATTGATGTCCGAGCTTTTGATGGAACATTAAATTTATTTACTAAAAATCAGATTTTAAAAGCGGGAAAAACTTATACGATATCTACGTTTTCCAATAATTTCGAACAAGTCATTGGAGGACAATTTACTATTGACTTCGATCCAACTGCATTAGAATTTCAAAAAATCAAAGGCAATAATTCAATCAATTTTGATGAGAATAGTTTTGGAAAAACCATGGTAGATGATGGCTTTGTCCTATGTGGTTGGAATACTTCTATTTCAAAAAATTTAAAACAAGATGATTCGTTTTTCGAAATTACATTTACTGCAAAAAAGAATGGAAAACTAAGTGATTTCTTAACAATCAACTCTAAAAAATTAGCTGCGGAAATTTATATAGAAAATAGAAACGATTTCGAATTTTGGAATGCGGAATTAACTTTTAAAAACGAAGAAAATCAAAATGAATTTTCTATTGCTCCAAATCCATTTTCTGAAAAAACTACTTTTAATTTTTCATTAGAAAATGCAGGACAAGCTGAGTTAGAAATTTTCGATACCAATGGACGTTTAGTTTTTTCCCAACAAAAAAATATGCAAGCAGGAAAAAACCAAATCGAAATTCAAAAAGCGAACTTGCCCACTAACGGAATTTATTTTTATCAACTCAAAACAACTAATGAAATAAATTCTGGAAAGTTCATTTTATTTTAATTCTTTTGGGGGAAAATATAATTTTAAAAAAGTATCAATTTCAAAACTTCATCGTCTAAAAAAAGATGACTTTCAGTTTCTTTGAAATTGATACTTTTTTAATTTATTTTTGCGCTACATTTAAAACAACTTAATAGAAAAATAATAAAAATGGAGAATAATAAATTCAATTTAAGATTCGGAATTATTGCTTTGATGATTGTTGTTGCGGCAGCAAGTCGATTTATGCCACATCCACCTAACTTCACTCCTATCGGAGGAATGGCATTGTTTGGTGCAGCTTACTTTGCTAAAAAATATTGGGCATATTTAATTCCATTTTTAGCATTATGGTTTAGTGATTTGATTTTGAATAATGTTGTTTACTCTAATCCAGAAGGCTTCACTTGGTTTACAGCTTTTGGAATGTGGAATTTCTTAGCATTTGGATTGATCGTATTATTAGGATCTAATGTTTTGAAAAAAATTAATTTACCTAATGTAATAGGAGCAAGTGTTGCTGGATCCTTAATTTTCTTTTTGGTTACTAATTTCGGAGCTTGGTTTTATGATCCATTTAATATGTATGCTGATAATTTTGCAGGCTTGACAACTGCAATCGCTGCTGGATTACCACTATTTTGGAATACTTTAGCAGGTGATTTAGTTTATGTGGGAATTATGTTTGGAGGATTTGAATTAGTAAAAAATATGTATCCAAACTTGGCTTTGAACAGAGCGTAAATTTATTTCTATAAATTGGAAAAGGGCAATTGACTTAAGTTGATTGCCCTTTTTTGATGCCTATTAAAATACCCAACACTTAACAAGGAATCACCAGCTTTGTTGACCAAAAATTAGAAATCAAAAAAGGTGAAATAATCTTCCGATCATTTCACCTTTTTAATTTCTTTTTGTGTGTTTCTTCTAGTGGCTATGTGTCTTGCGATCTATTTTTCATTCAAACTCAATCTGATTTTTTTCTCCAAATCAGCAACAGTATCTTTAAAGATCATGTCAGTATCCAACAAATCTTGAACTGCTTTGCAAGAATAAATAACAGTACTATGATCTCGTCCTCCAAAATTCTCCCCAATCGCTTTCAACGATTTATTGGTCAAATTTTTCGCTAAATACATGCTCAATTGTCGAGCAATAACGATAGAACGTTTTCTAGTTTTACCTGCCAATTTTGCAACAGGAACACTAAAGTGATCTGCTACTAAATTTTGAATAAAATCAACGGTGATTTCTTTTGACATTTGCGACACAAAGTTTTTAATCACTTCTTTCGCTAATTCAACATCGATCTCTCTTCTGTTTAAAGAAGATTGAGCAACTAATGAAATCAACACACCTTCCAATTCACGGATGTTATTTTTAATATTATAACAAATAAACTCCGTTACATTCTGTGGAAGATCAACTCCTTCTTTGTTCATCTTGGCTTCCAAAATCGCCATACGAGTTTCCAAATCAGGTGCTGCCAGATCTGCAGAAAGTCCCCACTTAAATCTAGAGATTAAGCGGTCTTCCATTCCATCCAAATCTTTTGGAGGTCGATCAGAAGTCAAAATGATTTGTTTTCCGTTTTGGTGAAGTTGGTTGAAAATGTGGAAAAAGATTTCTTGCGTCTTCTTTTTGTTTTCCAAAAATTGAATGTCATCTACGATCAATACATCTACCAATTGATAAAAGTTTACGAAGTCATTGACTGCGTTATTTTTAATAGATTGGATAATTTGATTCGTAAACTTATCAGAAGGTACATATAGTACTCTCTTCTCAGGCATTTTTTCCAAAACCTCATTTCCAATAGCTTGCGCCAAGTGAGTTTTTCCTAATCCAACATCTCCAAAAATTACTAAAGGATTAAAAGCAGTTCCTCCTGGTTTTTTTGCAATAGCAATTCCAGCGGATCTAGCTAGTCGATTACAATCTCCTTCGATGAAGTTAGTGAAAAGGTAATTTGGATTGACCTGCGAGTCAATTTTCATTTTCTTAATTCCCGGAATGACAAATGGATTTTTGATATTCCCTGTATCAACGGAACCAGGTCCGTTTGTTTCGGCCTTAGCAGCCATACGATGTTGAGGTGCATTTTGTTTTGCAGTACTCGACATCAAAATCTGGTATTCAAGACGCCCTTTATCACCCAACTCTTGTCGGATAGTCATCTTGAGTAACGTTACATAATGTTCCTCCAGCCATTCGTAAAAAAACTTGTTCGGTACTTGAATCGTCAATGACGAAGCATCAAGACTAACAGCCTTGATAGGTTCAAACCAAGTTTTGAAACTTTGCGGATTCACATTTTTTCGGATAGTACGAAGACAGTTGTCCCATACTGAAGTACAATCTTTTACCATTCTTTCAGTTCAGATAATAGGCTCAAAGCCTGATTAAGAAATATAACCAGTTGTGAGTGTAGAGTCTCTTTCAAGTATCAGTAAAATAGCAGAGTGAAAGGAAATGTAAAATACATTTTGTTCCGCCAATTTTGTTTTCTCAAAGTTCCCTTGCATAATAATTTTACTCTCTAATTGCGCGGGAGTACAAAGAAAAAAAAATTAATTAGAAAGAAAAAAATAACAATACTATTTCTAAAAATATTTTTTTTTCGTATTTGACTTTTCTAACATAAGTGTTATCAAGTAAATGATAAACCTATCCGTTTAATTATTTTGGGTATTTTTTTTTGGTTTTTTTAGCCTAGGAGTTCCCGCTTTTGGATGGCAAAAATATGCAAAAAAAATCAAATAAGTAAAATATAATTATGTCTTATTTTTTAATAATTGAAATTAGATAAAATCTAATATATAACTGCCTCATTTAACTTCTAATCCTTGACAGTAATATTCTTACAAGTAGTACATTTATTTTTAAAATTCTTTTCAAAATAAATATCCAGTCTTCCCAATACGACACCACCGAATCCAACTTGATTGATAAAAACTTTTTCTCCTTTTTTATTTTCTATCTCTTCAGGTGTATCCATAAATGTATGGGTGTGCCCTCCGAGAATCAAATCAATATTTTCAGACTGCTTTGCCAAGACCTGATCAGAAACTCGATTGGATGAATATTTATATCCTAAATGCGAAAGACAAATTACGTAATCACATTTCTCATCCTCCTTTAAAATTGTCGCATACTTGTTTGCCATTTTTAGAGGATCTTGATATTGAGTATTGCCATAAAGTTTGCCAGGCACTAATCCATTCAATTCTATCCCCAGACCAAATACTCCTATTCTAATATTTTCTTTTTGAAAAATTTTATATGGCTTAAATTGCCCCTGCAAGGGTGTATCAGAAAAGTCATAGTTAGTGGTCAAAAATGGAAAATTTGCATGAGGTAATTGTTTGAGTAATCCATCCATGCCCGCATCAAAATCGTGGTTGCCAATTGTCGTTGCATCGTACTTCATCTTTGACATTAATTTGAGTTCTAATTCACCTCCAAAATAATTAAAATAAGGTGTCCCTTGAAAGATGTCTCCTGAATCTAAAAGCAATACATGTTGCTCCTTTTTCCTAATGTTTTCAAGGAGTGTAGCGCGTCTTGCTGCACCTCCTAAACCTTTTAGTCTTCCTCCTTCAAAGGGTTCAATTCGACTATGCTGATCATTGGTATGCAAAATGGTTAACTTCAATATTTCAGGTTCGCTGAAAGCTGTCATTGGAAAACTACCTGCTGTTAAAAATACAGAACCTGTCATCGCTTTTTTTATAAATGATCTTCTTCTCATAATTTAATTTTTTAGTGGCTCATTTTGTCTTGAAAACTTTTGTAATAGATAATCAAAAAAGAAATACACATACATATATATATGTATGAAAAAAAGTTACTCAATCACTTCTACCCTTCCTTCAATATCTGCATTTATTTTTTTTCCTTGGTCATTCAATTCTATCACATGCTCCATGATAGCATCTCGAAAAAGTTTTCCTAAAAACTCTTGCTTTTTATCCTCAAAAAAGAAACACTTATCACCTCCATTTGCCACAAAGTCCGACAAAGCAATTTTATACATTTTATTTTTATCTATTGGTTTTCCATTAATTTGAATATCAATTGGCTTAGCATCTTTTATTTTAAATCGTACTTGATGACTAATTGGCCACCCTCCATACTCAGCCATTCTAGCAAATAATTTTTCTACCGTTTCAGCATCTACATTGAGTACGACTAAGGCATTTTCGAAAGGCATCAATTCAAAAATATTGGACTTAGTAATTGGGCCAGCCGGAAGAGAAAGAATGCGCAAACCACCATAATTTACAACGGCAAAATCAATTGGTTTTCCATAATATTCTTCGCACTTTTTATGGATCAAATCTGCTGTCCAATTGCCTAAAGTTGACTCGGGTCTTGCTTTAATTAATTCTTTCTCGCAATCACCAATAACTAGATTCATCTCTTTTTCCATTTCTTTTTTATAAGGTGAAATTAGTATTTCGATTTCTTGAGATGATTCGATATTAGCGGTGTCTTCAATTTTTACAGAGGAAAATTGAGGAGCAGAGACGTGCATTATTTTAGTGCAGGAAGAAAGAAAAATTAGGAGGAATAAAAATAGAATAGACTTTTTCATTTTTACTTTTTTTGAAAAAAAATCAAATTTGATGCAAAGTAAAAATAGTTTTTAATTCTAAGAATTTTAGAAGATTAAAGGATTGTATTTTTGTAGATCGGGCTTGGAAACCTGATTTACAAAAAAAGGGAAGCAAAATCAATTTAGATTTTACTTCCCTTTTTCTCGATTACCACAAATTTTATTGCAAGATCAAACTAGCTTCTTTTTTTACAGCTTCCAAAGCTTTATGCAAAGGCAATATATCTTTGGTATTTAAAAAATCAAAAAGTGCTTGTGCAAAAACTTTTGAGTCTGCATCTGGATCAATAGATTGGTACACATGGTTAATTGTATTTTGAATATCATCTCTGGCAATCTTAATTATTTTCCAAAGATTATCTGAGACATATACTTGTTGTGTGATATTATGCTCAAATTCTTGTTGGATGGCAATCATCAAAGCCATTCTCAATTGAGCTGCATTGGTTCCATCTGCTCTCACTCTCAAAATTAATGCAGGGATCGAAATCCGCTCGCAAAACATAGAAAGACGTTCATAAGCACCAATTTTGATTGGTAATGTTGTGCTCGTTTGTTTAAATTGTAATTCCATCATGGCACGTTTATGTTCACTTTCAAAATATTCACGCAACATAAAGTAAACAACTGCCACGACCGCGAAGGATGGTAAAGTCAATTTTAATATTTCTAGGAAAACTTCCATTCAAATTATTTTTTTAAATTCTAAAAATTTGGGCAAAAATACTTGGTTCATTTGCCATTACAAAACCTTGAAGGGTTTTTCTGATTGGTTTTATATTAATGTCTATTTTTTGGAAAGACACAACTTTTTCTTTCCTCTCTTGTTTTTAATTTTTCTAAATAATAAACCATTTTAACCTAGAAATCGTTAAATTTGTGGTTAATAAAATTATTGAAAAGAATAACTAAATATAAATTCGAACGATATGAGTGCAATAAAAGAGACTTTGACACAACCTATCACATTGACTGATGGCGCAGTTAAGCAATTACAAGTCATCAGAGATCAACAAGGTTTGGATCCTGAGCATGGACTTCGTGTAGGCGTAAAAGGTGGAGGATGTTCTGGTTTTTCCTACATTTTAGGATTTGATAAGCAAACTGAAAAAGATGATGTTTTTGAAATAAATGGAATGAAAGTTTTAATGGAAAAATCTCATGCGATTTATTTGTTAGGTATTGAAATCGATTGGTTAAATGGATTAAATAATCGAGGATTTTCATTTAATAATCCAAATGCGTCTGATACTTGTGGTTGTGGAACTTCGTTTTCTGCTTAATTTTTTAGAGAAAAATTCGCAATTAACTGATTAGCAATATATTATATTAAAAAAAATCTGAATCATGAAAATGGTTCAGATTTTTTTTTATCCAATTTGGCAAGTTTCTTGAAATCAATAATCTGCCAAATCCTCTCAATAGCTAACCAACCATATAAAAATACCTAATTATGACTAGAGGATTCCTTTCTGTCTTTATTTTTTCAATTTGTATGTTTTTGTCTTTTCAATCAAGTGCCAACAAATTTGTTGTCAAGGGAAATGGTAATTGGAGTAATACTAATGTTTGGGACAAAGGCTCTATCCCTTCATCCAATGATACTGTTTACATGATGGATATTCAATAAATATTGATGTCAAATTAGAGGTAAAATCCATTTTCATCTCAAATAGCTCTGATAAAGATCCAACTAGTTTAAATATCACAGATACATTAACAGTATTCGGAGAATTCAATGTAACCTCTGAAAATATTTTACACGATATTGATATCATTGTTAATGGAAATGGAGTTCTCACCGTCAACGGAAATATGAATTTTGTTAGAGCAGCAAATAATATTACGTCCAATAGACTTTTATTCTATATGCATGGAAATTCTAAAACATATATTCGTGGAGATTTTAGTTACGACTATAAGAATGCAAGTACATCAGAAGGATCATTTGATATTTATACCACAGAAAATGCCATATTAGATGTTATCGGGCAAACAACTCTAATAACGAGGAATGGAAAAGATTTAGATCTTGTTTTAGAAGGTAACTCACAAGTTATATTGAGAGATAGTTTAAGTTTATTGATATATGGAGGACAACAAACTGCCATTACTTCAAAAGGAAATTCTCATCTTCAACTTCTATCAAATGCTTACTTACTCAATTCGGGAGGTTCAAATAATACCAAGATTAAATCTAAAGATGGAGGGAAAGTGACGATTTCGGGAAATGTTTATATGGAATCAACTGGAAACAATTTAGATATCAAATTAGAATCACAAGGAACTAATACCGAATTAAATATTGAAGGTGATATAATAATGACTTCTACATCGGATTCTAGTAATGTAATTCATCTAAGAAATGAGGGCAAATTAAATTTTGGTGGAAATATTTTTCGACCTACTTTTTTTGGTGCATTGAAAATGGAATCTGAGGGAAAACTAGTTTTCAATGGTACTGAACCACAAACAATTCCAGAAGGAAAACTTGATAATTCAGGAAATGATTCCTTATACTTTGGAATTATATCTATTGAAAACACTTCAAATTCACCATTCGAATTAGCGGACGATTTTGTAGTTAAAGATTCATTGATTTTAACTTCAGGAAAAATAAAAACCTCTAGTTCCTCACTATTAATTTTAGAAGATGGCGCATTTATAAAAGGAGGAGATAGTGATTCTTATGTGCAAGGCCCTTTGATGAAAAAAGGTGCTACCAACGGAAAGTCTTTCACTTTTCCTATTGGAGACAAAACCAATTTTGCTCCAATAACTATTACTCCAGTAACCACATCAAGTTCCGCTGAATATACCGCTGAATACCATTATTCAGATCCTCCTCCATTTGGAGTTATTTATTTGAATAATGTTAGTAATTCTGAATATTGGAAATTGACTAGAGCTTCAGGAACCCCTGATGCTAGTGTTACTCTATCCTGGTATGATGCGGCGAATCAAGGTATTAATAATTTAACCGATTTAGTAGTAGCAGGCGTTTATGATGACCCTGATCCGGGGATAGATTCATTATGGACTTCTTATGGAAATGGGGGAACTACGGGAACTACAGGCTCCAATGGATCAGGCACTATTACGAGTTTGGCAAGTGATCCGCCACCATTCGGAGTTATCTATTTTACTTATGGATCAACTACTGCAATGAATTCTCTACCAGTTGAATTAACTTCATTCCAAGCAATTCAACAAAATTCACATGTTCATCTACAATGGGAAACAGCCTCTGAAAGAAATACTAGTCATTTCTCTATCGAAAGGTCAACAAATGGAATTGACTTTAAAGAAATTGGAAGTATTCAAGGAAGTGGCGATGGTGTTATTGCTCAGCATTACACCTTCAAAGATATTTCTCCAGAAAATGGAATTAATTATTATCGCTTGAAAATCATAGATAATGATGACACATTTGAATATTCAAATATTGAAGTTGTAATTTTTGAAAATGCACCTGCTATCCAACTTTTTCCTAATCCAGTAAAAGAAACAATTCAATTGGAAGGATTTGATTCGAATATAAATGAAGTACAACTAGATATAATTGATCGGTGTGGAAAATTAATTTTTTCAAATAATATTCAAATAAACAATGGTCGGTTACAAATTTCTACTGACCTTGCCAATATTCAAAATTCTGGCACTTATTTCCTTAGAGTTATAGGTCAAGGACAAAGTCATGTATTTAAATTTATTAAAATAAATTAGTGATAGACTTTATTCGTTTGACGTTTTACGGTCGCTCATACAATTCTATTTAGAATAAACTCTAATGATAAAAGAATAATTTTTCAATATTAGCTACTAAAATCGAAAACTTATTTCTTATAAGTATTTAACAAAAAACTCAATCAATTTAAAAATTGGTTGAGTTTTTTGGTAAAATTGAATATTTGGCAACAAAATTGCCAAATAGAAAATGATACCCTCTTTCCAACACCTAATTTTTTTCCCTCCGATCGATTGCCCAAAATCAAATTTAATATGAAATTTAGTATATCTACAACTTTATTCCCTCTGTTTTTTTTATTTAGTCTTTCAGCGAACGCTACTGTTTTCCATGCTGTTTCAGATGGAAATTGGCTGACGAAAAGTACCTGGGATTTATTTGAAATACCTAGTGCATCTGATACTGTTGTTATCGATGGTTTTACCGTAGTGTATAACAATACTGTTTCAATTGATTCTGTTAGCCATATTGAAATCCATAATCAAAGTAATAATAATGGTGGTGCTTTAAAAATCTCAGATGAGAGTATACTTACTGTCCTAAATGATGTTATTATTACTTCTTACAATTTTGATACTGATATTGAATTGAAAGTTCATGAGCAAGGCACCCTAAATATTTTTGGAAATCTCCACTTCACAAGAACAGAAGAAAATGTAGGTCCTGGAAAACTTTCATTCCTGATGTTAGATGATGCACAAATGAATATAATTGGAGATTTTATTTATGATTATAAAAATAGTAGCCTTGAGGAAGGAGGAGTTGAAATAAAACTAGATAACAATTCAATACTCTCTGTGGCAGGAGATACCCATTTCAATATTTTTAATGGTAAAGAATTTTTTATAGAGTTAGCTAACGCTGCAAATGTAATTCTTTATGGAGATACTGAAATGAAAATGACTGGAGGAAAAAATTTCTTAGTAAAAACCTCTACTAATTCTAATTTCACTATTCATGGAAATACATCCATGATAAATTCAGGTTTAAATAGTTCATTTATTTTTGGCTCATTTGCCAATGATGGAATCTTAAATATTAATGGAAATTTGGACATTATTTCTACCATTCAAAACTCACCAATAACTATAGATTTTTCTGGTGAAAATGCAAAAATGAATGTCATTGGAAATATCACCTTTGATGCGGTGAGTGATGGTGATGTAAAAATTGCTTTGGCAGATAATTCAAAACTATCCTTGGGTGGAAATATTATAAGACCTTCCTCTTTTGGTGCAATTGATATGGATGAATTGGGTTCTATTACTTTCAATGGCGATACTCCTCAATTAATTCCTGCTACTAATTTGCCAAATAGTGGATTAGATTCGCTTAACCTTTCTAACCTAATTTTTAATAATACCTCAAATGAAGCAATGACTTTGGAAGGGCCAATGATTGTAAATAATTCTTTGGTTTTATCTAATGGAAATTTAAATACAACAAATTCAGGAATTTTAATTATTGAAGAAGGAGGAAGTATTTCAGGAGGAAGTCTTACATCATTTGTCGATGGTCCAATGATGAAAAAAGGCTCTACAAATGGAGAACCATTTTTATTTCCAATCGGTGCAAATGGAGTTTATGCTCCAATTACTATCTCAGAATTAGACTCTTCAAATTCAGAATATACAGCTCAGTATTTTAGCGATCCTCCTCCATTCGGTCTAGGATTATCTGAAGATCTTACAAACGTCAGTCAAGCTGGATATTGGGAAGTATTTAAAAAAGAAAATAGCGAGGACGCAGATATTACTTTACATTGGATGAATGGAGAGGTTTCTGATCTAGATGATATAAATAGTATTGTTGTCGTAGGAATGAATGATTCTACCTTTAATTTTTGGGAAAATTATGGTAACTCAGAAGTTACTGGAACGATTGATTTTGGGTCAACTGGAACAGTCACCTCTAATTTCATGAGTGATCCTCCTCCATTTGGACTTCAACAGTTTGCTATAGGTACTGTAGATATGTCAAACTCTATTGATAATAATATAATCAATGACGGAAAAGTAAATTTATTCCCGAATCCAGTTAATGACTTAATTCAAATAGAGAGTATTGATTTACAATTAAAAGATGCTATCATTGAAATTTTCAATAGAAATGGACAAAGAGTTTTTATGAATACAATCAGTTTTGAATCAGGGAAATATCAAATCTCAACAGATGCCGCTAATATTCAAAACTCAGGAGTTTACTTTCTGCGAATCACGAATGAAGAAGGTAGTCGAATCCTAAAATTTACAAAAGTAAATTAGAATAAAATATCAATAAATAAGAAACCCAATCAAATTGTAATTTGATTGGGTTTCTTGTTTTCAAACTAAAAAATAAGAAGCATTTGTAAAATATCAATCGACTAAAATCTGATATTCCAAATTGGCTAATTGGAGTTAATCGTACTTATTGAGTTCACAGGAACACATGCCCAATCACTTGCATCCATGGTGGTATTACACATATTCAATTTCATTTGGGTCATCATTCTTATACAATTATTTAAAACCGTCATTCGATTAGAAACATCTGGAGTAACATTTTTACATCTTATCAACCAATTCATTTCTAATTCTATCATGTTAATACATTCATCTATTTTTACAATTGGAGAAATGCAAATCACTTTTGAAATCGATGAAAGATAAGTGGTACTGACAGCACAATAATCAAAAGTTCGATTATTAATTCTTCCGCACCAATTGGTAACTTCTGAACTACAACAGACTACTTCGGCAATATCTTTTGCGATCCACGCACAGGCAACAGGAACAGTATTCCCTGACCAATTTTCCATCTTCGTAGTTGCTGGACTACAATTAAATCCATTCCAACAACACCATTCATGCATAATCGCACATGCCAAATGAACAGGTGTGTACCAACTATTATTGAGCATATTCGGATCAGCTCCAATGCAACATGTAATTGTATTGTTATAAACATCTTCCATTTCTTTTTGATTGCTACATGGAACAATATTTATCACCTCTCCAGCGGTTGTTTTTACTACATTAATTAAATTATTTTTACGATGTAAACCTTTACAAATCATCTCCCCAACCTGTTGATTCGACATTCCATTAGATAAATAAAAACGATTGAAAGCTACACCATCAGAAGTCCTCCATTGAAAATTATTCACTTTATTTAAAAACTCTTCGCTACAAATTACTTGTTTAAAAATCTCAACCCCTGCGTCAACTTTAGCAGCCTGAGCAACTGTAAAATAATTCATTCGAGAAGGCGTAATGTTAAATTTTAATTTCATAAAGACAGTTTATTTAATTTAGTTCAAAGAATAAAAAATAATTCTCCGTTCCAAACTTGACCCTTTATCAAGTATAGAATAGAAAAATATTAAATGTATTTTGATTTAGAAAAGTGAAGTTAAGTTGGTTGTCAAAAAATTAGAAGCAATTTTTTACTTAATAATTTTTGCCGTTCTTAGGCCTTGTTCGATGCGTCTTAATTGTTCCGGTAACTCTCTCAATTGTGTGATAGATGACTGGTGATATCTTTTAAAAGTCCCATCAGTCCTATTTGCTTTTTCTGTAGCAGCAGTAAATTTTGAAAGTAATCCCATTAATTTATTGAAATCAGTACTATCCATATCAACTGTTTTTTAATCGTATTTTAAAAAATATCAAACTACTTGGATGAGTAAAAAAATAGACTATACACGCAAGAAAAATCTGAAAATTTTGTAAATACTAAAATCTTGGTTTTTTCAAAATTCAAGAATTCAGTCTTAAAATTTATTTTAATTGACTAGAGGTTTTGTTTTGATAGGAACTTCGATTGAAGATATTTTTAGACATCAAAAATATTGCCATTTTTTATAATATGTTGCATGTGTATTTATTTTTAATATATAGATATATGAATGATTCTTAAACTAGACTTATTTGAAGGTTATAATTTAATTTTTATGCAAAAAAAAGCAGCACAAAATTATGTGCTGCTCAAGACAATATTTAAAAGGACGATTAAATACTTATTTAACTACAGGTAAAAAGGATTAAATTTAGACCTGCTTTTCAAATTTACAAATAACCGAACTCATTTTTCTACCTTCAAATAGGTATTTTTCATATAATTAAAAACACCTATAAATTTGTTTTTATTTTCTTTCCATGATCGGTACATCTTTCATCACCATTTGAATCGTCTGTCGAATCCGTTCTTCCAACATCACGATTTTATGCTTTTTCATCTGCTCGATAACTGACTTATGATAATGTCTAATAGTAATTAATTCTAAATCTTTTTCGACGACAACATTAAAGGTTTTTTTCAACTCTTGAATCAATTTTGTCAATCGATCTAAATCTTTAATCGTTACACAAACTGAAAAACTAATCGCCATATTTTGCATCATATTCACCTTTGTCCGATACTTGGTGAATAAATTAAAAATAAAACTGAGGTGATGTTCTGCCACAAATGAAAAATCCTTAGTAGATATTTGTAACATTACTTGATCCTTTTCTACCACAACTACTGGTGGATAAAATGCATCTACATCAGCACCAATAAAAGTCCCTTCTCCTACTGGATCAATAAATGATTTTACATACATAGGAATACTTTTATTTTGTAATGGCTTGATGGTTTTTGGATGAATTACTTTTGCTCCGTAATAAGTCATTTCGATAGCTTCTTTGTAAGAAAGTCGATCTATCTTTTCCACTTTTTTAAATAAGCGAGGATCACCAGTCAAAATTCCTGGAACGTCTTTCCAAATACTCATACTCTCTGCATCCAAACAATAAGAAAAAATTGCAGCTGTAAAATCTGAGCCTTCCCTTCCCAAAGTAATAGTTGCCTTCTCTTCTGAACTTCCAATAAATCCCTGTGTGATGACAAAACCATTTTTTTGTAACAATGTATTCACATTTCTAGAAATATTCCTTTGAGTCGATTCCCAATTCACATTTCCTTCTCGATAAGTGTTATCAGTTTTGATAATTTTTCGTGCATCTAGCCAATGGTTTGACAATTTCTCCTTGAATAAAAAGGTAGCAATTAATTTGGTTGAAAGTAGTTCGCCGAGTGAAACAACTTGATCATAAACAAAGTCATATCCTTTTTTATTTTCTTTTCCTAACAATCTATTTACGGGAATAATCAACTTTGCTATTTCTTTTTCGAAATCCGCATCTTCACCAAAGAGTTCTTTAGAAATTTCAAGATGTTTATTTTGAATCTCCTTTAATAAATCTTTAGCATTTTCCTTTTTATCAAAAAAAGCATGCACCACTTTTTCCAAAGCATTAGTTGTTTTCCCCATTGCAGAAATGACAACCAATAAATGCTCCTTTTGATATCCTTTTAAAATAGAAGCAACATTACGAATCGCTTCAGCATCTTTTACGGAAGCTCCACCAAACTTAAATACTTTGATATTTTTTTTCATTTTTAATTGAATTGAAATTTAAGCAGTAAAGATAATTGATTTGATCTCCTTTAAAAGTAAAGTTTTCCAATTTTTTACGATCTTCAAAACCCTCTTTATGAGTATTTTTTTTGTCAAAAAAAGAAACATATATTTACTATTCGTATCTTGCAAAACCGAATAAAGAAATAAAAACTAAATCCATGAACATCTCAAAGCTTACGAAAATTATTACGATTCTCTTTTTCACTTTTCCTTTTATTCTTTTTTCTCAACAACTTGATCATAAGTTGGGAGATATTTTAGTTCAACTAAATGCTAAAGAAGACATCCATTCTTTAGTAGATGAATTTCAACTTTTCCAAAGTGATTCTACTCAGATCGAAATTAAAAAATCGGTAGTTCCAGATATGAATATTTGGCTACTGCATATTGATTATGTTAATATAAATGAGCTAGTTTTTTTAGAAAAAATAAAAAGGCACTCTGCCGTTTTAAATGCTCAATTTAATCATTTCACTAGCCTACGTTCTACGATTCCAAACGACCCTGATTTTCCGAATCAATGGCAATATCTCAACGATGGAACTAATGGAGCAATTGCGGATGCTGATATTGATGCAGACCTTGCTTGGGATATTGCCACGGGAGGTATAACTGCTAATGGAGATACGATTGTGATTTGTGTAATCGACGCAGGAATTGATCATGATCACGAGGATTTGGTGGGCAATATTTGGGTAAATCAAGCGGAGATTGCAGGCAATGGGATTGACGATGATAACAATGGTTTTACGGATGATGTGCGAGGTTGGAATTCTTTTTTAATGACTGATAATGTTTTCAATAATGATGATCACGGAACTTCTGTTGCAGGAATTATTGGAGCCAAAGGAAATAATAATATTGGAGTTACAGGCGTAAATTGGAATATCAAAACAATGGTTGTCATTGGTGGAAGTGGTATGGAAGATGAAGTGTTGACTTCTTACTCTTACCCACTTAGTCATCGAAAAAAATATAATGAAACGAATGGAACGGAAGGTGCATTTGTCGTAGCGACAAATGCTTCTTGGGGAGTAGACGAGGGCATGGCAAGTGATTTTCCTTTGTGGTGTGCATTTTACGATTCACTTGGTCAGCAAGGAATTTTGAATTGTGGAGCGACGGCAAATGATAATTTCAATGTTGAAATTGATGGCGATATGCCGACTACCTGCACAAGTGATTTTTTGATAAGTGTAACCAATACCAACAGCTCCGACCTCAAACATTCTGATGCTGCCTACGGAGCAATTTCTATTGACTTAGGTGCTCCTGGCGCATTGACTTGGGCCGTCGAACCAGACAATGATTATGGTTTATTTGCAGGAACTTCTGCAGCAACTCCTCATGTCACAGGTGCTATTGGTTTATTATATTCTTCTCCTTGTAGCAACCTCCCAGCACTTGCGCTGAATGACCCTCCAGCAGCAGCTTTGTTGGTAAAAAACTACATCTTTAATGGTGTAGACCCTAATGTTTCCCTCGATGGTATTACATTTACGGGAGGGCGATTGAATGTCAACAATAGTATTCAAATGTTGATGGATAGCTGTGGTATATGTCCTGCTCCGTCTTCACTTTTGACTTCAAACACAACTGACATTTCCACTACTTTAACTTGGATTGAAAATGATTCTACGCTTTCTGCTAATATTCGTTTTCGAGAATTACCCAATGGAAATTGGATTGACTTTATTAATGTAGAGAGTCCTCTTTCACTAAACAATTTAACTGGTTGTACAGACTATGAAGTGCAAGTAGAATCAGTTTGTTCCAACGAGCAAAGTGGATTTATTTATAGTCATTTTTTTACAACTGAAGATTGCTGTATTCCTCCACAAGATTTAATAATTATTGATGTAACTGACAGTTCAGTTAGTTTAAGTTGGACTGGAGTATTTGCAGCGAGTGCTTATCAAATAGAACTTACTCCTATCAATCCTAGTCAGCCATCTCTGACTCATAACACTACATTTACAGAAACCACAATTTTAAACTTACCGAATTGTACTGAATTTCAAATTATCATTCAATCAGATTGTGATACTGGTTTTAGCATTTATAGTGACCCCATTTTTTTCCAAACAAGTGGTTGTGGTGCTTGTCGAGATTTACCTTACTGTGAAATAGAAAGTGGTGGTGCAACTTTAGAATGGATCGCTAATGTTACTTTCCACACTTTGAATAATTCAACTGCTTCAGATGGAGGTTATGCTGACTTTTCTGACTTGGCGGATACAGAAATAGAAGCAGGAGAAACCTATGAAATTTCAGTTTCCCCTGGCTATTCTGGAAGTAATTTTTTAGAATATTTTAGAGCATGGATAGACTATAATCAAGATGGGGATTTTGATGATGATGGAGAAACTATTTTAGCTCCTTCCGATGATGTAAATACAACGGTCACCAATAATGTAACCATCCCAACCAATGCTATTTCTGGTTCGACTCGGATGCGAGTTTTGATGAGATGGGGTGGAGCAAATATTTCCAATCCTCAGCCATGTGAAGATATAGACTTTGGAGAAATTGAAGATTATTGTATTAGTATAATTGGAGGTAGTGGCATTCCATGCTCCACTACAAATATGATTGATACGACTCAAGTTAACTTAAATAGTTTGAACATTGCATGGGAAGCACCTCCGACAAATTATGAATCATTTTTGATTGAATATCGAAAAGAAGGAGCGATGATTTGGGATACTAAGGAGAGTGAAAATTTAGAAGAATTAATTTCTGACTTGGAGAAATGTAACTCGTACGAATTTAGAATTCAGACGATTTGTGATTCTATTACATTAAGTGATTTTTCTGATATTTTCATTTTTAATACAAAATGTGATGTAGGAGTCAAAAAAATTAAAGAAAGGATTTCGAAAGTAGAAATTTTTCCAAATCCATTTTCCGAAAATATTTTTGTTTCTTTTAACTTAAGTAAAAAATCTACTATCGGAATAGAATTGGTGACAGTTGATGGGCAAGTGATTTTTAATACTACTTCGAAAAAGAATCAAGGGACACAATCAATTGAGGTTTCTGATTTGAAAATTTTACCACAGGGAGTTTATTTTATCAAAATAAAAACAGACAATAATTTTATTATTAAAAAAATAGTTAAGTAATTGAGGGAAGAATGGAACTTGAATGACACGGATTTAGCGAATAGACACAAATTTGACGATTAGAGATATTATGAATTTTTCTCATTGAAGTTGTTTTAAAATGTCTGCTGAAACCGAGCGGAAAGGCTTGTGGTTATTGGCGAAGCTCTTTTTGAGTTTCAACCCCTTTGGGTTGGGACGAAAAAAAGCTAAAGTCCAATAACCACAATGCTTTTTGCGTAGGT
>JBGCFD010000103.1:0-3001 GCA_045106765.1 Saprospiraceae bacterium | reverse complement strand
TCTGAATGTACCCAATAGTCACTTAACCAAAGTCCTTCTTCGTCCATATATGATTTTGCTTTTTTGATTTCCGCAGCTTTCATTTTACGAAGCTTCGTCCCTTTTTCAGGATCATAAGAAGTAAGGATGATTCTATTTAATACATCTTCTTCTAGGATATTTAAGACTTGTGGCGAGTGTGTAGAAATGATGATTTGTTTGGTTTTGGATTGTTCTTTTAGGAAATTCATTAAGAGGTGAAGTTGACTTGGATGGATGCCGATTTCAGGTTCTTCCAGAAGAAAAACGCCTTTTTTCATAATAGCTATTTCAGCTATTATATAAAATAGCCTTTTTGTTCCATCTGATAAGTCTTTCCACATTAACCATTTATCATTTATTCGAAACTCTAAAAAAATATTATTTGCTTTTAGTTTATTATTTTCTACTAAGTTGCTAGAATAAATAGGATTTATTCTAATATTTTTTATTGGAGAAAATCTTTGCAAAGAACTTATTACAATATTACTTTGATCAAAGCTAAACTCTTCTTTAATGTTACTTTCTTTGAATATTCTCCTTTTATCTGATAATAATTGATTACTTAAATTTGAAATCAATTTTCTTATTATGCTATTAATGATAGAAAAATTTGTTGTAATCCCTCTTAAAATTTCAAAGTCATCATTCGAATCTTCTTGATAATTATAAGGAAAATCTAATATTGGTATATTTTGTGGGATACTAAATGTCAAGAGTTTAGGAAAAATATTACTCCTTAACATTAGAATTTCCTTAGAGAAATTTTCTTCAAATGGGAAGAATGAAATTCTAAAAGGAACTTTTTTTTGATAATCTATTATATATTTATTCTCTCTATTTTTCTTTAACTTCTCAGATATTAAATCATAAAATTCACCATCAATTAGTTCTCCAACTGCTTCAACCTTCAATAACCATTCATATTCATCTACTTCGATTTTTAATTCACTCTTTATAGAGAAGGAAGTTTTAGAATCCTCTCTACTCAAGCCCAACTTCATCATCTCCAAGAAATTACTCTTCCCACTCCCATTCGGACCAATCACAATATTTAATCCAGGCAACAAATCAATCTTTACATCATAAATTGATTTATACCCTTTTAGATGCACTTTTTGCAAATAAGCAATATTTGTAATTGTATTGTTATTTTCCTTTGCCATTGTTATTTTTTATGCTACACCATTCATCGCCACCACTCCCTTGATTTCTGGAATTTTACTTCGGATCGCTTCTTCAATTCCTGCCCGCAGAGTCATCGTAGACATATTGCAACTTTCGCAATTCCCCATCCATTTAATTTGAACTTGCATATCTTCTGTCACACCAACTACTTCTACATTTCCACCATCTACTTTTAAATGAGGGCGGACACTTTCCAAGGCAGCATCAATTCTTTCTAGTAGTTCAGACTTTTCAGTTACTGACATAATTATTATATTTTATAAAAAATTATTTAGGAAATTAGTTGAATAGAAAATCAGTTTATTGGGGTATTAGAAAAACACATGATTCCCTAATAAACTGATTTTCTATTTCACTAATTACGTTTTAACATCCACTATTTGCGTAGGCGATTTTTGATTATTTCTTAAGTTAACTTGTTGAATGGTATTTTGAGCTACTTCCAAAAAGTAATCTTGTAACCCTGAATCTTCTTGAACTACAGCTGGTTTCCCAGCATCTCCTGCTTCTCGAATTCCTTGAATTAATGGAATTTTTCCTAGCAAAGTTGACTCACTTAATTTCACCATTTTTTCTCCTCCACCTTCTCCAAAAATAAAGTATTTATTATCAGGCAATTCCTTCGGGGTAAACCATGACATATTTTCTACTACTCCCAAAATTGGAACATTGACCGATGGCAGTAAAAACATATTCATTGCTTTAACTGCATCTGCCACCGCAACCTCTTGTGGAGTCGTCACCAAAACCACTCCTGTAACGGGAACCGTTTGCACCAAAGTCAATTGAACATCACCTGTCCCTGGAGGTAAATCAACTACCAAATAATCCAAATCAGTCCAAATCGTATCTTGGAAAAACTGCTTGATAATTGCAGCTAATCTTGGCCCTCTTAATACAACAGCTTGTTCGGGTTCGATAATAAAACCAATCGACATAACTGGAATTCCATAGGCTTCCAAAGGAACAATTTTCGCTTTGCCATATACATCTTGAATCTTTGGTTTTTGTCCAACTAGACCTAACATCGTCGGCATGGAAGGACCATATAAATCCGCATCAATCAATCCTACTTTTTTTCCAGCTTTCTTCAAACCCAAAGCCAAATTTACGGCAACTGTAGATTTCCCTACTCCTCCTTTTCCTGACGCAACCGCAATAATATTTTTGATTTGTGGAACACTCGATGTATTCTCCTTTGCTTCCATGTTTGGATTTTTTCCCATCATGTGAACATGCACATTAGCATTGGGATAAATCTTTTGAACAGCTTGAATACAAGCAAAATTCAAATCAGTTTTGTTAGGAGTATTCACCGAAGTCAACTCTAATTTGAACTGCACATTATTGCCATCAATCGTCAAGTCACGCACCATACTTTTCTCTATGAGATTCATTCCTGAAATTGGATCAATCACCGTCGAAAGTGCATTTATAATTTTACCTGTTTCTATCATTTTTTTATAAAATATTTCTACTCAATTTTGCTACAAAAATACGAAAAAACTATTAGTTAATATAATTTAAGAAAAAAGGAAACGGAGTATTTTTTTTACTTCATATTTTTTTTTTCACCACATAGTCACATAGAAAGCATAGATCATTATTTAATAGATAATAGTTTATACGTCGAGTGCTATATTTCCTATGAAGTTGTTTTAAAATGTCTGCTGAAACCGAGCGGAAAGGCTTGTGATTATTGGCGAAGCTCTTTTTTAGTTTCAACACCTTTGGATTGGGACGAAAAAAAGCTGAAGTCCAATAACCACAATACTTTTTGCGTAGGTCAGTTAGA
>JBGCFD010000102.1:0-64549 GCA_045106765.1 Saprospiraceae bacterium | reverse complement strand
TGATTCTTCGTCACGTGGACCGAACATCATCAAGCTTGGCCACCACCATCTGTTAAGGGCATCTTGCGCCATTGCTTTTTGTACTTCGGTTCCATTACAAAGTGTCAGTATCATTTCGAAACCTTGGCGTTGATGAAAACTTTCTTCTTTACAAATCCGAACCATCGCCCGAGCATAAGGGCCAAATGATGTTCGAGTCAACATCACTTGATTGATAATTGCAGCACCATCAACTAGCCAACCAATCGTTCCGATATCAGCCCAAGTCATTGTTGGATAATTAAAAATACTGGAATATTTTGCTTTGCCAGAATGGAGTTGGTGGAACATTTCATCACGGCTGATGCCTAAAGTTTCGGCCGCTGAATAAAGGTATAATCCATGTCCTGCTTCGTCTTGAACTTTTGCCAAGAGACCTACTTTTCGTCGGAGTGTTGGAGTTCGAGTGACCCAATTTCCTTCGGGTAACATTCCTACTATTTCAGAATGGGCATGTTGAGAAATTTGTCGAATATGTGTTTTTCGATATTTCTCTGGCATCCAATCTTTTGGTTCGATTTTTTCGCCTGCGTCGATTCTGTCTTGGAATTTTTTTTCTAAATCTTGGGTATTCATGATACTTGGATTTTATATGGAAAATTTATCTTCTAATCTTTTCTTGTTTGCGGGAGTGTTACTTTTTTCATTCGAAAAAAAAGTAACCAAAAATTCTTTTTGCAATCGCTCTTTGAAACTCTGGTTTCAAGCGATGCAGGAAAAAAATGCTTTTCTCCATGCTGGCACCCGCACCCACATTTTTCGCCGTTCCCTACCCGCTCCTAACATTGCGGGGAAATCTTTCCCTAAAGCTAATTTGAGAATTGATATTTCAAATTAGAAACATCAATTTTTCGAAGGGAAATCTAAAACTCCCCTTTAGGGGTCGGGGGTTGTGTCGTGTTCTATGAATCAAAATCAACCACAACTTTCTCACTCGTCGGAATCGACTGACAAGTCAAAATATAGCCTTGTTCAATTTCTTCTTCTTCGAGTCCATAATTTACTAAAACTTCTACATTTCCTTCAATTAATTTTGCGCGACAAGTGCAGCATACGCCACCTTTGCATGCGAAGGGAAGATCTGCTGCATTCTTTAATGCTGCATCTAAAATATTATCTGAGCCTTGTTCGATTTTAAAATTCATGCTTTTTCCACCTTCCAGAATCGTGATGTCTGCGACTTTTCCTTTGAAGGTTTGAGCAACTTTTTTCTTCGCTTCTACATTGCTTCCTGCGGTGGTGAATAATTCAAAATGATTTTTTTCTTTCGCTACATTTTTTTCCAATAAAAAATCTCGAATCATCAAAATCATCGCCTCTGGTCCACAAGAAAAATATTCATCAATTTGATTGACATCGCAAATAGTTTTAAAAATCGTTTCCATTTTTTCTTCGCTCAATCTACCTTTTAACAAAGGCACGCTTCGGTGTTCTTTGGTTAAAAAATAAAAAATTTCAAGTCGACTCATAAATTGGTTTTTCAATGCTTCCAATTCTTCTTTTAAAATAATCGACACCACTCTTGGGTTGATGTAGAATAATTTAAAAGTTGATTTTGGTTCTGCCAGCAAATGAGTTTTGATGATGGAAAAAATTGGCGTGATTCCACTTCCTGCTGCGAAGGCTACATAATTTTTTTGTTTGGTCTTGTCTACTTCTACGTAGAATTTTCCATTGGGTGGCATCACCTCTAGTTCGTCGCCTACTTTTAAAATCTCATTGGCGAAGGTGGAGAATTTTCCTTCTTCAATTTGTTTGATCCCAACTTTCCATTCATTATCCATCGGACTTGAACACAAAGAATAAGATCGACGAACTTCCTCTCCTTCAATTTCCGCTTGCAAGGTCAAATATTGCCCTTGCTTAAAGGTAAATTGTTCTCGCAATTCCTGAGGAATATCGAAGGAAATAATTGAACAATCTGGAGTAGATTTTTCAATTGCTGATACTTTTATTTGGTGAAATTTATCGCTCATTATTATTATAACTTTTATACGACCGAAATGTTGTATAAAACTAACACTTGATAGTTTTATATGCAAAAAAAATGACACCTTTTTTTAAGATGTCATTTTTTCGAATTTTTATAGAACTTAGTTTTTCCGAAACCTTGGCAATTTATTCACCGGTCGTTTTTTCGCTGAGGCACCGACTGTATATTTATAATAATGATGCAATCGATGTGATTGAACAATTAGAGTGAGTAACTCTTTGAGTTGAATTGCTCCTTTCTTTTGCTTATTTCCTTCAACAATTTCAATGTCTTTTTCATCTATAAATTTTTGAAATCTAGTTGCCACTTTTTCTTTTTGTGAAGTATCTGTCAAAGGATTTTCATTCGAAATAATATCGAGGTTAGGAATTAATTGTTCTGACATTTTGAAAAAATCTTCCTCAAGATCTGAAAGATCCGAATCAGATAAAATAGATTCAATAGATTTTTTATAACTTTCTACATCTTTCTTATGCAACTTTTCAGGATAAACTATCGAATACCAATCTCCGTTTTTAAATTTATTTTTTACATTCTTTTCTTCTTTCGGTTTGATGGAATTATCAGCAAAAACCTTCCCACTTTCTCTCCCCGTATTTATTTTTATGGAAAAATCACTTTCGTTAATTATCGTATAATTTTTTCCATAAGGAAATTGAAATCGAACCATTCCTGCCAATGGTTCTTCCACTCCTACAGTTTCAAACATCTCATCGTCAGAGATAATTTCTCTTGGTCCAGATGATTCTTGAGACTGATTTTTATTTATTTTTACAACTTCTGTTGAAGTCGTTGGTGGCGAATATTTTTCCAATTTAGAAGGTGCCGCTTTTTTAGGTGTCGTTTTTTTATTTGAAATTTTAAGCGCAGAATTTGATTCAGACTTTGTTGGTTTACGCTCTGATTTCTTAACTATTTTTTGAATAGGCTTTGATTCTGATTTCGCTGTTTCTTCAACTTTAACTTTTGGCTCAACCTCTTTTTCAACTTTTGCAACGCTATCTTTTTGAGTAGATGAAACTTTAGATTTTACTATTTCTTTCGACTCTTGCCTAGCTACTTTAATTTCTGAATCGACTTCCTTTTCAACTTTTACAATACTATCTTTTTGAGTAGATGAAACTTTAGATTTTACTATTTCTTTCGACTCTTGCTTAGCTACTTTAGTTTCTGAATCGACTTCTCTTTCAACTTTTGCAACACTATCTTTTTGAGTAGATGCCGTTTTTGTTTTGGCTATCTCTTTCGAGTTTTTACTTTTTGATTTAGATTTTTTCTTTGCTTTTCTTCTACTTTTTCTATTTGGTTTTGCTTTCTTTTCCACTCTTGCAACTTCTCCTTTTGGTGCTAAAACATCTTTCTTTTCAAGAGTTACCAAAGATGGTTTTGCAGGAACACTCATTCCATTTTCTATTTTTAAAAAATCAATCAATTCTTGAAAATTATTTGCATCCGTTTCTATTTTAGACAAATTACCTTTACTAGTTCTTCTCCATTCTGTGTAAAGTGCGTCATGATTATTCAACTTAGCATTAGAATATTCAATAGATTTTAATTCTTTTCCCAATTCTATTTTATGCAAAATATCACCTTCTTCATTTTCAATAACTGCTTCGTATAAAGGTGAAAAATATTGTACTTCCAAAAATAGTTTTTCATTATATCTTGATTCTCCACGGGTGATCGTTTGCTTGGGTTCCAATCCTTCTTTAAAATCAATTCTTAACGAAACTTTGCAATAGTTTGCATTTTGCTCGGCCAGTTCAAGCAGGAACTTTTCGAGGTTTTCGATATCGCCATTGAGTTGTGGAATGTAATTTCCTTTGACAGGTTGAATATGAACGGAAGGCTTGCAATTGGAGGTAAAATTTGCGTAAATGTTAGATGATGAAAATAACAATAAGCCTACAGCAAGGATGCCATAAAAAGTGTTTCTCATGTTCGTGAATGTGAATGTTTGCTAAAAAAGTATGTTTAAAAATATCGGATTGGAAGGAGGGTCTTAGTAGTTTTTTGGAGGAAAGTAATTCTAAAGGTTTTTAAATTGTTTCTCTTAAAGACTGTAAGATAAGTGATTTTTCAATTAAAATCTCAAAAATAATTTTCTAAAAAGTAAAATTTACGTCTTTTTTAGCCCTCCAATTAAATTATTAAGGAGTTCTGTTTCTAAAACTAAAGGATTGATATTTTGATTTTTTGAATACCATGAATACAACCAACGTAAAGTCGATAAAATGGAAAACACAGCAATCTCAACATTTACAGTTCTCAAGTACCCATCTTTGATACAATTTTTAAATACCTTTTTAAACTCTTTCTCATAAAGATCCCTTAGGTCTAAAAATTCTTTTAAAGCATCTCTTTCTTTTATTTTTTCTAGGTGAACCCACTCGGTTGGAATCAAAGAAACGCCATCTGTATTTTCTATAGTAATTCTAATTTGATCGGCAATAATTCGTTCGAGTTGTTGGATGGAAGTGAGTGGCGAGTTCGAAATTTCTTGGATGCCTTTTGTGTAGCGGTGTGCAATGGGGAGTAAAATCGCTTGAAGAATTTCTTGCTTTGAATTGATATGGTTGTACAAACTGGCAGATTCCATCTTCATTTCTAGTGCAATGTTGCGGACAGAAGTTGCGGAGTAACCTTTTTTGTGAAAAAGAATCGCGGCTTTTTCCAAAATTTCAGTTCGTCTTGATTTATCTTTTTTTACCATGCTACAAAGCTAGGAAATATTGATAAATGATAAACGATGAATGATGAATATTTCTCACATTCACCGTTTATCATTTATCGTTCATCATTTGAAAAAAGCCTTTAGCTTTTAGTAAACATTCTTCATATTCTCCCTCAGGGTTGGAATCAAAGATGATCGCTCCACCTGTTTGGTAAGACAAATATTTTTTATCCTCATTATAAATCATGCTACGAATCACGACATTAAAATCAAAATCCCCCTCAGGCGTGATATAGCCAACAGCACCTGAATACAATCCTCTTTTTGTTTTTTCAAATTGCTCGATGAGTTCCATTGCTCGGATTTTTGGTGCACCTGTCATTGACCCCATTGGGTAAGCATTTTTGATGGCATCGACAAAATGAACATCTTCTTCCAGCACACCTACGATGGTGGAAATCATCTGATGAACTTGTTCGAATGAATGAATTCCAAATAATTCTTCCACTTCGACGGAACCTGCTTTGCAACTTTTCCCAAAATCATTTCGAACCAAATCCACGATCATTACATTTTCAGATCTATCTTTTGGCGAATGGTATAATTGCTTTTTGAGTTGCTCATCTTCTTCAACAGTTACTCCTCGTTTGATCGTTCCTTTGATTGGTTGGGAAATTAATTTTTGACCACGCTTCGTCACAAATCTTTCAGGACTTTCACAGAGTAAATATTTATTCTTGAATTTGTAAAAAGCAGCAAAAGGTGCTTTTCCAATTGTATTGAATTTTTCAAACAAAGTATATGGATTCACTTCTGCATCTTCGACAAAAAACTCTTGACAGAAATTCATTTCATAAATATCCCCTTTGCTGATATGAGATTTTATTTGACCAATCTTTTCTAAATATTCTTCCTTCGGAATCCGATGTTGGATATCTTTTTTTTGTATTTTTTTATTGGAAAAAATAGATCCATTCAAAATAGACGTTTCATTTATTTCTTCAAAAACAGAAATGGCTTTTTCATATTTGGAATGAATTTTTATTTCTTTTTGTAAAAACTCAATCACTATTTTGGGCTGAAAAAAATGGAGATTGGGTAGTTCAATATTATCGAGATTATTGGAATGGAGATCTTCGATTTCATTTTTTACATCGTAAGTGAGGAATCCGAAGATCCAATCTTTTTTGGTGTCGTAAAAAGATTTTAATGTTTCAAAACTTGATTGTTCCTTCTCGCTAGGTAATATTTCATCTTCTGCTCCAACAGCAAGGAGTGCCTCATATTTGGAATATTTCGAAATATGCTGATTGCTATCGAGATAACTCACCACCTCAAATTGAGTGGCCCATGCGAATGCTTTCTTTTTAAAAAGAAGCATATCATCGACTTTGAATGTGGTTATATTTTTATCAAAGAAAAGTTCTATCATAAACCATTTTTTGTTACCTCCCAATATATTGGTTAGCTACATCTGAACACAAAAGTACGTTCAATAGTTGAGACGAAAAAAGCGCTGTAGGATACTTTCCAACAACGCTTTTATCTTTTTTTTATGAATATTTAACACATTGGGTTTTTAACCACCAAGACTTAATATTTTAATTTCTACCCTTTGGTTTTGCTTTTGCATTTCAGCATTTTTAGAAAAAGTAATTTGTTGCGTTTTTCCATATCCACGATAAGTCAATCTATTGGACGATATTCCTTTTTGGACTAAAAAATCAACAACAGCTTTTGCTCTATTCGTTGATAAAGTTTGGCAATATTCGGTATCGCAAAAACGATTCGTGTGTCCTCCAATCTCAACAGATACTTTTGAATTTTTATTTAAATAATTATAAATATCATTGAGAACAGGTCTCGAATCATTGGTAATTATAAAAGAATTTATCTCAAAATTAAGTTGATCGACACGAATGGTTTCTCCTTCACCTATAGCACCTAATTCTTTTTCAATTTCAGTAACCACCACCTCTTCGGGAACTGATACTTCCGCAGGGATTTCATAATTAATCGTTGCATCATCAGTAGCATTTCCGCCTGAGTTAGCAGCTTTTACGATAATTTTATTTGCACCTTCTTTTAATTTAAGATTAGCTGTTACTTTACCCGTAGCTGAATTGTATTTGAATGATCTAATATTTTTATCATTTACTTTTAGTAAAATTTTTCGTTTCTCTTTTACATTTTTCACATTTGCAACCAACTTATAACTCTTATAGTTCACCGTTTTTGGAGAAGCAGTTGGAGTTGTAATTTTTACAATTGGTTTTTGTACCAAAGATTCATCACATGGAATTGGTTGGATAGCAGAAGCATTATCTAGTAAAATATTTCCATTAGGTGGTGAAAAAGTTGGAGTCTGGTATCTTGCTTCAAAAACGATGTAGCTAATTTTTCTTTTTGGTTCAAATTTGAACGTGTATTCTTTCCAATCAGCATGATCAATTAATTTCGTTTCCGCTAATGTTACTGATGGATCACAAAACCCAACTCCTCCTTTGATACTTAATTTGATTGGTGTTACAAAATCTACGAATTCTTTTGATCCCCGAATTTGACTTTTGTATACTTTTGAAGTAGCAACGTAAATACTAAAAGAATAACATTGCCCTGGCATCAAAGGCTTCTTTAATCTTTGAGAAACTGATTCATGTGAATCATTTGAACGAACCACCATTCCTAAATAAGTATCTCCATCATAAGCTTTTGAAGTTACTCCAAAAGATGGTTCTTCCCCACCAGAAGGATGAACATCAGGAGCCGTTTCTAGTGGATAATTAATATCACCGCAATCATACCATCCTCTGGGTGTATTACTTGGTCTTGCAAAATCTTCAAAAGACGGATTACTTAATTCGATTGGTTGTTCTCCTTGAGCGAAGATTTCCCCAAAGGAAAAAAACAAAATAGATAGGCAAGCAATAAAAAATCGTTTAGACATAATATATTCTTTAAGTTTTTTCTTAGAATTTAAACGTATAGATTGCCTGGTTTTGTTGGATAAAAGAGGTAGAAAAATACATAAAATTCCTTAATACTAGGAAGTTTAAGTTTTTATTAACACTAAAACGAATGGTGGGTTGTTAATGATGAATGGTGAATACCACTATTTTGAAACACAAAATGGTATTAACCATTCATCGTTAAACATTAACCATTATTTAAACGCATTAAAGCCCGTCACGTCCATTCCTGTAATCAACAAGTGAATGTCATGGGTACCTTCGTAAGTTAAAACTGTTTCCAAATTCATCATGTGTCGCATGATTGGGTATTCATTAGTGATTCCCATTCCGCCATGAATTTGTCGAGCTTCCCTTGCGATTTCTAATGCCATATGAACGTTATTTCTTTTAGCCATAGAAATTTGAGCAGAAGTAGCTTTACCCACATTAGCCAATGTTCCAAGTCTCCAAGCCAATAATTGAGCTTTGGTAATTTCGGTAATCATCTCCGCTAATTTCTTTTGAGTCAATTGGAATTGACCGATTGGTTTTCCAAATTGAATTCGTTCTTGTGAGTATCTTAAAGCTGAATCGTAGCAATCCATTGCTGCTCCAATCGCTCCCCAAGCAATTCCATATCTAGCTTTTGACAAGCAACTCAATGGTCCTTTTAATCCTTCTACCTCAGGTAAAATATTTGATTTTGGCACTCGTACATCTTCAAAGACAAGTTCTCCTGTAATGGATGCACGAAGACTTAATTTTCCATGAATTTCTGGTGCAGTAAAACCTTTCATTCCTTTTTCCACGATGAGACCTTTGATTCGACCTGCTTCATTTTTTGCCCAAACAACGGCAATATCAGCAACTGGTGAATTGGTAATCCACATTTTTGCTCCATTCAAAATTACATGATCTCCATCATCTCGAATATTCGTAATCATCCCACTTGGATTAGATCCATGATCTGGTTCAGTCAAACCAAAACATCCGATCAATTCTCCATTGGCTAATTTTGGTAAATATTTCATTTTTTGCTCCTCAGAACCAAATCGGTAAATCGGATACATTACTAATGATCCTTGGACAGAAGCCATCGAACGAATACCCGAATCTCCTCTTTCTAATTCTTGCATGATGATTCCGTATGCGATTTCATCCATTCCTCCACAACCATATTTAGCAGGAAGACTAGGTCCAAAAGCGCCAATTTCAGCTAATCCTTTGAACAAATGTTGTGGACATTCTGCTCGTTCAGAGTAGTCTTCAATAATTGGACTCACTTCTTGCTTGACCCAATCACGTACTGCATCCCGAGCGAGTAAGTGATCTTCATTCAATAACTCATCTATGTTATAATAATCATGTCCCTGAAATCGATCAGTTTTAGATGATGTGGTTGGATGAGTTGCCTTGCCATTTGCGTTTGACATATTCTTAAAGTTTTATTGGTTATAATTTAATTTTTGCAAAAATACATATTCTTATAGAAAGTATGATTCACATTCCTGTCATAATTAAGAATCATTTTTTGTACGTAGAATCTCTCGTTTTGATGTTTTTTTATGGAAAAAAAAATTCTACATTTGATCCTTGCATTTTTTAGACTAAGAACGAAAAAATAAAAAAATGAGCCAAATAGCCTTGGAAGGTATGCGTTTTTATGCGTACCATGGATTTTATGAAGAAGAGCAAATTATTGGTAATAATTATGTCATCGATGTTTTTATTAAAACAAACTTTAGCGAAGCTGCTGAAAGTGATGACCTATATAAAACAATTAATTACGAAACTGTTTACTTGATTTGCCAAAAAGAAATGAAAATCAAGACTAGATTATTGGAAACGATAGGTGCGAGAATACTTTATAGTTTAAAATTTCAATTTGATAACATTCATGAAGTCACCATTAAGATAACTAAAGAAAACCCAATGCCTGGAGTGAAATTAGATAGCTCCTCGGTACAACTAAATCAAAATTTCATTGAACAATGTCCTCGATGTGGGAATCCATTAATCTGTTATAAGGATGAAAATTGTTGGTGTCAAAAAGTGAAAATCCATCCTCAAACTCAAGCAATGTTGGATCAAAAATATGATGGGTGTCTTTGTAAAAGTTGTACTAGATATTACGCTGGGTAAGCGTATTCGTTTTACGTTAGACATTTTGGGTTCTCAAATACTATTTTACCTAGCATCAATTAAATCTATCGAATCAAATATTTAATTTTTCTATAACACCCTTATCATAAAGTCATTCGTTTAAATAATTATAACCGATGTTGATTTAGAAAAATCAACAAAGCATTTTTTCACAAAAAAAGAATATGATGTATAAAAAAATTGCACTTTTATTTATTTGCTTTCAATTCGTAGCTTGTACTGAATTGCAACAAGTTTTAGATTCAGCTACCGCTGCTACAGGTTTGACTTCAGAGCAAATTGGAAATGGATTAAAAGAAGCACTTCAAATTGGAATTGGAAAAGGTTCTGATCGATTATCTGCTCTTGATGGATATTATAAATCTCCATACAAGATTTTATTACCAGCAGAGGCTCAAAAAGTTGAAAAAACGTTGAGAGATATCGGAGCAGGAAGTCTTGTTGATAATGCTATTGAAAAAATTAATCGCGCCGCGGAAGATGCTGCCAAAGGTGCAAAACCTATTTTCGTTTCTGCGATTAGAAAAATGTCTTTTCAAGATGCCATGGGGATTTTGAAAGGAGATAAAAAAGCAGCTACTGATTATCTGAATCGAACTACTTACAATCAATTGTATAGTCAATTCCAACCAGTAATTCAGCGATCACTCAATAAAAAGAAAGCGTTGGATCAATGGACTAAAGTAGTTTCAAAGTATAATAAGATTCCTTTCGTTGAGAAACAGAATCCAAAATTGGATGACTATATCACGAATAAAGCATTAGATGGATTGTTTGCGATGGTAGCAAAAGAGGAATTGAATATCCGAAATAATGTTTCTGCGAGAAGTTCTGATTTATTAAGAAAAGTTTTTGCGCAGCAAGACTAATTTTTAATGGTGAACTGTTAACGGTGAATGATTAACACCCCGTTTGATACATAGTGGTGTTAACCATTCATCGTTAAACATTAACCGTTACTCACAGTTTTTTCGTGAGCTTTTGGACTAGTTTGAATTCGCTGAGGAATGATTTGGCGATTACTCGAATTACCGTATAAACTGGAATTGCTAATACCATCCCTACTATCCCACTCAACTTCGCTCCTATCAATATTATTATAAAAATTTCTACTGGATGTGCTGAAACACTATTTGAAAAAATAAATGGTTGTAGTACAAAATTATCTAGAAATTGCATCGCAGCAAAAGTTCCAATTACAATAAAAATTAACGGCAACATCTCTTCATAAAATGGCAAATCCAAATTGGAAGATATCGTAATCAGGACTCCAAACATAGCTCCTATGACTGGTCCAAGATATGGAATGACATTGATCAATGCAGCAAAGAATGCAATTAGTAAAGCATTTGTTACTCCAAAGACAGTCAACACTATCGAAACAAAAAAAGTAATGGCCGATACTTGAATCGAAACACCTACAAAATATCTACGAAGTAATCTGCTCGAATCATCGAGAGCGTGAATGACTTCTTTTTCATATTTACTTGGAACGATCGCTTGCAAAGCATTCAAAAATAATCCTTGCTCTTTCAAAAAGAAAAATGCAATAAATAATATTGACATAATTGCAATCAACAGATTTCCCATAAAACCAATTAAGGTACTAAACACTTGGGGAATTTGACCTGGATTAAAAGCTGCAAATATTCTTTTTTGAATTTTTTCGATAGGTGTATCAGTATGTTTTATTTCTGCGGTAGGATCAATTACGATTGGTTTTTGGGTGTCGACAGTTGGCTCGTTGATATTAACTTGAAGGACGATATTTGTTTTGGTGACGGTATCTCCATTTTCTAAAAGAATCGAATCAATGGATACAAAAGTGCTGGTTACTTGATTTTTCTTTTGTTCTATTTCGTTTATTTGAACAGTATCCTTTTCTATATTCTCAGCTATTGTTTCGATAGAATTAGAAATCGAATCATTAGCAACTTCATCATCATTTAGAATAATTTCTCCCTCCATCAAACCCTTCTTGACCAAAATATTATTCAAACTATTAATCGGTTCTTCTAGCGACTCTACCAAACTTTCGTAATCAATCCCAGCTAAATTTTGAGTTTGCTTGATCATTGGTGGAACGAAAACCCAAACTAACCCTGTCAATAAAAATATGAATGTTACTAAGGTCAGTCCTGCACTTCCTCCACTTCCAAGTTTTAAATATTTCTTATAAAACTCGTTAATCGGCTGTCCTACCATCGACAAAACCCATGCGATTAAAACATACGCAACAATGTCGCTGAAATAATAAAATACAGCTCCAATTAAAAATAATGAAATGGCAATTGCTAAGTAGCGACTCCTATCATTCATACCACTAGCCCCTGAAGGGCAATTTTATAATGGTGAAAAAATTATTAGTTTTTCGTTTTCGTTCTTTTTTTTTTTACAACATGTTTTCCAACTCCTTCCAAACATTTTCTGCCAAAATCTTATGTCCTTTAGTTGTTGGATGAATACCATCTCTCTGATTCAATTCTGGAATCCCTCCTACTCCATCTAGCAAGAAAGGAACAAATGCAGCATTGTTACTTTTCGATAAATTGGAAAAAATGCCAGCAAATTTTTGCGTGAAATCATTCCCCATATTTGGTGGAGCTAACATTCCTGCTACAACTAATTTTACTTCTGGAAATTTTGCTTTTACTTTATCAACTATAGATTGTAAATTTTTAGTCGTCTCTTCAGTTTTGATTCCTCGCAATCCGTCATTAGCACCAAGTTCCAAAATAAAAATATCAATTTTATTTTGTTCCAATATCCAATCAATCCGATCATCTCCTCCTGAAGAAGTTTCACCACTTACTCCTGCGTTGACGGTTTGGTAATCCAATCCTAATGAATCAATTTTTTCTTGAATCACTCCTACAAAACTTTCCGAAGGATCATCCAAACCATATCCTGCGGTCAAACTATCTCCAAAAAATAGAATTTGTTTTTTCTTCTTTTCTTTTTTTGTAGAAGTATTAGCGGTAGCGTTATTCATTTCTTCAGTTTCTGCTTTTGCATTTTTCACCGAATCGGATTTAGTTGTTTCTCCACATGCTATCATGCTTAAACTCAAAAAAACAACCATTAAATTTTTATAGAAAAATTTCATTCTTAATTTCTTTATTTTATTGTTGACAAAGAAGTTGTTTAAAGTTTTTATTTCGGTTTACTCATTTTTCTAATCAGAATAAAAGAGAAAGCTAAATAATGTAATCCTAACCAATGCTTACAGTTAGTTTCATATCTGATGATTAAGTTTTTAAATCCATCTAACCAAGCATTAGTTCTTTCAACTGCAAATCGCTCTTTATATAACTGATTATCAAAGTAATAATCGTAATTGTCAGGATCTTTTGAGTTTCTTTTATTAATGTCAATGTTAGGAATGATTCCAAGTTGTTCTAAATATTCTCTGAACTTTTTAGAATCAAAACCAGCATCAGCATTCATAAATAATCCGTCACATTCAATTTTTGCATCGTTTAAGGTTGTTTGAATTTTGGACACCATTTTCTCGTACTCAAACAGATCATTGTGGTTACCACTAACTGGATCAGAGCAAGCAATTGGTATTCCTTTTTTATCTGTCAAAAAAATGATATTGGTCGTCTTTGATTTTTTGCGACCTTGATATCCAACTGCTTGTCCGCCTCTTTTGACTGGAGTATGAGACCCGTCAAGTTGAACGCTAGACATATCCAAAAATGCTTTATTCATTTCTAAAATGGTTGTCCATAACTTATACCAACTATCATCTTTTGACCATTTAGAAAAATAATAAAAGACTGATTGCCAACTAGTTGCGTGCCGTCCAAATAATTGCCGAATGGGTAGCTCGCGCCATTGTGTGCCTGTTTTCATTCGATAAAGTATCGCTCTAACTATTCGCCATAAACCAACTTTACAGCCTGGACCTCGCTTGCCTTTGCTAAGATGAGGTACTAGTTTTTGATTAATTTGTTTTTTACTTAATTTGAGCATCGTTGCAGAGGGTTTTGTGAGTTAAGTAGGATTTTCAAACTTAACTTTCTGCAACGATTTTTCAAAATCGAAAAATAACTTTAAACAACTTCCAAGTAAAAAATATAAAGGCAAAACCATTTTGCACCTTATTAATATGAAAATCAAAATAAATTTTCTCTTCCTATTTCTTATTATATCTTTTTCTGTTTTTTCTCAGGTAGAATCATACGAACCACTTTCGGGTAAACCGAAATCTGCAAATCGGATTGTTTTGAAAATGCAGAAGCGATTTGAACGAGATATTAAAAGTCTTCCTAAAAAAAATCGAAAGGAGCTCGAAGATTTTTACCAAACTCGATTTGAAAATACTCGTGATAAATTATACAACGGACATTTCTTATTTCAAGATAGCATCAATCAATACTTCGATCAGATTTTGTTAAAAATTTTAGCAGCTAATCCTAAAGCTAGGCGAACGAGAGATGTGCGATTATTCCTCAGTAGATATTATTGGCCCAATGCATCCTGCCTTGGCGAAGGAACTTTGATAATGAATATTGGCCTGCTTCGTCGATTGGAAAATGAAAGCCAAGTTGCATTTATTTTAGCGCACGAATTAGCTCATTTGATATTGGATCATGTGGATACTGCGGTACATAAGAGAGTGGCAAAATTAAATAGTTCGCAAGCAAGGAAGGTAATTCGAGACATGAAGAAGGAGAGATATAATGCGAACCAGCAAGCCGACGAGTTTTTTAAAGATGTAGTTTTTGACCATAGAGAACATAGTCGGAACCATGAATCAGAGGCTGACTCTTTAGCGATTATATTGTTGGAAGGTACTGTTTACGATTTGAATCAAGGAATTCGAGTTTTGGAAATTCTAGATGAAATTGATAAAGAAAAATATCCTGAAATAAAATTAAAAGAAAATTTTAACTCCCCAGATTATCCATTTAGAAGTAGGTGGATGATGAAAGAAACTGGTTTGTCGATGGCGAAATCAGATGACTTTGCATGGGATTCAGATTCTTTAAAAACACATCCTGATTGCCAAGATCGAATCGTAAGATTGAAAAGAATTATTCCTGCAAACTACGAAAGTGGTCAGCTAAATGTTCAAACTAATATGGCATTTGAGTCATTGGTTAGAATAGCTGATTTCGAGATGGTAGCTTCTACTTACGAAATCGGTAACTATGGAAGAGCACTTTATTATTGCTTACAATTGTTGGAAAAATATCCAGATAATGCTTGGTTACGTGCAACAGTAGGAATTAGTTTTTTTGATATTTATGTCGCACAAGAAAATCATGAATTGCGAGATTATGTTGATTTACCTTCCAAAAAATATAAAGAAGATTATCGGGGATTGATGCAGTTTATCCAAAATTTAAGATTGAAGGAAATAGCGAATATCTCCTATTTTTATATGAAAAATAACAAAACCTCTTTTGAAACGGATGAACATTATTTATATGGATTGATGCTTACTGCTGATATTAATGGGGAGAAAGATGAAGTGAAAAAATACAAAAGACGATACCTTGCTGATTTTCCAAAAGGAAAATATCGAAAGCATGTCAGAGAGTTTTAAAATTACCTAATATATTTTTATAAAACATTTTTAACAAAAAAATACTAATGCAAAAATTACTAACCATTTTTAGTTTAGTAGGTGTTCTTTTATTTTTAAGTTCACCTACAGTTACTGCTCAAACGGCTTCTTTAGAAAGTGTAAAAAGAATCAGACTTAGAAGTTCTGGTTCAATCATCAATGATGGAGTGATCCAAGGATATTATTTCTTTTACAAAATGGATCGAAAAAGTCGGAAGACAAATGTTTATGGTTTACAGATTTTAGATCAAAATTTAGAAAAAATTGCCCTTAAAAAAATCGAAGGTCCCAAGCACTTAGTTTTGCTAGAAGGAGTGTACAATGGTAATTCTATCATGTTGAAATTTTATGATCGAAAAGGGAAAAAATATGATTTCAAACAATATGATGCCAACGCTAAATTAATTACTTCCAAATCAATGGACGTCAGAAGACTGTATGCTGCAGCGTCAAAAAGTAGTACAGGAAGTGATGATGAGATTGATGGTGTTTCACTTTTTAGTATTCCAGGAAAAGGGTTTGCACATATCTTGATGAAGAAACATAAAAAAGTTGGTTTCCAAATTGATTATATGTCAGATGATGGAGAAACTTATTGGGATTACTCCTCTAATAAAGATACTAAGGAAGTTTTCTTCGCAGAATTCTTAGCTGCCAATGAAGATATTCTTTTGTTAAGTGTGATCAGTAAGAAAAAATTACTGAGTAAAAAATTGAGGTACTCAGTTCTTGCTTTGGATATTAATACAGGAGAAAAATTATATGAAAAACCATTGGAAGATAAGAATCGGCCTGTTCAAGTGATGAATGCATTCATTGATCCATCTACCAAAAAAGCAACACTCTTTGGATTGTATTACAAAAAAGGTGGCGATCCGATTAAAGATAAAAGTGTTGGGTTATTTTCTTACACATTGGATAATGATGGAAAATATGAGAACAAGGAACTGACTTCTTGGGCAAAAGGTGTAAGTAAATTTTTACCGGTGAATGCCAAAGGAAACATGAAAGGAAAAGGTTATATCTTTTTTCATAAAATAGTAAGAACTGCTGATGATAAAATCTTAGCAGTAGGAGAGATGTTTAATAAAGAAGCTAATGCATTAGGATTAATAGCTAGAGACGTAAGTCTGGCTAAGATTGTAGTCAAAGACATGTATGTTTTTGAGTTTAACTCAGAGTTCAAATTACAAGGAGTAGAAGTATTTGAAAAAACAAAAGCAAGTGTTAATTTGGAATCAGGAGCCTTATTAACTGGGCCTCAGAGATTAGCTTATAGTGTGAATTATCGAGGAGGATTCGGGTATGAATACACGCAAAGAAACCAAGATAATTCTATCTTCACTTTTGGTTATATCAACCGAGAAAAAAAGAAAGGAGCAAAGACAAAATATATTTTTGGCGCAGTTACTTATGCTGATGGAGAGTATACTTCTGACAAAGTTGACTTAGGTAGAAGAGCTTCAAACATAGCAGTCTTTCCTGCAAAGCCAGGGCACGTGATGATTATAGAATATATTAGAAAAGAGAAAAAATTGGAAATGAGATTAGAGAAGATAAATTTCTGATAAGATTTTATTTATTTCTTTTTTGAAAAATGGGCAAAAATTGAAGCGTTATTCTGCTTTAATTTTTGCCTTTTTTTATGGGGAAATAAAACTAAAATTGTCGTCTGAAAGAGCCTTATCTAATTTAAATAATAATACTTTTGCGGATATTTTTTTAACATAAAAAAATCAATCAAAATGAAATTAAAGTACATAATCCTAATTATTAGTTTAGCATTTTTAGGAATGCCAAATGTCAACGCACAAGATGCGAAAGAATTAAAATTTACGGAGATGGACAAAAGTCCAATGGATGCAGCACATTATCCACGAAGAGCTGCTTTCAAAAATTACTTAAGTGACGATGATCCAGATCGAACGTTGAAAATAAAAGTATTGTATTGCCGGCCAAGTAAAAAAGGAAGAGATGTTTTTGGTGGATTAGAAAAATGGGGAACAGACTGGAGATTGGGAGCAAATGAAGCAACAGAAGTTACTTTTTATCAAGCGGTAGAAATTGGTGGCGTTCATGTTCCTGCAGGAACTTACACTATGTTTGCTCAAATTTATCCGAATAATTGGATTTGGAAACTTTCAACAGAACGATTTATTGCAGGAGTATCAAATCGAGATTTGACTCAAGACATAGTAGCAGTTAGTATTCCTACTAAAAAAACAGCAAATGTGAGAGAAGAATTTACCATTGGTTTCCAAAAAATAGATGATGGAAATGTAAATATGGTTTTTGAGTGGGACCAAACTAGAACAGAATTACCAATTAATTTGAATGCGACTAGTTTGGCAAATGGACCAGACAAAAGTCCAATGGATTTGGTTCAGTATCCAAACAGTTCAAGATTCCGTAACTTCCAAAAGCCAGAAGATTTAGATAAAGCGGTAGCAAAAGTAAGAGTAGTTTACAGTCGTCCACAAATGAAGGGGCGAAAGATTTTTGGTGACTTATTGAAGTATGGTGAGATGTGGAGAGTAGGCGCAAATGAAACTACTGAGATTACTTTTTTCGAAGATGTAACGATCAACGGAACAAAAGTGAAAAAAGGAAAATATGGTTTGTTTGCAAAAGTAAATAGTGCTGACGAATGGGAATTTATTATTCACACTAACTTGCCTTCTTGGGGAAATCCAAACCACGATGAAAAAACAAACGTAGTTACAATGAAAGCCAAGACAGCAAAGACACCTAAGACTTTGGAGGCACTTTCAATGCTATTGGTAGAGAATGGAGCTAACCAAGTTGACCTGGTTATTGGATGGGAAAACACAATGGCAAAATTGCCAATTATGTTGAAATAAAAATTTGTAAATATATTGTTATAAAAAATGCGTTGTTCCAGTTTTGGAGCAACGCATTTTTTTTTATTCTAGAAAAAACTTAATTTACTCTTATTCCATCAAAATAAAATCGTCAAAACCAATTTAAATAAAATGGAAATTAATAACACACTCCAATTTGAAAAAATTGAAAAAACCATCAAACGTTTATCCATCAGAATCAAGGAACGATTCCCTAATTCTGGTTTAGGAAAAACTTGCGATGACTTTTATCATTTCACTTCTGAAAGTAAAAAACATATCAATTGGATTAGCAAACCTATCTTTCTGATTCGAGGAATTACTTATTTTGTCATAGGCGTAATTTCTTTTTCGCTCATTTATGGACTTACTCTGACGAATTTAAAGATTAAAAATTCTTTTACTGATTTGATAACGGTGGCAGAAGCTTCATTGAATAATATTGTCTTGTTGAGTGCAGCGTTCTTTTTTATTTTCACTCTGGAAAATCGCTTAAAAAGAGTGCGAGCGATTAAATATCTCAATGAAATCAAAGGTTTCGCACATGTAGTCGATATGTACCAATTGACCAAAAATCCACAATTAATCGGAAGGGAAAAGAAAAACACGGAGCATTCTCCAAAACGAGAATTGACCAAGTTTGAGATGCAACGTTACTTAGATTATAGTTCAGAATTTTTGTCATTGATAGGAAAAGTGGCGGCTTTGTATTCGCAACATTTGCCTGATGAAGTAGTAACACAAACGTCAAGTGAAATTCAAAATCTATGCTCAGATACGAGTAATAAGATTTGGCAAAAGATGATAATTCTAAGTATGAGGAATGGAAATTTAAAAGAATAACAATACATTCACAATTGTTCTAAAGTCAAAAACAGATATATCAAAATTTATTTATCTTTGCGACATTATTTTAATTTTTTAAAAAACAAATATTATGGCAAAGTCAAAAGATTCGAAGAAGGCGGTAAAAAAAGAAGCGACCAAAACTTTGAAGGAAAAAAGAGCGGAGAAAAAAGCGAAGAAAAGAAATGCTTAGTGTTTTCGTTTTTAACATAGAAAATAAAAAGACCACTTGTGAAGATTTTGCAAGTGGTCTTTTTTATCATACTTTATTTTTTTGGTTTTAAAAATATTTTTTTCACTAAAGCAACTAACGAAACCAACGCCCAAACTCCTTCTAAAATAATAAACGGAATCGACTCAATCATTACCGATGAGATGCAAGCCAAAGTTGCTCCAACTAGGTTAATCAAAATATAAGGATAACTATTTTGATCAATCATATTGAACAAGTTCAAAAAGTAAGCTCCTAAAATTCCACTTACTCCAATCATGCCGATGATCGTTGCTGTATCCATTCTTATTTTGTAAATGTATTGTTGTAAAATTTTTATGGTCGATTTCGTCCATACTCTTCATGACTCGAAACCCATTCATCAGCCACCACCGCAGCACCTAAAGACAATTCTCCACACAAAACTACCGCAGCAATTATCTCTGCTAACTTATTCACTTTCCCTGCACCATAACAATCCATTACTTCCAAGCATTCTCGCTGTGTTGGCAAACCAGTTCCTCCTCCGTAGGTTGCAACGATCAATGAAGGAATAGTTATAGAAAAATAATAATCACCATTTTCTAAAATTTCTCCAAAGTAAAAAGCAGCCGAAGATTCTGCAACATTCGCCACATCTTGACCAGTAGCAATAAACATTGCCGTGATGCCATTAGCAGAATGTGCTCCATTATTGATCGAACCAGACATCATTGCACCGGTGCTTGACATCTGTCGTAAGTAATATAATTTTTGAGGAGAAACATGCAATACGTCTTCCATCAATGCCTTGGGTAAAACAATTTCAGCGACAACTCTTTTTCCACGTGTCTTCAAAGAATTTAATTGCGAGTGTTTTTTATCTGTATCAAAATTGGCAGCCAAAGAAAAGTTTTCCAAACCTTTTGGCTCTTGTTCCAAAATCCAATTGCAAGCATTTCGAGTCGCTTTGGTCACCATATTTTGACCAGCAGCATCACCTGTCGAAAAATTAAAACGTAGCCATCGCATCTTGCTCATAGGATATTGACCGATGTCCAACAATTTTCCACGGGAAGTAGTTTCTTCAGCTTTGGCTTTTATTTTTTCAAAATTGGCGGTGACCCATTTCCCAAATTCTCGAGCATATCGAGCATTTTTAAAAACAAAAACAGGCGACCGATTCATTCGATCATCAATCACAGTTGAGGTGATACCTCCAGCCAATCGACACATTTTCATTCCTCGATTATAACTGGCAAGTAACGTTCCTTCGGTCGTTGCCATCGGAATATAAAATTCTCCATTCGCGGCTTCGCCATTGATCAAAAGTGGGCCTGCAAAACCCATAGGTACTTGTACGACTCCTGAGAAATTTTCAATATTTCCAGCTAACACTTTTGGATCAAATGAATAATGATTGGTATGTTGAAAATCAACGTTGGTATGTTTGCTGACCACAGCACGACGAGCATCTGCTTGCTCGGAGGTATAATCGTTCGTTTTGGAGTAAGGTAATTTTTCGATCATCGTTTTATTTTTTTGTGAAAATAGAAACTGTTTTTCACATTTTAGTTGTTGTGGTTTAATAATAGGGAGATTTTATTCACCATAGATTCCGACTTTAATCTAAAGAATTCCCCGATGCTTGCATCAGGTGGAACAGTAGTAATGATATCTCATAAGTGAAAAAATCCCTCCCCACGACCGATTTTTTTTCACCATATAGGCATATAGAAAACATAGAATTTTACCTATGTTTTCTATGTGCCTATGTGATGAAATTCTATTTGGATATCTATGAAACTGTTTTTTTGATTCTCCCTCAGCTTGCTGCGGAGTAGTTCAATGATTTGTCAAAAAAGATTTCAGATAATTGGAGTCAACTCAACACCGACTTTTATCATTGAACGAGTAAGTTTTTGGAAAAATATGATGTGGAAGATACTTCACTTTTGAGTGGAGGAGGGGAATACGAAGTACAAGATGGGTTTTGGGGGACGAATGGGTTGATGGCTAGAAAATAGATTTATTAAAACCATTTTTTCTTTTATCAAAAGTTTTATATTTTAGTTAATCTAAAAAAATATAAAACAAAACCTGCTATGAATTTTAATAGAATCTTCATTTTTTCTTTTCTATTTACTCTCCCTATTTTTTTGTCAGGACAATTTCGAGATACCACTACTTCTTCTCATTTTGGAACTAACTTGGATAGGACAGTATACAAAAAAATTGCTCACAATAAATCTTTTCCATCTTCTAAATATGGATTAGTCAAAACATTATTTAAACATAATGATAATGACTTAAGATATTATTTTCCAGATGATTTCGAATCAGGGACGGATTCTGTTTTTGTTCAAAGTACAGAATATGGAGATACATTTTTTTTAAATAAGATTCTTGAATTTTCCGATAAACGAGGTACTGCAAAAATTACAGATTTCTACATTAATGGAAAGACTAAGTCAATTCAACATTATTTAGCAGGAGAATTAGATACAATTATTAGAGAAATGAAGAGTACAAGTTGGGGGCCAGAAGACTATGGAACAGATTCTTTTTATATAGATACATCTTACCTATATACAACAATTAGGCATGGAACATTTACTTTGTATCATGATAATGGACAACTTAATTATACAACTGAATTGAATTTTGATAGGCATAATGGGAAGGTAGAGACTTTTCATGCTAATGGAAAAATTGCATCTATTGAAAAATTTCAAGATGGATATTTTATAGATACAGCTTTGTATTATTTTGAAAATGGTCAACTTCAAAATAGAGTTTTTTATAAAAATTATTTGCCTCATGGAGTATTTAAAAAATGGTATTCAAATGGACAAATAAATAAAGAAGGAATTTTGGTTTATGGAAAGTATGATGGAGAAGTGAAGAATTATTATGAGAATGGACTGCTCAAGTTACATTCTAGATGGAAGATCTCAGAAGATAGTAGGTCATTAGAAAAAATTAAGGAGGAAGAATTTAAAAGTAATCAAGAATTTATTGCTGAAGGTGGAATAGTAGCTGGATATGATGGAACAGAAAGAGATTCTGCTTTTATAACTAAACGTGCTTGTCAAATAAAATATACAAATTATCGCCAAGGGAAGTTTGAATATTGGAAGGAAGATGGAACAAAAATAAAAACTGAACTTTATTTATTTGGTGAACTTGCTTTGGAAGATGCTCATGTATCTAAAAATGAGATTGATGATTTTTTTGGAAATTCAAAAAAAGATAATTGCCGCAAGAAGGTAGTTTTGAGATTGGATGATGATGAGGGAATGGGGAATTTTAAAAGGAAGTTGTGTACTAAAAATATATTTGGTTACCAGATTGATACTTTTGAAGTTGACTATCAAAAAACTTTATTAGATAGTATTGTACAGGTTATGGAAGTAGTTGAATTTGAAGGGCCTAATGGGAAATGTCATTACCAACGATATTATCCAAATGGTAAAATCAAGTTGGAAGCTTTTTTTGAAGATAGCGATTTCTTGGTTAATATGGAGGAAGAAGATGGAGGATCGGGAACAGTACCATGTACAGGCTTATGGAAATATTGGTATCCAAATGGAAATTTAAAGTGGGAAAAAAAACATGATAAAGTGATTGGAATAGAACATATAAGTATGGAAAAAACATATTATGAAAATGGACAAATTGCGTCAGAAGAATATCTAGGAGTAGATGGACATCCAGGATATTATAGTCATTACACTTTTAAAACATATCGTGAGTGGCATAAAAACGGACAATTAAAAGAGGAAATAGAATATGATCCAAATGGAGAGAAAGATGGCCATTTTAAGAATTGGGATAAAAATGGAATTTTACTAAAGTTTGAAAAATATAAGGAGGGAGAATTACATGGGAGTCAAAAATATTATGATGAAAATGGAAATTTAACTAAATCTGAAAAATATAGAAAAGGGAAATTAATCAAATCAAAAAAATAGTATTTAGGGAAAGTATTATTGACAAAGTGATTTAAAGTCACCTGGGACTAGCCCATAAAGTGTGTCAAAAATTATTTATCAAGCCATTTAAGAAAACGGTCACCAAACATAAGACCTAAATTTTCTTGAATGGCTTTCCATTTAAACGCCTTTCGCTTCCACGATTTTTCGTTTTGCATCAAGGCTAAAAATAGCTGTTTGGTTAATGCTCGTTGGCTAATCCAAGCTCCTTTACTTTTGACTACTTTTCGAATAATTCGATGTAAATTTTCCACCGGATTGGTCGTGTAAATCATTCTCCTTAGACCTTCGGAATAATCCATGAAAGCCATCAAATCATCCCAATCTTTTCGCCAAAGTTCAGCAATTCTTTCGCCTCTTTCTCCCCATTTTTTTTCAAAATCTTCTAAGGCTAAAACTGCTTGTTCTCGATTCGCAGACTGATAAACTTTTCGTAGATCTTTACACAATGGACGATAATCTTTATCACCTACAAACCTAACTGAATTTCGTATTTTATGAACTATACAGCGCTGGATAATTGCTTGAGGAAAAGCACTATGAATCGCTTTTTTAAAACCTGGAAGACCATCAATACATACAAAAAATACATCTTCTAAGCCTCTTCTTTTTAAATCTTCTAGCACTAACATCCATTGCTGAGCACTTTCTCTTTTTTCTAAATATAGACCCAGTACATCCCTATTCCCTTCAACATCAACTCCATATACAGAGTATAATGTTCGCTCTTGGAAACGACCATCTTCTTGTATTCTAAAGAAAATCCCATCTAAATATAATATAGCATAACAAGATTTCAATGGGCGTTGTTGCCATGTCATAATCTCTGGCCAAACTCGATCTGTTATTCTACTAATGGCGGAAGTAGAATAATCAATTCCATACATCTTTTGAAGCATGCGATAGATGTCTTCGTTGGAATTACCTTGAGCATATAAAGTTAATATTACATTTTCTAGGCCTCCCTTTAATTCTTTTTCTCGCTTGCCGATTAACTTTGGATCAAAACTACTTGTCCGATCTCGGGGAGTTTTTATTTTTAATTCTCCGCCTAAGGATTTTACTGTTTTTTCAATATGCCCATTCCTACGATTAGTATTTTTTGACTTTTTTTCTTCTGACAAATGGTGGTCTAATTCTCCTTCTAAACTTGCATTTACCATGGCTTGAAGTAAGTCCGTAAATATGCCTCCATCTGGACCTAATATTGGCTTGTCTGAATATAGGGCTTCTTCGATTTGAGTTCGTAACTTTTCATCTTTTATCAAATCTGATAATCTTGGGTTCTTTTGCTTTTTCATGTCTAAGCTTTTTTAAATTTAAGAAATTATTTAAAAATTTACTTTGACACACTTTGTGGGCTAGTCCCAGTCACCTTGTCAATAATTAATTAAATTTTAAAAACTCGTTCAAAATACCCACTCAATTCCTCCATCACCAAATCCTTTTCCTCCTCTTCAATCACCCCAGAAATAATCTTCGCCAACCGTTTTTTATACTCCAACTGCATCGCTCGACCAATTTGAATTCGTTGCGCTTGGGGCGAACCCGCCCCATGCATACTCTCCGTCAAATACCCAACAGCATTTCTTCCCAAAGTCATATTTTCAATCAAACGAAGCATCCTCATTCGATCTTCCGTCGGCACATCTGCCTTTCCTTTTAAATATTTTTTTAATAATTTTCCAATCTCAGGATGATTTAAATCTTGCTCAGAAGGAAGTGTTGCCACCAAGCCACCAGCCAAGTCTTGCGCCAATCTTCCGATCTCGTAAGGCATTTTTGTAACATGGTGTTTACAACAATTCGATAACATACTATCGCAAATATATGCTCCCGAATCAGTCGCATAACCTTGATGTGACGAAGCAATTCCAGTAGCATAAATTGTTTCATTTAAGTGCGTCATCTCCACCAATTTATCTTTGATGTGCGAAACTTTCGGCACGCCATTCATCTCAGCAATCGAAGCTGCTGCTCCAATTAAGACATCTCCAACACCACTTTTGCAAACATAACTTCGACGATGATAAGCCGTAAATCGCTCCACTAGCATCGCTGCAAAATCATATTCTCCATCCATAAAGATATTTTCCGTAGGAATAAAAACATCCTCAAAAATTACCATGGCTTCTTGTCCTCCGTATTTTGCATTTCCTTGGTCAATCGTTCCACCTTCCATTGCACGACTGTCGCAAGATTGCCGACCATAGATATAAGTGATGCCTTTTGCATCGACAGGAACTGCTCCGACGATCGCAAAATCTTTATCGTTTTCGCCTAATCGCATCGTTGGCATCACGACCATCCAATGTGAGTTTATGCAACCCGTTTGATGTGCTTTTGCGCCTGTGACATAAACTCCTTCAGCCGTTCGTTTTGTAATTCGAAGAAACATATCCTGATCTGTTTGTTGATGTGGCGCAAGACCTCGATCACCTTTTACATCAGTCATTGCACCTCCAATCACATAATTCGAGCGATGCATTTTTGTCAAAAAATCTTTAAAACGTTGGTGATAAGTGGTGTGATATTTTTCATCCATTTCAAACGTCACGGAATAAAGTGAGTTAAATGCATCCATTCCAACACAACGTTGAAAACAAGTTCCAGTCAATTGCCCGAGCTTCCGTTGCATTTTATTTTGCAAAACTAAATCCTTTGTATCGGTGCAGACGTGCAAAAATCGACTGACTCTTTCGCCTGTAAATGGAGAAATTACGGAAGCCAATTCAGGTGCTGCAATCGCTAAATCATAAGTTTTGGCCAAAGCATTAATGGAAGGGCGAATGATGGGATGATCCACAGGTTCTTCGACCATTTCGCCAAATAGATATACTCTTAAATTTCGTCCTCGAAGGGAATTAATATAATCTTCACCAGTTTGAATTTTAGTAGTTTGCTCAGAATTGGAAATCATGAAGTTTGATTTTTTTGGAAAAATAATGAGTGCAAAATACTTTTTTTTTCTAAAAAACTTCTTTCCTTAATTTAAGAAAACAGGAATATTATTTTAGGAAACTTTTGAAGACGGATATTCAAAAGTTTCCTAAAAATTCTTTCTGGAAAATTAATTTCTACCTGCTCGCACACCACCATCAGTATCCCAAATCGCTCCTGTCACCCAAGATGATTGAGGAGAAAGAAGAAATAAAATCGCATTCGAAATATCCTCTGGAGTTCCATTTCTACCAATCGGATGAAATGCATTAAACCCTTTCAAAGCTTCTGTTGCTTCATCTCTACCTCCAAAAACACCATCATAAACTGGCGTGGCAACTACTGCTGGAGAAACTGCATTCACTCGAATATTATGATCTGCTAACTCCATTGCAAGATGTTGAGTCAAAGAATGAAGTCCCGCTTTTTGCATTGAATAGGCAGAAGAAGGAGTTGCTTTGACTGCTTGTTTTGCCCACATAGAACCTACGTTTACAATAGCCCCTCCATCAGTATCTTTCATTTTTTTTGCAGCAGCTTGAGTGATAAAGAAGAAACCTCGGTTCAAATCAAGATAAGAATTATAGTCCTCAGGAGTATGATCCAGAAATGGTTTTGGGCCGAAAATGCCTGAAGCATTGACTAAAAAATCTAAATTGTCTAAAGCGTTGATTTCAGCAATTAAGTTTTCAACGGCAGTTGTGTTAGTTATGTCAGTATTATGTTTGATTAAATTTTCAGCATCTACAATTTTAGAAGTATCTCTTCCTACGACGTGGACAATTGCGCCGTCATTTAATAATGCGTTAGCAGCAGCTTTTCCGATGCCACTAGTTCCTCCAATGATTAATGCTCTTTTGTTTTTAAATTGACTCATGTTAAATTTTATTTATTATTGTTAATTAATGAACAGACAAGTCTGTCTGTATTTGAATATGCTTTATACTTAATCATCATTTGGATTTTTAATTAAATCGAAATATGACTAAGCGTATTTTTTATTTTGGTAAAATCAAATCACATAATTCTTTGGCAGAATCAATGGCCCAAGGATCTTGGTGTAAATGACTTTCCGCAATAGCACTTTCGTACAGTAAGTATATTTTTTTAGCTAAAACGGGAATTTTTTTCTTCGTTAATTTTGGAAAATTGCTGGTCAGTAGTTCTTCAATAAATGTGATGAGCTGATATTTTTCCTTCTGGATTTCCTTTCTGATTTTTTCATTGTCTTTAGGAATTTCAGAGATCGTATTGATACACCAACAACCATTAAAATCTTTGTCATTGAAGAAAGATTTTAAAAATTCAAATAAGGCAAGAATTTGTTTTTTCCCTTTTGGAGCTTTGGATGTAAAGGATTTAATCTCATGGAGGAAAGTGGTATTTTTAAATTCAAGATATGCTATACAAAGATCTTCTTTAGATTTGAAATGACTGTACAAAGTAGCTTTGGCAATACCAGCTTCTTTGATAATTTCATTAATTCCCGTAAGATTATATCCTTTTTTATAGAAAAGGGTAGAGGCAGTTTCGACGATTGTATCTCGTACTAACGAATGTTTCATAATGCAAGAATATATAAATTAAATAAAACAGACAAGTCTGTCTATTTTGTTTGCTTTGCTGCGGACAATAAAATTTATTGAATGGTAATAAAAACATTAGTTCCTTGGATATCTCGACTACATTTAATTCCAAGAGATTTCAAATGTTTTAACAATGCTTTTGCAAATTTAGAAGGGCGATAATTTTGTTGAGTGACAGGATCTATTTTGGGAATTTTAATTTCAGAGATAATCATTTTTGTAGCTGTAATTCCTTGAATATTGAATTGTGATTGATAAGCATTTTTTTCCAACCAATCTTCAATTTCATCTGCAAGTAAATTACCACTATCTCCAATTTCAGAATCCATATCCATTTTGACTCCTTTTTCAATTCCAATATTTAAAGAGATCTAGCGACCATTTTTTTCTAAATCTTCTAAAGCAATTTTAGTAGAAGTAATAAATTCTTCCAAAAAAGTATTCAATGCTTTTTCACTTAGTTTCTCAAAATTTTGAGTGTAAAATTTAGGAGAATGTCCAAAACCGTTGGCAAGTGCTTGACTTGAAAAAGCATCATAAGCATTGAGAATAACTGTAATTGAATTGCCTCGGGAAGTCTTGACTACTTGAGCTTCGACCTCTACATAAATATCAATTCTAGAATAATGAATCACACCACTTTTAAGATCGTTTCGAGAATTGTGAGTTAAAATTCGATCATTGTCAATTCGCTGAATCATAGATTTCAAATCTACTGTTTTGATCTGTGCGGTATCGAAAGCATTTTTCACTTTGGTCATTGCCACTCGTACATGTTGCGAACTATCACTTTCAAAAACGCTTCGTAAATCTTTTCCTTCTTTGACAAATGGAATGACCATTATGGTTGGTTGAACCAAGATTAAGTCTTGCTGTGAGTACAAGTCAAAAGTTAATAACAGTATAATTACAAAATGAAAAATGCGCATATTATTCTAATAGTTGTATTCAAATTTCATCCCCATAAAGCGTAACTTTTTAGGAACCTTACAAATCAGCGTTTTGCCTTCGTCCAATTTTCTAACAATAGTTTTACGTCCTTTTTTGATAACACATTGCGAAAAGTTACCACTAAAATCTACTGCTTTGACGACCATTTTTCCAATGGGTACTTCTCGATTTACAGTTATTCCTTCGAAGGTTTCTGGGATAACTTCGTAAACATTTAACATTACACTATTGTATAACCCTTGTTTAAACCCACCATCGAGTAAGACTGAAGTTTTTTTCTTTTCTTCCTTTTCTTTTAAGACTTCCAAGATGGTTAATCGAAATGGAAATTCTTTTCGAATAAAATTTTTTACAAAGTGATCAACTTTATTTAAGGAACCTTTGTAGGTGGCACCAGCTTTGATTACACCCGATTTTACCTCCACGATTTGCAAACTAAAATGAACTAAAGTACTGGTATAAATTTTTGGGGGACTAGGTTGTCGAGAGGTCGTTCTATTTGGTTTTGATTGTTGAGTGTTGCGATCATAGCGGGTTACTTTTCCTTTTAAAATATAATTAGCGCCGATGGCAATTTCTTGTTGAATAATCATGTCATCCAAGTTGACGGCCTCTTTACTTCGTTCTCGTTCTACTTCGATAGCTTCTAGAATTTGGCGAGTTACGATCTGAAAACGGTTAGAGTTGAAGAAGGCAATTTCAATTCGATTCGATACATTTTCTGCTTCTTCAATTTCGACACCTGAAGGAATTAATTTTATAATCCCCAAAGCAGGTGTTCCTTCTTCTTGCGCCAACGACGGGAAAGCGCAAATACATAACAATGTATTTACAAAAATAATTTTCCATGAAAAAAATAGTGATTTAAAATCCATAACCTTTTTTATATTGATTGGGGTCTTTGAGAATACACTTTAACTTTTTCCCATCATCGAGTGCTTGGATAATTGCTTTTTGTCCTTTTCGGACTTTTGCAATGGAAGTTTTGGAATTTACTTTTTCTAAAGAAACTTTAGCTACTTCTACAAATCGCATGGTTGGTTTCCCTCGTACAATATATTCTTTTTCATAAAAAATGTAAACACTTTCTTTGGGTTGTAAACCATGAAAATTTCCTCCATTGATTTGTATGACTTGAGCTTTCCCTTTTTCTTTTTTTACTACTTCTATGACCTCTAAGTTCAAAGGGAGTAAGGTTTTTAGTGCGCGAGGGGTTTTTGCCCAAAGTCCTTTTTGAGCATTACTGACGGCATTTTTGTAAGGATTGGGAGAACCACGAATGCCTCTTTTTTGCTTCAAACCATCAGCAGTATTGGCAGTCAAGGTAATACTGTTTTTTAGAACTCCAGTCGCTACATCGTAAATGTTTAAGGTCATCCAAACGGTGGCAGAATGTCCATAAGCAATAGATTCGTTAGGAGATGTAGTTGTATTCGATGACCAATCCGTATCACCAAAAACTATTTGTAATAAATATTTTACTGCAATTTTTTCACTTAATAAATTTTCGTCAAATTTTAAAACACCATTTTCAGCTTTAATATTGATCGATTCAAAACTTGCTTGATCTCGAACAATCTCATATCGTTCAATTTTTTTTAATCGCTTGATGACATTTTTTTCAAACTCTGCAAATTCAGCCAAAGGCATCCCGTCACCATAAGTAGAAGGTAAAATACCTAACTTGATTACTTCATCTTGCGCAATGGAAAATGTGTAGAAAAATGAGAACAGAAGAACTGAGATAAGGTTTTTCAAGTTTGTAAATATATTGTTATGTTTATTTAAAGAGTCAATGAATGATTTTTTATCGCCTAATTGCTTGATAAATTAATTCACTTTTTAATTTCCCGACAACGTAATTTTGTTCCTTTATTCATAAGCTTTTTAATATTCCCTTTACCTGCTTCTATTTTTAAAATGCACCAAGATTCACCATCTACTTTTTCAATTCTTCCCCAACCTGCAGACTCTTGTCTCGTAGTTATTACACCTTCCACTTCCTCTTCGACCAAAGCTTGCACCTCAAGCAATTGACCTTTTTTTAATCCCATTTTGCTACCTGCAAAAACTCTTAAGGATTGAACTTTTCTTTTACTTTCTTCTTCTGAGCCAGCTACGATAAATAAAAATTCAGAAAAACATTGTTGGATTAATTGGTTAACATTTTTCTGTAATTGCGAAGTTCGAGTTGTGGTAGAAAAAATATTTTTAATTTCACCTTTAATATCTAGAGGGTGTTTTTGATGTTTTTTAACAGTCAATGATGAAACGATTGAACCAGTTAAAGAACCATCGCTGACGTCATAAATTTTTAAGAAAAGTTGGCGACCATAATTATCGATAAATCCATCTACTAGGTATTCTGCACCAATTGCCTTTCCTTGCTCTACAATTTTTCCATCAATAAAATCTTCATCTCGCTGTCGATCTCGCTCCTCAGCAACTACATCAAATTCTCCTCGATCCAACAAGACCATTCTATAGTCTTTAGAAAAAGCATCAGCAACGATATTTTGTAATTTCGTTTTAGACTCCTCAGTCATTTCACCATCGGAGGCAAATGGCAAAATAGCTACATAAAGAGTATCATATTGCGCTTGAATCTGAAAAGCAAAAAGGCACAAAAATAAAGAGTACAAAAACTTCATTGCGTTATTTTTTGTAGTGATAATGATAGGTAAATTATGAATTAGATTGTTTTAAAAAGATGGGTATTAGGCTTTATTGACTTCAAAAATAACAAATATGAATGAAAAATAGTTGATTCAAAAAGTTAATTATTTGTTTTTATTATTTTCGCAACTAGAAAAAATGTTCTTTTGATACTCTAATTTTTTATAAAAACTAAATTTCTCAAAATGAAGATTACTTCTATTTTTCGAATTTTTATTATTGGTTTTGCATTTTTATTCTTTTTGCCAGAGTCGGAAGCGCAAGTTTATGACCGGCGAGGAAAAGCGATCTATGTAGAATTAGGAGGGAACGCATTTATCTATTCTGTGAATTTTGATACCCGCTTTGCTGAAAAAACTGACGGTCTTGGCATGCGAATCGGGTTCAGTACTGTTGGAGATCATTTTGCGGTTCCAGCAATGATCTCATATATGACTGGTAAAAAAGATAGTAACCATTTTTTTGAAATTTCAGCAGGGATGACTTATTTCAATTATGAAGAACCTTATGTGGTGGCTGATCGATCTTTTGATCAACAATTTATGCCAACCTTTGCATTTATGTATCGACGACAACCCCGATATGGAAAATTTGTTTTTAGAGTTGGGATTACACCTTTGATTGGTTATTGGGAGGAGAGTGATGACGGAGAAGCTTTGTTAGGAATTTTACCCATGTTTGGATTAAGTTTTGGACGAGCTTTTTAATGAAAAAATATAAACGTGTATATATTGTTATGGAAAAAATTATTTTACTTTTTACATTTACCCTTTTTTTAATTAACCTTTCAGCTCAGTCTGATGAACCAACTTTTGAACGAAGAGGACATGGAACTTTTTTCGAAATTGGTGGAGCAGGCTTTTCGCCTACCTTTAATTATGAAAGTCGTTTTTCGGCAACGAATAGAGGATTCGGTATGCGAATTGGAATTGGTTTTGGAAGTTTGAAGGATGTGAGAAAGATTTCTATTCCAGTACAAATTACTTATTTGTTAGGGAAAAAAAATAGTAAACATCATATTGAAATAGGAGTTGGTTATTCCTATTTTGATAAACGTGATGTGGATGATTTTCGATTGAATGATGAAGTGGTTCGCTTTCAAGGGACTTCATATGGAACATTTAGTCTGATGTATCATCGGCATCCTCCCTTGGGTGGGTTTTTATGGAAAATAGGTTATACTCCATTTATGGGGAATTTTAGTGATGGGAGAATTTTTTTGCCTTTTTTTGGTGCGGCGTTTGGGTATGCGTTTTAAGTTTTTTGCTACTGACTTGGACTGACTTGGACTGACTCTTATGACTGTTTATGACGATCCCAATGTGGGTTTTATAATTCCAAATCACAAGTTGGGATCGTCATAAGAGTCAGTCCAAGTTAGTGGCAAAAGAAATCACTTCTTACTAATCCCTTCGATATAGGTATTACTAATCGCATTCATCGACTGTTGTCTCGCCTTTTGAATTTCTTTATTATCGCTGTACACTTTATTTAAAAAAGCTAACTTTTTAGCAGTCTGATCGTCATTGGCCGAAGCTATTTTTTGTAAAGCTATTTTTGCTTCATTTGCACAAGAAGATTCAATGTCTACAAGGCCTAATAAGTCAATTGCATTTTTATAATTTTTCTTTAAAGATGCAATATTTGCCTTTTGAATAAGTTGATTACAGTTCTGTTTTTGATAATTTTGAAAGGCTTGAGTGAGTAGGTTTTCGTTGGTTTTTCGACAGTCAGAAGATTTTGGTAAAGTATTTAAGAGAGCGATTGCCTTTTCATTTTCATTAATCTCCATTGCCTTTTTTGCATCAGCAAGAATTGTTTCACATTCAGCATTATAATAAGAATCTACTTTTTCTAACAATTCATCTACAAAATGCGAATATGATTTTTGGTTGGGGCGAATGCTCGAAATAGCTTTGTTTATTGCTGCTTTTTGAGTACTTCCCGCACCAGTAATATTTTTGGAAAAAACGATTAAGTTTTCATTGGAAAAAATATTTTTGACCATCAAACTAAACTCCAATTGAGCGGTTTGCAAAGTCTTAATTCCTTCCATTTTGTCAAACTCTATGATACTCAATGAAGGATAAATAGCAAAGGTGCTACCCTTGGCATTTACGACATTTCTTTGAGTAAAAATGTCTATAACTTTACGTTCGACCTTAGTATGATAATTTGAAGGAATCCCAAGATCAAAGTGAGAAGGCATGATTTTTATGTCTAAGTTTTTCACCTCACTTTGTGAATTTATAACAGTATAATTACAAATTAAAAATGCTAGAATTATTAATCGAGGAATCATATGCTTTTAATTAATGGTAATATAAATATTTGCTCCGACCACATCTCTTGTCACTTCTAAATTTTGTTTTTTCAAAAAAGATCTCAATTTCGCAGCGAATTGAGTCACTCGATAACTGCGTCCATTTTTAGAATTGATCACAGGTATTCTGACTTCATCTAAAATCATTTTAGTAGCAGTCACTCCTTGAACATGGAAATAATTATTGTAAGCATTTTCCTCAAACCATTTTTCTAAAACGTCTGAAAATAGTTCCCCATCTGCCATTTCGGAATCCATATCTAATGCTGCATTTTCATCAAAACCGATATTGACTACCACCGTTCGACCTTGTTCAACAATCTGATTAAATTTATCTTGGATATTGTACATAAAGGTTTTGATAAATCCATTGACTGCTTTTTCAGTTAGTCGCTCAAAGTTATAAGTATAAAATCGAGTAGTTGTTCCTACGTCGGTTGCAAGTACTTGACCTGAAAATGCGTCGTAAGCGGTGACGGTGACAGTCGAAGAATTTCCACTTTCGTCTTGGATAATACTCGACTCCACTTCCACATAAATATCTGCACCAGACAATTCAACGACCTGTTGTTTGATCGAAGATTGGTTACCGATCTGCATACTTTTATCGTTGGAAAGTTGTTTGAGTTTAGCTCGAAAATCCACGGTTGGAATATAGTGATGTTCAAAGGCTTCTTTCACTTTGGTTACTGCGACACGAAGGTGTAGATTTTTATCTTGCTCGTAAACCGTTCGAAGTTGTTCATTTTCTTTTGCAAATGGAATGACCATAATCGTCGGATGTACGAGTGGTTTTTCCATCGGTTCTTCCACTTGCCCAAATGAGACAACTGTCAGGCAAAGTGAAAAAATGATCGTGGTAAATATTTTCATAATATTGTTCTATTGAATAAGTAATAACAAAATATTTAGAACTAAAATTGTATTTATTATTGGCTCTTCCATAAATCTCATGTTTTTAAGTCAAGTGAAAATTGAACTCAACTCTTCCGCTGGTCGTTTTTGATTCCATTTTTTACTTGACCATAAGATTTATGGAAGAAGGTTATTTCTTTTTTCCAAAAACAAACATTCCTAAGAAGATAACTATTCCTACTCCTAAAAACAAGAACTTATTTCCTCTTGTACCACTATTTTCTAAAGGACTAAAATCACCTAGGTGAACAAATCCTGCCCAAAAGAATGGATGTTGCTTGGAAGGTGATTGAGCATTGATGAAATCTAATTTTGCTTGCTGTAAGGATTTATTTTTCGAATACCCATCGTTTAAGTAAGAATAATAAAGTGTCGTCATTTCAGTAGTTGAAGCATCTGCAACAGACCACAAACTCATGGTGACACTTGGACATCCTGCATGTTGGAATGCTCTTGCCAAACTGATCATTCCTTCTCCATTATAGACTCTTCCTAAACCAGTTTGGCAAGCACTAAGCATCGTCATTTTTGCATTGATGTCAAGGTTGTAAATGTCTTCGGTATTTATAAAATCATTTTGGGAAAAGAATATTCGACTGTCCAAGGGATCATTATTATTCATACAAGCGTGAGTCGAGAGATGAATGATTTCGGCTTGGGGGGCTAGTTGTAAGAATGAACTTCGAGTAGCATCATTTCCATAAAATGATTCTCCATTATATTGACTGCTGATATTTTCGACTTCTTGTACACTATGTTTTAGTTCAGGTAAATTAGCTCCTGCTTCAAAACAAGAGCGAACTGCCATGTCCGTTCTGCCATTAAATTCTGGTGCATGGCCAAGAAAAGGAATGGTTGTATTTGCACTAGCAGAAGTGTTATAATTTTTTTGATCGAGTAAAAGTCTTGAAGAATGAGCATAAGTTAATGCATATTTCTTAAGTAAATAGGGGAGGTTTTCTGATCCAAAATTTACTTGATTTGTAGTTGCCTGATCGTCCAGTAAAATTTCAAAAGGAACTAACCAAAGTGGTCCATCTGGAATGATAATTAATTCGTCAACGGTTGGATCTAGATTTTTCAAAGGTGCTTCTAAAACCAAACTATACAAAACACTCGCATCTCGAACAAAATTTTGATAAGCAGTTTGAGCATCTGTTCTAAAACTCATTGACTGAATTAATTCACGTAATGACAAAACAGTTTCTTGAATTTGATCTAGATCATTCAACCGCTCCACATAAAAATGATCTGTTGTTACTACAAAAGCGTAGGCCGTTTTTTTACCGAAAAAATATTCAACAACTGCTGAGTTTTTATTTTCTAAAAATAATTGTAAACTATCGGAGGCTAATGAAGGTGCTGAATTTTTTAAAAAAGAATACTCAGGGAAGAATGTTTTTAGTGAATCTTGCAAAAAATAAAGTGACTCAGTTGTATTGAATATTCTTTTGTTGATATTATTGTTATTTGTATTTCGTTTTTTTTTAAGTTGTTGTTTAAGATGTGCTAATTTTATTTTTAGACTTCGTTCTCGGTGCAACATCTCAGGAGGAATTGAACTTAATCCACTTGCTTTAGAATCTAAAATAGCACTTCGTAAAGCCATCGCTTTTCCCTTGTCAGAAAGGGTGAACATTTTGGTTTTAAATTTATCGTCTCTAGTGATTTGAAATAATTGACGGGCAGCATGAATACCTTTTTCTGTCATTCGGACTGCTTGCTCACCGAGTTGTAATTTGGCAAATTCAGATTGGTATTTATTACAAATTAATTCTAGAATTTCGATAGCTCGCTCGTAGGCAATCAAGGATGCTAACAATTGATTTTCATCTCGATCAGATTGTAATAATAAGTTTCCTTTGGCTTCAAAGATCGGAATGGACAGCAAAGGCGAAATCAAATCTTCTACTTTTGGATTAGCCAAAAGATCTGCATCATCGAAAGTCATTGCTCCTGATCGTAATCCTTTTTGGTAAAAAATAAGTGCTTCTTCTTTTTCCAAATTGCCTTCGTAAGCTAAACCAAGGTCTTTGTATTTTGAAGTTAAATTGGGGTGTCGTTCGATTTCTCCTAAACTTTTTTGAGTAGCTGAAATGGATTTTTTTAAATATAAAATTGCTTGCTCGTATTCTTTTTTTTGTAAAAAATTACGACCGAGTTGTTGATAGTACTGTCCTGTTTCGTTAGCATTTGCAAGGGTTGTAGCTTTTTCATAATCCTTTTTTGCTTCGACAACTGGGTTGAGTAATTCGGGAAAATCTTTTGCCATCATTTCGATGGCTTCTTCGAGGTCGACGTTTGGATCGAGGATGGAATTGAGTAATGCTTCGTCTTGCTGTGCGAAGGTGCAAAGCGTAAAATGAATTATAAATAAGAAGACGAAGTTGATTTTTCTCATAACGATTTTGGTAGAGTTGGGTATCGGATTCCTTCAAGGGATCTGATACCTTTTCCTTCTAAATTTAATTTAAGCTTTCCACTTTTTTCAAATACTTATTTCCTTTAATTTTCTGGAAACGAGTTTTTGCTGCATCAATTTTATTTTGTTTTAGCAAAACCATTCCTGCGTACCAGTTTGCTTCATCGCTATAAAGTTCGTTAGAAATAGAATTAAAAACAGCTAAGGATTCATCGAGTTTCTTTTTTTCCAACAAAGAAACTCCTTTGATTAAAAGTATCTCCGCATCGTTAGGTAACTCTTTTAAAATACTATTTGCCAAGTTGATCGAAGCGGTGTAATCTTTATTTTTATAAGCAATATCCAACTCTGTAATTAAGGTGTTGGAAGGAATTGACTTCAAAGTAATGTCTGCTTCGTAAGGCGTGTAATTATTGTTATAAAAATCTGCGGTTAGGTTTTGATTGGCTGCTAAACCATCCTTGAAACCTAAATATCCGATCAGAATTAATGCTCCAATTGCAGCAACGGCAGTCAACCATCTTCCTAAGTTTCTAACTTTGGCTTGTGGTGCTTCGGCAACATCCTTACCAGTTGCCGATTGACTTTGGAGCGCCTTTAACTTTTTTATGGTTGCAGCTTTTTCGATTTTTTCGGTGGCTTCTTTTTTAGCAACTACTTTATGTAAGTTTTTTCTAAATTGAACTTCCTCTCGAAAACCTGTATCAGCTTCGAGTCGATTTTTGAATTCCACCAATTCTTCTTGGTTTAATTCTCGATTAAAAAATTGATCTATAAATGTTTCTTGATCTTTCATAAAAGAAGGATTTTAATTAGTTAGTCATTGCTCTTAATTTATTCTTGCAACCTTGAATATCTGTTTTTATACCAGTTGAAGTTCTGCCAAGCATTTCGCCCATTTCTGACATCTTCATTCCTTTTACATATTTTAAATCCAAAAGCATTTTACACTTTTCGCCAAGCTTTTGGAATTTCTTTTGAAATTCAGAATAGTCCCTCGGATCATCTTCGAGACTATCTAAGATGAAAGTATAGGTTTCTTCGATCTTGCTTTCTTTTGCTTTTTTTCGCAAAAATTCACGATGCACATTTTTACCGACGCCCATCAAAACCGCACAGACATTTTGCTTCATCTCAAATCCAGATTCGATAATTTTTATCAATCGGAAAATTGATTCATACATAATATCTTCTCGATCAGCCTCTTCTACGACGCCTCGGTTTCTCAAATAACTGCGCAACGAATCTGTGCATTTATTTAAAATGCAAGACCAAGCCCTTTCTTTTTCAACTGTATTACCTTCAATCAAATTTTGTACGATTGAAGTATCGGAACAATCTTTAACCATAAATGATTTTTTTTCTATAAAAGTAAATAGATTGAAGCATTTTTTTTTAAAATAGATAAAAATGCTTTTAAAGTGGGGAAGTTAGGTGGAGTGTAAAGGTAATAAATTTTTGGTTTTTAGTAGAGACAAGGCATGTCTTGTCTCTACAGTTGGCATTGGTTATTTATTTTATTTAACTGAAAATTTGTAGGTTGTTGCTGATAAGTATAATTCTCCAGCTTCTAAAGTTGTACTTGGAAAATTAGGTTGATTCGGCGAATCAGGAAAATGCTGAGTTTCTAAACAAATGGCACTTCTTTTTGAGTACGATTTCCCTGATTTTCCAATCAAAGAATCATCTAACCAGTTGGCGGTATAAATTTGTACGCCAGGATCGGTAGTGAAAACCTCCATCATTCTTCCGCTCTCAGGATCAAAAAGTATTGCAGCGGGGTCGATGTTTTTTCTTTCATTCAAAACAAAATTATGATCGTAGCCATTGCCATTTTTTAATTGTTGATTTTTATCTTCAATTCGTTTTCCGATGGTAGTTGCATCTCTAAAATCAAAAGGTGTTCCTTCGACCGATTGCAATTTTCCTGTCGGAATCATGTCTTCATTGGTTGGAGTAATTTGATCTGCATTCACCGTTAATTTATGATTGAGAATATTTCCATTGCCTTCTCCTGCCAAATTGAAATAAGAATGATTGGTCAAATTACAAATCGTTTTTTTATCTGAGCTGGCTTGGTAAGCAATGATTAAATGATTTTTATTAGACAAATAATAATAAACCTGAATACTTAAATTCCCAGGATAACCTTCTTCCATATCAATACTCTTATAGCTCATTTCAACTCCAACTAAACTAGATCTTCTCATTTCTTTTGCTTTCCAAATCACTTTGTCAAAACCTTTCGTTCCACCGTGTAAATGATTTCCTCCATTGTTTTTGACTAACGTGTATTCATTGTTATCAATTTTGAATGCTCCATTGGCAATTCGATTTCCGTAACGTCCGATAATTGCACCAAAGTAGGGGTGAGGTTCTAAATATTGTTCAATGTTATCAAAACCTAAAACGACATCTGCCATTTTTCCATTTTTGTCAGGAACCATTATTGAAGTGATTACTCCGCCATAGTTAGTGATTTTTACCTCCATCCCATTTTTGTTTTTTAGAGAAAAGAGATCTACGTCACCATCAGGAGTTGTTCCAAATGAAGTTTTTGAAATATAAAGAGAGTCGTCGTTTTGCATTTTATTAGAATTGTGATCTGATTAACAGTTAGTGAAATAAGTTGAAATGAGAATTAGGGATATTAGATATTTAAAATTCAGAATTTTTTTTATTAAAAATATAATTTGTAAATGTATTGTTATTTTTTTAATTATTCTTAATCGTCTTTCCTTTTTTCATAACGAAATTTACATTTTGCAAAAGAGAAATATATCGCAAGACATCACCTTTGACTGCAATGATGTCTGCAACTTTTCCTTCCGAAATAGTTCCAACTTTATCATCCACGCCCATCATGACCGAAGGCCAATAGGTCGCTGCTTTGATCGCTAGCATTGGATCATAATCTAATTCATTGACCCAAACATCCAATTCATGCCAAGTCGATTCGCTATGAAATTTCATCGGAATTCCGCTATCGGTTCCAATCAAAAGGACAACACCAGCTTCTTGCAACTGTTGGAATTTTCGAGCAAGAGTTGGTTTCCGATAAGGTGTGATTTGAAAATAAGACAATCGATTGGGATATCGAATCGACTCTTTAATATCTTGAATAATTGAATCAGGTAAACCCATATGCCAATCTTTACTATCCAAATGTTCTCTATAATCTCGATTGTATTCGTAATTCCAAAGTCCTTCGATGGTAGGCGTCCAAAACATTTTTTTGCCAGAAGCAGTTCGCTCTTTTAGCATTGTCATCACATCTTCGGGATATTCTGGGGCAGTTGCATGTCCTGTGTGTTCGAAACAATCTACTCCTGCGAGAAGACCACGACGAATTTCTTCAGGTCGATGAGAGTGAGCAACTACCGTCAAATTATGTTTGTGTGCTTCGTCCACGACAGCTTTTACTTCTTCCATTGTCATCTGATCTTGATCGATCAATTTGATACAATCGACACCAGCATCTGCTAACTTTTTTACTTTGGTACGAGCATCAGTTACACCACTTACGCCCCAACGAAATTGTTCGGTGCCAGGGTAAGGTTGATGTTGGATGAATGGACCAGACATATACATGGTTGGTCCTTCTAATTCACCAGCATTGATTTTATCACGAACGTAAATACTTTCTTCAAGTGGAGCGCCGAGATCACGTGCACTCGTCACACCTGCATACAATAATTGTTTGGCGGAAGAAGGCATAATTACATCTCGAAAAAGTGGCGGATATTTTTTGTCCCAATGTGAATAATTGGAGTGACCATTTATCATCAAGTGAACATGCATATCCCACAGTCCAGGCAGTACGCTCATTCCTTCCATTGAAATAATTTCAGCACCTTCAGGAATATCAAAGTTTCCAACTTGACCAATGGCTTTAATGTGTTCGCCTTCGATGAGGATGATACTATTATTAATAGGTGCCGCTCCAAATCCATCAATCAATCTTCCACCGACAAGAGCTTTGAGGTTTTTACTTTTGGACTGAGCATAAATATTTTGTTGGGAAAAAAATAGTAGGGCAATGCAGCATGCCATGAGTAGAGTAGTGGTTGTTCGTTTCATTTTTTTTTTGATAAAAATAGGAAAATGTAAGGGGAATTTCAGGTAGATTTTCTTTTGCCATAAGAAAGGGCTATTAGAATTCGAAGCGCAACGAGATTTAAAAAATCAGTCTTACACCAAAACCAATTCTATCTCCATCTATCATATTGTTATTCAAAATTTTTCACAAAAAATAAAACATTATGAAAAGGTATTTATGGTTTACGGTTTTAGTCTTGCTCTTCTCTTGCGGAAACCAAGAAAATTCTATGAAGGAAATGGCAGAAGTAGATTACAGAACGGAAAACACTTCATTACAAGAAATGGATTCGAAGTCTAATCATAAAATAAAGACTCAAAAGAATTCTCCTGTTTCGATGCAGACACCTGATTTTAATCGAAAGATGATAAAGAAAGCAGACTACAAGTTTGAAGTAGAAGATGTAGATGAAACAACATTGAAAGTACATGAATTGGCAGATCGGTTTTCGGGGTTTGTAGCCAATATGAATTTATCAACTTCCACTACTTCTATGAGTAATCGAATGACTGTTCGGGTGATGAATGAGCAATTTGAACCGTTGTTAAATGCTTTGTCAAAAGAGGCAGTATTTGTCTATCACAAAAGAATAACTTCTCAAGATGTCACCGAACAATTTGTTGATTTAGAAAGCAGATTGAATGTCAAAAAAGAAGTCAAAAAACGTTACACCGAAATGTTGAGAAACAATGCAAAAACTTTGGAACAAGTACTTCATGCGGAAGAAAAAATCAGAGTGCTCCAAGAAGAAATAGAATCAAAAGAAGGACGGTTGAAATTTTTGTCAGACCAAGTTAGCTTAAGCGAAATTCAATTGGAGATCACTCAGCAGGTAGAATATCAAGCTAAGTTAGCCGTTCATAACAAGACATTTACGGAAAAAGCTTCGGACAATTTTTTTAATGGGTGGAATAGTATTTTGAGTGTTGCTTTAGGCATTTTAAATTATTGGCACTTTGGATTATTGATTGGAATATTTTGGTTGGTAAGAAGTTTCGTATTTGATTTAATCAAAAGATATTAGAGTTTATTCTAAATAGAATTGTAAAAGCGACCGTAAAACGAATAAAGTCTATTGATTTTTATCGAAAAGAAATATTAGGAAAAGCTATGATCTAGGTTTAACTCGATCTCGAATCGAACCATCTTTTCGATGAATGATAACATCTGCATCGTAATTGTATGCTATGTCTTTCGCTCGTTCGATTGCATCTTTTTGATTATCAAAGATGCCGGTGTACTTTTCATTGCCTGCTCCTTTGATCGCCCAACCTTCAGGGTGGGGAACCACATGTTGGTTGTGCGTAGGTGGAGTAGTTCGAATACCTTGGTCTTTTAGAAAGTTTTTAAAAAGCTGTCGGGTAACTTTTTTAAAAAGATTGATCCAAAATTCCGAAGTATTGATACCAGCCATTTCTGCGATTTATTTTTTGAGAAAAAGAAAACAAATTTTGACAAATACAAAATTAGTTAAATCGAAGTTGATTCTCATTAATTGAGCTTTGTCTTTTGTAAAATTTGTATTTTTAGAAACAACTTTTTCCTCAAAAAAATATAATCAATATGAAAAGTTTCTCCTTGGTTTTTATGCTCTCTATCTTTTTTTCAAGTTGTTATAATTACTATTCGTCTTACTATATAAATTATGAAGATGGAGTACAACTTTCTCAATTCACTTCTATTCCAATTAAACAATCCATTGAAAAAGTAAAAGTGTTTTTCCCCGGAGAAAAAATTCCTGAAGAACCATACATCAAAGTTGATGTAATTGATGCATTCGGGAGTGCTCAAACTTCAACACAAGATTTGATTCTTGGATTGCAAGATCAAGCCAAAATAAAAGGAATAGATGCGATAATTATTATTTCAAAAGATAATATTTCAGAAATTTTACAAGATGAATATTATGATGATTACATCGTCACCACTCAAAAAATGTCTGCTTTAGGAATCAAGTATATTAAAAATATTGACTACCTCGATGAATGTCTCAAAGGAGGAACTATTTTTTTAAATGATAAAAACAACCTGGTAGAAAAATCTAAATTTAGAAGTGATTGGAAAGGTAATCTGGTTGAGTTAGAATCTGGAGATAAATTTTTCTTTGATTTTTTATATAATTTTTCTTTGCAACATTTAGCTTATGAAAAGACACCAGATTGGGGGTATAAAATAAATTCAATTTCCTTAGCAGAGAAAATAATTAGGAGAGCAAAAGATGATCCATCCAATCGACAATCGTTTATAAAAGAAGTAAAAATAAAAGAGGTTTACGGAAAGGTTATATTCGTTGATGTCAAATCGTACTATAATCAACTTTACTCTAGTAAAATTAGTTTTCAATATGATAAAGATGATCGAATTATTAAAAAGTCGATTAAATCAAAAACACTTGGAGAGTATCAGCAAAAATTTATTTATGATGAAAATGGAATATTGTCAGAAATAGAAATTTTTGATATGGAAAATACAACGCCAAGGTTATATTTAAAAGTTGTTTTTGAAACTTATCGACAATCAGATCTTGCTCAACTTTTGAAAGAAGAAAAGTGAAATTGCTAAAAACAAAAAGCCTTTCGTGAATCCATGAAAGGCTTTTTGATTATTGTTTTCAAATTTTTTTAATCATACTTTGTATTGAATTTTAGAGAAAAAGAGATTCCAAAACTCTGAGTCTTAGCAGAAGTAATTCCATTAAAGCCATTTTCGATTTGAGGAATTCCAATGTTATTGAAAACTTCAATTTCAAAATTATTGATGTCAATCCCTACTCCAAAACTAACTCCATAATCTAACTTCTTGAGTCGATCATCATCTCCCCAAATATCATATTCTTCCAAGGTAGAAAAAGAAAAAGTTTGAGGCATGTTTATCGGATCAGGACGATCTTGCTCTTGTATTTTGATTGCACCACCTATGCCAAATGAAACATATGGTCCGGCAAAAATATATATTTTAGATTTTTCGGAGATTACGTAATATTTAAAGGAAAGTGGGATTTCCATAAAGGTAGGAGAATAATCAGATTGATATTCGTATCCTGGATCGCGATTTTCTTTAAAGCGGACATTCTTTTTTGAAAATAAAAGACCTGGCTGAATGGAAAATTTATTACCAAATTTGAATTCTGCAGTAAGTCCAATATGAAGATTAACCTGCTTGGTTTTATGAGTGAAAGAATTTCTGTCTTCACTACTCATTTTTAGCCTAAATGAATTTACCCCTAATTTAAGTCCAATCTTTTGGCCAAATGAATTAAAACTAAGGGAAGAAAAAAAAATAATAATTATAATATTTCTAAGGAATTTCATCCGAATACCGTTTTTCTAAGTGTATAAAAAAAAGGACGAATGTACAATTTTTTCCAATTTTATGCAGATTTGAATAAAATTTTGTCAAGCGAATGCCTTGATTTTCTTGGTCTAAAATTTTTGTAAAAAAGGCCACATTGATATTCTCAGATAATTCAAGTATTTTTGGCTATCAATTCACAACTGATTATCCCTCCTCAATATTTCCCCTCATTTAATTCACATTTTTATAATCATCACACTACCATGAGACAAACACTTATTGCATTAGCATTGCTATGCTTTTTTTCCTGCCAAAAAACTGACAAAATAATTGAAGAGGTAAAAGAAGAAATTCCGGTGGTCGAAAACTCAAACGAAGAACTTCGAAATGAGGCAATTATTCGAAATACCTTATCGAAAGATTTTTTCACACTTTTAATGTCACAGAGTTTGTCGCATCCAGAGATATTTGGATTAGCACCTAACCCAAATGAAGTAGAGACTCGAACTTGTCCTACAGTTACTTCTTCGGGAACGACTTTTCCAGTTACATTGGTGCTTGATTTTGGTTCTTCGCCAGGATGTACTCCACCATTTTTTACCCTTCCTAAAGTTGGACAAATTACGATTACTTGTAACACAGAACTTTTTACTTCAGGAGGAGGAACTGATTTTGTAATTATTTTATCAACTGATTATGAAGAAAATGGACATTCGATTACGAGCGGAAACACAGGAGAACCTGTTGAGTTTAAATTCAAATATGTGCCTGCTGAAACGTCATATCTAATTGCTTTTGAACATGATCTTATTATGACAAATTTGACGAATGGAAATGTAATTTTGGTGGATGCAAAACCAGATTTTTCTGATCCATTTGGAACGATTGGATTTATTCCTGATTCAGGAACTATTGAAGATGATCCAACTAATCCATTGACTTTTGTTGATAATATTTATTTTATGAGTGTGAATAATACACATATCACTTGTATCAATGGATCAACTAATCAAGATTTTTGTTTGGATATAATTAGTCCATCAGGGAACGGTTTGGAATTCCAACCTTGGGTTTGTCATTGCATTACTACAGGTGAATTGCGAATCAATGAAGATAGTGATTGCACTATAGGAAACTCTAATAATAATGCAGATATTATTTATGATTTTGGAGATGGGACTTGTGATGGATTGGTAGATATTACAGAAAATGGAACGACGACGACGGTAGATTGTATGCCTTGTGATTAGTGTTTTTTGAAAAAAAATAGAATTTGTAAATACATTGTTATGAAGAGCACATTTTTCGGTTAATCGAAAAATGTGCTCTTTGCATTATTTGTCTTTGCTAAGACTTTAGATTTATAGTGGAAAATGATTTTGGTTTTTCTCCAACAAAGACCATTTGATTTCGTTATTATTGTCCACACATATTTTTATTTTTTATAAAAAAGGACCGATGGAAAAAGCTCAAATTATAAAAAAAATCATCCAACATAAAAAGCAACCCAATTTAAAATTTCAATTGAAGGAAAAAACAGAGGCGTTTACCAAACGACTTTTTTATACTCTTTTTGATATTGAGACATCGGTGGAGGAAAATTTAGAAATTTTAGAAAAAGAATTTTCGCATTTGGTTGATTTAGCTTGTTGGGAAAACTGTGAATCTTGTTCGGCAGTTTGGAAAAAGTATTTGGAGAAATTACCAGAGATTTTGGTGTTGCTTAATTTGGATGCTGAAGCTGTCATTAATTGTGATCCTGCCACTCAGTTGATTGAGGAAGTTTACATGGCCTATCCTGGTTTTTATGCGATTGCTGTTTATCGGTTGGCGCATGAATTGTACCAAGCAGGTTTTCCTTTAGTACCTCGATTGATGACAGAATATGCGCATCATAAAACAGGTGTTGATCTTCATCCTGGAGCTCAAGTTGGAAAATCATTTTTTATTGATCATGCGACGGGCGTGGTGATTGGTCAAACTGCGATCATCAAAGACAATGTAAAAATTTATCAAGGAGTGACCCTTGGTGGACTTTTTGTAGCCAAACATTTACATGCTACAAAGCGGCATCCGACGATAGAAAATAACGTTACGATATATGCCAACGCCACTATTTTGGGAGGTGAAACCGTCATTGGTGAGAATACGATCATTGGCGGAAATGCATGGATTACCGATTCTGTTCCAGCTAATTCTAAAGTTTATCACACTCCAGAAATTAAAATTAAAACCAACTCAAATGTCATATAATATTTTAGATTTAATAGGAAATACACCTTTAGTAGAATCAAAAGTGTTGAATCAAAATCCGAACGTCAAATTATTTTTCAAACTTGAAGGGCATAATCCTGGTGGAAGTGTCAAAGATCGGGCTGCGCTAAATATGATTAAAAGTGGTTTGGAAAGAGGCGACATTAATAAAAATTCTAAACTTATCGAAGCGACAAGTGGGAATACTGGAATTGCATTAGCATTGATTGCAGGGACATATGGATTGGATATCGAATTGGTAATGTCAGAAAATGCGACGAAAGAACGTGTCCAAACGATGCGAGCCTACGGAGCAAAAGTAACATTAACCTCAGGTGATAGAGGCATCGAAGGAGCAAGAGATTATGCGGAGGCGAAAGTGGCGAATGACGGTTTTATCATGTTAAACCAATTTGCAAATAATGATAATTGGAAAGCACATTATAAATCTACTGGTCCTGAAATCTGGAAAGATACGAATGGAGAAATTACTCATTTTGTTTCGGCAATGGGAACGACAGGAACAATTATGGGAACGTCAACTTACCTCAAAGAACAAAATTCAAATATTCAAATCGTTGGAGCACAACCAAAAGATGGTTCAAGAATTCCAGGTATTAGAAAATGGCCACAAGAATATTTACCAAAAATATTCAATCCTCAAAAAGTAGATCGGGTGATGGAAGTTAGTCGAGATGAAGCAGCAAATATGGCAAGACGATTGGCAAAAGAAGAAGGCATCTTTGCAGGAATGAGTAGCGGAGGAGCGGCGACCGTTGCGTTACGATTGGCAAGTGAATTGGAAAGTGGAATTATAGTTTCGATTGTTTGTGATCGGGGTGACCGGTATTTGTCATCGGATTTATTTGAGTAATTGGAATTGTAAATATATTGTTATAAAAGTTAAAGCATTTCTTAATTTGAGAAATGCTTTAGCTTTTATAAACGGCAATTAAATTACTTTTTCTCTAAAATAAAATTCATTACAGCTTCAGAGAAATTTTCAGCTTTATAAGTATTGTTATGATCGCCTTTAATAATTTTTAATTGGCTATTGGAAAAATATTTTTGAAGATCAGCAGGATTGCCATTGTCCATATCTTCGTCACCTGCTAGCACTAATATTTCTGTTTTGATTTTCTCTAACTCTTCGATAGTTGTTACAGGTTGGAATTCTTGTAGCCAACTTAAAACTTGCAAATTCGCATCAATCGATTTAGCATATTCAACAGCACCTTTCGTAATTTTGTTTAATGGCTTTTTTCCACCAAATGCTTCAGCAAACATAATCCTTCGATCCCAATTTGGATTAGAAAAATCTAAACCCATTCCTCCGATGACCGCTTTTTTGATTCGAGTTTCTTGGGTTAATAATTTTGCCAAGACGATTGAACCTCGGGAATAACCTATCGCAATATATTCCTCTAATTTTAAATGGTCGGCTAGTTTTTTCAAATCTTTTACTTCTGCATCATTAGCGTAAGAGTTTGGATTATTTGGTTGATCAGAATTCCCATTTCCTCTCAAGTCCGGAACGATCACACGAAATCCTTTTGCTAGTAATTTTTTTTTTAGTGCAGATCGATTCCAAGAATTTCCGCTAGAAATAAACCCGTGAATTAGAATAACTGGCTCGCCTTTTCCTTCATCTGTGTAAGCTATCTTTACATGATCTGAGGAAGTGAATTTATTGTGGAATTGTTTAGTTGGGATATTTGTTTCTTTTGTCTCAGGAGTATCTTTTATTGATGTATCGCAAGCAATCAAAGTTAGAACAAAGAAGCTAAATGGAATGATAAAATATTTCATGTTTTTTTTAGTAAAAGTAAAAAAATAAACTTTGTAAGTATATTGTTACTAAAATAATAAAAATGGAAAAACTCATTCATGGTTTTATCTTGATTTTTGCCTTAACTAGTTTGATTGGTTGTCATCAATCGGAACATAATACTTCTCCTACGGAAAAGCCGAAAAACGAAGTTTTAATTTTGGGAACCATCCACGGTGGGCATTTGACTGATAGCATTTATAATACTGCTTATTTGGAAAAATTAATTGTCGAAATTAATCCAGATTATATTTTAGCTGAGATTCCGCCTAATCTTTTTGATGATGCGCTGGAAGGTTTTAAAAGAGATGATACTATTTCAGAACCTCGGGTGATGCGTTTTCCAGAGTATGTTGATGTAGTTTTTCCATTGACTAAAAAAATGAAGTTTGAAATAATTCCTACTGCTGGTTGGACTCGAATTATGGCAAATGAGCGAAGTCAAAAGTTAAAAGCCATTAGTGAAAACGACTCGAAAAAAAGCTGATGTCGCTGACCAATGCTATTTCTGAAAAACAGGAAATTTATTTTCATAGAATATTTTTACATCCTCTTTGTCTCGAATATCATTCATGATTATATATTTTTGCAAACCCAATTATTAAAAGCCCCACTTTTAAAATTTCAAAACCGACATAATAAAAATGATGATTGCTTTTTGCCACTTCTATTCCGTCGAGCAAATTATTCACTCGTTCATTGAGAATAGGCAGCAGCCAGAAACTTTGGATGGCGACTAATGAAATCAGAAAAGTGAGAATTATCAAGATAGGAGTATTTAAATTTTTAAACTGAAATACGATCTATCCGATGAGTAGAGCAGAGAAAATCATTTCCACTTTGTTGAGTGCCCCGAAAACTAATTTCCCAATTCCTAAACCTAAGATAGTAGTGATATTTGGAGCTTGAAATTTTAGCGGAGCTTCCAAAAAAGAAATCCCTAAAACCATTCCCGTCCAAATTCCTAAGATTAATAAAACGATGAATTTCATTTTCATTATTTAAATCTCATTTTGGTTGAAGTGGATAATACAACAAATATTTCTGACTCCTTGAGGCAAGTAACTTTGTGAAAAACATCCGTAGGAATACTCCATGATTCGCCAGCATTTAATTCCAGTTTTAATTTTTTTATTCAAAATAAAAAAGATTTTTAAGGAAAATGTCTTCTAGATTAAAGAAAATGTATTGGATGTTTTTAAACTTGTGTAACTATTAATAAAATTTAAAGTTAGCCTAAAAAAAAAGTAATGAAAAGACAAACTAGACAGTATTATCCAATCTTATTTCTTTTATTTTTTATTTGCCATACCAGTCAAATTTCAGCTCAATTTCCAGCGGTGTCTACAGAGAAGAAAATTAATGATTATGTGGCTAACGTCATGGAAAGGCATGAAATACCTGGTGTTGGGTTGGCTATTATTAAGGATGGAAAAGTGATGCATCAAAAGAATTATGGTTACGCTAATTTAGAGCACTCGGTTCCTATTTCTGATAAATCCATTTTTAGAGTATATTCTTTGACTAAATTATTTGTGGCCACGGGCGTTTTCCAACTTATTGAGCAAAATAAACTTTCGCTGGAAGATGTTATTTCGGATTATGTTTCCGATTTACCTGCTACTTGGAATGATGTTCAGATTAAGCATTTATTGACGCATTCTTCGGGGTTGCCAGATATGTCTCCTTTCTATGATTTTTCAGATTTATCTGAAAAAGAAGCTAAAGAAAAAGTATTCGCTCAACCATTACAGTTTCCTAAAGGAGCAACTTATCGATATAATCAAACTAATTTTTGGTTGCTCCAACTTATTATTGAAAAAATAACTCAACAACCTTTTGAAGATTTTATTCTCCAGAATCAATTTGACAAAAAGGTATCGTCAGCATCTCGTAAAGCATTCTTTTCATCTGATTCAAGAGATATTATAGCGAATAGATGTACACCATATTTTTGCTTTAGAACAGGAGTTTTAATGATTGACCATTCTTATATCGGACCTTATATGCATTCTTCTAATGGAATGAATATTACACTCAACGAGTATATCGCATGGGATGAAAAAATGAGAAATAACGAAATTATTTCATCAGAGTCACATCAAGCAATGCTATCTAAATTTATGTATAAAAATGATGATAAAAAATTCACCTATGGATGGAAAGAGCAAGATGTGAATGGGAGAACTTCCTATGGATTCACAGGGTCATTGGTAACGGCGTATCGAATTTTTCCAAAAGAAAATTTGAGTATTATCTTTTTATCCAACGGTTTAGGTAATATTTTTGACATCGAAGATATCGTCAATTATTTGGCTGGTCTTGTCAGCGAAGAGCTTATTATTCCAGAAAGTCAAATGTTTGAAACATTGTTGCAAGCTTCCCTGAAAAATAATATTAATGGATTTAAAGAAGTCTATTTAGATTTGAAAAAAGATAAAGCGTATCAAAAAATAGATTTTGAAAGTCAAATTAATAGTGTTGGTTATATGCATTTGAATTTAAAAAAGGTTGATACAGCGATTCGGATATTTAAATTAAATATACAAGAATTTCCTACTCAATGGAATGTGTATGATAGCTATGCAGAAGCTTTGGAATCGAATGGGAATATCAAGGAGGCTTTGGCTAATTATTCCAAAGCATTGAAATTAAATGTAAATAATCAATATGATTATAATGATGGATTGACTAAAAAAATAAAATATTTGAAAGAACAATTAGAAGCAGAGAAGTAGTTTCGTAAATAATATTTCTATGTAAGAGTATTGTTGTAAAATAAAATCCTTTCGCAATTTGCGAAAGGATTTTGTAATTAACATGCTTAAAAAACCTATAAAATCAATTAACTTCTTTTCTTAATTTTAAATCATTTACAGCATCCGAGATTTCATATCCTAATCTCAAACCTTCGGTGCAATCCATTCGAATATGTACGCCGAGTGGAATTCTAGAATATCCATTTTCTTCAGCCATTTTATCAAAACTAGTGAATGACCTTGGCTCTCCTCTAAATTCATCCCTTCCTTCATGAGTTCGATCAGTAAAATTAGTAAAGTTGCCAAATGCATTGTTAAAAACTCTAGCAGCAGCAGATGCAAAACAAGAGTGCCCAGATGGATAGCCAGGGAATCCTAGATTAGGCCAAAAAACTAATCGAAATAAATTAGTCTGAAAATCTGGATCAATCAAATCTTGAATAAGTCCATTGTTGTACTAAATTATTATCTATGTTGGCAACTAATGCCTCATTATCACTTGGATCAATCGTATCTGAAACGAGCTCATTGTCGAGATTAGTTAATGCATCATCTTTGGAGCAGGAAGGAAAAATTAATCCGATGATTAAAAAAAGGAAAAGGAAATTATTTTTTGTACTACGCATTTAATTTCAATTTTAGTGTTAATAATGTTTGACAAAGGAGGAGAGGAATTGTCAAGGTTTTAAAAACTCAATAAATCATTGCGGCCGATATGAAATATTGAAAAGTGTAAATTGAAATCAAATAATAATATTGTTTTGTGAGTAATGTTGTAAAGACAGGTGAGATTTGAAAAGGCCTACTTTTGGAGAGAATTATTTTATTTATTTTTTCCCAAAGCCTTTAGCGATAATATTTTCAGCAGGTTTTTTTCTTGGTGTAAAATCTAAATTATCTTTGCCACCATCATTTTCAGAAGTGTGCCATTGCCATACGTGAACTCCAGCAAACCAATTTTTTTTCCAAAAAGTTTGAAAAAATGCCTCGTAACAATTGGCTTGTGTTTCGGTCGAAACAGGTTTGTAAAGATTAGAAGAATAGTCAATCCAAGCCCAAGGTTCGATGGCACTATCGGCTGTACTTTTATAACCCAATTCTGTAAAAAGTATTTTTTTATCAAATTTTTTATGAATGCGTTCAATGCTGGATAAATGTTTTTTCCAACCTTTCGAGATTTCTTTGACTGTTGGATTTTTATTTTTTACCAAAGGAAAGTAAGCTTGGATACCGATGTAATCTAACTGATTCCAAAAAGTTATTTTTTCAAATTCATTGTACCAATTGGCAGCATAAGTTATTTTTCCAGAATAAATGGCTCGAACTTCTTGAATTAAATTTTCCCAAAAATCTGATTTTTCAATAGCTAATCTAGTGAACTCTGTACCGATACAAAATAATTCGACATCAGTTTGCTCTGCTAATTTTGCGTAGTGTAAAATAAATTTACGATAACTTATTTTCCACAATTCCCAATTTTTTTCGTTGGAGGGAAAAATATCAGAACGCCATTTTCCATCGGAAGGAGAACCTAGCCAAATATGAGGTTTGAAAAATACTTTAAAACCAGCAGCATGTGTTAAGACGATTTTATTTCGCCACATGGAATCTCTCCTAAGTTCTTGCAGACTATCTCTTTTGTAGTTTGTGACTTCAGGACTATCATAATCTTTTTGGTCACCAAATGGAACATAGGTAATCCATTCCACATTAGTTTTAATCAATGGTTGCAAATTTGTTGAGTCCGTTCTCCCAAAAACATGAATACCTCTTTGTTTGTCATCTTCTGCGAATAAATCTGTGGCTTGACCTGTTTTATTTTCTATTGTTGAAATCCATTGATAGTCAAAATTTTCATTTTTAGTGTACCATTGTGATAAGTTAAAAAGGGAAACAATAAATCCCAAAGGCAAAATGATAGAAAAAGAAAAGCGTCGAAGAAAAGTCATTTTACCATGATTTTTATAGGAGTGAAAAAGATAGCGAGCAAGGCAAAAGATTAAAAATGGAATAGTCAAAGAAATCCAAAAAAGCAATGATCCCATAAATCGGAAAAGAACTTGAAAGTAATAATCTTTGACTTGGTCAAAAGTAAGTTCAAAATATAAAAGCATTCCAAGTAGCAAAAAACAACTGAGGATAAAACTAGCTAGATACCATGATACAAATTTTTTCATCGGAATAAATATAAATTTTCTCAAAGTAAGAAAGATTTTTTTGAAGGCGAGTTATTGAGTTGTTAAAATTCGTTGGTGCTAGTTTAGCTATCTTAAAAACAGGAAAGGCTTTCGAAATATTTTGGAAGCCTCTCTTTGAAAATATCTTTTTAACTTTAATCAGATTCACCGCGTGATGAGTTGGGATTTTTATTTTCTTGGGGAGGACATGAAAATAGAAAAAGGGAAAATATTAGGAGGAGTAAAAGTTGATTTCTCATTGTTGTTAATTGAGGTTTGTTTGTTTGTTTTTAAGGTATGGAAAAGTAGATTGGAAAGTTATCAAATGGTTAAAATGATTTTATTTTTTTTTAGAAGAAATTTTAATCTAAAGAATTCCCCGATGCTTGCTTGCATCGGGTGCAACAGCAGCAACGATATCTCATAAGTGAAAAAAGCCCTCCACGACCAATTTTTTTCACCATATAGGCACATAGAAAACATAGGTGAAATTCTATGTTTTCTATGTGTCTATGTGGTGAAATTCTATATTCATATCTATGAAACTGTTTTTTTTATTCTCCATCAGCTTGCTGCGGAGTAGTTCAATTATTATTTTAAGCAAAAAAAAAATATGAAAAATTTCTTCACAGCTATATTTTGCTGTATTACTTTTTTTACTTCTTTTGGACAAGATAGTACCAGTTCGCTTCTAGATTCAGGATTGAAAATTCAAGTTTCAGCAGGTGGTGCATTTTTAAAAAATATAGAATCTGGATATTTTGGAGCAAGAGTTCCTTTGACTTTTGTGGAAGGTGGAATCGAAGTTGGGAAAAGCTTCAATGGTGAGTTAAACTTTAGAGGTGTTTTTGGAAGTTTAGATAGTATCAATTTAAATTTTGCTCAAATCAATTTTGGTATAAATAATAAGTCTGAGTTAAACAAAAGTTTATTGTTAGTTTTAAGAGTAGGAGGTGGGTTTATTGTTACAAAAAATTATAAAACATTAATTGGAGAGGCAAGTAGTAGTTTGGATATTAAGTTTCTTAGGATTGGTGTGGGATTAGAACAGAAAATATCTAAACAATCTGTGATGACTTTTAATATTGGATATGATATGTCGAGTAATTTTTTGTTTAATGGTTTGGGAGTTTCTGTTGGAGTGAAGGTGGGAGCGAAAGATAAATCGAAAAAAGATGTCCCATATTTTTAATAAATTGGGAAAATGAAAATAGCCTTCAATATATATGTTATACTGACTTTAATTGTGATAGCTCAAGGACTATTTGCAGCATTGATTTTGAGTACCTCGAAGGTCAATAAAATGGCCAATCGCTTTTTGTCATTATTATTGTTGAGTTTTTCTTTGTGGTTGATTGATTCTTTTTATAAAGTAGCGGAAGTGTATCAACAAGATCCTGAATTTTATTTTCAACCTATTTTTTACTCCTTTGCATTTGGACCACTTATCTTTTTTTATGTAAAAAGTATCACGAATAATTCCTTTCAATTTTCCAAAAAAGATTGGATTCATTTCCTTCCTGTTTTGTTGCAAGCTGGTTTGTATTGGTTTTTGACTTTTCAAGATTATAGTTATAAACTGTGGTTTTGGGAGACGATTCATTTCCCAATGACGTATGGTTTAGAATTTAATTTTACATTGATTTCGATGGCAATTTATCTGGGTCTTTCAATTCGATTATTAATGCGTTATCAAAAATGGTTGGAAGATCAGTTTTCGGAATTTTCCAAAATACATTTGAATTGGTTAAAAATATTACTGACGATCATGTTGGTACTTTGTGTTTTTTGGAGCATTGATTTGATCTTGCGATACTTTTTTGATATTTATCATGTGTATAATTTTTCGGAAATCAGTTTAGGATTTGTGGTTTTGCTGTTGGCTTATGGAGGTATTCGACAGAGTAATATTTTGCAAGTTAATTTTGAAAATGAAGTGGTAAAGACTAACCTTGTTTTGGATGAAATTGATGTAGCGTTAGTTGAGAAAATAAAGCAAAGAATGTTGATCGAAAAAGATTATTTGAATCCAACGCTTTCATTAAAAGAATTTTCAAAAAATCTAAATACACCTGCTCGAACTATTTCCAAACATATTAATCAAGGCTTAGGAATTTCATTTGTAGATTTTGTGAATCAATATCGAGTGGAAGAAGTGAAACATAAAATTGCTGCTGGACGACTCGACCAATTTACTTTGTTGTCCGTTGCGTTGGAGTCAGGTTTTAATTCCAAATCTAGTTTTAATCGGATTTTTAAAAAACTTACCGAAATGAGTCCAAGCGAATATGTGAATACGACTCAAAGTAAAAATTAGGTCGTCTCAATACATGTTTTGGGGCGATTGGAGGTTTGCGATGCCATAGATTTGGGGCATTGTTAACCAAAATTTTAAAACATGAAATATTTATTTAGTATTCTATTTATTGCTTTGACGCAGTTTGCTTGCGCTCAAAATTCTACTTCTAATTCCTTAGATATTGATCTTGAAAAAATAAAAGGGACTTGGGTGATTGATCTGAGACCTTCGCCAGGTTCGGCAGCTCATGTACAAGAATTTACGATTGAACCTAGGAAAGGGAATCAGTTTGGTGGTACTTTTTATGGTTCGGAATTTAAGAATGGGTATTTTAATTTGAATTGGGAGGTGGTGTATTTTGGGTTTTCTTCGAGGGATGGGAGTAATGATTATTATCATTCGGGGTATGTTAAGGATGGGAAAATTTATGGGGTTACTTATTGTCCGGGGAGGGAATTTACGATTCCTTGGGCGGGGGAGAGGAAGGAGTAGTCTTCAAAAAAAGGCTGCCAGATAGTTTGTTTGGTAGCCTTTTTTATTATTTATTTCGCCTTATTCGTAGTATCTCAAATCTTATTTTGAATTACTGAATAATAAAATCAAAATCAATTTTTACATTTTCTTTTTCAGGGTATGTTTCACCGAAGTCAATATCAATGAAAGTTAATCCTGTTGTTTCTATTCGACCTATTGTTAAAGAATATCTTTTAACTGGAGTGGCATACATGTCCCAAATATCCATGCCTTCTATTTCAGGATCGCTAAAAATCCATTTATAACCTTTCCAAGAACTTCGATATATATTATAATTAGTAGGAATGTTTAATTTTTTTGAAAATTTTAAATTATAATCAGAAAACACAACCACATTTTCTTTTAGATCTACTTTTATTTTATTCAGAATATCTAATTTGTCTTTTGCTTTGAAAGAAATTTCTAAGCCGTCATGAATAATTTCTAATTGTTCTTTGAAAGTAGATTTGATTCCGAAAACATCTTTGTTTTTTTGGTAATAATCAAAATCCTCTTTAGATACACCTAGATTCGAATGATAAGGAAAAGGTTGTCCTTCGGGGTATTCTTTTCGATAATCAGTAAACCATTTTTCATTTTTTTCTAGGCTTTCAATGATTGTCTGACGGATTATGGTGACCATCAGGTCATAATTTATACTGTCTCTAATTTCTACATTGACTAAGCCAGCAGATAACATCTTTTGGATATCGATCTGAGTGGCTTTGTCAATTTTAGGATTTGTATTTCCTATTTTAGCAGTTGAATTACAATTGGAAAAAATGATTATCCAAAATAATAGTAAAAGGTATTTCATATGGATATTAGCATTCAAATCGTCTAATAGAATTTAAGCTAAAACATTAGTTTGCTTATTTTTTAATGCAAAATTCTCCACCCCCGCATCAAACTCCACTCCTTGCATCTTCAACGCCTGCACCCGATACAAATAAGCCGCCCCTTGCATAATCTGCTCTGCCACATCCGCTGCATGTCGATTATTATAATCTTCCAAATATGACCCTTTTACCCAATCATTAAATGAACCCATTGAAGGGCCACACCAAATTTGGTAATCTTGTGCACGACCATCAGTACCTGCATTCGCCCAGTTGGAAGACAAACCTAAATACCATCGAAAGATCAATGCCATTTTACGTTTTGGATTTCCTTGCGCTCGTTCGATTTGTTCAGGATCTCTTTGCTGGAAAAAGTCAATACATCCTTGCCAAATTTCTTCGAGTGGTTTTCGGAAAATTTGCTTTTCTAATTTTGCTCGTTCGTCGGCAGGAATTTCATCGATAGAATTATATTGTTTGTAATATTCATATAATTTTTTTGCACGAGGAGCGAAGAGTGTTCCTCTTTTGAGTACTTGCAATTCTACACCCATTTCAAACATATCTGAAGCTGGAGCCATCATCACGTCAGTCGAAGCGACTGTTTGTAACAATTTACGCACGTGTTCAGAAGTTCCTGCTTCTGTACAAGCTTGATTCACCGAACCCGTCACCACAAAAGCTGCTCCCATCATAAATGCACCCAAAGCTGAGGCTGGAGTTGAAATTCCGCCTGCTGCACCGACTCTGATTTTTTTCTCAAAATTATACTTCGCTTGCATCTCATCTCGTAACTGAATGATCGTCGAAAGCAAAGCAACTAGAGGTCGATTATCAGTATGTCCTCCTGAGTCAGCTTCGACTGTAATGTCATCAGCCATAGAAACTCTTGTTGCTAATTTTGCCTGCGCTGGTGTTATTTTTCCTTTTTCTAAAAGTGCTGTTAGGAAACGTTCAGGGGCAGGTTGCATAAATGGTGCAGCTACTTCTTTTCGAGAAATTTTTGCAATCACTTTATTTTTAGTCACTACATTTCCATCTGCATCTTCGCTTAGTCCTGCTACTCGGTAGTGAACGATATTTTCTGTCAAAGCCAAAAATGCTGATGCTTCTACTACGGTAACTCCACGTTCCAAAAACAATTTTACTGCTCCTTCTTCAAGGGCTGGTTCGTTTGGACTGTGGATTAAGTTGAAGGCATATGATTGTGTTGGTAATGCTCCTTGGATTTTTTCAATGGCTTGCAATACTCTTGCTGGTACTAATCCTGCTGCTCCAAATGAACCTAAGAATCCTGCTTTTCCAATTGCGATGACTAAGTCTTCAGATGCGATTCCGTTGGCCATTGCTCCTGTTTTATAAGAGTATTTTAGGTTGTAGTCTTTTTGGAAAGATGGATCACCTAGTTGGGCAGCGGTCATTGGGTTAGTCATGGCTAAGACTTGTAGGCCTCGTCCTTCGGAAACTAATTCACCATCGTTGCTTGCACCGATTCGTCCACGGAAGTCTTGCATGATGTAGCAAGGTTTATCTGTTGCAGATAGTTTTTCTTGGATAGCGGCTGCGTCGAAAACGATGTCTCTTGGGGAGCCTTTCCAGAATAGTTGTTGTGGTGTACCGTTGTATTTTAAACTCATGATTTATGTTTTATTATCATAAATTGAAATTGGCTTTCAATTTTGTTTTTTCTTAATTTTTTAAAGTTGTGCTGTTTGTAGCGTTTGCCTTCGGCGACTTACTTTTTTCATTCGAAAAAAAAGTAAGCAAAAATTCTTGGCGAAAAAATCGCTCTCCTCCGTGCCGCTCCCTCACCCACATTTTTCGCCATTCCTAACGCGCTCTCGTTTGTGCGGGAAGCATTGTGCTAGATTTTTAGAAATATGGTGATTTAATCAACTGACTCTTTTGTCAATTGGAGGGAAAACGTTGATAGTTACCCTTAGACCTTATTTCATTTTGGTTACAGTTCTTATTTTGGATTTTAGGCGTTGGCCTTGAGTTGCAGCCCTGTTTGAGAAAATAGTAGAAACACTTAGCGAGGAACGAGCTTAGAGTTTCTTGATTTTCGAGTTTGGGCTGTGTTGATAAAATTCAAAATGTAGAACTGTTGCAAAATGAAATAAAGTCTTGATTTTTTTTTGCGAACTTTTTTTTCATCAAGGAAAAAAAAGTGGAAAATCAAATTGAAGAACCAAACATCATTCTTATGCTTCTTCAATTCCAAGAGCCAAATCAGTAACCTGATAAATCCTAACCTCATCATTCCACAAACTAGCATCAGCAATAATTCTCATTTGCCCATTTTCCATCTCCATAGATTTGAACTGAACTTCCAATTGCATCTCTCTAACATGCGTCAAAATCTGTCCTCTATATTTCCAAACAGTCTCATGATTCGGCAACTGAACAAATTTTGGATTAGAAAAATCTTTACCCAAATCTTGCTGCAAAGCAAAAACTTGCATTGCCTGCAAAATCGCTTCCACACCTAACGAACCAGGCATCACAGGATCTTGATAGAAGTGACAAGTGTAAAACCATTCGTAAGGCATCACAAATTTTGTTGCATGGATATAACCTTTGCCATGCTCTCCACCATCTTTTACGACGATCAAATTGTCAATTAAATTTAATTGATTTTCTGCTAATCGGTAGTGTGGTTTGTTAGCAGGAGCTTTGTATAATTTCATCTTTCCAAACAAAGAATCCAACTTGATTTGCATGTAGTCAGATTTTTGCAAATTGTTAGCGATGTACCAAGCGTCCACATTTTTACCGCCATCCAATCCAACTTGAGTTGCTAATGCTTCTCCTGGGAAAAATCCAAACGAAGATTTTCCTTTATAAAAAACATGTCCATCGATCGAACATTCGAAAGTATAGTTTTGTAGAATCGTTCCACCCAAGGCAACTGAAGAAGTCAATACTGCATGATTGGTAATCGTCTTTCCTCTAAAATCTGTTCCAGTTGGTAAGTCAAACATTTCACCATTTCCATCTAGATTTCGGAAGTATAAATTCTTATCAGAAAACTGTAAAGTACTTCCCAAATATGCCCCTAACAATCCACAAGGTTGTAATGCGATTTCCATCAAAATAGAGTAAGGCATCGTCGTCGCAGAATTTTGTTCATAGTACCAAGCGTCAACTGGTACATCATATTCCGCATGAATTTTTGAAGGTTTAGAAAAATCTCCACGCTTGCCATCCACATTTATGATTCTTGAAATTACTTGCAAATCAGTATTTGGCTGACGAGAAACTTTTCGTCCATCATAAACTGCGAAATCAGGTCCAAAGCATTTTGATAAATCATCCAATGCAAAAGTCGTGATGTCTAACTCGTTCATCAAGGCACCTTCTGATCGAGGTGAAACTTGAGTTCCGTAAAAAGATGCTTCTTTACTAGAAGCTACTTCTAAATATTTTGGATTATCTTTTTCTCTTAATTGTAATCCTAAGTTTTCGAAGTGAACGGTCACAACACCATCTGAAATAATTTCCAAATCACCTATCACATATGGATTAGGGATTAAACCAATTTCTTTAACTTCTAATTTGTAAACCAACTTCGTATCCTTCGAAGGTTTCACTTCTTTTCTACATCGAACCTTTTGTGGTAAATCAAAAACTGGTTGGTAACGTGCATCTTTTGTCAATCGTTGAAGTCCCAACATCAACATAAAGAATCGCAATAAATTTCCACCACCTTCTGCTTGTAATGAACCTGCAAGCACTTCATCATCTCGGAAGTGACAAGGAAAATACCAATCGTCAGGATGCAAATCTTTTTCCGCAACGATGTATCCTAAACCATATGAACCACCAGTCAAATCAACAGAAGTAATTCTGTCAATCATCAAGATTTTTTCAGGAGGCAAACACAAAGAGGGATTTCGTCCATTTGCGAAATAAGAAATATCGTCAAAACATTTTTCCATATCACCATTAATTAGGTGACGTAAATCTTCTTTGGAAAAACTTGTTTTTGGTGTAGTCAATAGGGGAGTGAAATATCGTTTTTTCGCATTCTTTTTCACTTCTAATTCCTTGTCGGTATAAACAACTCCATTTCCTTCTTCCAATTGTTCATCAGAGAAAAACCCTGCACAACCACCATCCATTTTTAAAACTAATCTATCTTCGACATAACATCTGTAACTGAAGAAAAATAATAAGTTATCACCATTTTGGATAAATGAATTGATCGAAATATCATAGCGCAAAGTCTGACCTTCGAATGGTAAATCATCTACGAAAGTCAAAGTGCAATCTAATAACCGATAAACTAAATCACCTTTATTTTGAAAGTCAATTCCCAAATATGAGATCAACAATAAATCACATTGTCCTGACTCTACAGAAACTGCCCAAGGAATTTGTCGGTCAGTTGTAAACCATGCTCCGTAAGGAATGTCATATTCCGTTTGCATTGTTGACGGTTCGAATTTGCCTCTTTCTCCTTTCAATCCAGTTACTCGACTTACCAATAAATAAGGATCCATCGGTAACATTACTCTTCGTTTGTAGCCATCAATGATTGAATATTCTGGACCGAAAACGTTAGCAATTTTTCCATTAGCAAACTCTTCTAAATCTTTTTGAGAAAAAATGATTTCTTTTCCTTTCAATTGTTCACCCGACTCAAAATCTTGAAGACGTAAACCGTTTTCTCCAATTTTATTTTCAGTAGATGGTTTGTTTTTTATAGTGGTAACTTCCATGTTGGAATTGTTTTTATCTTTTTGTAAATGTATTGTTTTGTCAATGAATTCAGTATTCGTAGCTTTTGGAGGTAAGTCGTCCCCTCCGCCAGCGAATGCTAGTTCTCGTTTCTTTGTTTCAACTGTAACTGCTTTTCTCTTTATGTTTTTAAATAATTCTTTGTGCGTTGTGTTTTCAAAAGTGTCAAAAATTCTTGCTCCACCTACGTCTATTTTTTTCATAAAGCTACGTGGCGCTTTTCCTACTTTTGGTTCGATGTATAAAGCGGATAAATCGGCTTCAACTCCATTGCTCACTAATTGTGCAAGCACTTCTAAAATAGCTTGAGCATCGGCTTTTCCTTTTTGATTAATGCTAACTGCTAAGTGTTCTTTTCCTTTTAAAATATTTTTGATCCAACCTGTGCAAGTTGCATTAGCCCCCAACTCAATAAATATCTTTGCGTCTTTTTCTAACAACGTATTTACGGTTTTGGGGAAGTCGACTTTTTCGCAACAAACTGCTGTTGAGTTTTCTGCAATTAGCTGACTATCGAAAGGGATTTTCTCTTGAGTAATACTTGAGTAGAAATCAATGTCAAGATTTTTATTTAAATCGAAGCGGTGCATTTTTATCAAGCCCTCTTCCTCCTTTTTACAAAAATCATGATGAATTACATTTTGAAAAGGAATCGTTACCGTCTGACATCCTAACTCTTCAGCAATCGCTAAACATGCAATTTTATCTCCCGAAATAACTACCTCGTTTTCAGTATTTACAAAAGTCAAATAGACTTTGTCTTTCCCTTGAATTAGCTGTTCAACTTTTTCTCTTGGAGCCAATAAAACTAAACTTATCCATCGCTCTTTTGCTTCGTCTGTAGAAATGCCCCAATGTTCTGCGAGCAATTCTAAATTACCTGCGAAACGATTTTTGAAAATAGGAGAGTCCTGAAATTCTCTTGCTTCATTGCTACTCCAAACGCCCAATGCATACCACATGCTGCTGCATTCGCCCATGCTATAACCAAATGCCATTTCAGGTTTGATACCAAATACTTCTTGCAAGATATGCGTGAATGCTGCCGAGTAAAAAACACCCGTTGACATCATTGCAATTGCATTGTTATAAATATTTGGATTCTCGTCTGCTTTGTTGATCTTTTTAGGAAAAAGATAATCTGACCAAATGTATTCATCAAGATTAGGTAACATCTTTTCGAAGTGTGGATACAACTGCGGGAACAATTGGAAAAGATTTTTTCCTAAACCGGTGTAAGCCGTGGAAGAACCTGGATAAACAAATGCCACCTTTCCTTTTTTGCCTAAAGGAATTGGAGAAAAATAACTACCACGAGGTGTTTTTAAAATTTGATTTTTTTCAAATGCTCGTGTAATATTCTTTTGGAAAAAATTAATTTCTTGATTTAAATCTTGTTTGTTTTTCGCAATTAAGACTGCACAAAAATCAGTTTGCTTTTCTTTTGATTTTGCAAAAAACTGTTGTGCGATTTCAGCAATTGGAGTTGCTGTTTCGATAGCAATTTCTAATGCTGAAATTTGTTGTTGAATTTCTTTTTCTGAATTTCCTTTTAAAGCAAAAAGATTTGGAATGTTTTTTTGTAAAAAAGTAGTTTCATGTTTAGTATTTGAAACTGCCTCAGTCATTTGGACTTGGATGTTTTCCAAACCATTAACCAATGCTTTTCTTTCAGAAATATCATTTTGCAAAATCCACGGACGAGATTTTGAAGGGAAATAAAATTGATTGTCTTGGAACCTAGAAGCATTTTTTGCTGCTTTCCAATTTGGAATAGCAGGGATAAAACGATGGTGTAAACACAATGCCGTTTTTATCAAACTTGCAATTCCAGATGCAGCGTAAGTATGTCCAATGTTTGCCTTGACACTTCCAAGTGCAGTAGGAGTAGAATTAGAAGAAATGCTTAAGTTGTTTAATTCTGCATTGTCTTCTGAATCAATTCCTGTGTTCGCTAATTCTTGATAACCAACGTTTTGAACACTTAAGTTTTTTCCAACAGAATCAATCGTTGCATAAACTTTATCCTCCTTTATCTCGCTCGTTTTTTTCAAAACAATTGCTCCTGCACCTTCTCCAACTAACCAACCTTCATCTTCTTTATTTAAAGAAATACTTGGTTGACCATTCTGGTTTATTTTATCTTTTTGATTTCGTAGTAACACATTTTCTAAGCCACCTGCAAAGTCAACTCCTCCAACAACAACTGCATCCACTTCACCAAGTGACAATAAATTCTGTGCAATTTCTAATGCTTTAAAAACTGAGTTTTCACCAGCTGAAACGGTAAATGCTGCTCCTGAGAAATCCCAAAGTGCAGCAATTCGACTCGCCATAATGTTACCTACAAAGCTTGTGTGTTGACTTGGCGTTTGTGAACCTTCACGAAAATAATTTCCATTTTTACACAACTCTTCCAACTCTTTTTCTTGCTCCTCCGTGAGTTCAATATTGTTTTCTTTTAGTGCTTCTTTTAATTGCCAAGTGACATCCCAACGAGCCAAGTAATGATGAATTGCTAATTCAGATTCCATTGCAATTAAAACCGCTACATTTGAGCTTTCATCTAAACCTGCGTCTTTGATTGCATTGTCTGCTACCTTGAGAATTAAAGCTTGTTGAGGCTCTAAAGTTTCCGCTTC
>JBGCFD010000101.1:0-28816 GCA_045106765.1 Saprospiraceae bacterium | reverse complement strand
TTTATCATATTTTTCCTGTAGGTAAAATAAAAATCCTTTATAATGATGATTCATTGCTGACAATGGATCAAGTTGAAGCGCTTTATCAATATAATTATGTGCAGTATTTAATTTCCCTTCTACGGTCAACAGATTTGACATTGTCAAATAAATTTCATCAGAGGGACGCATTTCTACCGCTTTACTTATATGACGATAAGCACTTTCTAAATCCCAATTTTGCCAACAAGCGATCCATGCTAAATTTAATTGAGACTCAGGTAGATTTGGATTTAGCTCTAGCGCTTTTTCCAAAAAAGGTTTAGCCTTGGCAAAAGATTCTGGCGCAGGCATCAACCCCATCGCTCCAAGAAAAGCATATCCTTGATTGATCGCTAAATAAGATAAAGCAAAGTCAGGTTGTACTGCAATGACTTCTTCAAAAATGGAAACAGCTTTTTTAGTTCCATTTACATTCAGCTTCATCAAGTAATACCGACCTTTCAAATATTTTTTGTAAACTTCAATTGGAATATTAAGGTTATCTACGAGGTGCCCCTCTAATTCAAAATGCCCAATATGCTCTCGCAGTCGATCAGCAATCAATAAACTGATTTCATCTTGCACCGCAAAAATATCATCAATCGACCGATCAAAAGTTTCTGACCAAAAATGAAAATCATCTTTTACATTAATCAACTGTGCGGTTATCCGCATTTTATTCCCAGATAACCGAATGCTGCCTTCCAATATAGTCGACACATTTAATTCTTCACCGATTTGTCGAACAGGGATACTTTTATTTTTAAAGAAGAAGGAAGAAGTTCGAGAGGTAACTTTAAGCTCTTTAATTTTTGCCAAGGCATTGATAATTTCTTCAGTCATCCCATCGCTAAAATATTCATTTTCAGCATCCGAACTCATATTGACAAAAGGTAAAACCGCAATGGTTTTTGTTAACTCAGTTTGTTTTCCTTTGAGTTCCGAACGTTTTGGAATTTTTATTCCCTCATTATTTACCGCAAAAACTTCAACTGGATTGTCAATGTTTTTCAAACCAAAATCTCCTAAAGATTGAGTGGAAATTTGTTGGTGATTTTTGAGTTCACCATTTAATTTTTCAGAAAGTAAAATTGCACCTGCAACTCCTAAGCTTTCAATTCGAGAAGCTAAGTTGACACCATCCCCATAAATATCTGTTCCATCAAAAACAATATCGCCCATGTGCAAACCAATTCGCAAAGGAACAGGTTCTCCTTTTTTCAAAGCTAATTGAATAGCAATCGCACACTCGACTGCTTCTACTCCACTTTGAAAAACACTCAGCGTTCCATCGCCAAAGTATTGCAATATTTCTCCATTATATTTTTGATGATATTGTTCGAATTCTTCTCGATGGTGTGCTCTTTTATCTGCTGCTGCATTTTCATCTGCTTGCATCAAGGCTGTATATCCGACGATATCGGTAAACATAATTGCAGCGAGTCGGCGAGTTTTTTGGTTTTTCATAAGGTAAAAAGCTTGGTAATAATTTTGAAGTTGTTTTAAAGCTTTTATGTTTAACTGCGAGTTTTTTTAGAATAACAAAAATACGAAAATTTCGGAGTGAAATTTATGTTTTAGTCTTCTAAAAAACTGCATTGATCTATAAAAGGATTGGCATTCATCTTGCTTTTTAAAAGTTAAATGCTTCATGTGATGAATTCCAATTTTGATTTCGTTTTTAACTAATTTTTGTGTATCCATGATTTATTATTTTTTATAAAACAAATCTACATCATCCATTTTTTTCAATCACTCTGATTTATAAAATGGAACTATTTAAAGGGATTTTATCTTTTGACTTTTTTAAAATAATAAAATGTGCCACCAATAAATTCGGTACCCAACACAACCATGCAACGACTTGGTAAGCTGGTACAAATTCATGGAAGAATACAATCAACAAAGGCAATAACAATCTTAAAGTCACCGCTGCAAAACATGCTGCATAACTATAAATCATCATCTTTTTATGTTGCTCAATTCTCCCCTTTTTTACTTCAAGAAATGCTTTCAATGTTGTATAAAACCAAATTATTCCAAGACTGATAAATCCTACTTTTGAGATAATTCCACCAGCAGCAAAAAAGCCGATATAAATTCCACCTATTGCACTTAACAAAACTGAACCGACATAAATTTTACCGATCAGTCGATGTAATTGAAGATATTTATTTCTTAATTTTTTACTAAACTGAGACCATCCAATTAACAAGGCAACTCCTCCTAAACTAATATGTGAGTAAAAGGAAATATTCCAAATAACATCTCCTAACAATTCTTGACTCTTGCCGTTGAGAATTGGAAATTGAGTATTCGATGCGAGAAAAACTAAAGGATAAAATCCTACTCCAACTGCTAAAAAAGAAAAAAGAAAAAACAATACTTTTTTGGTTTTCATGATAAATAAATTTTGATTGCCATTAATATTAAATGGTTGATTCAAATATCAAAAAAAGTACTATTCCTCGCGACCTCCCTTACAAGTACGAACGAAAAAGGTGTCCGCGCTTACAAGCACAGCACCGTAAAATACTGATAATCATATAATTACGATTTAAAATATTCCGTAGGTGTTTTTCCAGTATTTTCTTTAAAATGTTTATTAAAAGTAGATTTAGAATTAAATCCACAGTCGTAGGCTAAAGAAAGCAAGGTATATTTTTTACTTTCAGGAAGGGAAGCAAGCTTGATAAATGCTTTGATTCGAAGAGCATTAATGTAGTTATAAAAGTTTTTTTCTTCTTTTTCATTAATGACTTGAGAAAGGTGATTTGGATGAACATCCAATCGTTTGGCCAACTCGGTTAATGTAATGTCATTGTCATTAAACAATGATTCCTTCGTCATTAATTCATTCAAATTGGTATAAATCTTTGCTGCCATTTCTTCTGTCAATCCAGATTTTGCATATCGTTTTGTAGTGGTCGCAGCAGGTTTTGAATTTTCATTGTTTTCAATTTTCTCCTCCTCTATTTTCAAGAAATTAGATTCCAAAACTGCATTAGTCTGAAATATATTCATTTGATTGATTCCAAAAAAACCAATAAATAATACCAAAATAACTACTCCTGTGAAGATGAATCTTGTATCATCAGCAAATAGTACAATAAACCAAATAATGCCTAATCCAATCGAAAGATATTGAAGCCATTGTAATTCCTTTTTATCTGTATTTGAAAAACTTTGTTGAATCCTTTTTTGGTGTTTACGAATCACATAAAGTGACCATAACGAATAACCCAATCCTGAAATAAACATCAACGAATTATAATAAATCAGATACCACCAATAATCTTTAACTGGATCATTCATGACCGCTATTTTTTCCGCCCCCGACAAACTGTAAAATGGAATCGCCAAAAGAACAAGAGAAATGGAAGGGATAAAATGTAGAATATAATAAAATCTTTTTTTGAGTTTTCTTCCTGTAATTGTGAGTACATACATGAATAGTAAAACCCCTTGTAAAACTGGAAATGGAAAATCAACTCCTAACAAATGAGGATATTTTTCTATCTCGTTTGTCTGAGCCAAATAATTAAACAATTGATGTACGAAGAGTAATAATAACCAAATCAATAATATTTTATCCGCAGAAGATTTGTTTTTCTTTATTAACAAAAGAAAAAGTAAAAAAACAGAAATAGATATTCCTAAAATAAAAAACATGATTTCGATTGAAGTTCAAAAAATGTAAAACTAATACTAAACTAAAAAAGATAGTGCTAAAAGTAAACATTACTTTTAGCACTATCTCGTTTTTAGATTAGCACTCTATTTTAGAAGACGAAAATTAATAGCCTAATTTTTAAAATCCCCACCCTTCGCTAAACTTTTATTCAATCGAAGTTCCTCCACATCAAAATCATCAAACTGAAAATCCGAAATAACTAACTGATGCAAATTTTTCTTTTTCCTTTTTTTCATATTGAAACCATAAACGGTATGTTCAAACGAAATTAGAATACTATCAACTTCTCGATAGTCACCATATTCAACTGCACCTGCAATTGCTTTTGAACCAGGAGCTTTTAAATAACTTTCCCGAAGCGTATATTGCGTATAATCCATCAAACCAGTTTCTTTATTAATCCAAGCAATATATTGATCTGCCTCTTGATGCGGTTTCTCTGTATTCCAAGTAACGAATACTAAGTCATATTTTTTCCCTTTAAATTCTTTTTCACCTGCATAATTAATGATCGGAGCACTTCTCAATCGATCAATCATTTCTGTAAAATATTGGTAAGCAGCTAATCCAAATTTTATCCGCTTGTTGGGTTTTTGAAATTGGGCTTTGTCTTCGTCATCAATTTCATAATAATTCCAATTTTGCAAACCAGCATATTCCCCTTTTCTTTTTCCATCAAGAAATGCAACTTGCCCATCAAATGTTCCGACCTCGTATTTAAAATTCATTTCAGTTTTTCTGTTGGGCCAAACCTTTCCAACTCGTCCCAACATTCCTTTCCAAGTATCCTTTCCTTTAAAAGAATAAACTTGGTGGTTTTTTATTTTGTCAAAACCTTGCGCTTTCCATGATCGGTCTAAAACCGCTTTTCCTTTTTTGGTATTTTCAATAGTGATTCCTTCTTGCTTGATCGTCTTCGTTCGCAAGTCCGCCATGCAACTTTGAAGAAAAAGAAAAGAGAAAATTAATAATCCTGAAATTTTAATGATTTGATTATTCATGATATCTATTTTTATGATTGTAATATTTTAATACTACAAAGATCAAATAGATCGATCAGAAGACTTTCTTAATTCGGGTCAAGAACTAATCATTTTGGGTCAAACGATATTCAGAGGGAGATTTTCCAAATTGTTTTTTAAAAATTCGATTAAAGGTCGCCAATGAATCAAATCCACAATCATAAGCAATATCCGAAATCCGATTTTCTTTAATCAATAAAAGTTGACTCGCTTTTCTCATTTTTATTTTGGAAAAATACTTTTTAGGTGTTTCAGAATATAACTCTTTGAATTTTCTTTTAAAAGTCGAAACACTCATTGCACATAATTTTGCAAACTCTTCCACAGACAAATTGGAGTATAAATTATTATTTATCGTCGTTCTAAAACCCGTCGCATTGGGTTGAAACATTGCCGCAAGAAAATCTAATTCGGAAGGAGCATTTTCTGATTTGCTGAGTAGCAAAACGAATTCTTTGAGTTTAGTTTTTATCAACGTTTCATCAGCCAACTCAGGATTATCCAAAAGGATATTGATGCTTTCCTTAAAATTTAAAAGTAAGGCATCAATCTGAAGTTGTTTGACATTAAAATCAATCTTGTAATTTGAGGTAGAAAGATCAAATTGAAATAATTCTTCCATCATAGATTGATGTAAAATTACACCGAGTAATTCAAGGTTATCACTACTTGCCTGTTGCATTTTATTAGTTTCAAAAAAATAATCAAAACACTTAGACAACAAGCCTTTTCCCTTTTTAAAAGATAAAAATTCATTGGGCGTTCTAACTGAAAATTCTCCTTTATTAATAAACATAAAGCAAGCCTCACTTTCTTCGAACAATTTAGGCATTCGCTGAAAATAAGGCATCGTTATTTTTTCAAAAACGACTCTTCCGTTATAGGTTAATATTTTTTTTTCTAAAAACATGAGGGTTAATTTTTTGCCTAATTCTTAGTCAACACAATTAGATTAAAGTTTTGTTCATTTTATGAAAATCATTTTTCGACAGATTAATAAAAAACCATATCTTTCACCAAAAAAAATCAGTTTAAAAAACTTAAAAAATGATGAATAAAATAGGAAAAATATTTTTTGTGCTTTTAATTTTCACCAGTTGTGCCAATGATTCCAATGATAAAAGTGGAAAAACAATTGCTGAAAAACAAGAAATTAATTGGTCTTTTCTAATTGGAAAATGGAAAGTAACGGATGGTAATCCAATTTTAGAAGGTACAATTGTAAGTGAATATTTTAAGGATAATTCCTTTAGTCAAAATGGAGTAATTACCTCTTTTCAACCAAGTTATACTTGTAAAATGACTTCGAATGGTACCTACACAACTTCTAATGATATCTTATCTTATTCTTACCTCGCAGAAAAAATGTCTGACTGCCAACCTGAAGAATTTCAATTAATGGTTAATTCTTACATGGGAAATAAGCAACTAGAAACTAGTCAAAACAAAATCATAAAACTAGATGACAAGGTGATGATTCAAGAAAATTTGGAGACTAACAAACAACTTATATTTACAAGAGTAGTTGAATAGAATTTATTCGTTTTACGGTAGACGTTAAACTTTTTATGGTCTGGGTTTTCTATTTATTTAAAATTAGATAAAGGTCAATCATTTTGGAAAACTGTAGATATGAAGTGCAGTATAAATGAAGCAACTAATTCTTACTATTTATTGTCATTCCATTTGTAGGATTAAGTTTTTCTATTTTCCAAAACAAAACCATCATGTTTCAATCCAAACTAAAACTAGCCTTTCGTAATCTCAAAAAAAACAAGTCTTTTTCCCTCATCAATATTCTAGGATTATCACTTGGAATGGCTTGCTGTTTTTTGATCATATTATATTGTTGGCATGAGTTCAATTATGATACTTTTCAAGAAGATGCCGACCAAGTCTATCGAATAGAATACTCTACCACTAGAGGTGGCACTCATCAGACAATGGCTCGAACGCCCTCTCCTGTTGCACCAGTTTTAAAAGATTACTTTCCAGAAATTGCAGAAGCGAGTCGATTTTATCCAAGAGAACTAAGTGTTGAATTGCCAGAAACTCGACGACAATTTGAAGTGAAGGATGTTTACTTTGCAGACTCTTCAGCGCTTGATGTTTTCCATTTTGATTTTTTACATGGTGATGCTCAGCGAGCTTTACATCAACCCGAATCAGTCATCATCAATGAATCTACTGCTCAATTATTTTTTGGAAAAACTAATGTAGTTGGAGAATCCTTGAAGTTAGCAGGCGAAAAAGGTTTTCGAGTTTCTGGTGTAGTAAAGGATTGGCCTGACAATTCTCACTTGAATTTCAACATGCTATTGCCTTTCGAGACAATGATAAAAGTAGAACCAGAACATGCTAGAGAAGGGTTAAAACATTTTATAGAAAACAATTGGTCGGCTACTCATGCTTACACTTACGTCAAATTAAATCCCAATCAAGATCCTAAAAAAGTAGATGCTCGATTCAAAACATTTATCCAAGAAAAAATGAATGAGCGAGTTCGAGACATCATGACTTTTACTTTGATGCCCATCAAAGACATTCACCTTTATGCTGAAAGTAGTGGCCCAAAATCATCGGGTAATTTGAATTATCTCTATCTATTTTTATTGGTCGGTGGATTAACTTTGCTGATTGCTTGCATTAACTTTATTAATCTTTCGACGGCAAGTTCGATGACGAGAGCGAAGGAAATTGGTGTTCGAAAAGTTTTGGGGGCGCAACGGTCTGCTTTGATTTCTCAATTTTTAACAGAGTCCATTTTATTAAGTTTTTTCTCTTTCGTTATCTCGCTGGGAATTACTTTGTTGACTTTGCCTTCGTTGAATAATTTGACAGGCATCGAAATTCCATATGCTGCGATGTTCAATCCAATCATTTTAGGTTTATTTTTTGGCATCTTTTTATTGACAGGATTTTTAGCAGGATTATATCCAGCCTTTTTTGTCACTCGATTCAAACCGGTGGAAGTCATGAAAGGTGCATTGGGTGGCAATAAAAAAGCAGGAAGTGAATGGCTTCGAAAAGGATTAATCACCATGCAATTCTTAGCAGCTATTGTATTTATCGCAGGTTCTATAACATTATATTTACAAATTCAATTTTTGAGTAATCAGCCACTTGGGTTTAATCAAGATTTAGTTTTGAGTCTTCCGCTGGATAGTGGAAATAACCTCAATGCAATCTTACGACCTGGAGATGCGACACTTCGGCAACGCATGAATACTTTTGATAAAAACTTGTTGACCAATCCCAATATCAAAGCAGTTACACAATGTTCTCGCTTACCTGGACTGAGTGCGATTAGTCGAAATGTATCTACCGATAGTTTTCCGCCTTCCGAGAATATCATTTCAAAAACACTTTCTGTGGATTATGATTTTAGTGAAACCTTCGAATTAAAATTAGTCGCAGGTCGAGACTTCGATGCCTCGCATGGAACAGATCACACTAGCGCATTTATGATCAATGAAAAAGCAGTCAAACATTTGAACTGGAAAAATCCAGAAAATGCACTTGGTCAAAAGATGACGATGGATGGCAAAACAGGCTTGGTGGTAGGCATAGTCAAAGACTTTCATTTTGAGAGTTTGCACGATGAAATTGTTCCTTTGGTCATGGAAGTTTCGCCTGGTGGGTTTGGTTATTTTGCTTTGCGTATTGAAAATGCTAATATTCCAGCAACACTTAGTTTTATCGAAGACCAATGGAAAGATGCTTTTCCTGAAAAAGGATTTGAATATACTTTTTTAAATGAAACTTTAAACGATACTTATTTGGCTGAAAAACAACTTTCGAGTATGATTGGCTACTTTGCATTTATTGCCATCTTCATTGCTTGTTTTGGTTTATTTGGATTAGCAGCTTTGTTGACTCAACAACGATTTAAAGAAATTGGTATTCGAAAAGTACTCGGTGCTTCCGTCTCTCAAATCTTACAATTAATTTCCAAAGACTTTATTAAACTGATTGGTTTTGCTATGGTTTTAGCTGCGCCGATAACTTGGTATTTGCTCAAAGATTGGTTAAATGGATTTGCTTATGGAATTGATTTTCCTTGGTGGGCAACTATTACAAGTGGATTGGCAGTAATGTTGATTGCATTTATAACAATCAGTTTACAATCTGTCAAAGCGGCGATTTCAAATCCGGTGAATGCGATTCGGGATGAGTGATTTCTCAAAAAAATCATTAAAGCAAAAAAGGGTTATTGATATTTGACTATCAACAACCCTTTTTTATATTCCTAACTAAAAAAGATTTATTGCTTAATAAATCTAATTGAATTCGATTGATCTAAGCTTAGGAAATATATTCCTGGTTGCAAACTTGATACATTTATAAACGCTCCGTCCAATTTTTCTTCTTTCATTTTCTTTCCAGAAACAGTAAAGATTTCATAGTTAGAAAAATCATCAATATTTTCTACCTCAATTTTCAATCGATCATTTACTGGATTTGGAAAAACAGAAATTATAAAATCATCTTTACTCGTTACATTATTTATATCTGTAATAGTAGATATATTTTTATAATATACGACTTGATTAGAATGGCGGCCATCTACATAAATAAGATCTTTCTTTCCATCTCCATCAAAATCATATAGGTTTAAGTTATTACTCACATAATTAGGACTTCCAGAAGTTGTTGAATTGGGTTCCCCAAACATTTCGATTTCTAATGCTGCATCAAAATTAAGTGCTCCTTTATTCTCTATTGAAAAAAGAGTGGAGTTAGATGAATTATTCGCAGAAACTATAATATCAATATCTCCATCCAAATCCATATCGGCAATACTCAAAAAATCTGCATCAATTAGTTGGAGTTGCTGAAATGAATTAGCAGTAACGAAATTATCTGTATTTTCTACAATATAAACATCATCAAAAGATCCAAGTGCAATCAAATCCAAATCTAAGTCTCCATCAAGGTCAGCTAGCTTGGCTGTAGTATGCGAAGAGTTAAAAAACAAGGGAATAAAGGCAGGTGTAAAAGTAGTATCAGAATTAGATAAAATTACTGCTTCATTAGTAGCAAACTCAAGCATAACCAAAATATCCAAATCTCCATTTCCATCAATGTCTGCCACCTCTACATCGCCATAATCAAATTCTGAATAGATTACCTCTGACATAAATCCTCCGCCAACTTGACCATAGTGAATTATGAGTTCATCATTTGCAAAAGTAATACTCTTATGTGTTAATAAATCATTCAATCCATTATTATCGAAATCTGCTACTTCAACAATATCTTCTTGGAAATTAATATTAGGATTAAAAAAAGTAAAACTATCAGCCGACTCATACAAGTTAATATACCGTTCCATAATAACATCCATATCTCCATCATTATCAAAGTCCATCACCTTTAGTGGTTTATGTGAAAATCCTTGATAAATATCGATTTGCTCAAATTGGTCACTTGCTATTCCCTTATAAACATATTGATCATTAAACGTCGCACCTATAAAGTCAACCAAACCGTCGCTATTATAATCAAAAGGAATAAATGGATTACTAAATCCAGCATACGGTGATGAAGGATGATCAAATAAGGCTACACTTGCCTCAAAACTAATTTGTTGTGAATTACAGAAAAAAGGAGAAAAGAATAAAAAGATAAATAGGTGTTTTTTGTTCATTGTACTAGTTATTGATTGAAGTTGTTTTAAAATGTCTGCTGAAACTGAGCAGAAAGGCTTGTGATTATTGGCGAATCTCTTTTTGAGTTTCACCCCCTTTGGGTTGGGACGAAAAAAAGCTGAAGTCCAATAACCACAATGCTTTCCGCGTAGGTCAGCTAGACATTTTAAAACAACTTCATTATTAAAAAAAACGTATTCAAATAAACCGCAAAGAAAAGAATTCTTTCACAAATTTTCATCTCATTACTTTTCATTTTACTACTTTTGGAAAAAAAATGAAATACGATTTTGACAAAATAATAGATCGCAGAAATACGAATGCGATGAGCATGGAAGGGTTTCGAGAATATCTTTTTGATGAAAATGATCCACTTGATTTTCCTTGCGCTGATGATGAATTTATCTCCATGTGGATTGCAGATATGGAATTTGCTTCACCTCCTGAAATCTCAGCCGCACTCAAAAAAAGAATCGATCATGGCATCTTCGGCTATTCTCAAATCTTCGATCCAAAATATAAATCTTCCTTTCTTCATTGGACCAAAACTCGATACAATTGGTCCTTCGATCGGGAACATTTAGTTACTTCCAAAGGTGTCATTCCTGCGCTCTTTGCCTTGATCGAATACATTTGCCAACCTGATGAAAAGATATTAATCGTCACACCTTCTTATGCTTTTTTCAAATATGCTGCTGATTATAATAATCGAGAATTAGTCACCTCAGACTTGCTTTGTGAAGGAGGACATTATAGTTTGGATTTTGATGGTTTACAAAAAAAAGCAGCAGATGAAAAAATGAAGTTGTGTATTTTTTGTAGCCCTCACAATCCCACAGGTAGAGTTTGGAAAGAGGAAGAATTAAAAAGATTTGGTGAAATTTGTTTTGAAAATAACATGATGATTATCTCTGATGAGATTCATTGTGATCTTTTACGAAGTGAAAAAAAATTCACTCCGCTCGCAAAATTATTTCCAGATTCTGATCAAATAATCACTTGTATGGCGCCAAGCAAAACATTTAACCTCGCAGGTTTTATGTTGGCTAATATTATCATTCCAAATGATGACTTAAGAAAAACTTGGAAGGAAAAACAACTTCCTATCGACAACCCACTCAGTATTGTCGCTGCCCAAACTGCATACTCAGAAGGTCAAAATTGGTTGTCAGAATTAACAAAATATTTAGATGAGAATTTTATTTTTTTGCAAAAATACTTAAAAGAAAACCTTCCTAAAACAATTTTTCATATTTCTGATTCCACCTACTTAGCATGGGTTGATGTGGGAGCATATTTTCAAAAAAACGAAAACCTAACTCTGTTTTTTGCCAATAAAGCTGGAGTACTTTTGGAAGGAGGAAATATGTTTGTGGCAAATTCGGATGGTTATATTCGTTTAAATTTAGCTTGTCCTAGAGTCAGATTAGAGGAAGGATTAAATAGGATAGCAAAAGCAATTAAAGACCAATAAATGAGAATAAAAATCCCGACTTCTTGAATTAACAAAAAATCGGGATTACTCTCGTCTTACCATTGAAGTTTGAAACGTCTGTTAACGATCACAAAACAACTTCATTGTAACAATACATTTACAAAAAAATCACATTTTCAATTCATTCGTCACTTCCTCCAAAAAGTCAAACCATGTTTGATAAAAAGTAACCGTATTTTCCAAGCCTTTGATACCATGACCTTGCCCTTCGAAGGTAACCAGTTTTACATTTTTATCATACTTTTTCAAACTATCCGCCATCATCGTGCTTCCTGCAATTGGCACTCGACTATCATTTGTTCCGTGAGTTAATAGCAAATGACCTTTCATTTTATCCGCATGATAAAGTGGTGATCGATCATTCAATTTTGCAGCTTCAGTTTTTGGATCACCAGCTTCGAGCGTTACCCAATCTGGAATATTACAATTTTCATAAAAATGAACTATGTCTGAAAATCCTGCATGACTTAATCCAAATCCCCAGTCGAATTCAGCTTTGTTACCATTGATTTCTCCAGGAAAAGTTAATGTTCGCATCGTCGCATACCCACCATGACTACCGCCGAATACACCTATATTTTTTGCCGGAATATTTAATTTTTCAGAGATATACTTCGCTGCATAAAATACATCGATGATTTCATCCCCACCTAAATCCTTATCATTCAACGCTGCGAAATCTTTTCCAAATCCACTACTTCCTCGAGGAGAAGGACTCAAAACATAAATTCCAGCATCCGCTAAAATTTGATAACGAGTACTAAAATTATTTCCACCACCATAAAAAGATTGAATCATCACAATTTGTTCTTTGGCAGGAAGTGGGTTTTTAGGTTTATAAAGATAAGCATGCAGTTCACGTGTTTTTCCAGTCTTTGGATCTTTGTCAAAAGTTGGGTAAGTAATTCGCTCAGGAGTCGCATTGTAAATTTTTTCTTTTAATTCTTTTGGTACATCAACCACAGTTTTGGAAGTCAAATTATCGGTCGAAACTGTCATTTCATCTATCCGAAACATCGAAGCATTCGACCCAGCAGACACCATCATTTTGTCGCCATCAGAATCGTATACGCCAATAGACACATCACTTTTCTTTTGCATCACAATATCACCTGAAGGCAAATCCAATAAATAAATTTGAGTTTCAATTGGGGATGAAGTTGTAGCAAACATATATTTTTTTCCTTCAACAGTAACAATCTCAGAAGTACCCAAATCTGTTGTGAATTTTGTCAACTGAGCTGATTTTTTTGTTGAAATATTGTAGCTGTAAATATTTCTAAAACCATCTTCATTTGAAATGTACATAAATGTATTATTGTCTAACCACTCTTTAAAAATCCCTGGAAAACTTCTTTTTTTCGAAGCATCAGTTAAAAGCGTTTGAGATTTTTTATCAAAATCAATGTAGACGATATTGCCAAAAGTTCGATCAGCATTTTTGAGTGCGGTAACTGCGACTCCTTTTCCTTCTGGCTGCCAACTTGGAGTTCCCCAAGTGTATCTCATGTCAGCTTTATCCTGAATAATTTTAGTTTCTTTATTAGTTTTTAAATCTAAAATTCTCAATTCACTTAATCGATTTTCCTTATCTCCTAATCGAGCGATATAAGCTACCTGTGTTCCAGGTTCGTTCCATTGGTATCCGAAAATATAAGGTACATCTGTTAACTTTTCCACCTTCCCTGTTTTAGGATCAAGACGGGTTAGATTGATGACTTCATCATTAATTTCATCACCTGTCCAATAAAGGTGATGATCATTTTTATTGTATCGGATCCCCCAAACGTTTCGAGTGGAATAATCAATGTCAGAGATTTTTTTACCTTTTGTCAAATCAGGATTGCCACTAAGGTCAAGTTCAAGGAGATCAGTTGTCTCCCCTCTTTTCATGTAATACAATTTTTCGGCAGCATAGTAGGGGCGGAATCCGCTGTAAGGAAATCCTTCCACGTAAGGTGTCAAATCAATTGACCTTCCTTTAAAGGAAACCATTCGAGAAGTCCCTTTTTCAGAAATGATTGGGGAATCTGTTACAGCAGATTCTGTTTCTCCTCCACAGCTAAGTAATCCTACAAAGAAAAAATTGAGTAAAATAAATTGGAGTAATTTCATGACGAGCTATTTTTTTATTGGTTAAAAAAAGGTTTCAAGTTAAAGAGTAGTTCAAAGGTAGAAAGTTGCTTAAAGATAAGAATGGTATTTTACTTCTGGATAAAATTAAACTTTATCTTTTTTACATTTTAATCTTGTTGGATGTGTTTAGCATTATTCTTTTTTTCATTGAAAAAAAAAGAACCAAAAAATTCTAGGTAAAAAAATAGCTAGACACAAAGGCAAACTTCCACTCCCCCATTTTTCACCGATCCTCACCCACTCCTTACTTCTCATGGTTTTCCTTTCAATTTTAATTTCAATTTTGCTTAGAAAAAAATGGTTATTTTATTTTGACGTGGGAGTATATCTAAGAGCATGTTTAAAATTTTATAAAAAAATACTTCCCCATTTTTCGGTTGCATCCCTATTTTCATCTTCCCATTTTTACAGAAAAAAATAGAACATGAATTTTAAAAAATTACACCAACAAAAAGAACCTTTATTATTAGCCAATGTTTGGGATGTCGCAAGTGCTCAAATTGCTAAAAAATTAAACTTTAAAGCTATTGGAACTTCTAGTTCAGCGATCTCCAATTCCTTGGGTTATCAAGATGGAGAGGAAATGAGTTTTGAAGAATTAGTATTTTTTGTAAAACGAATTTCCTCAAAAATAAACATCCCATTGTCTGTTGATTTGGAAGCGGGCTACAGTCGAGATCCAAAAATAATTGCTGCTCACATCAAACAATTAGCTGAACTTGGAGTCGTCGGAATTAACTTGGAAGACAGCATCATGAAAGGTGTAAGAGTATTGTTATCTGCTGAAGTTTTTTCAACAATAATTTTGGAAATAAAAAATATTTTAGAAAAAGAAGGCATCAATATTTTTCTAAATATTCGAACAGATACTTTTATTGTCCAAAACCCTGATCCAACAACCGAGACAATTCGACGAATTCAACTTTATGAAAAAGCAGGTACAGACGGTATTTTTGTACCTTGCATCACACAAGAAGCTGATATAAAATCTGTGGTAGAAAGTACTTCGCTTCCTATCAATGTGATGTGTATGCCTGAGCTTCCTGATTTCTCGATACTTCAAAAACTTGGCGTCAAAAGAATCAGCATGGGGAATTTTCTTTATGATCAAATGAACGTTTTTCTTGAAAAAATACTAAATGATATTTCTCATCAAAATTCATTTCAACCTATTTTCCAATAATGAAAATCAACGATAAAAATAAAATTGACACTTACTATCAAGCTTTACTCAAAAGAGATCAAAGCTATGTTGGGATTTTTTATGTGGGCGTAAAAACTACTTCTGTTTTTTGTATTGCCACCTGTCGGGCAAGAAAACCTAAATTGAAAAATGTAGAGTTTTATCCCAATTTCAAAGAAGCATTGGACAATGGTTTCCGGCCTTGCAAAATCTGTCAACCAACTCAAAATGCCAATCAAACTCCTGAGCAAGTGGAGAGAGCCATCGAGATGGTCAAGAAAAATCCAAAAGAAAAAATTACAGATTTTCGGTTGAAGGAAAATAATATTAGTGCTGACCTAGTGCGAAGATGGTTTAAGAAAAATTATGGTTTGACTTTTCATGCTTACCAAAGAATGTATCGAATCAACAATGCATTTATGGAATTGAAGCATGGAAAAAAGACGACAGAAACTGCTTTCGATACAGGCTATGAATCATTGAGTGGATTTGGATATACCTATAAAAAACTGCTAGGAAAATCGCCTAAAAAAAGTGGAGAGAAAACTATTATTTTGATTAGTCGATTGACTACGCCTTTGGGACCAATGTTTGTTTGTGCAACAGAAAATGGAATTTGTTTGTTAGAATTTGTTGATCGAAAAATGTTGGAAACAGAATTTAAAGATTTACAAAAACGACTCAACGCAAAAATTTTAGTCGGTGAAAACCAACATATCAAACAAGCCAAAAAAGAAATGGCAGAATATTTTGAAGGGACTCGTAAAAAATTTGAAATCAATATTGAACTGATCGGAACTGATTTTCAAAAACTAGTTTGGCAATCATTAATGATGATTCCTTTTGGAAAAACTTCCACTTACCAACTTCAAGCTAAAGCTATCGAAAGACCAAAAGCGATTCGAGCAATGGCATCTGCTAATGGGTACAATCGTATTGCGATCATGATTCCTTGCCATCGAGTGATTGGAAGTGATGGAGCGTTACGAGGTTACGGAGGTGGGATAGAACGGAAGCGATGGTTGCTAGAACATGAGCAGAAATTTTAGTCTAAAGGATTTCTGATTCTTGAGAATAAATCATGTTTTGATAGAAATGCAGATTGATTATCTCTTTTATGATATCTTGTATATTGAGATTTCAAATCTAGCTGCTAGAACTATAGATGGGTAGTACTTCATTAAAAAAACCAAAATAACCAATGATAAAATTCTTTAGAAAAATTAGACAACAACTTTAAATCAAAGGTAAAAAAGAAACTATGATAAGTGGAAAAGTAATTAATACTTCAATTTGGTTATTCTGGATTTACTTTCTTAAAGCTGGCGATAGAAACTGCCACAAAGTGAGAAAATATTAATGAAGTTGTTTTAAAATGTCTAGCTGACCTACGCAAAAAGCATTGTGATTATTGGACTTCAGCTTTTTTTAAAACAACTTCAATGCTAAATTGGAATTAACGAGTGTAAGACAATAAAAAACTGGCTACAACAAAAGCATAAAATATTTATTGTAACTAAGTATAGTTATCGCCAATGCAAAAGCATTCGCGATAACGATTATACATTTTTATTTTTTTTACAAAACATCCATTACCTGTAAATCTCTTCGCAACTGCTCTCCTGATTTAAAATGAATCCCTTGCATTCCATAATCTTCACAACCTTTAATATTTTTTAAGGAGTCATCAATAAAAACTGCTGTTGCAGGATTGATATCAAACCTTTTACAAGTCAAATCATAAATCTCCCGATTGGGTTTCATCATTTTTTCATCACCCGAAACTAGGATTCCTTCGAACCATTGCAAAAAATCATAATCACGCAAGGCAACTGGAAAAGTCTCGGCACTCCAATTTGTCAAAGCATAAACTCGGTGCGTTTGCGCTTCAATCAATTCTTCCAAAATTTCAACCGTTGGCAAAATCGCCCCACCCAACATCTCTTCCCAACGTCCATAAAATGCTTCAATCTGAGTAGTATATTTTGGAAATTTGTCTACCAATATTTGAGTCGCTTCCGCCAATGGTCTTCCAGCATCTTGTTGCACATTCCAATCAGGTGTACAAATATTATTTAGAAAATATTCCATCTCCTCTTTGTCATCAAATATTTTATTGAATAATCGGCGAGGTTCCCAATCAATTAAAACACCTCCGAGGTCAAAAATTACTGTTTCGATTTTCATCTATTATTAATTTATTGAACAAAAAAACAAAGTTAAAATGTTGAAGGAGAAAATAGGAATTTTAAAAATATTTCCTCCTAATATTATTATTAAATATATTCCAAAGAATTCACTATTTTCTATGTCAATCAATCAAAAATAGCGAAATTCGTAGGTCAAACTATAGTATTTCCCAAAATCCAAACCTAATATAGTTTTTCTTATCCTGTTCCAACTTTTCCAAAAAATTAACTTTTACTGATTAATTCATTAATCATTTTTGAACTAGTCTACCTCATGGTAGAAAGTTAAATGCAACTTATTAATACGATCAACATGAACTTTAAGCTCCCAATTTTCTTAATGCTACTTTTTAGCATAGGAACAAATGCTCAAGTAAATTATACCGCTAACGATGTAGTACCAGCATACAATGACTATTTCCGAATGGGAATCAATCCTGGAAGTTATAATCAATGGACAGATGAACAGCTCGCCAATCTTGCTGCAGGTAATCCGTACATGGGAATTCCTGGAATTGGAACTAATGCTATTCGTCCAAGTCTTCCCGAAGTTTTTTTAGATACTTATGGATATGATGTTCGATTAGGAGCATTTCAATATTATCAAGATTTGGGAATGGAGGAAAATGTTTGCTTTATGGGGTACCCAAATTTACAGCACCGAGATACGACGGTTTATTGTCAAGGCGCTTCGATTGGAAAATTATTTTCTAATATGTATTTGCCGATTTGGGATGGAGGTGCAAATGGAACGCCTTATAATGATGATAACTATCTCGCCGCTTACACTTACGAAATGGTCACACTTTACAAAGACTATGTTCGTTTTTGGGAAATTTGGAATGAGCCAAGTTTGGATCAATCCAATTACCGAGCGACACTTCCACCAGGTCATCCTGAAAGTTGGTGGGATAATGATCCTGATCCTTGCGACCTTGACATTCAAGCACCAGTATATCATTATATCAGAATGTTACGCGTGACTTATGATGTGATCAAAACGGTTGATCCTGATGCTTATGTAACACTTGGTGGAGTTGGGTATTATAGTTTTTTTGACGTGCTATGTAGAAATACTGACAACCCTGTGGATGGAAGTGTTACTCCTGAATATCCTTTGGCGGGTGGTGCGTATTTTGATGCCGTTGGAATTCATACTTACCCTCATTTTGATGGAAGTACGATTTTTTTAAATAATGGTCAATTAGTTTATGAGCGTCATTCTGATGCAGCAGCAGATGGAATTGTTTTGGCCAAAAATGGTCGTCAAGCCATTATGGAAGGCTATGGTTACGATGGAGTTACTTTTCCCAAAAAAGAATATCTGATCACCGAAATAAATGTTCCTCGATTATCTTTTGAAACATTTATGGGGTCAGCAGAGTCGCAAAGAAATTTTATTACCAAGGCATTAATCACTTCAATGTCCAATGGAATTAATCAATTACATTTTTATAATTTAGGCGATATTGAAGAAGAAGCAGATGCAGATTCTTGGTTTGATGTGATGGGTTTTTATGGAAATTTAGAAGCTACCCCACCCTACAATCAAGAGAGAAATGAATCAGGAGTTGCTTACAAAACAGCATCTGATGTTTTACTAAAAACTGAATGGGATTCGTTGAGATCAGCTCAATTAAATTTACCTCCTGACATTCGAGGTGGTGCAGTAGTAGATGAAGCAGGCGAATACACTTATGTACTTTGGGCAAAAACCACAATAGATAGTTCGGAGGCAGCTAGTGCAGTTTATAATTTTCCAGCTTCGCTAAATATTTCTAATGTTTATAAAAAAGAATGGGACTATTGTGAGACACTTTTTGAAGAATATATTGGCTCTCAAGGCATTGTACTAAATGCTACACCAACTTTCTTTTCAGAAAACCCTACGGTAATCGACACGACAGATTATGACATTTCAGATTGTACGGAAACGGTTGATGGATTCAATTATATTGGTCAATTTTTAGGACATAAATATTTCCGTTCTAACATTGCTCTTACGTGGGAAGAAGCAAAAATATTTTGCGAAGATAGAGGAGGATACTTAGTTGAAATAAATGGCTATTCAGAAAACGATTTTGTTAAAAATCAACTCTCCGCTCCCGCATTCATTGGATTGAGTGATAGTGAAATAGAAGGAACTTTGACTTGGGCCAATGGTGAACCTTTAAGTTTTAACAATATTGACAACTGTAGTATTTGTATTCCCAACTCGGAGGAGAATGATTATTTAATGTTGCATTCTTGGGATGGAAAATGGAGTTATAATGCATCTAATGTTGCCAAAAATTTCATCATGGAATTTGATTGTTCCAATGCAACTCCTCCAAATAATGGCGGTGGCGGAATAGCTAATTGTGATGATCCTATTCCTGGTTTTTCTTTACTCGGAGAACTCGGAGGGAAGCAATATTTTATCTCTGACGGAGCAAATAATTGGAATGATTCCCGTGCATTAGCACAAATGCAAGGCGGCGATATTATTATCATCAATGATGAAGTAGAAAACCTTTTTATCCAAAGCAAAATCGATGAAATGGTTCACATCGGCTTGTCGGATAATGAAACAGAAGGCATTTTAAAATGGGTAGATGGAACAAATGTTACTTATGAAAATTATGACGTTTGTAGTTTTTGCCAAGGCAATACGGAAGAGAATGATAACCTAGTGATGCATCCATGGAATGGTGGTTGGAGTTACTCGACTTCGATTCAAAGTTTTAGATCAATCATGGAAAGAGAATGCGATCCAATGAATGGTGGTGGTGGAAATACTGGAACTAATTGTGAGGTTAATTTTGCACTTAACAAAACAGCCACTCAATCTGGAACACAATTAAATGCCGAAGCTTCTCGAGTTGTCGATGGAAATACAGATGGAAATTTCTGGGGAGGAAACTCCACTTCTTTGACAAATTGGGTAGCCCAACCTTATTTAGAAATTGATCTTGGAGCCATAAAAGATATTGAAAAAATCGAAGTATGGAATCGAGAAGATTGTTGCATGGATTTGTTGTCTAATTACCACATTTTAGTTTCTAACAATCCTTTTACAAATTCTGATTTAAATGCTACGATCAATCAAGCTGGTGTAACAAATTATTACCAAGCAACCACAGCAGCTCGACCAACCACTCAAAGTGTAGGTATTTCAGGAAGATATATTCGGCTTCAATTAGCAGATGTTGCCTTCTTAGCAGTTTCTGAGATAAAAGTAATTGGTTGCGAAGGTGGTGGTACTGGAGGTGGTTGTCCTAGTGCAGGAACTCCATGCGATGACAATGATTCAACTACATTAAATGATGTGGAAGATGGAAATTGTAATTGTGCAGGAACTCCTGATACTGGAAATATGGGTTGTGTAACGACCAGCAATTTAGCATTGAATCAACCAACTAGTCAATCTTCAACTTTAAATGCAGGAGGAATTGAAGGTATTTCAAGCAAGGGAGTTGATGGAGATACCAATGGTATATTTTTTACAGGACAAGGATCAGCGTCTTCTGTTGCCGCTACACAAAATACCTTTCAACCTTGGTGGGAAGTAAATTTAGAAAGTAATTATTTGATCGAAAATATTAATTTTTTCAATCGAACCGACGGAAGTGATCGAACTCAAAATTGTTACGTACTCATTTCTAACAATCCTTTTACATCTGACGATTTAGATATAGCTAGAGCTGAAGCAACTTACGAATATTATATTCCAGGCTTAGTTGGTTCTCCTTCCGAAATTTTTCCAAATGTAGAAGGACAATATATTCGAATCCAAATGGAGGGATCTGGTTATTTACTTGTAGCTGAATTAGAAGCCTTCGGATGTCAAGCTTCGAGTAGTTCAACTTTTGTAGTTCCTAATCTTCTAATATTTAATGCTGGAAAAACAGGACAATCATCAGATATAAATTGGACAATGTTTAAAGATGAATTTGTGGAGAAATACGAAGTGGAAGTTGCTTCTACTCAAAATGATTTTACTCACATAGGAACCATAGAATCACTTAGTTCTGACAATGCTAATCAATATCAACTCTTCGATCGAAAACCTTCGGAGGGACAAAATTTCTATCGACTCAAAGTGATTAAAAAGGATGGCGATTTTTATTATTCAACTGCTCGCCAAGTTAATTTTAATTTTGGTTTTGAATCCATTTATTTGTTTCCAAATCCTACCAATGATGTAATTTATTTGACGATGCGAGATTTTGCTGGACTAAAAGCAACCGTCGAAATTTACAATAGTATTGGACAACGAATGGATAGTCGTGAGTATGAATCTTTTCCATCTGATCCTTCTATATTTGATGTAAGTAATTACGTGAGTGGCGTTTATTCGATAGTGGTGAAGTTGGAAAATAAGCGAAGTGTATCGAGAAAATTTGTGATTGGGAAATTATAAAATTATCGTAGTTAATTCTGCATTGACTAATTGATTTTTCGATACAGAAATGTAGAGACGAAGAGTTTTTTTTAAATCTTTTTAAAGAAAAATTCTCCGCGCCTCTGCACTTCTGTGTTGAAAAATTAATAAAAGGTTTTTAGTTGAAAAATTAACCGTGACTAATATTGTTGAACTTAGTCTTATTATTAGTCAAAAAAAAATTAAATTTACGATTCACCAAAACCCATAATTCAATGAGTTCTGAAAATGAAAATCCAAAAGAAGAAAAAGATCCTAAAGAGGAGGATAAAAATATGTTTGAAGAAGCAGCTGATTCTATAAGCAAAGGATACGAAGAAAAAAAAGAGGCTGTTAGTAAATCAATTACAGAAACCAAAGAGTCTGTCAGTAAATCAATTGACTCTGGTGTCAAAAAAACCAAAAGCTTTTTCCGCAAAGTTTTTATCCTTTCATTTATTGGTTTAATTCTCGCAGGAGCAGGATATTTGCTTTGGGCAAATTGGACTTATAGTGAAGGTACTCGGACTGGCTACTTGATGAAACTTTCCAAGAAAGGTTATGTCTTTAAAACTTACGAAGGGCAACTCAATCTTGGTGGTCTGCAAGAAGATAATTCAAGTATTATTGGAAACGTTTGGGATTTTTCTCTAGACTACGATGGCCTTGCTCATAAATTAGAAGACTTGGAAGGCAAAAAAGTAATGCTTCGATATAAAGAAATTAACAAAGCGATGCCATGGCAAGGAGATTCTAATTACTTTGTTTATGCAATTGAAGAGAAATAAATTCTTGTAAATTTATTGTTATAAATCCTCTCCCTGCTTCGAGAGAATCAAAAAAGGCACTTTTCAAATTAATGAAAAGTGCCTTTTTTATTATTTGTAAAAATTAAAGTTTAACCTTTATCAATTGCTTCCATGTATCGAGCCAATTGTTTTTTAACAACTGGATAGAGTAAGAATAGACCTACCATATTTGGAAATACCATTGCAAAAATCATTGCATCTGAGAATGCCCAAATGGAACTCATATTTGCTGCTGCTCCAATAATTATAAAAATACAAAACAATACTTTGTAAGTTATATCTGCAGCTTTTCCTCTTCCAAATAAATATTTCCACGATTGCAACCCATAATAAGACCATGAAATCATAGTTGATACTGCAAATAATACAACAGCAATAGTTAAGAAAATATCTGAATATGGAATATACTCGGCAAAAGCCTTAGCTGTGATTCCTGCTCCTTCATAAGCTTTGCCATCTATCAATACTGAACCATCTATCATTTGTTTTACTCCATCTACCATTTCGTAACCTTGTACACCATACTCAAATGCTCCACCTGAATTAAAAATGATAATTACTAATGCAGTCATCGTACATATCACTACTGTATCAATAAATGGTTCCAACAATGCAACTAATCCTTCCGAAGCTGAATATTTAGTTTTTACAGCTGAGTGTGCAATTGATGCAGAACCAGCGCCTGCTTCATTAGAGAATGCTGCTCTTTTAAATCCGATTAAAAGTACTCCAATCATTGCCCCTACAGTTGCTCTTGGTGTAAATGCTTCAGAGAAAATTTGTCCAAATGCATCATCCACTAAAGTGATATTAGAACCAATAATATATAAACAAGCTAACATGTATAATCCAGCCATCAACGGAACAACCTTCTCTGTAACTGATGCGATTCTTTTGATTCCACCAATAATAATGATACCTACTATAATTGCTAAAACTAAACCAATCATTGAACCAGCGCCTGCGCTTTCTAAATTTAAAAGATCTTTTAAAACGATTGTTGCTTGATTTGATTGAGCAGCATTTCCACCACCAAAAGATCCTCCAATACAAAAAATAGCAAATAATACAGCTCCTACTTTTCCTAGTGTTTCGAATCCTCGTTCTTTTAATCCTTTTGTCAAATAGTACATTGGCCCACCGTAAACGGTTCCATCAGGTCCGATATCTCGATACTGAACGCCTAAGGTACATTCCACAAATTTTGTTGACATCCCTAACAATCCACAGATAATCATCCAAAATGTTGCTCCTGGTCCACCAAGTGCAATTGCTAATGCAACCCCTGCAATATTTCCATTTCCAACTGTTCCAGAGACTGCCGTTGCTAAAGCTTGGAAGTGAGTCACCTCTCCTTCTTTTGATTCATCTCCAATCGTATCAACGATATCTCCATCCGCAACATTTACTTGTGCACCTGGATCTACACTATGATGATCAATGTGATCATATTTTCCACGAACCACATTGATGGCTGTTCCAAATTTTCTAATGTTGACGAAGCCAAACATTACAGTAAAAAATGCTGCTGCAAATACTAATAACATCAATACAAAAGGAACTCCTCCAATATTGAAAAATATAACTGCTGAAAAGAAATCAGAGATTGGCTTAAATGCCTCATCAATCATTTTATCCATTCCTTTTTCGGCGGTCTCTTGTGCAAAAGTGAAAATTGGCAATAGAAAAACTGCCATTAGAAGTAGTAATCTTTTTTTCATATGTAAATAAATTTGGTTAAACGTTGTGTAGAAAATACACACTCCAATAAATGACGTTTCAATGAATTGATTTGCACGGCATCTATTATTTTTTATAAAATAAAATAAGCAAAGTTTGAATCTAAGTTCTAAGGATTAAGAACTTTTAAAATTCAGCCCGTTAAAGTAGCACCTTATTTTTAGTTATCAAAAAAATGGGTAAAAATTGTTAGATAAACTATGATTAAACTATTGATTATGAACGTTTTATGTTTTCAAAAAAAGCTATTATATCTTTCTCTTTTCGGAGAATGAATATTTGTTTTTCCTTCTTCCAATTTTCTATTTTTTTTAAATTAGATTTTCTTCTCGTCAAATTATAAGTCAAAACATAATGAAAAAATTGTAAATCAAACCGTTCTGGGCAGCCATCCGTCATATCTGGACGAGTCTTTCCATAATATGAAAGAATTCTTTTGGTTGCTCGATAAAGACAAACATAAGTAGGTTTATCTATAAAAATAATAGTATCCGCTCGTGGAATTCGAAGATCCCAAGTGCCGCTATAATTTCCATCCATGATCCATTGATCTTCTTTTACAATTTCAGAAATGGTGTTTCGCCATTCTTCTTCTGTTGATTCTACCCAATTAGGCTTCCAATATTTTTGATCCAAATGGACGATAGGAATTTGAGTTAACTCATGTAGTTTTCTAGAAAAAGTAGATTTTCCAGAACCGCTACAACCAATGACCATTATTCGTTTCATATTTTTTTTCATTTACAAAAATAAAAAACCCGCCATTGAAACTTAATCCAATGACGGCAATTCCTCTGTTAATTTAGGCTGCAAAACAAGAGAAACTGTGGAAATAATATCTTTAAATTTTAAAATTTTATAGTCCAACCTTCTTTACTCGCATCCTTCTTGGTGTATTTCACTTGATGTACGATTACTTTTTCAGGATTTAATAACAATACATTTCCGCCCGAATTTGCCAACGTAAATTTAGTACTAAGATTGATGGTTTTTATTGCACCAGCTTTTAACGTAAATTTTAATTCTTCTTTTTTTCTTTTTCCATCAGTCAATTTCCAATTCTTAAAATTCACCGATTGATTAGTAGCATTTAGCAGAGTAATTGTTTCATTTCCTTTTTCTGTTCCTTTTGGATTGACCATTGCACTTAATATATAGATACCTTCGGTGGTCGCTTTGGGAGACATTGACTCTGGATTTGAAGTTACTTCAACTTTTTCCTTTGCTTCTTTTAATGCTTTGGCTTTAGCAACTGCTTTGGCAGCATTTACTTTTCCATAACCAAACCATTCGGAATGTCCTTTTTTATACGTTCCTTTTTTGTGCCCCAAAACGATGTCAGCATCTTTGTCTTCAATTTTATCAGCGGTGGATTCCATGATTTTCCGAACTTCCTTGGCAGTCAAACTTGGATCTACTGAAATAACCAATGCTGCAATTCCTGCTAGCAAAGGAGTAGCACTTGATGTTCCTCCAAAGTCTCCCGTGTATTTATTGTTAGCAGTAAATCCAGTTCCAACATTTTCATTATCCGTCGTCCAAATACCTCGACCAGGAACAAATTTTTGAGTGTCCAAAGGGTGCCAATTATTACTTGGTGCAACCATCGAAATTTCTTTTCCCCAATTACTGTAGGCTGCTTTTTTTCCCAAACTCGTCGAAGCTGAAACAGCAATCACATCTGGATGCACACAATTTCCATTGATAATTGGGCCAGGTGTTTTGAAAATTTGATTGTAGCCTGGATGAAACCAACGGAAATCTCGATTATTCGAATCATGCAATGGTGCATTATAATTTCCTGCGGCAAAACAAATGACACAACCCTTTTTACGTGGTCCACCTTTTAAAGTAAGTTCAGTAAATTTATCTTTTAGTAATTTGGAAAGTGGTGCATAAACTGGAACTGGTCCCCAACTACATGAAATTACATCCGCATGCTTTCCAGTATAATTAAAAATTTCCCAAAGTAAATCATCATCAGCTGCCAAGTCAAATCGAATTGGCATAAAAGCACAATTAGGAGCGACACCAACAATCCCATAATCATTCTCCTCTCCTATCGCTACCCCTGCGCAAGGTGTTCCATGATAATCATCATGAGCTTTGGTCGGCGAAGGATCTAAATCTCCATCGACAAAATCACGAGGATACACTATTTTTTTCCCATCTGCTTTTAGATCACGATGCTCGATGTCAAATCCATCATCGATGACAGCCACCACCACTTTTCGGCTTCCTTTAGTAATGTCCCAAGCTTTGGTTGCATCGACACTTGCATGGGCAACTAGTTGAATATCGTCTTTGGAATGCAAGTGCCATTGTTTTTTAAAATGACCATCTTTTGGTGTATAAAAATTCATAAACCGGTTAATCAAATTTGGTTCAGCAGCAACCACTTCAGGATACTTCATCAATATATTAGTCAATTTCACAGGATTCATTCCAGAGGACTTTGTCACTTGAACCAAGTAACTCATTTGACTTTCAGCATATTCTTTTAAAAATTGTAAACTATGTTTTTCAAAAATAGCATTGATTTTAGACCTACTTGTTTTCTTTTTAAAATTGATAATAATTTTGTCCGTAATATAATATCGTGTGGTCGTATCTCCGACAGGTGAGTAAGCATGATGAGCGATAGTGTTGGTCATTTCGTTTGATCGAATCTTTTCCATCAAATTTGATTGGGTACCCTTAGTCGTTTTTATTTTATAAACATTATTAAACACTTTTTTCATTTGCTTCACTTCGGAGTGACTGACTAATTCGATAGCAGCTTTTCGATCAGGAATAATGGCAGTAAAAAATTCTTCTTCTTTGGTAATTGTGATGGGTTCACCACCTCTGAGGAGAGTATAGGTTTTCTTTGGCATTTTTGATTGTTTTCAATTCGATATAAAATTATACAATCAAATTTAATCTTTTTTTAGAAAAAAAATAAATGAGTTTTAATGCAGTCACATTTTTAACACTTTTTTTATAATACCTCTCACTTTTGCCTGATTTTTGTAATATAAAAAAGTAACAATTGCACTCTAGCAAAACCATCCAACATAACCTACCAACGAATTTTTTTAAAATCGTATATTTTATTAAACACAACACTTAATGAGAAATTTAATTGCATTTGGCTGGGCAGCCTTTTTACCAATTTTAATGTTTGCGAATATTAATAATTGGCCTGTGACTAGCGAAAATTATACTTACCAATCTTCATTAGAAAATGACTCTACCGCAATAGTTCACTCGGATTGTCCTATGCTAAAACGAAACTGTTCTGGCAAAATAAGATGGGCAGATGGAACTATTTATGTTGGTGATTTTAAATTTGGAAAACCTCATGGCGAGGGAAAAATCACCTACTCCAATAAAGAATTTTATAAAGGTGAATTCTCTCGTGGGTACCCTGAAGGCTTTGGTATCATGGAATATATTGATGGAAGTTTTTATGAAGGCGAATGGTCGAATGGAATAAAAGAGGGCGAAGGAATTTATACTTTCCCTGGCGGACATGAATATACTGGTGCGTTTGAAAACGATGTAATGAATGGTTTTGGAAAAATAAAATTAATGACTGGGGAAATTTATGAAGGTGATTGGAAAAACGGTTTGGCAGATGGCGATGGAAAATTTACGAGAAAAGATGGTAGTCGTTTTATTGGAAAAAGCGAGAATGGAAATCGAAATGGCGAAGGGTTAATTGTTTGGGAAAGTGGTGATACTTTGAGGGGAAACTGGGAAGATGGAATGATGGTCGAAGAGGCGACTTATGTTTTTGCTGACGGCACTCAAATGATTAGTTTTTGGGAAAATGGAGAATTGCAAGATGATTTAACATATATAGATTCTAAAGGAAACGAGCTACTTGGAAGCCTTGAGTTAGTGTCACATATTACCACTCAAACGGAGTCTAAATTCCTTGCCTCTGCTAGTGAAAAATTACCGTTAGTCTTTTATGGTTTTGCCATGGAATTCCATGCGATGCAAAATTATGACTTGGCAGAAAAGCATTTGGATATGGCTTACTTAATTCATTCGCCAGCTAACGAAACTCCTTATCGAGAGATGGTGGTTCAGCTGACTGCCAATATTAATTCGGAACGGGTGAACAAGGTTTTGGGGAAGGGGAATGTTTTGTTCCGATTCTAAAAATGTAGATGATTATATAAATGGATATGTAAAAAGCGGTAGCCTTGATGATTGGGGTGGCCGCTTTTTTTTTGGCCAATTCCATAAAACATCTAACACATATTGTTCCTTTTAATTAAAATAAAAAAAATACGAAATCAAGTATTAATAAAATTTATGTTTGTATAAAAGGTTTAATATATTTGCTTATATTATCTATCGTTTAATCAATTTACTTAAACTTATCCTCCTATCTTATAAAAGTTTCAAAGAATGAAGAAGTCAACTTATATTGATTTATTTGCTGGTTGCGGTGGCTTGTCACTTGGATTATTTAATTCGG
>JBGCFD010000100.1:0-9099 GCA_045106765.1 Saprospiraceae bacterium | reverse complement strand
TAGTGTACATCATATGTCCTAAATCATTTGATCCTTGCACCCATCCACTAAGTACAACATTACTTCCTACATTTTCAATACGCAATTGTCCGCAATTATGAGTTCGATACATTTTCCTTTTTTTAAAGATTATAAAAAGTTTAAATATTAAAACGTGGCTGCAAAATTAATGTTTCTATTCAATAAATGTTTGAGTAGAACCATTTTTTACAAAAAAAAAGGGATAGCGATTTTAACTCACTATTCCTTTTCTTTTAACTTATTTTTTTAAAACTCTAATTCACCACAATTCGTTTCACAAAATCTGATTTTCCATTTATAATTTTTATAAAATAAATTCCCTTCGGAAAATCCGACACATTAATTTCTTCTATCACACTTTCTACTTTTTTAGAAAAAACCATTTGTCCCAACGAATTGATAATTTGAATCGAATTTTCATTGTTTTGTTTTTTTCCAAAATCAATTCTTAAAAAATCGTTGGTAGGATTTGGAAATATAGAAATACGATTCCAATCATTTGGATTTTCTAAACTAGTAATTGTGATGTTAACTGTCGTTTCGAAAGTGCTCGGTCCACAATTATTAGAACCAACTAATGTGATCGTGTATGTGCCTGTCGTATCAAAAGTATGAGTAACATCCCCAATCGTTTGAGAAGTCATTCCATCACCAAAATCCCAAAAGTAAAAATTCACATTTGACGAATTATCAATTATTTGAATAGTGCCATTATCAATGGTATAATTAAAATCTGCCGTTGGCAAATCATCAATAATAATGTATTCACTTTTCATTTCTGTTGCCGTTCCAAAATCATCTGTGATGGTCAAACTCACATCATAAGTTCCTGAAGAATTATAAATGATAGATGGATTTTGAAGATTGGAAGTGGAAGGATTTCCGCCTGCGAAAGTCCAATCATAATTAGTAATCGTTCCAGTTGAATTATCATTAAATTGAATCGTATCGCCAACACAAACTGTTTGATTACTTGAAGAAAACCCTGCGACCAAAGGAATTGCTGGTGAGAAAATCGTTGAATCAATTCTTCCTAAACTCAAATTAAAATAACTTCCACTTGCAGTAGTTTCTAATTTTACGGTTCGAACCATATACCAATTTTCGCCAGTCAATGGATCAGAATCCGTAAAAAAAGTATCCGTCAAAACATCACTATTCAAGCGTTCAAATTTTCCATACAAAGAATCTGCTCGATAAATATGGTAGCCAAAAATATCTTCATTCATAGGTTCGTCCCAAGTCAAATAATTAGAATTTGCTCCTGGGATAAATGCAATCTTCGTTGAAGGTTCAACCATGTGCATACGCAAAGTTGGATCTCCCATCAATGCTACATGAACTAATTGAGCACCATTGCCGAGATATAAACCATCGTTTCCATTTTGAGTTTTTAAAGTACTGAAACCGATTGGATAACCCATCGCCATATGATGAAAAGTCCATGGTGGATTTCCTGCCCAAACATTGGTCAATGTCTGACCCGATGCTAAAGGTGCTCGAAGAAAGTCATCAGGATAAGCCCAATTTCCAAACTGACTTCCAAACAACATCGTAAATACACTTTGTAAATCACTCGTTACAAAATCACTCGTATTTCCAATTCCCATTGAACTCACAATGCTTCCACCACCACAACCATAAGACCACAAATAACTTTCATTTTCCAAAGTTGAAAAGTAATCTAAATTAAAAATACTATCTGCTCCAAACATCGTCGAAAAATTTCTAAACCCACTTGCTGCAGGTGCTGCAAAAGATTGATTAAAATTATTATCAATCAATGCTCGACGTACTGGTTGAAATTCTCGTATTTTGAAGGAATGATTTTTTTGTAAATATTGCTGAATCAAATCTTGGTTCGAACTGCCGAAAGATGGCATGTCAAAAAAGTCTACTCGACCAACTGCTAACTCAACTTCTCCTGTAGGAATGATACTTTGATCAAATCGTCCATCGCCAACTGTATTGAAATAAATATCAAAATTCGCTGTCGTATTATTGACCGTTTGATCGGTCCATGTTCCGTCCATTTCTCCATAAAAACAATCCGCAGGATATGCACCCCGTAATTCAAAATGAGTGTCTGGAAAAATATCTCCCGAGTACGCAATCGGAACATGTCCTAAAATAAAAACTGATTTCAAATCACTTTCATTTGCATATAAATCTTGAATCATCGTACGCACATCTGTTGGATTATCCGTCGCATCAACTTCTCGTTGAATCACTTGCCAACCATCTTTGATATAATCTATTTTTAGTTCTTCAATTTCCGCAGCCAATGACATTGTCAAACTATTTTCAACTAGCAATAAAATCTTTCCTCGATCTTCAATTTCTGGCAATTCAATTCCAGCATAAATAAATCCATACTCAGGACGAGGCTTGACAAATGACCCAACTGCTCCTGAAGTTAGATATACTTCATTCGTCAAATTGTTTTTCAAAATCCAAGAAGTGCTATTTTCAAACATATCCGTTTTCAAGGTAATAATCACATCTGAACATCCTGAACCATCATCGCAAGTTGTAAAAACTGCTGAATCATTCATCCCAAAATCATCACCTGTGGCTTGAACTGTTCCACAATTTTTTACTTCATAATATCCTAAACCAAAACTACAGCACAACCCAATTCCATACATATCATTTATCGTAAAATTAACTTGTGTTCCACTTGGTACACAGATCGTATCAACTCGTGGTGCAAAATCTTCTTTGAAAAAAGCATATTCATATCCTTCACCAACTACCACATTTTCATCAACATATGAAGTTGCAGAACCTGGCAAATTAGCAATCGGATTTCCCCAAGTTGTTTCCTCTAACGATTTACGATAAACAATATATTTCGACGCACCAGCATCTGCTTTCCAAGTCAAATTAATTTTGGCAGGATCAGATTCCACGGTCGCACTTAATTGAACAGAACGTTCTTCAGCACTTGGCATTTGGGAAAATATATTTTGAGAAAAAAGGAATAGTATTATTCCAAAAATGAACGAAAGCTTTTTCATAATATGTTGAGCCGTTTCTTTTTTACAAAAAAAAATATTCATCAACAGTAGTTTATATACTGAAGACAAATTAAATTATTATCTATTTTAGATAGATTGTTTGAAAAAGGTTTTTGGAAAATTTCTAGGAAGGTAGTTTTTAAGTTTTTGAAAAACTTAAAAATCCATCTACAAGATAAGGTTTTTACCTACTTATTGAAAGTACAAATCACTCTTATCTTCTTTTTGCTAAACGACGAACATTTATTTATGTTCAATACTTGCCATTTTTTGATCAAAAAACTAGGTTTATTTTTCTAATTTTGAAAAAATTAAATTCTACCTACATGAAATATCTTGTTCTCTTCTCATTTATGTTTTGTTGTTTTTCTAATCAACTTTTTTCTCAAACCATAGATCATTGGGAAACGGTGGTTTTTGCAGATGATATTTGGAAATATCAAGTGGGCGATTCTGAACCTCCAAGTGATTGGTTCGAGACTAATTTTGATGATTCCAATTGGGACGAAGGACAAGGAGGAATTGGATATGGAGATGGAGATGATAATACTACTATTCAAAATACAATTTCACTTTATATGCGTATGAATTTTGATATCGTAGATATGTCACAATTAGAGATGGCTTTATTTCATGCAGATTACGATGATGGATTTATTGCTTATTTGAATGGAGTAGAAATTGCTCGAGCCAATATGAATGGAAATTTTCCAGCTTTTGATGCAAATACACCTGACGAACGAGAAGCTCAAATGTATGATGGTGGTCTGCCAGTCCCTTTCACTTTGACCAAAGATAAAATAAATCAATGTTTGCAAAATGGAAATAATACGCTAGCTATTCAAGTTCATAATCGAGGCATAAATTCTTCAGATCTTTCCTCACTTTTCTTTTTTTCAGTTGGTGTCAATCAATCTGTAATGAATTATTCACCGACCCCAACTTGGTTTATATCTCCATTTTTATCATCTGATTTACCTATCATAAAAATCAATACTTTCGGAGTACAAATTCCTAACGAACCAAAAATTGTTGCTCATATGGGCATCATTGATAACGGTTCTGTCAACCGAAATTATATTTTTTCAGATTCTTTAAATGGCTACGATGGGCAAATTGCTATAGAAACTCGTGGCGCATCTTCTTCCAATTTCCCAAAAAAGAATTATGGTTTTGAAACTCAAGATAGCCAAGGAGAAAACAATAATGTGAATTTGCTCGGTATGCCAAAAGAAAATGATTGGATTTTACATGGTCCATTTTCAGACAAAAGTTTGATCCGAAATGTCCTTGCTTTTCATCTTGGAAATTTAACTGACCGTTGGGCCCCTCGTACTCAATATTGCGAACTTTTTATCAATGATGAATATGTTGGGATTTATATTTTGATGGAAAAAATAAAAAGGGATGATGATCGAGTAGACATTGCCAAATTAGATTTCGATGATAATGCTGGCGACTCTTTGACTGGCGGTTACATTCTTCAGGTAGATCGCTTTGAATCTGACAATGGTTGGAATTCTCCATTTCTGCCTAATCACTTTTTCGTTTATCAATATCCAAATTCAGATGACCTGACTACGACTCAAGAGAATTATATAAAAAATCATATCACCGATTTTGAGCAAGTTTTAGCTGGTGGAAATTTTGATGATCCAGATACAGGCTACCCTAGTTGGATTGATGTAGGATCGTTTATTGATCATATGTTGGTCGTAGAATTAAGTAGAGATGTGGATGCTTATCGGCTGAGTTCTTTTTTGTATAAAGATAAAGATAGCAAAGGTGGGTTGTTAAATGCAGGACCTCTTTGGGATTTTAATTTAGGTTTTGGTAATGCAGATTACTGTGATGGTTGGCAGACAAGTGGTTGGAATTTTGATGATCCAAATTGTGGGCAAGATCAACCTTTTTGGTGGGATCGATTACAAGAAGATTCGGTGTTTAACAATCAAGTTCAATGTCGTTGGGATGAATTACGAGCTGGTCCTTGGCACACAGATTCGGTGATGCAATTCATTGATGACCAAGCTTTAATTTTGGAAGAAGCTCAAAATCGAAACTTTGATCGATGGCAAATTTTAGGAAATTATCTTTGGCCCAATGCCTTTGTTGGAAATACTTACGAAGAGGAAATTACCTACTTAAAAAACTGGACGACTGACCGATTAATTTGGATGGATCAAAATATGATTGGAAACTGTATTCCTGTTGCAATAACTACTATAGAAAAAAATAATTCCTTGACTGTTCAGCCAAATCCGTTTTCGGAAATTATTAATTTTGTTTTTGAAAAAAATAATTTCACCCAAAATGGAGTGATAAAAATATATGATTCTCTAGGAAAGGAGATTCGTGTTTTTAATTTTTCTAATACCAATCAAATAGATTGGGATGGAAAAAATAAAAATGGAAATGCAGTAGCTCCTGGTATTTATTTTTATACTTTTTCAAATAAAAAGAATGTAATTCAAAGTGGCAAAATTATAAAAATGTAATTTTGTAAAAATAATTTTACTCTTTTTTTAGTCATGGAACTTCAAAACAACTCTGCAGATATTTATCAATTTACATTGATCTTAGCATTCTCAATTGCTTTGATCTTCTTTATTTATATTTATTGGTTTTCGATTGCTTTGCGAAAAACAGCTTTGGAAAGAGAAAAAGCAAAACAGCAAATTTTGGAAAAGGAGATTGATTTGATGAAAAGTAAATTGGAAAAAGAACAACTTGAAAATGAACGAAGGAAACGAAATGAGGAAAATTTAATTTTAGAACAAGAGATCCTTTTAAAAAATAAAGAACTAACTACTTCCACACTTTTAATCAATCAACATAACTCAGTTCTAAAAAAAATAAGCACCGAACTTGATACACTAAAAACTAATTCAACTTCTTCCAAAACACCTATTCGAGAAATAAAAAAATTGATTCGTTCCAGCACTAATTTTGAAAATAATTGGGATGATTTTAAATTACATTTCGAAAATGTTCACCCTGATTTTTTTATTCGTTTAAACAAAATGCATCCAAATCTTTCGCAAACAGATTCAAGGCATTGTGCTTATATTAAAATGAAATTAAGTACTAAAGAAATTGCTCGACTCATGGGAATTAGTGCCACAAGTGTACAAATGTCAAGAGTTCGATTGAAGAAAAAAATGTCTTTAGTAAAAGAAGTTGACCTTAGAAATTACGTTGTTAATCTATGACAAACTACGCCATCAGCAATGTTGATATCGGAATAATTATCGGATATTTTTTCGTTGTACTTTTTATTGGTTTTGCTTTTTCTCGAAAAAATAATACGGGAAAAGACTTCTTTTTAGCAGGTCGATCATTGGGTTGGGTAGCTATTGGATTTTCACTTTTCGCTTCTAATATTTCAAGTTCTACGATCATTGGATTATCAGGGCAAGCCTACCGATCTGGGATTTCAGTTTCTAATTATGAATGGATGGCGGTGCCGCTGTTGGTTTTTATGACTATCTTTTTTATTCCATTTTTTATCCGTTCTAAAATTTCCACTATTCCAGAATTTTTGGAAAAAAGATATAGTCGATTTGCACGTAGGTATGTTTCCTTATTTACAATTCTTTTGACGGTAATCGTTGATACGGCTTCAAGTTTATTTGCAGGAGTTTTAGTTTTACAAATGTTTTTTCCAAACCTTGGAGGTTGGCAAACGTATCTTGTTTTGACAATGTTGGCTGGAACTTATACTGCGATGGGAGGTTTGCGAGCGGTCGTTTTTACTGATATTTTACAAGCCGTAATTATATTGTTAGGAGGAAGCATTTTGCTTTTTGCAGTTTTAGGACAATTTGATTATTCTTGGGATGCGGCAATGGCAACGGTTCCTGAACCCAATGCTTCTTTGATTCAATCTTTGGATGATAAAAATTTACCTTGGCTAGGAACCTTGATTGGTGTTCCGATTTTAGGGTTTTATTATTGGTCCACCACTCAACTTATTTGCCAAAGAATTTTAGGTGCTCGTGATTTAAATAATGCTCGATGGGGAGCATTGTTAGGTGGTTTTCTCAAATTACCTGTTTTATTTTTGATGGTGATTCCTGGACTTTTTGCAGCTACACTTTTACCTGGATTAGAAAATTCAGATTTAGTTTTTGCAGAAATGGTCGTCAAGTTGTTGCCACCTGGAGTTATCGGAATTGTCTTAGCAGGATTGATCGCTGCAATTATGTCAAGTATAGATTCAGCTTTGAATGCATCATCTGCTTTGATTGTGATGGATTTTATTCAACCACGTAGACCTGAATTGACTCCAACTGAAATTGGAAAATATGGTCGAATTACAACTTTATCCTTGATGGTTTTTGCAGCTTTATGGGCGCCAATAATTTCTAATTTTGATGGTATTTTTGATTACTTACAGATTGTACTTTCATTTCTTGTACCGCCAATTGTTACTGTATTTCTGATGGGAGTTTTATGGGCAAGAGGAAATTCGGTTGCAGCAAAATACACTTTAATTCTTGGTCATTTAATTTGTGGAATTACCGCAGTTTTATATTTTTCAGATATGGTTGGACAACTTCATTTTACGATCATTGCTGGAATATTAACTTTTATTTGTATTGGAATTTATGTTTTGATTAGTCTTCAAACTGCTGCTCCTGATTTTAAATTTGTCGATGATCTCACTTGGAAATATCGCTTAAAAGAAGCTGCTGAAACTAAAGTCGCTTGGTATATTGATTATCGTTTTTTGTCAATGATTTTAATGGTACTCACTTTTCTATTGCTATTTTTCTTTTGGTAAAAAATATATTTAGAATTTATCCAAAATCTCTGAATCTATCTATGTATCATTCCTAGCTATTTCTTCATTATCATCTACAATAAAACAAAGTAACCCTGCAATTACAAAAGATACTCCACCAATAATCATTGCATAAATAGAAACATTATCAAACATATTCTTTAATAAAAATCCTAAAAGTCCTGCCGCAACAATTTGAGGAATGACAATAAAAAAATTAAATACGCCCATAAAATATCCCATTTTATCTGAAGGCAAGCGACTTGATAACATAGCATAAGGCATCGACAAAATACTCGCCCAGGCAATTCCAATTCCAATCATTGAGACTAACAACATATTGGGATCCGAAATAAAATAAATAGAAAACAATCCTAATCCTCCACAAAACAATGCAACCATATGAGTCATTCGACGACTGATTTTTTTGGCTAAAACTGGAAGCATAAATGCAACTAAAGCAGCTACACCATTATATATTGCAAAACAAATTCCTACCCAATCTGCACCTTCATTATACAAAGTTGAAGTCGTATCTTCTGTTCCATAAATATGACTTGTAACTCCTGCTGTCGTATAAATCCACATTGCAAAAAGTCCGAACCATGAAAAGAATTGAACAAAAGAAAGTTGAACCATTATTTTTGGCATTTTAAAAATACCTGCAAAAGATTCTTTCAATCCATCGAATGCACCAGTCTCTGTATTTTCTTTTCTAAATTTTTCTAAGTCATCTGGCGGATATTCTTTTGTATTAAAAACGGTCCACATTACTGCTAGAAAATATGCAAATCCTCCCGCATAAAAAGACCATCGAACAGAATCTGAAATAACTCCATCTTCAGCTGTATTGCTCATTCCAAACCAATTTGTAAAAATATACGGAAGCGCAGATGCTACAACTGCACCTATACCAATAAAAAAACTTTGCATGGCAAACCCACTTGTTCGCTGTTCATTCGGAAGCATGTCTCCAACGAAAGCTCGAAAAGGTTCCATGCTCACATTAATCGCAGCATCCATAATCCATAGCGTAATTACTGCCATCCAAAGAGCCGATGAGTTCGGCATAATGAAAAGACAAATGGTAGCGAGAATTGCTCCAATTGCAAAGAAAGGTCGACGACGTCCCCATTTGTCATGCCATGTTCGATCGCTATAATATCCTATGATGGGTTGAATTAATAATCCTGTGACGGGAGCTGCTAACCATAAAATTGGCAACTCGTCAATTGATGCTCCAAGGGTTTGAAAAATTCGACTAACGTTGGC
>JBGCFD010000099.1:0-12279 GCA_045106765.1 Saprospiraceae bacterium | reverse complement strand
GAAACCGAGCGGAAAGGCTTGTGATTATTGGCGAAGCTCTTTTTGAGTTTCAACCCCTTTGGGTTGGGACGAAAAAAAGCTGAAGTCCAATAATCACAATGCTTTTTGCGTAGGTCAGCTAGATATTTTAAAACAACTTCAATATTTAATTCTACGCAAGCCCGCATCAAAATCAAATTTTAAAGAATAATAAAGCATGGCAGATCATATCGAATGGGCCAATCAAATTTTAAAATCAACTTATCCATTTTTAACTAATGCTGATATAAAAGTATTATTAGAAATCAGTCAATTTCATGTATGTTCTAACAAAGAAGTATTGATCAAAAGTGGTCAAAATGTTCAAAAATCTTTTTTCATTTTAAAGGGTATGCTTCGAGGTTATTATATCAATAAAAAAGGGGAGGAGAAAAATATTTTTCTTCGACCAGAACACACTATTACAGGAGCTCCTGAATGTCTTTTTTATAATCAACCGACCAAATATACTTTCGAATCAATCTTGGAAACAGAGCTTTTAGTTTTCAAATTCCATGAGTTAAAAGAGTTGGGTAAAAAACATCCTAACCTTATTCAAGTTAACTTCGAAGGATTGCAGGAAAATATTATGACCCTTATTTCACGGGTAGAAGCACTCATCGATCTTACCCCTGAGGAACGTTATGAAGCACTTTTGGAACGAAGTCCTCAATTTTTTCAAACTGCATTTAACAAGCATATTGCCAATTATTTAGGTATTACAGCAGTATCTCTATCTAGAATTATCAAGCGTAGAAGCAACTCCAATAATTAACACATGTAAAGTCTTTTTAAGTTTTTTTCTCCTAAATTTACTTACATATTCTTCATATAAAATTTAGAAGTAAATGGATAATACATTATTTGGAGTAGCAGATTTAGATGTTTACGTAGTGCTAGGAATCTTAATTTTCTTTGTAATTGCCGAAACTCTTGCTGGTTATTTAGCTAAAACGAAAAGAACACCTGGAGATTGGATTCAAGAAGTAGGAGGTTTTTTTGGAACGGCAATGACGAAAACAGTCATCGTAATTATTACTATTTATGTAGGTACTTTGTTATTTCCATCCTACTTAAATATTATTTCTAATTGGAGTTTATGGCTTATGTTACCCTTTTATTTACTCATTGACGATGTGATGCAATATTGGTATCACCGCTCGGCACATGAATATGAGTTTCTTTGGAAATTACATCGGCCACATCATCAAGCAGAGGAAATGGGATTTTTTATTTCCTATAGAAATGCAGCGTTGTATTATTTGATAATGCCTAATCTTTGGTGGGTAGGAATAGTAGTTTTTCTTGGAGGAGCTAAAGGAGTTGCACTTGGATTGATTCTTAAGCAATTAGTTATTATTGGTTCGCATAGTACTTTGTCTTGGGATAAATTCTTTTATAATCGCCCATTTTTGAACCCCGTGATTACATTGTTAGAAAGGATTTTTATTACGCCTGCTTTTCACCATGCACATCATGGGAAATCTATGGCAGATAATGTGAGTGATCCAAATGGTAATTATGGAAATATGTTTTCGTTATGGGATCAGATGTTTGGTACGGCAAAATTTACACGAAAATTTCCAACAGAATATGGTTTAGTCAACGATCCAAAAGATAAATGGACAGCAAGTTATTTGTGGCCATTAGTTGGTTCTGATAAACCAGGAAGTGAAATAGCAAGAGATTATAAAAGAGAAAAAACGACAACTTTAGAGCCTGCTCGTGTTGAATTAGAAGCCAACACTACTTACCTTTTTTGCCAATGTGGTTACAGCAAAAATCAACCATTTTGCGATGGCTCACATCATGGCTCAAAATTTAAGCCACTTCCTTTTGAAGTAAAGAAGAAAATCAACGCAAGACTTTGTAACTGTAAATATTCGAAAAAATCGCCTTTTTGCGATGATTCTCATTTAGATAAAACCTAGTTAACTACAAACTAATACACACTCAAAAGCTGCTATTTTTATTAAATAGTGGCTTTTGTATTTCAGTACTGTTTGGTTATTTGGGGAAGTTTATTGGGATTGATTTTTAATCCTCATTTTAAATTGGAGGAGTAAATTTGAAAATAGATTTTTTCACCACATAGGCACATAGGCACATAGAAAACATAGGAAAAATACTATGTGTCTTATGTGGTGAAAAGAGTGAGATTGTTTTTTCTAAAACTGGATCCGATATAAAAAGTCAGGGAAAAAACCAATCTGATATCGTTCATTCACTTGATTGGTTTGTCGATTATAATCTCTTGAAAAAATATTTTCTCGATTAGTTATATTTTGAAAATCCATATAAATCTGTTGAGAAATTTTTCGTTTTTTGCTATTTAGTTTAAAACCAATTTTTACATCCCAACGGAAATAATCATCATATCTTTCAGAATAAGCTAACGCCTCATTTCTAATTTCAAAGCCAGCTAATTTCGAAGCTTCTAAATCTACTGGAGTATAATATCTTCCACCTGCACTTGTCAATTTGGTGTCGATCAAAATGGAATTTTGTTTTGCCTTACCGACTTTAATTTCTCTTCCTGCCAGAAGGTTGATCACATAATTATTATTGAATGCAGTATTTCTCTCGATGCCATCACTTCCTTTGTATTTTGAATCGAAAAAAGAAGCAGTTAGCAATCCATGAAAGCCTTTGCTAAAGAATTTTTCCACAGTCAACTCCACTCCTTGATTAAAGCCAGTTCCTTCATTGGTCAAGTTCACTTTTCCAACTGGAAAACCAAAATCAGCTCCTAAGTTTAAGAGTGAAAAAGAACTCGGATTACTATCTACCGCTACTTGATCGATTGCTTGATAATAGGCTTCGACTTTTGCTCTCCAATTATTGGCGAATGCATAATCATAACCAAGCACAAAATGTTGACTTCGTGAAAAATTTAAATCTTGATTAGTTAAAATTCTATTGCCTTGCGCATCTAAACTTTCAGATAACATAATTGGTAGTGGAACATTTTGGCTGTGTAAACCATATCCAAAAGTTAATTTTTGCTTTTTGGCAAAATTCCAACTCAAAGAAGTTCTTGGCTCCAGAACAAATTGGTCATTAATTTCCTGATACAATCCATGGACTCCCAAATTTAAAACCCACTTTGGATTGAACTTATATTGCACCTGCGCATAGGGTTGAATCGTGAAGACACTCTCATCAAATTCATAATTCGTCATGATATCATTAAACCCATCTCCATTAATATCAGGTGCTTGTTCCGCATCTCGATTAATTAAATCGTAATTAGTTTGCTCTGCCAAAACACCTACTCGCATCGTTGATTTGGAGTTGAATTTTTTATTATAAAAAGATGAAATGGAAAATCTATTTTCTTCATTATTTCCATCTGCGTATCTGATTTTAGTTTCTTCTGTAGTTCCTAAATTAAAATAACGATCAATAGCATATTCATTTCGAGTTAATGAACCTGCAATGACGGTTCGGATGTAACTGTCATTTCCAATAATTTTATTATGTCGAAGACCGATCACTCCAAACTTAGATCGAGGAAATAAATCTTGATCTACTTCCGAGAATAAATCAGTCGAATCAATATCTGCACCCACAAAATCTATGGTACTTGACCCACCAATTCCGAATAAACTAAATTTTCCAAACTTCCCCGTATGTGAATCAATTTTAAAAGTTAGGTCAAAATATTGAGGAGTAGCAGCAGTTTGCGGAGGACTAATCAAAGCGATAAAACTATTTCTAGCAGCTACTAAAAATGAACCTCCTTTTTTTCCGAGTGGTCCTTCAGCCATTGCTTCTATTCCAGCAAAGGCACCCATTTGGAAAGTGAATTCATATTTGTCTCGATTTCCACTTCGCATGCCTAAGTCAAAAACTCCAGAGGTGGCATTTCCATATTCCGAAGGAAAAGCACTTGTAAGAAAATCTGAATTTTTTAAAACATTAGGATTCATAGCACTCACCGGGCCACCTGTACTTCCTAAAGTAGAAAAGTGATTTGGGTTTGGAATCGGAATTCCTTCCAATCTCCAAAGGACACCAGTTGGAGAATTTCCACGTATTACAATATCATTTCGAGAGTCATCTGCTGTCGCAACTCCTGCAAAATTTCCAGCCAATCGAGCTACGTCACTTCTTCCTCCTGCGTATCGATTTACTTCTTCGAGTGAAAAGGTGCGAGCGGAAATAGTTGCCATTTCATTGATTGCTCTGTCTTTTTCAACTTCAGCAGTTACGACTACTTCATTCAAAATTTCTACTGATTCAATCATCGTTAAATTTAAAACGACTTCTTTACCCGCTGTAACTTCTACATTCGGCAAAGTCAATGATTCATAACCTAGATAGTTGATTTGAAAAGCTTGTCGACCAACTGGGATATTTTCCAATTTAAAATATCCATCGATATCGGTAACATCACCGAGAGAATTTTCTTCATTGAGCCATTGGATAGTAGCTCCAATAATTGGAATTTCAGATTGTTTATCAAGAATTTGACCTTTGACTGTTTGGGTTACATTTTGTGCTTGAAGGGAAATAGAAAGGAGGATTCCAATCATGGCAATGAATAAATTTTTCATTTTCGTTCTTTTTAAAATTTGATAATTTAGAATCATTTATGATTGCAATATGAAGGGAAAATGGGAGGAGTGGAATTGGTTTCTGTTGAAGTGTCGTTTTTGTAGGATGAGTTGTAATTTTATTTTTTTCACCAAATAGGTATATAAAACAACTTCATTGTTAACCTATGTTTTCTATTTGCTTATGTGATAAAAAAAATCAAGTATTCACCCAAGTTTTAAAATCACTTGTACGATTACGACTAACCACAAATTCTAATTTTGAATTTCCTGAAATATCCAACTTTAAACGATGATTAAAGTAAGGATGAATTTTTTTGACTGAATCAATTCCTACAATTTGACCACGATTAATTCTGAAAAAATCAACATGAGAAATATCTTTTTCAATAGCATCCAAAGTCATTTCTACTATAAATCTTTTGTTATTTTTTTTGACTAAAAAAGAAATACCATCCTCGGAATAAAAGTAAGCGACTTCTTTCATCGGGACAAAGGTCATTGCTCCACCATCTTTCACCATAAATCTTTTTCGAGAAGGCTCTACGACTAAATTAGTAATTAGTTTTTCTAAGGTTGAAGTATCAAGATTGGAAGAAGTATTTTGGGTAAAGTGTTTTTGATATTTTTCAATGGCCGATTTTAAATCATCTTCTTGAATAGGTTTGAGTAGATAGTCTACGCTATTTACTTTGAAAGCTTTGATTGAATATTGATCGTAAGCAGTAGTAAAAATGACAGGAACTTCAATATTTATTTTTTGAAAAATTTCAAAACTTAATCCATCAGCCAACTGAATATCCATTAAAATTAAATTTGGAGGAGCATTGTTATTTAACCATTCGACGCTATCTTCCACACTTTCTAAAGTATCCAAAATATTGAAGTTTGGATAGTTATTATTGAGCATGGTTTGTAATTGTTGAGCAGCTCTTATTTCGTCTTCGATGATTAGAATTTTCATTTTCTTAAAAGTTTAAAGGAGAGGAATAGATACGGTAAAATAGTTTTCAGTAGTTTCAATTTTTACTGATTTATGATCAGAAAGTAGTCGGTAACGTTCTATGATGTTTTCTAAACCTACTTTGGTAGAGTGCAAAACTTTTGATTTTTTTTGTAAATTATTGGTCACTCGAATCAAGTGATTTTGTTCGTCGATATCGATTGTAATCGTCAAAGGTTTTTTTGTAGATATAATGTTATGTTTGATCGCATTTTCAATTAATAATTGCAAGCTGAGTGGAATTATTTTTTTGTAAATATATTGTTGAGGTACGTCAATGTTGACTTGTAGGCTCTCAAGGAATCTTTCTTTTTGAATAGAAATATATGCCTTAACAAAATTTAATTCCTCTTCCAAAATGATAGTTGACTCTTCCCTACTATCTAAAATATAGCGATAAACTTTTGATAATTGGTTGATGAAACCTTTAGCGACTGTTTTGTTTTCATATTCAACAATATGATTTAAGGTATTTAAACTATTGAATAAAAAATGTGGGTTCACTTGATTTCTTAATCCATCTAATTGACTTTGAACATGTGCTACTTTAACTCGTTCTTGTTCTTGTATTGATTTTTTAAGTTGGCTGTAATACCAAATAGATTCATAGATCGCTATGATGAAAAATGTGGCAGAAATCGAAGCCCCAAACCCTTGAAGTAATTTTGGTTGATTAGTATTGGGGAGACCAATCAATTCAAGTATCATATTAATGATAGGAGATAGTAAAGCACCTGAAACTAAAACAGCAATAACACCTGTTCCCAATCCATAAATTAATCTTTTTTTGACCAACTCAAAAGAAGGATATTTTTTTCTAAACTTAATCATGATAAAGCGATTAAGCGACCAATAACAGGTGGTATACATGGTGGCTTCTAGCCATTCCCATTGATAAGGATAATTAGGATCGCCAATTTTTACACCAAAAAAAATCTGAGGAATGAGAAATCCCAAAACAATAATTCCTATGATCATAAACCATAAATCATTGAACCCCAAATATTTTAAATCGTTTTTAAACATATTATTTTAAAGTGGTAGAAGCGGGATACCTTGCTTGGCTTGATAGAAAGTAAACGCAATCCATCCTAAATATAGAAGTGCGAATCCAATGCTTGATAAAAATGTAAAAATATTGTTATTGATTTTTTTAGCAAAATAAAAGGCTGCTAATGGAATAATTTGAATACCATGAATTCCAAAGAAATGCGCAATTCGTAAATCCCCTCCAATCGTACTCCAATTTAAAAATGGCAAACCAGCGCCTCCATCTGCTACGCCAACATTATGCGCCATCTGTCCAATCATTTGACCACCAATCGCACTTGCAAAAAGAAAGGTAAACCAAGCGATTCGAAAACTCCACTTCATTGAATTGGAGAATTTTAATTGAGGAGAAAATGATTTGACGAAAAACCAAAAAACAATTCCTGTAAATAGTCCAATCATAATGCCCATCATTGCAAATGCAATTCCATCTAAAAGACTTGATTCATTATAATGAGAGGAGACCCCACGACTTGCTTGAACAGTAACAATGAGATTTTCTAAAACCATGAGAATGGCAATAAAAACAGCGATAAAATTTTTTGTCTTTTCTTTAAAAGGATAAACGAGTAAATACCAAGCCATTGTCCAAAGAACAACAATACCTGAAATGATAAATTTGCTAGGTTTAACCCATACATTTAATCCCATCAATTGTCGATCATCTACCATCATTCCAATGCAGCAAATCAACAACAATAAAAAATGAAATAAAACGACTCGATGTAAAAAAGGAAATCGCTGGCTGATTCTTGAAATGTTGTTTTTAAAAAAATTAGAGCCAGAGAATGAGTTTATTTCGTTAGATTTTTCCACTTTAATTTATTTTATGTTTTCAATATCTAAATTTTGTTATTGAAGAAGGTAATAAGAATTTTGGAAAAATCGAAATATAGGTTGAAGTATCGTTTTTTCTAGTTGAAGTGTTATTCGAAAATTTTATACTCTTGAAAATGATAATATTTTGGACGAGAATCAATTCTTAAATGCAACCAATAAACTCCTAATCCAGAGGTGCTTAACCATTGAGGTTTTTCATTTAATCGTTTTTGATATTCTATACTTACGATTTCCCAAAGTTTATTTTTTTGAATTTCTGGAGCATTCCGAACGAATTGAGCGAAGTGAGGATAATTAGCTAAATCAGAAATGGGAGTTGGTACAATCAATTGAGCATCGCCACCTAAATTAGGAAAGGTGATGATAGAATCGGTTGTTTGAAAATGTTTTTGGAAAGGTTGAGAATTGGCAGATATTTTTGGAAGAGCAGCACTATTGATTAGAACAAATTCGAATGCTTCATTTTCCCAATGCTGATTCATTGGTTTTATTTCCCAGAAAAAACCTGGGTATTTTGAAGATGCTAATATATTGTTATAAAATTTTTGGAAGGCTTCTGATTTTTTCCAGAGAGAAAAAACCTGTGGGAATTTTAGTATACTTCCATCTTTGGAAATTTTAATTTTTGTGACTTGTCCATTTTTAGAAAACTCCAAAGTGGTTTGCCATGGTTGAAATTCTTCAGAGTTGGTTTTGAAAATAGACATGGCAGATAAGTTTTTTATAAAGAAAGAATTTGATTAGTAGAAGAATTGCTCTTTGACAATTTTTCCATCTTTCACTTCGTACACACAAATTTCATTCATTTGCTCTCTTCCTCTTCCTTTGAAAGTAATATCTGTTGTCATCGTACAAGAGAAATGTTTGTCCCCAACGATTGGATCACCGATTGAAGAACCGTGAAATTCTTCCATCATTTCATTCCATTTTTTTCCTTTTTCTGCAAAGGCAGCCATTCCTTGAACAGGTGGAGTAGGGGCGTGTTCTGGTTCGATGCTCCAAGCATCTTCTGCATACAATTCTTTGTAGCAAGTTTCATAATCTCCTTGGCGGCAAAGTTCTACTAACCGATTGGCAATTTCTTGAGTACTCATAATTTAAAAATTTAGAGGGTAAATAAATAATATTTTAAAAGGCTAGCTATGTTTCATCTAAATGACAAAAGTAAAAAAATAAAGGTTGCTTTTTGAATCGGTAGTTTTAATTTTTCGTAAAAGAATAATGAATTTTAGATAACTCAATGAAAAGAGTTTTTTGAAAAATAGACGATGAGGAATGGTCTATGAGAAACGGGGCGTGTTGGGCTCGGCGAAAAATGTGGGGGCGGGTGCTTGCCTTGTGTCAGGCATTTTTTTCGCCTAGGATTTTTGGTTCTTTTTTTTCAATGAAAAAAGAACAAACTTCCCTGTTTCCACTTTCTTCAAAATCTAAAACTAAAGTTGATTTAAACAGGCAGTTAAATAGTGGTTTTGAATAATGAGGTAGAGAAGGAGATTTACTGTGGTGCGTGTTACTTTTTTCATTCGAAAAAATAGCTAGGCACTATGCAGGCACCCGGCCACATTTTTCGCCGAACTCAACCCGCCCCGTTTTTCAAAGAGCATTGTTGAGAGACTATTATTTAGAGATCAAAACGTGTACGATATTTTTATATGTGGAAAAAATATAGAATCATTTTTTGTATTCAAAAATCAAAATTCTTCATTCAGAATTAAATCTATTACCTTTGTTCTACCATTTAAATTAAAAACTTTTTAACAAAAAAAAACATGAGCAGAATTGTAACGCTTGACGAATTTATCATCCGAAGTGAAAAATCAAATGTTGATGCTACAGGTGAGTTAACTGGACTTTTACGAGACATTGGAGTCGCTGCCAAAATTGTCAATCGAGAAGTTAACAAAGCTGGTTTAGTCAATATCTTAGGTGTCGATGGAGCATCTAATGCGAGTGGCGACGAAGTACAAAAACTTGATATGTACGCCAATGACAAATTAATTGAATGTCTTCAAAATAGCGGCGAATGTTGCGGAATTGCTTCTGAGGAAAATGAAAGTTTCCTTCCTATCAAAGCCCTTTCTACCAAAAATGCTAAGTATGTTGTATTATTTGATCCATTAGATGGCTCGTCAAATATTGATGTAAATGTTTCGGTAGGAACTATTTTTTCTATTTGCCGAAGAAAAAGTAATGTGAAAAAATCGGTGGACTTGAAAGATTTTTTACATAAAGGTGTGGAGCAAGTAGCTGCAGGTTATGTCATTTATGGAACTTCTACGATCATGGTTTATACGACTGGAAATGGAGTTAATGGATTTACTTTAGATCCTTCGATTGGAGAGTTTTGTCTTTCACATCGAGATATTAAAATTCCAGCACGAGGTCAATATTATTCTGTGAATCAAGGATATTATTTGAAATTTGATTTGGAAATGAGACGGTATATTGATTACTGTTCTGATTTGAATTTAAGATTGAGATATATTGGTTCGATGGTTTCTGATATCCATCGAATTTTATTTCAAGGTGGAATTTTTCTTTATCCTAATACTCGAAAATATCCGCACGGAAAATTACGATTACTCTACGAATGTAATCCATTGGCATTTGTGGTAGAGCAAGCTGGCGGAAAAGCAATCAATACTAAACTCGAACGAATCATGGAAATGGAACCGGTGGAATTGCATCAACGAACTGCGATTGTGATTGGTTCGCCTGATATGGTGGATGAGATGAAGGAATTTGTGGAACGATATAGTGCCTCGCCAAGTCAGAAATTTTAGAGGTTCATTTTTTTGAATATCCAACAATCAACAAGGAATTTCCAATCTCCATTTATTAAAACCGAAGCCTTTTGCTAAGGTTGGAAATTGGATATTTCTTGTTGAATATTGGATAGTCACTTTACCTCACCAAAGTAATATCTCCTTTAAACTGCTTAACACTTCCATTAATAAATCTTACTTCTGCGAAGTAAACAAAGACAGCAGGATTCAACGGTTTACCATTGAGGTTTCCATCCCAACCGCTTCCAGGATCATTTGGCTGGAAATTTTCTTCTTGATAAACTAGTTCTCCCCAGCGATCAAAAATTCTAAAAACTTGAACTTCATCAATGAATTCTGAATTTCCAAAAATAGTTATTTTGTCATTCTGATTATCTCCGTTTGGACTAAAGGCATTTGGAATATATACTGGAATAGTTTCATCTACAAATACCGTAATTTCATCTTGGGTCGAACATCCATTTCCATCCATAATCATGATCGAGTAAGTAGTCGTCTGAAAAGGTGTAACAGTAAAATCAAGACAATTCCCACTACAATTAATAGAATCAATAGTCGTCCAAATGATGGTATCTAATTCTTCTGGATCAATATTTATTTGGGCAAAAATAGAAACACTATCTCCAATATTGATAAAGATATTTTCTCCTAAATCCACAATAATTTCGTTGATTGAATTTAAAGGAATAACTGCAAGTGTCTGACATCCATCTGCATCTTCAATCAAAATGGTATAAGTGTCAGCAGATAAATTAGTGAAAATTGGGCTACTTTGAAAAGGCATATTGTCTAGCGAATACAGATAAGGTGCTGTTCCACCTAAAACAGAATCAACTAAAATTACTCCGTCGGATTCGCCAAAACAACTGATGTCTGAAAAACTAATAAACGCTTCGATTACTTGTTCGTAAGCCGTTACTGCCAAAACTAAACTATCACAACCGATGGAATTAGTCCCTGAAAAAAGTGTATCGGTTCCCACATCATCAATGAAACAAGTTAAGGTCAAAATGGTATCAATGCTCGATGGCGCAAGAGAAATGGAATTGGTAATGATACTATCACAACCAAACTGATTTTGTAAAGAATCTATAAAAGTTCCAATTTGAGTCACATCACATGTGGTACTTTCTATCAAAATATTTTGAGAAGGAAGGAGGGACGTATAAGTAAAAATCAAACTATCGCAACCAAAAATATTTTGCAAGGATGAAGTTAATACTAAACCTGTATCTAAAGGGTTGCAACTGTTCTCTGCTAAATAAGTAGAATCTGTTGGAGCTAAAGAAATGGTGTCAATAATTGTATTGCCTCCATTTATTAGAATAAAAACTCCCGTATCTAAAGGGTTACAGCTAATTGAGTTGGTATAAATAGTGTCGCAAGCAAAAGTAGTATTGATGATTAAAATCGAATCACATTCTCCATTCATACCAGGAAGATTCATTGTTGTCATTCCAAGTAAAGTAGAATCGCAAGTGGTTTCTGACATTAAAAAAGTATCTGCTGCGAGTAATTCGTAGTTGAAAATTATGGTCGAGTCGCAACCAAATTGACTCATCATAAGAACTGTATCTAATCCTTGCTGCGAAGCGATGCAAGTTGTCGTATCAATATTAATTTCATAACTCGGCGCGAGCGAAATGATATTTACCAAAACTGAATCACATTCGCCATTCACTCCAGTTGCATTGGCAAAAGTTGTATCCACTAAATTAGCATCACAAGAAAAGTATAGAAAAAAGAAAGAATCTGCATCAATCAATTGATAATCGTAAATGAGATTAGAATCACATCCAAAAACCGAACTCATAAAAATAGTATCAAGTCCCACTTGCGAAGCGATGCAAGTTGTCGTATCAATATTAATTTCATAACTCGGTGCGAGCGAAGTGATATTTACCAAAACTGAATCACATTCGCCATTCACTCCAGTTGCATTGGCAAAAGTTGTATCCACTAAATTAGCATCACAAGTAAAGTTTTGGAAAAAGAAAGAATCTGCATCAATCAATTGATAATC
>JBGCFD010000010.1:0-5559 GCA_045106765.1 Saprospiraceae bacterium | reverse complement strand
CCTGCTGACAACATACACTTCGATGGATTTCGAGTATCAAAAGCTACTGCAGCGTTCCCTTCAAAACTTCCAATTTTAATTTTTCCAGCCAAAGCTACATTCGGTAAAATGGCAGGAGCGGTGGTAAAACTTGCGCCCATTTGCACTCCAACATCACTCACCCTCAAACCTTTTGCGCCAAGCGGATCATGCCAGTCACCTTTCATCATTGCTAAAAAATTCATAGTTTGATCTGTCAAAACTAATTCGATTCCACCCTTAAATTTCAACAAATCATCATCTACTTGAGTATCCATAATTCCCAATAATGAAATGGCAAAATTCTTAGGTGATGGTTTTAATCGAAAAATAACACCAGTTAATTTTGATGAATTTCCCAGAGAAATATCTGTGTCTAAATTTGCATCTAGATTAATATGATCCAACTTGCTAGTCAAAGGCGAACTTACAATTAGATTTTTTACGCCAATCAAATGATCGACTTTTAATTTCGTTAAATCTAACTTGGCAACCATGCTACAACCTTTTTTGATCGCAGTTGACATTTGTGCCATACTTGGAATTTTTGAGGTTTCTTTTTTCGATTTTTCCTCAGAAGAGATAACAATTTTTTGACCACTCAAATCAATCGCATCCAAGGCTTTTAATCCATTGTGAATTTTTGAAATCTTAAAATCTTTAGGTGGTGTAATCGTAATCAAATAGGAAGTTTTTTTCTTTCTTTTTACTTTTTTCTGCTGTAGAAAAACTTCCACATTTCCAAAATTTGAAGTAGAAGCCAACGTCATCCAATCTTGATAAGGTGCAATGGTAAGGGTCGCCTCATTCAATTGTAGATTGATTAAATTATCAGGAATATCAAATCCTTTAATATTTTTTTTCCCAACTAAAGATTGAAGAGTTCCTTTTAATTCTAATTGTTCAGTTTGAGCGATTAATTGTAATTCTTCTTTTTTATTGTTAAGCTTTGCAGTAATGTCGAGTGTCTTTCCAAATATTTTTGTCATCCCTGTGAGATTAACAAAAGATTTGCGTCTATCTTTTTCCTTCGGATAATCAATTTGAAAATTCACTTTGATCTGTTCTAATTCAACATTTGCACTTGAAAAAATTTCCCAACTTTTTAAAGCATTAAAAACCAAGTTGAATTGTTTTATTTTTTTCTCCGTCTCATTCTTTTTACCGCCCGCCTTTTTTTCTTTGGAAAAATAGAAATTGAATTTTTCTACATAAATTCCTTTTTTGATAGCACTAGGAATTATGTCTTCTAATTTTTGTCCAGCCAATTTTACTAGATCACTATTGGTGACGGAAAGTTTGGAATTAGAAGGCATCGTCGCTTCGAAGAAACCAATAGAATTATCGCTGTCATAACTGACTGTAAATCCTACACCTGATTTTTTGAAAAAAGTACCGACCCCTGAGATCTTCTTTTCAGAGGTAGTTACATTTAATTTTTCGAAGGAAAAATTTTCGCTTCCTATCGTTTTGTTCAATTGAACTCGAAGAGTTTCTTCCCAATTGAAATCAACCTGAGTGGCAAATACAGTTTGTAAAAAAAGAAGGCAGATTACTGTGGTGATTAATTTGATTGCTTTCATGATATGGATTTTTTTTGTACCAATTGTTCTGATTCCATATATCATGAGGAGAGGAAAGGTTACCCTTCAAGAAGATAAATTTCGAAAAAGATTCGAGATGTTTCCATAAAAACCCCAAACTTTTGCTTAACAAAAATTCGGGATTTAACAATGGATTACACTAAATTTTTATCAATTATTGATATTCTTTATTTGATTGTTTTGATTTAACAAACCATTGAAAACACTAGGGTTTGAGCCTGTTGGCAAAACTGCGATTTCTACTTTACCAGCTAATTCTTTATTGATTAAAAATGTAGCAAAAGTTGGATTCTCTGCACACAATCTTGCCAAATCAATTTGTTGTTCAAAAGCAACTTTATCCATTTGCCGTTGCTTGTCAATTTGAATTTGTTCCAAATCTTTTTGTTTTTGAATGTCTAAATTTTTCAAGTCTCGCTTCTTTTCAAGCTCAGCTTTGGCAATGAGTTTTAGTTTTTCGGCCTGAGCCTGTGCTTGCATTTTTTGTACTTGCTTAGCCGTTTCTGCTTTGGCGAGTTCAATTTTTCTTCGTTGCTTTTCAGTTTCTGCTTGAATTTTTTGAAGTTTCCCTTGAGCCTCTGCCTGAGCAATTTGAACCTCTCCATCAGCTTCTGCTTTTTTCTTATTGGCAGTTGCTCGTTCTAGTTCTACGATATTCATTTGACGGATTCTTTCGATTTCTTTTCGTTGCAAGCCGACTTCTTCCATCGCTTTGGTATAGCTTGCAGGGAAAGTAATATCTGACAAAATGATTTCATTGATAACGATTCCTGGCTCTCCAAGCTTAGCTAAAAGTTCATCCTTGATAGAGTTAATATAAAGCTGTCGAGCAGAAGAAAAAACAGAATCAACACTTGAAAATTCATTGGAAAGATTTTTTACCAATTCCATAGATCTAGGTTTTAAAATCACTTGATTAAAAGAATCCATGGTGACGAATTGGTTATAAAAATTTTGAACATCTTCCAACTTCCATCGAATCGAAACGGTTAATTGAAGTGGAACTCCATCTCCTAAACGAACGTCAGATAAAAAATTTTGATGAACAAAATCTTGACTCGGTAATTTTTTATTTTCACAATTAGAAAAAATAAATGACATAAAAATGAGGAAAAATAAATAGTAGAATTGTTGTGGTTTCATCTTGCTAGAATTTTTGAACGTGAAAAAATTGATTTGAAATTCGATGACAAGATGGATGGATTCCACCTAATATATAAGGTAAAACTATTATACGCATGTAAGGAAAGAGTAAGTGTAACAAATAAAAGATTATTTGATTTTAGTTTTTTACAAAAAAAAATATATAATTTATCAAATTTGTAAAGAGAATATTTTTATTTAAAAAAACATTAATTTTATGGGTAACCTTTATAAATTTCACGTTATAAGTAGATGATAAAAGCACAAAACCAAACCGATCAAAAAATATTAGAAGGTATTTTAACAGCTGATAATCAATCAGTTAGAAAAATCTACGACGATGTTTTGCCAGCTGTAATTCGATGGGTTAAAGAAAATAATGGAACAGAATCAGATGCCAGAGATATTTTTCAAGAAGCAATTATTGCACTTTTCCGAAAAGTAGAAGAAGGAAATTTCACCCTGACATGTACTTTGAAAAGTTTTATTCGAATCATATGTAGGAATCTTTGGTTGAATCGAATTCGAAATAATAAAAAATTTAAAGGAACAAAATTAGAGAATGTGGAACAAGTGAGTTTGGAAAAAAACATGATCGAACGACTAGAACAATCTGAAAAACAACAATTATTTTTTAAGCATTTTGATGCACTCGGAGATAATTGTAAAAAAATAATGCAATGTTTTTTTGATAAAATTCCTTTGAAAAAAATCGCTAAAAAATTAGACACTAGCGAAAGTTATATCAAAAAGCGAAAATTTATTTGCAAAGAAAAATTAGTTAAAGCTATTCAAGCAGATGCAAAATTCAATGAACTAAAAAACTAAACTCTATCAAATTAAAAAAATGAATTTAGAAGAAAAATATACCTTAATCGAAAAATATCTCGCCAAAGAAATGCAAGGAGAGGAATTGGAAAATTTTGAAACTCAACTTCAAACAGATCATGAATTAAAAGAAGAACTCAATCTTCATCAGCAAGTTGCTGAAACTTTAAAAGGAGAAAAGGTTCATCAATTGCGAAGTGTTTTAAATGATGTAGATAAAAATTGGGAAGCTCCATCAAAGAAGGATTCTGCCAAAGTGGTTAATTTTAATTTTCGAAGAGTTTTAACTATCGCGGCAGCTTTCTCACTCTTAATTATTGGTTATCAATGGTTTACAAATAGTAATTTATCGTCAGAAGAATTATATGCTGCTAATTTTGAAACCTATCCGATGTTACTTAATCAGCGATCAATCGAAGAAAACCCTACCGACTTAGTAACTTATAACAACGCAATTACATTTTACAACAAAAAAGAATTTACACAAGCCGAAGTAGCTTTTGAAAAATTATTGCAAGGTCAACCTGATAATATATCGTTTCAATTTTATCAAGCAAATATATTTTTAGCTTCGCAAAATGCAGCTCAAGCTGTTCCTATTTTCCAAAAAATATTGGAAGGAAACAATCCACTTATTGAAGAACAAACTCGTTGGTATTTATCATTAGCGCATTTGCAATTAAATCAAAAAGAAAATGCAAAAGCATTGTTAGAAAAAATTCAATCAGGACAATTTAAAGCAAAAGAAGCTGCTAAAATTTTAACGCAACTATAAATATTTTTCGCTTTCTTTATTGTTATGAAAAATAAAGAAAACAAGAATCCCATCTCTCGTCGCAAAGCAATAAAAAATATTAGCGTTGCAGGAAGCAGTTTAGCATTGATGCCAATGATTTCCTCTTTTAAAAATAAGGAAGAAAAGAAATTAGGTGTTGCTGTGGTCGGTCTCGGCAATTATGCCACTCGCCAAATTGCCCCAGCATTACTAAAAACTGAATTCTGTCAACTTCAAGCCATAGTCACCGGCACTCCAGAAAAAGAAAAAATCTGGCAAGACAAATATGGCATTTCTCCGAAGCACACTTACAATTATAAAAATTTTGACTCGATAAAAAATGATCCGACGATTGATATTGTCTACATCGTTTTACCCAATTTTATGCATGCAGAATATACCATTCGAGCATTGCAAGCTGGCAAACATGTCATCTGCGAAAAACCAATGGGCATGGATGCTGCTGAATGTAAAACGATGATTGCTGCTGCAAAAAAAGCGCAACGAAAATTGCAAGTGGGTTATCGGCTTTTTTATGAACCACATCATCTCAAGGTCATGGAGGAAGCCAACAAACCATTTACCGGTCGTATCAAAATGATTGAATCGAGTTTGGGTTTTGATATGGCAAAACCAGGGCTTTGGCGGATTGATAAAAAAATGGGCGGCGGTGGTGCTTTGATGGATTTGGGAATTTATACCATCCAAGCTGCTCGCCGTGCGGCTAGCCATCATCCAATTGCGGTGACTGCACATGCTTATAAAGATGATCCTGAATTGTACAAAGATATTTATGGAACTTATATTTTTCAGTTGCATTTTAAAGACACAACTGTCTGTAATTCGATGGTGAGCTTTTCGGCGTATACAGATAGATTTCATATGGCTACAGGAAATGGTTATTTGGAATTGCAGCCTGCTTTTGCGGCAAACAGAATTACTGGAATTATGACTTGGAATGAGTCTAAAGAAACTTTACCCATGCCTGAATTTCAGCAGACTGCTCAGATGGATGCGTTTGCTCGGAACATTTTTGATGGGACTCCGATACTTGCTTCTGGGGAAGAAGGGTTGGTTGATATGCAGATTATTGATGCGATTAAAAAGGCGATTGATTCTGGGAAGAAGGAGTTGGTGGATTATAAATAGGAAATATCTTTTGGATTTTGATGGGAACGCGGATTGGGCGGA
>JBGCFD010000001.1:0-104152 GCA_045106765.1 Saprospiraceae bacterium | reverse complement strand
GGTTGTCACTCTAAAAATTAATGGTTCAATTTTATGATGCATCGAACCATAATTAAAATCATTGACTACTCCTATAATTTCTCGTAGCGTATCTCCATAGCCAATATTCATTCCGACAGGATTTTCTAGTTCCATCATTTTTCGAGCAGATTCGTTGATGAGAATTTTATTATAATCTTCTTGATGCTCTGCGGAAGGAGTACGTCCTGCAAGAAGTTTCATATCCATTGTCTCAATTACATCAAACCCAATGATTGGCGATTTAAAAGAGTACTTTTTATCATCCTCTTGACCTCTCCATGAATATCCACTTTGAGTACCTCTTCCACTCAATAAATTTCCCCACATCCGACCTGCATTTATTACTCCAGAAACGTTTTTTACTTCAGTTAAAAATGTTTCTGATTTACCCGTATTCGGTCTTTTAAAACTTAACACATTATCTCTTTGATAACCTAAGTTTTTAGTTTGGATAAATTCCATTTGTTGTTGTACGACTAAAACCCCAACGATAAAAATGATTGATAATCCAAATTGAAATACCACTAACCCTTTCCTTATCCATTGATCACCAAAGGAGATGATTCTCTTCCCACTTAGTACTTGCGAAGGTTTAAATTTGGACAAATAAAAAGCGGAATAGCTACCAGAAACTAATCCCGTAAAAAGAGTAATTAAAAATAAGGTGATAACAAAATTGAAACTCCAATTGAAGTTCAGAGATTTACTTGTAATCTCATTAAACGTTGGCAAAAGTATTAACACTAGAAGTAAGGCAACTGATAAAGACAAAAATGACATTAAAATTGATTCGCTCAAAAACTGTTGAATAAGTGATTGTCGATTAGCTCCTATCGTTTTTTTCACTCCTATTTCCTTCATTTTGGTGGAAGCTTGCGCTGTGGACAAATTCATAAAATTGATGCATGCAATCATTAAAATAAAAATTGCAATAATCGAAAACAACCAAACATAACTTATTCGTCCGCCTGCTATCTTTCCATTTTCATATTTCCCATTCAAATATTTATCAGAAAACTTTTGAGCGAAAAGTTGAGACCTTTTTCTTTCGTCCGTTTTAGTATTCATGAATGAAGCAAATCCTTTGTTGAACTTTTCAAAATTTACATCAGGTTTCAACACAAGAAAAGTTTTAGCATAATCACCATTCCATTTTCCTGAATGCTCATCTTCATCAACTAACTTTTGGATATTCCAAACAAAGTCAAATTGAAGCGTAGAGTTGCTCGGTGGCGTTTCAAAAACTGCAGCTATACGATATGATTTTTTCTGTTGCCACCTTGTACATTCAACTGTTTTGCCAACTACATTTTTTGTGGTTGAAAATAATTTCCGAGCAAAACTTTCAGAGACAGCAATACTATTTTTGTCTTTTAAAAAAAACTTTCCATCACTTTCTTTTATAGGAAAAGTAAATACTTCGAAAAAATTTTCGCTAGCATACAATCCTTCGGCAACTATATTTTTTCCATCAACAGAAAATGCTCCTTTGGGGCTTTCTTCTTTACTACTAATATTCGTTGCTGCTTCTATTTCGGGTAAATCTTCTTTTAATGCATTGGCTAAAAGGATCGGTGTAATCTCCCATGTAGCAATTTTTTGAGGATACTGACGGGTTTGTAATACTTGAAACATTCGGTCACCCTTATCATGAAATCCATCTACATTCACTTCATCATTCACCCATAGATAAATCAAAAGCGCACAAGCCAAACCAGTTGACAAACCAATTAAATTTATCAAAAAAGAAATCTTGTTTTTTTTAAAATTTCGAAATGTAAGTTTAATATTATGTTTCCACATGATGGTTAGATTTTAGAGTTATTCATCTTTTAAAGATTCAACGGGGTTGACACTCGCCGCTTTTATCGTTTGCATTCCAACAGTAAACCATGCGACCAAAAGCACTACCAAACTTGGCAATAAAAATAGCCACCAACTTAATTCAATTCCGTAAGCGAAATTTGCCATCCAACTTTTTGCAATTAAAAAACTGATCGGTAGGGAAATCAAAATGGCAATAAAAACTGTCTTGGTAAAGTCGCTTGTTAACATTTGAACGATTCCAAAAACGCTTGATCCTAAAACTTTTCGGATACCGATTTCTTTTCTTCTTCGCTCGGTCGTAAACATTGCCAAACCAAATAATCCTAAACAAGAAACCATGATTGCAACTCCTGCGGCATAATTTGCGAGAGCTGCTACTTTAGTTTCTGACTCATACATATTTTGATATTCATCATCCAAAAAGGTAAACTCAAATGGAAATCCTGCGTGAAATTCTTCGTAATATTTTTTTAGTTTTTGAATGGTTGCGATCTCTTGACCTGGTTTTATTTTGACCATTATATCTTTTCCCGAAGGTTGAAAACGGATGAACGTAGGTCGTATTTTTTTATGCAATGACTCAATGTGAAAATCTTTGACGACTCCTATAATTTGTATTTTGTAATCAGCACCTCTGTATAAAAATTGGCCAACTGGATTTTCATATCCTATTAATTCTGCAGCAGATTCATTGATGATAACATTGTCTTCCTCATTCGAAAACTCTCTTGAAAAAGAACGTCCTTCGATTAACTCGACTCCAAGCGTTTTTAAATAATCATATCCAACATGTGGTCTTGGCACCATCATTTTTTGAGTGACAGGAACACCTTCCCAAGTAGGAGCAGTTCCATTATTTTTATTCTCCATAAATCCTCCACCTGCAAGGTTAGTCGCACTTTGGACTTCGGGAATTTTTTTTATTTGATTCAAAAAAGATTCTAATTTATTGCTTGCTTGTCCTTTGCTAGTAAAACAAACAATATTACTTTTATCATAACCTAATTGCTTTTTTTTGATAAAACTGATTTGCTGATTGATGATCAAAAAACCAACTATAAATATGATAGACAATCCAAATTGAAAAACAACTAACCCTTTTCGTATCCATTTTTCACCGAAGGACATATTCAATTTCCCCTTTAAAACATTTACAGGTTTAAATCCTGAAAGATAAAATGCAGGGTAACTACCAGCAATAAGTCCAGTTAGAATTACTATTGAAAAAATAGAAAGCAAAGTCGGACTGTCAATATTTAGATCTAATTGCTTGCCTGTGATTTCATTAAATTGAGGTAGGGAAATCGAGATTAAAACAAGTGCAAAAACAAATGAAAACCCTACCATCAAAATTGACTCGCTTAAAAATTGAGCAATCAAATTCCATCGTGACGCGCCAGTCGTTTTTTTAACACCTACTTCTTTCATTCTCGTAGAAGCTCTTGCCGTAGAAAGATTCATGAAATTGACGCAAGCAATAATTAAAAGAAAAATGGCAATGAGAGAAAATAATTTAACGTAAGCAATTCGACCTCCAGAGATTTCTCCATTTTCATATTGACCTTGCAAATATCTTGTTGAAAATTGCTGCGCAAACATTGAGCAATTTTCTCGATAAGGTTTGGAGCGTAAAACTTCGGTGAGTTTTTTATTGAACTGTTGAAGATCTGTTCCTTTTTTCAAAGTAAAAAATGTTCTTGCTGCATCGGTCCACCACATTCTAGATTCTTCATAAGGGTCAAGTGCATGTTCATAATTTAAGACTACGTCGAATTGTTCAGTAGAGTTTTTAGGTAAGTCTTTAAAAATTCCTGAGATTAAAAACTCACTTTCAAAAACATCATGTTCCCACCGAATCATTTTTCCAACAACGTTTTCAGTTGTATTAAAAATCTTTGTTGCAAGTCCTTCAGAAATGACAACTGCATCCTTATTCGCCAATACTTGATCTTTGTTTCCTTCCAAAAGTGGAAATGAAAAAACATTAAAATAATCTTTGCCTGCAAAAAGTGGCATTGCTTTCACATCTTTTTCTCCAAGAGAAATTATGCCTGGTTCAGTAAAATTATATTCATTATTGGTAGGTGTTGCATAGATGACTTCGGGCAAAGCATCCTTCATTTCTTTTGAAAAATATGCTGGCGTAATTGCGCGAGATTTGATACCTTCTGTTCGCTCGTAGTTTTGAACTATTTGAAAAAGTTGATCATCTTGCTCATGGAATTTATCCATATTCATTTCATCATTCACCCAGAGGTAAATCAAAAGTGCGCAGGCCAAACCTGTTGACAAACCAATTAGATTAATTAAAAAAGATGCTTTATTTCTTTTAAAACTTCGAAATGTAAGTTTAATGTTATGTTTCCACATGATGAGTAGGTAAGTTGGGTTGCCAAACCCAATTAGTTTGCAAAAAATATATAACTCTCTTTCTATTGCGGTACTAGTCGGGTTTGGAAACCCAACCTAATTATTCATTTCTCAAACTCTCTACAGGGTTTCCAACTGCTGCTCTTACTGATTGAAAACTAATGGTCAAGAATGCAATTCCTAAAGCAATTCCACCTGACAAAATAAATGTAGTTGCTTCTATTGAAATTCGATATTCATAACCTTGCAACCATTGTTGAGCACAATACCAAGCAATCGGCACAGCTAATAAAACTGCTACAAAAATTAATTTTAAAAAATCAAAGGAAAGTAATTTTACAATTTGAGCGACTGAACTTCCGAGCACTTTTCGAATTCCAATTTCCTTTGTTCGCAAATGAGCGGTATAACTCGCCAAACCAAACAAACCTAGACAAGCCACAAAAATGGCCAAGAAAGTAAAGAACAAAAGTATTTGTCCGAAATTTTTATCCGCCTGATAAAGTCGTGCAAATTGATCATCCAAAAAATAGTACTCAAATGCATTATTTGGAAAAAACGATTCATAGCTTGTCTTCACTTGAGCGATCGTTCTGTCAATATCAGTAGTTGCTAATTTTACAGAAACAGGATTGAACGTTGCATAATATGGAATGATAATTAATGGCTCGATGGCATTGCGAATTGACCTTTGATGATAGTCATTAAAAACACCCACAACATTATAATCATTTCCAAAAAAATTAAACACTTGACCGATCGCAGCTTCATTGGATTCAATGCCAACCATTTTCCTAGCTGCTTCATTGATAACAATATTTTCAACTAAGCTTCCATTTGTATTCGAATCATTGGGTCTAAAAAATCGTCCTGCTAAAGTTTTTAAATCATAGGTATCATCATATTTCGAATCAGCATTGATAAAACTACTCATGTAGGAAGTATTATCTTCATCACCTTTCACTTTCAAACTAAAGATTCTCCCTGTTCTTTGCCCAGGCACTCGACTTGAAGAATTGGCACTTTTGATATTTGGAAACTGACTTAAAGATGCAGTAAACGTATTCATTTTTTCAATAAATAAACTATCCCAACTTGTCAACTCTGGTCCATTGAAAACCATAACTTGATCAATCTTAACTCCAAGGTCTTTTTGATTTAAAAATTTTATTTGTTGATAAACAAACATTGTGATGATGATCAAACTAATCGACATGGTAAATTGAGAAACGACCAACCCTTTTCGCAACAATTGACTACCAGCTGTATTTTGAAATTTACCTTTCAAAACTTCTGGTGTATTTTTACTAGAAAGCAAATAAGATGGATATAATCCCGAAATCAAAATTCCTACAAAAATCAACAAGGCAAAACCTCCATACATCAAATACGAAAGTGAATCTAAATGTGGAATGACAGTCGCAGATTGGTCAACTCCCATGACCTCGTAAAACCATGGTTGAAATAAATACGTCAATGGAATCGCCAATAGAACTGCCAAGGCATTCACTAAAAAGGCTTCTTGTAAAAACTGAAAAGTCAATTGTCTTTTCCCTGCTCCAATCACTCTTCGTAAACCAACTTCCTTTGCTCGTTCGATAGCTTTGACAGAAGACAGGTTGATATAATTTACCCAAGCAATAACCAAAATCATAATCGCAATTGCCAACAACGACCACACCGCCCGGGCACTTCCTGTTTTCATAATTTTATATTCCAAATCAGAAGAATAGAGGTACGCATCTGCAAGCGGTTGCAAAAAGAATTTTTCTACACTTTGTGTCAGTCCTTCATCAACAAAATATTTTTTGGAAAAAGCAGGAAACTTAGCTTCCAAAGCCGCAACATCTGCATTGGTATCCAACTCAACATAATGATAAAAATCAGACCAGTCCCAACTGTTGTCCGCTCCTTCACCTGAGTATCGAACAAAGGTTGCATAACTTCCTAAGACAGTTGGCTGAAAGATAGAATTGGAAGGAAACTCTTTGAGTACACCGACTACTTCAGAAGGGTGTTCATCTCTATCCATAACAATAGATTCACCAATTATTGATTCGTAATTTTCATTCCGAATATCAAATAACTGATCTGCAATTTCTTTAGTTAAAACTACTTGATTCGTTTCCGACAACGCTGTATTTCGATCTCCCGCTAATAATTCAAAATCAAACATTTCGAAAAAATGCTGATCTGTAAATTGCGCATCATCAATGCGTAGGATCTTATCACCATTAGCAATATTCATTGTCCCTTGATACGAAATCCGAGTATTATTAATTACTTCAGGATAATCCTTAACCATTGTTGGCCCAATCGTCGGATAGGTAATCGTTCCCTTTTGAACCATCTCTCCATTTTGAAATCGCTCATTAATGACTCGATAGGTTTGATCAGATTTGGTATGGAACTTATCATAACTCAACTCATTAATCACCCAACCAAAAATAGAAATTGCCACAACAAGTCCAATTGTCAATCCAAGCAAATTGATAGAAAAAGTACTTTTATCCTTTTTGAATTTTCGAAAAATAAGACGGAGATTATGTTTTAACATGGTGTTTGTTTTTTGAAGAAGAAAATAAATTTTGACTTTCTAATTACTTTGTAACAATTCATTTACATTTTTATCTTCTTGCACATATCCATCTGAAAGATGAATAATGCGATCGCCATATTGAGCATTTTTTTCGGAGTGAGTTACTTGAATAATTGTCATTCCTTCTGCATGCAACTCTTTAAAAAGTTGCATGATTTCTTCTCCTTGTTTGGTGTGTAAATTTCCTGTTGGTTCATCGGCAAGCAATAATTTTGGTTTTCCAATAATTGCTCTTGCTAGTCCAACTAATTGTTGTTGACCACCTGAGAGTTGATCTGGAAAAAGATCTTTTTTTGCAACGATATTAAATCGGTCGAGCAGCTCGGCGACCATTGGTTTTCGCTCTTTACTTTTGATCCCTCGATAGATTAAAGGCGTTTCGATATTTTCATAAACCGTCAAATCATCAATCAAATGATAGGCTTGAAAGACAAAACCGATGTAGTGTTTATAAAGCTCTGTTCGTTTTTTTTCATTGAATCGATGTACCTCTTCATCGAAGAAATTGTACTCGCCTTTGTTGGCTGCATCGAGCATTCCGATGATTTGAAGAAGGGTAGATTTACCTGCGCCGCTGTCGCCCATAATGGTAATAAATTCTCCTTGTTTGACATTAAGATTGATGCCTTTGAGTACCCAGCTTTTTTGGAAGCCACTTTTATAATATCGTTCTAAGTTCTTTAATTGAATCATACTTTTTTGATTTTTTTTTACCATATAGGCACATAGAAAACATAGATTCTATGTTAATCTATAATTTTGAAAAACATGCTCTCTATGTGCCTATATGCTAAAAAATATTATTTCGTAATATTTTATAAAAATTGACGCACCACATTTTCCGTCACCACTTGCCCGTCTAATAGTCGAATAATTCTGTTCCCAAATTCTGCGCAATATTGTGAGTGAGTTACCATTACAATTGTTGTTCCTTTTGAATTTAAGTCTGCCAAAATTTTCATTACATCATCTCCATTTGCACTATCCAAGTTTCCTGTGGGCTCATCCGCTAAAATCAATTTTGGATTATTGACGATGGCTCTCGCCACGGCAACTCGTTGCTGTTGACCTCCTGAAAGTTGTTGTGGAAAATGATTTCTTCGATGCATCATATTCATTTCTTCAAGGAGTGCTTCCGTTCTTTTTTTACGCTCGGCAGAAGGAACTTTGGTGTACATCATTGGTAATTCTACATTTTCAAAAACAGTCAATTCATCAATTAAATTAAAACTTTGAAAAACAAATCCCAGGTTATTTTTCCTAACATCAGATCGCTTCCGCTCGGAAAGTCCGCCTACTTCATTTTCCATGAAAAAATATTCACCTGAGGATGGGCTATCAATCATTCCCAAAATATTCATCAAAGTAGATTTCCCACAACCTGACGGTCCCATGATGGAAACAAATTCGCCTTGATTAATTTCGATAGAAAGATCGTTGAGTGCAGTTGTTTGCACTTCGTCAGTTCGGTAAACTTTGTTTAGACTATTGGTACGTATTATCATTGTTAGAATTGTTTTAGATTTTCTATAAATTTTTAAATGGGTAATTAGTATTCAGATATCGGATACCTCTTTTTATCATTATTTTTTCAAAATCAACTCATCCTTATCTCCAAAATTTTCATAGCTTGAAGTGATGACTACATCTCCAGGTTGTAGTCCATCCATAATTTCATAATAATTTGGATTTAGCCTTCCAATTCTGATTTCTCTTTTGATGGCTTTCGAACCATCTTGGTTTAAAATATAAACCCAGTTGCCACCAGTTGATTGATAAAATCCTCCACGCTTTACTAAAAGAGCTTCTTGCTCTGCGGATAGTTGTAATTTGACAGTTACTGTTTGTCCTCGACGAATGCCTTTAGGAACTTTATTGATAAATTTCATATCCACTTCAAAACCTCCATTGACTACCTGTGGATAAATTTTCGTAATGCGTAATTGAAAATCCTGGTTGGCAAATGTGAATGAACCTTCTTGCTCTGGGAAGACTCTCGAAATATAAAATTCATCAATTCGAACTCGGATTTTAAAATTACTCAAATCATCAATTTGTGCAATCTGTGAACCTTCAGGAATTAATTCTCCGACCTCAACATTAAGTCCTGAAAGTTGTCCTTTGATTGGAGCTTTGACGATAAGGTTTTCTAAATTCTTTTTTGAAATTTCTAAATTCCGTTTCATCAAATCCAACGAGTTTTCCATTTGCTCTTTTTGAATAATGCCCGAAAGAGAATCCTTTTCAATACTTCTTTTAAGTAAAGCATTTCTTCTCACCAAGCTTTTATACTCTGATTCCGTATCTTCATATTGCACTTTTGAAATAGCACTCCCTGCATATAATTCTTTTTCTCTCAATAATCTTCTTTGTAAAATATCCAAGCGATATTCTGCATCCAAAAAAGTCTCTTGCAAGTTCAATCGTTGTTGTTCTTGCAGCAAATTCATATTTCTAATTTGGTTAATTTGAGCTATGAGGTTACCTTCTTGATTCAAATAACTTAATTGTAAATCTGAATTACTCAGTCTTAAAATCGGAGTTCCAGCTGCAACTGCCGCACCATCTTCTACCAATTTTTCTTCTATTCGACCACCTTCCACAGCAGCGATAATGACCGATTTGATCGGTTGTACGTTTCCAGTTACAGGTATAAATTCTTGAAAAACATCTTTATGAATCGTGTCTACCAAAATGCGACTTTGATTGACATTGAGTTTGCTCGCTCCAGAGGATTTGTAAAAGGAAAAGGATATCCAGGAAATAAAGCTTAAAACCAAAACACCGATGATTGCTTTTTGCCAGACTCTATTCTTTTTTTCAATTTTTACATCCATTGATAAATCTTATTTTGATTGGTTATGTTCGATTTTGATAATATATGTGCCAAGTGAATGCCAATAACTTAACTTGTTGATTTATAGACAATTACGAATTCATTTTTAAAAATATAAAAAATAAATGTTCATGAATGTACAATAAGTGTTCATTTTTGGACATATTTAATAAACTTAATTTTTTCAATTACAATTGAATAGGAATCTAAAACTAAATAAAATGAACCCATATATTCATGCTGAAATATCGGTAAAGAAGAGAGGAGGAGTAATTGATGATTACTATCCAATTCATTTTTTCATGGATAGTACCAAGGAATTATGTAGCGATAATCGTCACAGAATTTTGCATAATTTATGGGGAATCAGAAGAGTCATAATTCCTATTTTTGGAAGTATCATCCTCAATGAAAAAGGTAAAAAAATAAATGTAAAAGATTTGTGCGAGCAGGATCATATTCTGCCTGATTTCAGTAATAAGTTTATTCCAACTTTAAGTGATTTCGTTGATGAATTTGAAGAATTAAACGATGATGAAATTTTTCAAATTAATAAAGTCTACTCTCTTTTTGAAGATCATAAAGAAATTCAATCTCTTTTAATCTCTCCTTTAAATGTAACAGGAGAAATCAAATCATTAAGACTCACACATAATACCTGGTTTTGCAATGAAATCATTCCGCGTATTTTTTCTAAAAATCATCAAGTAAGAGAGCTTGGGAAAATTAGTATTTTTGAAAAAATGAATTTTGCGCCATGGATGGATAATGGAAGTGAACTACCTCGTTCATGTTTGAAAATAAAGAATATAATATGAAAAAATATTTTGTTAGAAAGATAGGTTGGGTTTACGATGATGCAAGGTGGAATAATGATGGTGCTCATCAATTTGTCGAATCATTTACCTCAAAAGAAGAAGCAATTGAAGTTAAGCAAAAACTCAATAGAGAATACTTTATTACTGTATTTGATTGGATTCATGAATATACTACTTGGAGTATTTATGATAAAGATTACCAAGAGATTAAAGATTCCGTAAATGATTACTTAATTAATGAATTAAGTTGTAATCCAACCATCAGACTTTATCCAGATAATTCAGAATACTCAAATCTTAGATTTTTACAAAAACCCACAAATACTCAACTTGATGAATTGATTAAAAGATTTAGAATCTCTTTTTTTCAAATTTCAGAATTTGATAAAAAAAATAATCTCACTTTTATAAATGCTATATTTAGTGGCGATTATAATTATTCAAGTGAATACTTAACAGATTATGATGGAAATATAAACCTACTATTTACTTCTAAATACGAAGCAATGGATAGGTTCAAAAAAGAAAAAATCGATGAATATATTTATGAAGAAAAAATCTTTTTTTTAATTCACAAACATACTCTACTAAAAGATAAATTAGAAAACCTTTCTTCTTTTCCAGATATAATAAAAGATTTTATTTCTACGAATAAACATATTTCATACTTAGATGAGCAAATAATAATTCAACCTAGAATAACTACGGAATCTTTATTACAATTAAACTCTCTTCTAAAAAAACCATTCCTTATTTTTGAAGAAAAAGAAATCAACGAGTCAGATTTTGTACAAGATAATTTTGCTAGTTCGATACTTGAAGAAAGTGAAGATGAATGGAAGTATATTCAAGAAAGAAATGATAAATTTAATTCTATTGAAGAATTAAAGAACAGTAAAGATTATTTACTAAGTTGTGGCTTTCAATTAATAGATCGTTATCATCGTCTCAATTATTTTCGAATTTTAAAAAAGCATTTCATTAAGCATTTCAATGAAGAAGAAATAATTAAACATGGTGGGCTTCGATACAAAGAAAAAGTAATTGGATTTCTAGGAGTAATAAAAGAATTAGAAATTATTGATGGAAACTATTTTTTAAAATCTACCTTTTGGATGAACGATTACACAAATTTTAATATAGACAAAATTGGATTAGGTTCAGGTACTACAATTCTGTTAGCTTTTGAAGATAGTCTAGAAGATTGGTTAACAAATTATCTAGAAGATTGTATTCAAACAATAAAAAAAGAATTTTAAGTGAAAAATCACATACACTTTTTCTCAATTTTATTTTAGACTTTGATGACTATGAAAAAAGACGCCACTATTCTAATCATTGATGATGAAGAGGATATTTTATTTTCCTTAAAAATGTTGTTGAAGCAACACTTCACACATGTCTATACCGAAAATAATCCTTATCATATTCCTAGGCTTTTGAATCAATACAATCCTGAAATTGTATTGCTCGACATGAATTTTAAAATCAGTCAAACCAAAGGCGAAGAAGGTATTCAATGGTTAAAAAAAATCAAAGAGCTTAAACCTGATTTACCTGTAATTATGATGACGGCTTTTAGTGATTTGGATGTGGCAATTGGTTCGATCAAGACTGGTGCAACTGATTTCATTGAAAAACCATGGCGCAACGAAAAGCTTTTGGCAACCGTCAATGCTGCGCTCGAATTGAGTCAATCAAATCTTGCTTTGAAGAAAGCCGCTTCGCAAAAAAGTTTTTTACAACAAGATATGAGTCAATCTTTTGGAGAAATTCTTGGAGAGTCACAAACAATTTTGGACTTAAAAAGAATGATTCAAAAAGTTGCGCCGACGGATGCAAATATATTGTTATTGGGAGAAAATGGTGTTGGGAAAGAATTGATTGCTCGAACAATTCATAAACTTTCGAAGCGTGAAAATCAAATATTTATGGGTGTAGATTTAGGGGCGATTACTGAGACGCTTTTTGAAAGTGAATTATTTGGTCATGTCAAAGGAGCATTCACAGGTGCTGATAAAGATAAAACGGGAAGATTTCCAGCAGCCTCAGGTGGAACTTTATTTTTAGATGAAATTGGAAATTTACCGATTAGCTCGCAACCAAAATTACTACAAGCATTGGAAAACAAACAAGTTTTTCCTGTAGGTTCTGCTGCTTCAATTCCAGTCGATGTCAGGATAATCTCTGCGACCAATATGCCTTTGGCAAAAATGATTCAGGAAAATACTTTCCGCCAAGATTTATTATATAGAATAAATACTGTAGAAATTTCGATCCCACCTTTGCGAGAAAGAGGAGAAGATATCATCATCTTGGCAAAACATTTTTTGCAACTTTATCGAAAAAAATATTTTAAAGAAGCACTTACTTTTCACAAAGACACTTTGAAAAAATTGATGAATTATGCTTGGCCTGGAAATATTCGAGAGTTACGGCATAGTGTCGAGCGAGCAATTATTTTATCAGAAAATTCAAAACTGATGCCTTCAGATTTTAATTTACAAAGCAATAAATCAGCAGAAGAACAAGAATTGGAAACGTTGAATTTAGATGAAATGGAATCGATTTTAGTTCGGAAAGCATTGGTCAAACATCAAGGAAACATTTCAAAAGCAGCTGAAGAATTAGGATTGACTCGACCTGCTCTTTATCGTAGGATGGATAAATATGGATTGTAGGTTATGGATTGCCAACCATTATAAATCATTAATTCATAATCTTAAATCCTTAATCAACTACGTATGAATTTCTTTAAAACATTTCAAACAAAAGTACTATTGAATTTGGCAATCATCACTCTATTGTTGATGGGAATTGCATCTGTTTTTGTACATCGAGAATATATTTTTGCATTAGTAATCTTGATTCCAACATTGATTGGAGTCCTTTGGCGTGTCTTTAGTTTGGTGAATAAAACGAATACAGATTTATCACAATTTTTGTTGGGAATTCAATATAATGATTTTGAACAAGGATTTGCAACTGAACAAATGGGTGACTCTCACAAAGATTTATACAACGCATTTAATTTGATTACCGATAAGTTTCGACATTTACGCTCAGAGCAAGAAGTCCAAAATCAATTAATGCAAACGATCATCAGTAATGTCGACACAGGTATTTTTTGTACTGATAAGAATGGAAAATGTTTGATGATGAATGCAGCACTAAAACAGCTTTTGCATAAATCTTACATCCCAAATTTTGAATCGCTTCGTCAAATCACTCCCAATGTTTTTGAGGTTTTGGAAAAAATAAAACCTGGTGAACGAACAATGGTTAAGGAAACCATTCAAAATGAAATTTCCCAAATTGCAGTCCAAGTTTATATTTTAAAAATAAAAGAAGAAGAAATTAAAGTCTACACTTTTTATAATATACACAATGAGTTGTCAGATCAAGAAGTAAAATCTTGGCAAAAATTGATTCGTTTTTTGGCTCATGAAATTATGAATTCGATTGCTCCAATTGCTTCACTAAGTTCCTCTGCTGTCGAACTAATTCCTACCGATGGAAAAATTGAAGATGACGATGCAGAACAATTACGGGGTGCATTTCGCATCATCCAAAAACGAAGTGAAAGCTTAATGAGCTTTACTGAAACCTATCGAAAATTAACTCGAATTCCACCTCCGAAATTGAAGTCAATCAATATGAATGAATTTTTTGAGGAGGCAAAAAAATTATTTGAGCAAAATCTAAAACAAAAGGGAATAAAATGGAATGTAAAATTTCTATATCATGAAATTCATTTAATGGCAGATTCAATTTTGTTGGAGCAGGTTTTTATCAATATTTTTAAAAATGCTATCGAAGCTTTGGAGGGAGTAGAAGATCCTGAGATTTCAGTTTTGGTGGATAAAACGCCACAAGGGAAAGTGACGATTCAAGTGGTTGATAATGGTCAAGGAATTCCTCAAGATGCGGTGGATCAAATTTTTGTTCCGTTTTTCACAACGAAACAAAATGGTTCAGGAATTGGATTAAGTTTGTCGCAACAGATTATTCGATTGCATGGTGGGAATATTTATTTGCAAAGTAAAGAAGGGGAAGGAACTGTGGTGACGTTGAGTATTTAATTAATCGCCGCAGCTCGAATACAATCAATTACCTTTTCAGCACTACAAAAATTAAGTCCTGCACCCCAACTTGAATTAAACTCAATCACAAACCATCCTGATTTATTATTATATCCAATATCTAAAACAAATGTTTTAGGCAAGTCAAATTTACATTCTTCTAAAAATTCTTTGATAAATTTTATAGGTGTCTTTATTTTTCCTTTTCCCTCATAAAATGCTAAATCTTTAATTTCTCGATCTAGAATAAATGAACGAATCTCTTTTTCGACTTCGATAATATCAGAACAAATTAAAATCTCAGTTTCTTCAATGTGTTCGATTTTCGCTTCTAATTCTTCAACAGATTTAAAAACATCAGCTTTAAAAAGTTTTGGAGTAACAGGTTTTATAAATTTTGGGAAATAGATTTTTTCAATTTCTCCAACCTTATATAATTCTATTTTTCTTTTTAAAAATTTAAACGCTAAGTCAGCAATCATTTCATCCTTCGGCATCAACATTTCTATTTCTAAAATTTGAGCTAGAACAAGACAAAAACTATCATAGCCATAAATTGAAACTCGTTTATTTCCTGTCTCAGGTTTTACCCAAAACTTTCCAATCCGCATCACTTCACCTCCTTTCTGTTTCCAAATATTGGCAATAGAATCTCTTTCAAGATCAGGTTTATCAGGGATGATTAAAATTTCATTTTTCATTGCTTATTCATTTTTTTATAAAAATAGCAATTTTCCTCAAAACCGATAATTCAAATTCAAACTCACATTCACGCCATTCTCATCTGCAAAATATCTCAACCGATTCAGATAATCTCGATAAGTTGTATTCAATACATTTTCCGCACGAAGCGAAATTTTCAAACTAGATTCCTGCCATTCATAATTCGTCCCTAACTGCAAACCCAATAAAAAATAATCATCAGGTGGCAATAAAAAATCTTGTGCTTCGATAATCCTTTTTTGTTGAAAAACATATCGACCATTGATCGTAAAAAAATTATTTTTCCAATTCTCCCGATCCTTAAATGTATAAGTCATTGAAGAAAAAATATTGTCAGAAGGAATATTTATCAGACCTAGATTATTCGTCAAGTCATTACCACGAACCAATGCATACTTTGCTATAAAATTTAAATTTTGTTGCGGTTCATATTTTAATAACAAATCTACACCTGCAATATTTGCATCTGTTTGCTTATATACAAAAACAGGAAATGCACCTCTAATCGTTAATCGAAATTTATCTTGTGGTTCGAGAAAAATATAATCTTGGATATTTTGAAAATACCCCAAAGCTTGCACAAAGAATTTATTTTGAATTCTAAAATCTAATGAAAGTAAGGCTTTGAGTGATTTTTCTACATCCATATTTTCATTCCCTTCTTCAATTCCACTCACTCCTTGATGTAATCCAAAACTATATAATTCATTAACTTCAGGAGCTCGCAACAAATATCCGATGTTGAAGTTAGTCTTAAAAAAATCATTTTTCCTCCATCGCAAACCTGTAGACAAAGCATAATTTTGAAAAAGATGATCTAATACTTCGACTTCTCTTGGTATGGTTTGAGTTAATCTTTTTACAGTCAATTGCTTGAGGCTAAATCGTCCTCCGAATTCAAATAGCCACTCTTCCGCTTGGTCATTTTGGACAATCCAGTAAGTAGAGGTTTGGTAACTTCGATAATTTGGAATCAATGGTGAAACTCCTGTTCCTGGAATATTTCCATTATCAGTCATATCATATTGAACTCCCGCTTTTAGAAATATTTTTTCACCAACTAACCCATTATAAGCTGCTTCAACATGATGAGAAAAAAGAGACAAGTCTAAAGATGGTCGATCACTTCTACCTCCTCTCCTGATGTCAAATTCTTGGCGATTATTCAGTTGTCCACCATATTTAAATTTGATAATTTTCTCATCATCCATCAAATATTTAGTTTCTACTTTAACCAAATGATGGGTTACTTCTTGTCTTGGAGATGCAATGTTATAAGAAAAATTATCTTCTACAGCAAAAGGCTCACTCCTCCCAATCGCCTCTTGTAAATCTGTCAAATTACCAATATGTGAACCTCGCAAGATTCCGATTTTTGTATTAAATAGACTATAATAAAAATCAGTTTTCCACTTAGAATGAAAATCTTTTTCCACTTGTAGCGCAATGTTATTTTCTTGCTTACCAGTATTCGTCAAAAAATAATTTGGCGTACGATTATCGCCTTGCCGCTTGAGAGTACCCGTCAATCGCCAAGCAGCCCATTTTCCATTTTTTTCAATAGAAGAATTTAGAGTATGTCCCCAACCATTCGTTTGTAATGTATAATTTACTTCACCATGCAAATGCGGATCCTTTTGAATATGATCTGTCTCGACAAGTACAACACTCCCCAAAGAATTACCTCCGTAAGCCAAAGCACTTGCTCCTTTTACTACTGACAGATGGTCTGCCACAAATGGATCAATTTCAGGTGCGTGGTCATTTCCCCATTGCTGACCTGACTGTGCTATTCCATTATTCAGGATAGCTACACGATTACCAAAAAGTCCATGCACGACAGGTTTCGAAATACCTGATCCATTTTTCAAAACACTCACTCCTGTGATATTTTCTAAAATATCTGAAAGATTCTTATTCCCCTCACTAGTAATTTTAGCACGACTAATGGTTTGACTTGATTCGGTAGAATTATCTTCATGACTTCCGTGGATAACTACTTCATCCAACAATTCTACATGATGACTCAAATAAATTTTCAGCGAAGTATCTTTTTCTATTTTGATAAATTGTTCCTCGCCATGGCAACCGATATGGCTTACTTTTATGTGATATTCTGCAGGGCATATATTTTTTATTTCAAAAAAACCTCGCTCATCTGTGATTGTTCCTTCTCCTATATTTTCCAAAAAAATGGTAGAATACTCCAATGGAATATTAGTTCCTTTATCCAAAATCACTCCCGTAAGTGTAATGTTACAATTTTGTGCAAAAATGAATTTTGGAAAAAACAAAACTAATAAGAGTAAGAATTTTATTTTCATCATCGAGTTTTGAATAAAATTTTTAATTAAATACAGAGACGAAGAGGCGTAGATATTTTTAATATGCTACACCTCTCTGTCTCCGCATTCTAATTAAAAACTATTGGATGGTAATATCAAAAGTTACTTCAATATCAGTTTCTCCACCTGCATTGGTAATGTCTCCTGAAGAAACACCACTTGCTCCTTTGGCAGGTTCATGACGAAGAATTACATTCAAAGTCCCAGTAGAAACTGCACTAGTAACTAAGCTTGTTGCCAAACCTAGAGGATTCCCTTCTGAATCTTGATCACCATATGCTACCGTCAAATCAAGTCCTCCACCAGTTGCAAAAAAGAACTGATGTTCCAAATCTTCTTCCGCGATCTCCTCCGTGATACTTTCAGCAGGAGTTTCAGATTCATTTTGTAAATCTAGTGATCCAGTATAAGTCATGTTAGCCTGAAGTGTTCCTCCAATAATAATAGGATCATTTCCTCCATCACCATCTATATCAGAAAATGAAAGGGTAACTACATCTCCTGAAGTTGGAGTAAGGGTATAAGTTAATGTTGTGATTAACTCTTCAACATCATCATCGATGACATCATCATCTTTACAAGAGTTTAAAGATAAAACAGCAAATAGGATACTAGTAAGAAAAATAAACTTGAAATTTTTCATGATTTAATTTTTTTAAATTGAAATATTAGGTGATTAATATAAACGAACAGTCATCTTTCGCTTCATTGGAAAGATGATATTTTCGTTATACCATAATTAAAATTTTGATTGTAAAAAATTAAATCAGACTTGGTGGTGCCCGAAGCATAGGGAGAGGATCTCCTGTTCGAAATGAAATATTTTTATGATAAAAATATTTCATTTCTGTCGTTGGAAGTACAAGTAAGTTTGGTAGGACTGTAACTATTTTTTCCGAAGGAGAAAAATGAAAATCACAAATAGAACAATCCAACACCACATGTTCAATCTCATGCATATGAGTTGAATGATTGCATATATCATTATGTTCCACTTCTTGCTCATGGTGATGATCATGTAAAAAGAAAGTATGTATTTCTTTATACACAGACGCATTCAATAGCAAAATGGCTATGAATATTGATGCAATGGTTCGATATGTGGTTGAAGTATTAATCTTGCTTTTTTCTTCTTTTGAAAAATGAATATGCAAAACTAACGAAAAAATAAGGAATGGTGGTGTCGGATGGAAGGTGTTTTTAAAATAAATCTTAAGTAAGTTCAATTAAAAGGTAAAGCAAAAAAAGGGATGAAAATAAATTTTCACCCTTTTTTGATTCGCAGTTTAAAGTGCGACACAGGAACTTGCATTTTTCCAATAGCTAGTTACGGTATTTTGTTCATCTTGCCTTTTTTTGATTTCAGTTTTCCAACGATTATGTTCCTTCCTCAACGCTTCTGAGTTGGATGTCCCGCAAGGGATACATGATTCATTAGGCATCAATTCATTAATTCCTTCCTGTTTTTCAAAATTATTATTCATATTTAATTTAATATTCTTTTAATTAAAAAATGTAGTTATAGTTTCCGTAAAAGTATTGTTAAAACTTTTTTGTTTTAGACAACTTTATAAAATCCGTCTTTAATTTTCGATTGAACAATCGAATTAGCAATCATCATTACGACGTTAGACTCTAAAAATTTTACTCGCCAATTCTTTTCATCTTGGTCAAGAATTTTGATTTTATGACAATTCAAATTCATACTTTTAAAGTTTTGATTTAGATAATAAGTTTAAGAAAAAACTCACTTTGGAATTTAAATAGATTTAAGACGACAACTTAAATTCCGTTTCGATGAATTTTTTCCCATCCCATTTACCCAACCATTCAGCTTCTTTTTTCTGATTTAAATATTTACTAAATGCATACTTTGCTGCTTCTTTAGTTTTTCGAGAAATCATAATGGTATTATTATATCCCATTTTGATATTAAAAAAATACTTCCCAATTGCTTTGGTAAAATGCTTCTTTCTTCTAGCCATGATTTAATTTTTTTTTGTGAAAAAATATATGTTCGAGGGGAAAATTTGACGATTACTTAAATACTCACTACTTGAGCATTAGTTAAGTTATGTTTTTGTACTATTCGTTCAGCAAAACTTTTATGCCCTCTTGCTGCGAGTAAGTATAATTTGCCTCCTTTTCGAGCGGCTAATGTTCCAAATAACTTCCATTTAGAAACCATTGCTTTTTTGTTATCTGTTTTTAAGGCAATTTCAAAATATGATTTAGTTCCCATTTTCACACCTGTTGCATCAGGAATGACAGTTTTGTCAGTTGAGGGTTTGTAAAAAGATTGAGGATTTTCGTAGTCATCAATTTTAGCTCTAATTTTTTTAAATCCTTTTTTTTCTGCCCATTGGACTGCTTTGGAATACAACTTATCTTTCATAATTGTGATGTTTTAGAGGTGATAAAATGAGTTTTAAGCAATATGATTCATTGCTCAAGAGGAAAATTAATAAAGGTTCTAATGCTAAAAAAGCTAATAGAAATGTAATAAGTCGATACTTGGTGAGGTAATTTTAAACATATAGCTTGCGACTTACAGAAAGTATAACGTTGCAATGCTCAAAATAGTTTCTACCGAAACTATTTTTTTAAAAAAAGATTATTTTGATACAATAACAAGTAAATTACTTCAATTTCAAGCAATTAAAACATATATTAAGCAGTATTACTTTCTAAAGAAAGCAATTATCTTCAGTTGAGTTATTTATGATTCTTTCTTAGGCAAATTAGATTCTGCGGTGATAATTGGTGCAGCTTCGATATTTTCAATGTTTAGAAAATCAATAATTGTTTCAAAGGAGTTTTGCAACTTAATTAGTGCTTCTGGAGATAGTTGTTTTAACTTAGAAGAAAGTTGCTGGTGAAGTGGTTCAGGAGTGTCATCGAGCATTTTTACACCATTTGCAGTAATAGCTATTAGCCCAACTCTTTTGTCATTTCTTTTTGGTAATCGAGCCACAAGCCCTTTAGATTCAAGGCGTGAGATGATTCCAGTAACTGTGCTGGCATTTAATTTTAAAAAATCTTTAATCTCTTTGTGACTAGCTTGGAAGGTTTCTTTTCCACTTAAAAAATTTAAACAGAGGAGTTGTGGAATACTGATTCCATATTCTTTTTCAATACGTTTACTTTCAAGATTGATGGAACGAACGATTTGGCGAATTTGAACTAGAATGTCAGTATATTTCATGCTATCCTTTTTTTAGTAAAGATAGAATTTGATTTCAAACGAAGTAGTTTCTACTGAAAGTAATTTTGAATAAACATCTCTAATTTAGTCGCAACAGGTAAATGAATATTTTATGAAAAAATTCCCTTGCAAAAGAGGAGTAATTAATTCCTCGAATATTTGACAAAAAAAAGGGGTGAAAAATAAATTTCCACCCTTTTTTGCTTGACATTATTTATATATTCTAAAATAAGAATTTATATTTTACTATTTAAGAAGCAATTTTCCATTCTGTTTCAACAAATTTTTTCCCATCCCATTTTCCTAGCCATTCAGCATCTTTCTTTTGACTTAGATAGTTCGAAAATGCATATTCAGCTGCTTCTTTTGTTTTTCGAGAAATTGTAATGGTATTATTATGTCCCATTTTGATATTAAAAAAATATAGCCCTGGTGTTTTAGTAAAATGTTTCTTTCTAGCCATGATTAATTTTTTTTTGAGTGAAAAAATATATTTCAAGCAACAAAATAATGCGTTGCTGAATAGGTAAAATCATAAATGATTTTGGTATTAAAAGCTAATAAAAATGGTATAGATTGTTAATTGGTGAGGGATTTTTCAAAATAATATTGTGACTTATTGTAATTATAACGGCGTAAGATACAAAATAGTTCTTATAGAAACTACTTTTTTTAGAAAACTACCTTTTTACTCCTTAAAAATTCACATTCGCTTTGGATTATTTTATACAAACTACCTTCTAAAAGAATCAAAATTCTTTATTATAATGATAAATTTTGGTCTCGGAAAAAAGATTTTCAGTTGAAAGTTATTTCCAACTATTAAGTCATTTAATTCAATACAGTTTTCTATCTCACACTCCTATTTTCACTCCTTCCCCCATTTTATCCAAAACCATCCGCGCTTGCTTCAATGTCTTCACTCCATCCCTTACCACAATCATATGCCGTTGTGATTTTTTCATATGTAAGCCATACTTCACTCCATTCTTCGATAAGAAATTCATTAATTGACTAAACAAATCAGATTCATAAAATCGTGATTGTGGATCTTCAATAAAATAGCAACGCAATTTTCTATTTTTTAAGATTACTCTTTCAAAACCTAATTTTTTACAAGCCCAACGCAAACGCAACCCATCTGACAACTCTCGCACTTGGCGAGGTATTTTTCCAAAACGATCTTTTAATTGTTTACCGAATTTTTGTAATTCTAATTCATCTTTCAATGAGTCCATTTGGGTGTAAAGACTCAAACGCTCTTGGGTATTTTTGACATAATTATCTGGAATCAACATTTCAATATCTGTGTCAATTTGTACATCTCGAACATATATTTTTTCTTTGTCTAAATCTTCTTTAAACAATGCTTTAAAATCTGTTTCTTTTAATTCTTGAATTGCTTCTTCCAAAATTTTCTGATAAGTTTCGTAACCAATATCAGTTATAAAACCACTTTGTTCTCCTCCTAATAAATTTCCTGCACCTCGAATATCCAAATCTTTCATCGCTATATTAAATCCACTTCCAAGATCTGAAAATTCTTCGATGGTTCGCAATCGTTTCCTTGCATCAGTTGTCAATGTTGACATTGGAGGGCTAAACAAATAGCAAAATGCTCGCTTGTTACTTCGCCCAACTCGCCCCCGCAATTGATGCAGATCACTCATTCCAAATTGATTGGCATTATTGATGATGATGGTATTCGCATTGGGAATATCAAGTCCTGTTTCGATAATATTAGTGGAAACTAAAACATCATATTGTCGATCGATGAAATCTAATAATGTCTTTTCGAGTTGCTTCGATTCCATCTGTCCATGTGCTGAAGCAATGTCAATGTCTGGCAAAACTTTACGCAACATGACCGTGATTTCTGGCAACGATTTCACTCGATTATGTACAAAAAATACTTGCCCTCCTCTATTGATTTCATATTCAATCGCATCTCGAATCAGTTCCAAATTAAAAACTCGAATCTCTGTGTGAATCGGTTGACGATTCAATGGCGCAGTTCTGATCACACTCAAGTCACGAGCCGCCATCAATGAGAATTGCATCGTTCGAGGAATTGGAGTTGCAGTCAAAGTAAGCGTATCGACATTGACCTTTAAATTTCGTAATTTTTCCTTTGCGGCTACACCAAATTTTTGTTCCTCATCAATAACCAATAATCCTAAATCTTTGAAGCCAATATCTTTACTCAAAATTCCATGCGTTCCAATGACAATATCAATTTTACCTTGTTTGAGGTTTTCAAAAATTGCTTTCTTTTCTTTTGTTGTTCGGAAACGATTTACATAATCTACTGTTACCCCAAACTCTTTCAATCTCCCCCCAAAAGTTTTAAAATGTTGTAACGCTAAAATTGTCGTCGGCACTAAAATCGCCACCTGTCGTCCTCCCAAAACACATTTGAAAGCAGCACGAACTGCGACCTCCGTTTTTCCAAAACCAACATCTCCACAAATCAATCGATCCATCGGATAAGCCTTTTGCATATCTTCTTTTACCGCTTGAACTGCTTTCGCTTGGTCTGGTGTATCTTCAAACATAAAGTTCGACTCCAACTCTATTTGCAAATAATCATCTTCTGGATGTTCGATGCCTTTCGCAGCTTTTCGTTGCGCATAAAGTTTAATCAATTCCTTAGCAATGTCTTTAACTTTCCGCTTGGTGGTGTTTTTTAATCGCTTCCAAGTGTCGGAACCGATCTTACTCAACTTTGGCGGTTTGCCTTCCTTGCCAACGAACTTTGTAATCTTATGGAGTGAGTTGATACTCACATAAAGTACATCGTTATTTTTATAAAATAGCCGAACAGATTCTTGCGTCTGTCCATTGATATTTAATTTTTCCAAACCTGAATATCGTCCAACTCCATGATCAATATGAGTGACAAAATCTCCAGGTACCAACTCTCGCAACATACGTAAATTGATCGCTTTGTCTTTCGTAAAACCTCGACGCAAACGATATTTATGAAAACGATGGAAAATTTGATGATCGGTGTAACAAGCAATTTTTAAATCCAAATCTAAAAACCCTGCACTCAAAGCTTTCGTCACAGGATGAAATTGAACGTCTGCTTTGAGATCCTCAAAGATGGCGTAGAATCGATCAATCTGTTTTGGATTTTCTGTAAAAATATAATTCTCCAATTTTGCTTCTTGATTCTCATGGAGATTTTCGATTAGCAATTTGAAGTTTTTATTGAAGTTAGGCTGTGGCTTACTGTTAAAAATTATTTTTTCATTCGGTTCGAAATGTAAATTTTTATTGAGGAAAAATAACGCAAATTTTTCTACATCTTGAATCACCTCTTCGGGTTTGATAAAAGCTCTGTCTCGAAAAATTTCAGCCAAATCTCCTTCATCTAAAGAAGAAACTGTTTTGCCAAATTTTTCCGCTTCTTCCAAACACATTTCCAATCTGCCGATCAACATATCTAAGTCTTTTATCCAAATCACGGTGTTATCTGGCAAGACATTAAATAAAGATGTTTTTTGTTTTTGGGAAAACTTTGTGTTGATATTTGGAATAATCGAAACACGTGCAATTTTCTTAACACTCAACTGAGTCAGCGGATCAAAAGTTCGAATACTTTCAATTTCATCATCGAACAATTCTACACGGTATGGATATTCGTTTCCGTAGGAAAAAATATCAACGATACCTCCACGAATAGAAAACTGCCCTGGTTCATAAACAAAATCTACTCGCTCAAAACCATATTCGACAAATAACTCCACCAAAAAATCGACATCTAATTTCTCATCTTTGACAATCGAAATTTGCTTTTCATTCAAGACCTTTGGTGATACGGCTTTTTCAAAAAGTGCTTCAGGGTAAGTGACTATAATTTCTCCAATGGATTTTATATTGGAAATTTTATTGATTGTTTCCGTTCGTTGCAAAACGTTGGCTGAGTTCAGGTGTTCAAAATCCATCGGACGTTTGAAGGAATCGGGAAAAAAATGGATATTCTTTTTCTGTAACAATGCGGCAACATTATTTTGCAAATAAGCCGCTTCTTCTTTATCGGCCGCAATGTAAATATGATGTTGAGGATTGGCGAGGTAGGTTCCGGATAGGACAAAAGAATCCTGTGCTCCAGCCATACCTACGATTTGTAAGCGTGTCGGAGTCGGAGTTTGCAGCGCATCCACAATTTGTTGTGTCCGCGCACTATCTCGGTACAAGTCTAATAGACGCTGCAAGTTGGACATGGGCGCAAAAGTAATTAAAATGTGTTAATGTGTATAAGTATATATGTGTTAATGTTTTGAATAACACAAAAGAAAGGGAAAGGTTATGTTTTTTCTTTTTGAGAATAATTAAAATGTGGCAAAATGCCAAAGCACTCCAGTTGGATCAATCAAATGAAATTCTCTTCCCCAATCTTCTGTTTTGGGTCTACGTAATTTTATTGTTGGAAAATCACTTTCTAAACTCAATGACAATAAATATTTCCAAAACTCATCTACATTTTCGACTTCCATGAACATCATAAAATTTTCTGCCCATTTTTTTTGATAGAAATTTTGGAGATAAAAACTAAAGTTGCCTACATTGAAAACAGCTAAATCTTCAGAGTAAAACGTTTCTTCAAATCCTATTTTTTTATAAAATTTTCGACTGAGTTCATAATCTTTTGCAGGGACAAAAGTGCGAAGGGTTTTGATATTGAATTTTTCTAAACTCATATTTTTTTTTAATAAAAAAGCGACTAGAAATTATTCTAGTCGCTTTTGGTATTTTTCAGGTCAGCTGAAGCAGACCTCCACATGTTAATTTAATGAGAATCTTACAGTAATTCCACCAGCAGTATTCGTAATTGGGTAAGCTGCTGAAGTTTTTGGAACTGTTTTTCTATAATCAAAAAACAATCGAAGATTCAATCTTTTATTCACTTGATAATCAATCGATGGATTAATCGAAATGTCTCTAGTTCCTCTTGTCGGTTCAGCCAAATCTTGATCCAAATAATGGTTGATTGTGATGTTATCTCTAAAAGAGAAATCAAATTTAATATTCAAATCATTTCCTTTTGGAACATTGGAATTTGCTCCTCGTCCTCCTGGTGTAGCTGGTTTATTAGATTTTTTCTTTTTAGATCCTTTCTTTTTCTTCTTCTTTCCTGTTAAGAATGGAATGATAACATCTTTTAATCGATATCCAAATCCTGCTACATATTCTGTCGTTCTATTTTCAGTCAATACATTTGTTTGAAAATCAGCATCCAAGTTTCTCGATTTTTTGAAATCAGCTCGGAAGGTCATATCATTTGTTGTCTTGATATCGATTCCGATAAGTGGTGAAAATTGCTCGGTGATCGTCAATGCTGGAATATCAAACCGAGTATAATAATTCCCGAAATTATTTATGTTTTGACTCCCGAAAGGATCTTCATCTACATACTGTTGATTGGTTTCAAATGAGTTAACCGTCAACGAAGATTTGTATCCATGAGTGATACTTACACTTTTAAAAATATTTTTGAACCAAGGTAATTTTGACAAACCATTATAAGTTAATCGCCAGTTTGGTCGAGGAATCGTTTTAAAAATATCTCCTTCTCTACTGTTTAAAAATTCTATTGGATCTCGATTTGTATAAGCAGAAAGGAATGCTGGAACAAGAACTTCTCTTTGTGCTTCTCCAAAACCGTTGGTATATTCAGAACCATCTTCGGTGTGAACTCCTGTTCCTAATTGTTGAGAAATAACAGATCGATTATCCTCGTAACGGTCAAACAACGCAACCATATTATTAAATCCATCTTGAAAAAGTGTTTGCATCGCAAAATAAGAAACGGTATATGAACCTATTTGTCGCTGATTAGCTACCCCATAATTGATGTGATTATCTAGATCCAAAGGGTCAGCTGTAGCATAAAGTGTATCTAAATTTTTGAATATTAAAGATTCATTTTCAGTAAATGAATAGTTGGCTTCCACATCAACCTTAAAATCAGTAAAAGGTTCCAAGGTCAAACGTGCATCATAATTTCTAGTGTAGGTTCTGATAGCTTCTTGATTTAAGTAGAAACTTTTTGTAATCCATCTATCATTAGGATCAGCGACAGCTTTATCAAACCAAGCATCACTAGGTTGAAAACCTGCGACAAAATCCCAACCTGGTCGAGAGAAATTAGTGGATTGTCCAAAGAAATCTACAGAAGGGGTATATCCAGGAATAACCGTAGAAAAATCTTCCGTATAATCAAATCGAGCTTTTCTAATCAACATCAATGGTCGGATTAATGCTTTAGTCATTTTACTTGGTTCCTTATCCTTTTTATCTTTCTTCTTCTTTTTATCTTTTGGATCATCTTTGGTAGAAGCTTTCTTTTTGTTATTTCTAGAACTCCTAGAATTTCTTCTTGAGGTAGATTTTTTCTTATTTATTTTTTTCAAAAACTTAGACTTGTCATAGAGTTTGTCAAAATTTAAAACACCCTTGATCGAACGGGATTGTCCATTTTGAATAATATTCCCAAGGTGTACAGAATCTTTTAGGTTAAAATTATTCAATGCTCCTGCATCCCAATTAAAACTACCTCGATATTTTACATCTGCACTCATCCAATCTAAAACTGGGATAGACTTGAATGGCACTTTATAGGTTACATTAACTGATTGTTGGAATTTCTTATCTCGACCTAAGTTTCTAACATTTTCCTTAATAAATGCATTCAACTCTGCTTCACTTCTTCTTAGTTGGGTATCATCATCGAACTCGGCTAGCTCATCAATTACAGATTGGCTAGAGGCGGAATAATCCACTTTGAGGCCTTTAGTCAAATCCCATCTCATATCGTAATTTCGCATCCAGACAAATTGCTTATTGACATAAGTATTGAAATATGGATTTTCACTAGCAAACCGATATTTCGTTTCCGCTTTTTGACGATTAGCAATAGTGTTAAATGAAAAAGTATTTGGAATTGGATTAAAATTGAATCCAGTAATTAATCCAAGATGCTTCTTCAGTTTCGGTTTTTTAGTCAGCTTTTTAAACGGAGTGATATAGGTTGCTTTTCGAGAATAAGTATAATCAATTTGTCCTCGTTTTTGATCAATGACATCTGACTCAATAATTGGATCACTATGCGTAGTTTGAGTTTGGGCATAGGTAAAAGTAAAATTTGAAATATCCCAAGGCATTGGAGTTTTGTCTTTATTCGTTCGTTCTTTTCTGACATTCGTAAAGTTAAAACCTTTAATGGTTGTTTTATCAATGGCTTGACTTCGAATAGAATCTCTATCCGCTTGAGAAGCTTGATTATCCAATTTTTCCTTAAGGGTAATATCTAAGTCATATGGATCAAATTCTGGAATCCGATCAATATTGGAAAATTGAGCAAATGCAGGAATTTTGATTCCCCATTTATCTGGAAAAAATTTACCTAACTCAAAGTCCACATCAACTGCATATTCTTGTACTCTTTCCCGTTGTCGATCTGCTAATTTTTGATCCAAGGCTCCCCAACCAATTGAACTAAAAGCTCCTGATGCAGCAACATTTCCAAAGTCAGCTAACTGAACATCCAACCTTGCTAAACCTGCTACACCACCTCGTTCATCAAATCCACTTACTCGCAACTCATTTATCCAAACCTCTCCGCAAATATCTCTTGTGTTATTTTCAACCTCAGCTTTTGGATTTCGAATTCCAACCATTATCCCTTTTATGTTTCCAAGGTTTGGATTTCCTTTTACTCTGACTGTATTTTGTATTTTATCAGGGTCTTGAATTGCAAATGCCTTCCCTATAATTTCAGGAGCAGTTCCTGCCTCGTTCCGTTTTACTTTGACATCTTTCAATAATTCTAATGGAAAATCAAAATCATTTTCTTGTCTCCATACTTCAAGTTTATATTCATTATCTGTACTGAAATCAGGTAGTGCCGCCGAATCCGAAAAGGTTAAGGGGATTTCATATTCATAGTAATTTTTTTCAAAGTCACTTCCCATTCGCATAAAAATACTCATGTCTCCATTCTCCACAGCATCAGGTGCCTCTGCATGGACATACATCCTCAGTCGTTCATAAACCCTTAAATCTAATTTTATATTTTTAAAAACCGCCTTGGATTCTCCATCACTCAATCCGCAAACATTCATCGAAAGGGATTGTTCATTCTGTAATGCATTTGGAAATGCTCCTAGTGACTGCTCTCTTTCAATACCTAATGGCAATACGTAATTGAACGGTTGACGACTACTATTTTCTTCTACATTGACTGCGTTAACATCAAATAGTGCTTCGGAAGGAATTCCTGATGTAATAATATTCCCATCTACAATATCTCTTCGGTATCGTCTCCATTGATTTCTAACCAACTCTAATCTTGCAAAACGTAAAATGGTTTTTTCATCAAACCCTTGCATATACATTCTGATAAATCGAATAGATCTGAAATCTTGAATACTACCTACTTTGCTTGTGAATTGATCGATTGGAATTTTAAATCGATACCAAGTTCTTTGTGATGCAACATCATAAATAGAGTCGGTGATAAAAGGAGTATTCCCATCCAAATCCTCCCCATTAGGTACTAGTGGAATTTTATATTGAAAATATGCTTCCGTCTCACTTAAGGTATTATCATTATTAAGATCTTCTGAATCTGGCTGGTTAGTTCCGATGATTTCACTTACACTTCCTATCGTTCGAGCATTCCCTTGTGAGTTATTAAATTTTGCATATCGATCTGCCACACTAAAAGTATTAGGTTCAAGAGAAGCATCACTTGGCGTCACGAAATCATCATTTGATACATCATCTAAATTAACTCCGATAGCATTGATTGAATTAAAATAATCACTAAAAAGGTCTTTCTCTCCAGCATTATCTAATCCATCATAACCAACATCTTGTAGATCTCTATTATCAGTATCATTATCAAAAGCAGTCGTTACTAATGGTCCTAGAGGAACTCTGGCAAGACTCGTATTTGTGGTTGGGCGATTACTATTATTAGTCGCACCAGGTAATCCATTTTCAAAAAATAATCGAGAATCTCTTAATATATCCTCTGAAATATTTCCTAAATTAATATATAAATTTCCAGCTCCAGAAGTAGCTGAACCGTCTGCCTTATCCATAAAAGGGTTCAACATCCAAAATTCAATAAACTCAATATTTGCAGCTTGAAAATCATTCGTATTTAATGATCGCATAATTCCAGCCCATCGAGTTTCAGGGCTATTCAGTTTCAACTTGCCGCCAACATTAGACACTCCTGCTGAATATTGTGTCCCATTCGGTTTATCAAAATTATACGGCCCTCTTTCATCTGGACAATAAGCCAAATCAAATGTAAAAATCGTAGGGTTATCAGAAGGCGTCAATTGCCGATTTCTAAAAACTTCTTCCTGTGGAATTGCAGCTGCATAATTATCAGCACCATCATTATCATCTCTTACACTTGGATCTATTCGATACCAACTTAGTGCTGCTCGATTGACTCCTGAAAGTGTGGTATCAATTAATGCTGACTCTGGGAAAAGTGGGTTATTATTCTGCGCATCATTCTGAGGTACACTTGCTGGCACCCATGCTGTATAAGGTGTTCTCAAATCATAACTACTAGTACTTCCTTCAAAATCATCAATGTAAACTGATCCACCTTTATCCTTAATCGAATTACCTGCCGAATCCACTTCTACTTGATTAATTGCTTTGGAGTGACCAGGTCGAAGCGCTGCCATCTCTGCTACCAAACTTATCTTGGAAGGAGCTTTGGTATCAATTAATGGAATCCGATCTACTGCCTTAGTCAACCACGCTGACTCAGCACTATAATTAAAATCTAAACCATAAATTTTATTATTGATCGGGTCATCTCCAATATTTACTTTTTGGGTAAATGGTCTTTCAAATAGATTTAAAAAAGTACCTCCTACGGAAAGATTATCATTCACTTCATAATCTGCTCGCAAACCAACCAATGTTTTTGTCTGAAAACCAAAAAGTGTATTATCCTCAAAGGAAACTTTAATCGGACTTCCTGATGCTAATATGGCATCATTCAGAATTTTGATTCGACCAATGTTGTAATCAATTTCATAATCTTGTCCTTCGATCAAAACTTGTGCGCCCGAAGTTACCCTTACTGACCCTTGAGGCAAGTTAAATGCGCCTAAAGAAATTTCATTGGAAATAGCAGACTTGTAAGAACCTTTAATAGTGAATCGATTAAACTCTGGAAACTCTCTCGCTCGTACGATTGTCGAATCATACAACATTTGAAAAGAAAATTTTTCTTTATCTGCTGATCCATCAATTTGATCAACTAACGATGATCCAAATGGTTCTAGAACCGGAAACATGATTCGACCATTCCGAGTATTGATAGTTACATTTTCGACAAAATCAAAAACTCCATCGGGTACTGGATCACCTTGAACATTCAAATTATCTAAATTAAAAATTCGAAGTAAAGGAATATTTACCAAATTAGTTTCTGGTAAAAAACGCTTCAACCCTGCTCCTGGATCATCATAATAAATATCTAATCTAAAATCATCTCGATTCACTTGATATGCCCCAATCGAATAAACATTTTTCATCATCAAATCCCAAGATGGAAGATCAGTTCGCTGTGTTGTACTTTTCAACATTTTTGTGAAAATTACATTCTGCGTAATCGAATCTTCGGTTGGCGGAACATCTTCAGCCAATTCTCCGACTTTGTACACTTGATCTTTCCCAGCATAATTATATTCATAAGAAACTGCCAAAACTTGGTCTGCTCTAAGATTTACATTCACAGAAACAAATCCTAATTCTGCATTATAAGTATACTCACTCGGGTTCAATAATCGAGCTCTTACTTTTTCAAAATCTCTGGTTTGTTGAAAATTAAATTGTCCAGTAATTATCCCAACTGATTTGTCTGCAAAACGTGCTAATGGGTCCTGAGTTAAATCTCCATAAATATCATTCGAGCTGTTTTCAGGCAATTCATCTACTCCAAATACATCTCTATTTCGAGGAGTAGTTGGTTGACCATAAAACATATTGTCGTTCGTTATCCGATCATATTCTCCCAAATCGGCAAGAGCTACGATATCTCGAATCCCTTCTGTTTCATTTCGATCATTGGTTACCCAAACTTCAATCTTAGTAATTCGGCTCAAACTATTAATAGTTGGCATATTTTGCAAAGCCTCTTCAAAATGATCTCTGTGATAATGGGAAAGAAAGAAATGTCGATTTTCATCATACTGCTCACCTGTCACTTCAAATTCTTGGACTTGCGCCCCGCCTTTAATTTCTATCGCTTCTCGTTTCGACTTTTGCTGAGAGGCAATGGCCGTCAATCTCAAATGACCAAATTGCAATTCGGTTTTTAATCCAAATAAACTTTGTGCTCCTTGAATCAAACTACTACGAAGTGGTAAACTCACATTACCTGCTTCAATTTTTTTAATAATTTCATCCTCACTAAATGCATCCGCATCATATTCTAATTTCAATTGATTATCAAAATCAAAAGTCGCTTGCGTATTATAATTTGTTGATAATTTTAATTTTTCCCCAATTGATCCTTGTACATTCAATTGTATATTCATATCAAAATCAAACCCTCCTTGCTTCTGTTGCCTTTTGGTCAAAATTGGATTTTCGATATTTTGAAAATCTACTCCAAAAGTCAAATCAATATTTCCTTGTGGTTGGATATCTACTTCTGTTCCTCCAAATAGTCGGTTTAATAAATCTTTGTCCAAATCCATCTTGGACAAAGGATCTACCTTTCCATTGACACTTGTATTACTACTCAGTCCTGAGAGTTGCCTAAAATATTCTTGCTCTTCTTTTTTCGCTCGCCAATCCATGTACTCATTAAAAGTCATGTAAGAAGGCATTCGAAAATAATCATCTCCGATTTTTTCAGAAATAATATACATTCCAGTAGCTGGATCATACTCAACAGTTTGTTCGATAACACTTGGGTCAGCAAGATCAAAAGGGTTGGAATTTGGATTATTAATGAAGTCATCATATCGCTCGTTGAACGGAATGGTATCATTATTAATTATAATCTCTGGAGCAAATGGATCGTCTAAATTAGAACCTCCTCCAAAATTAGCAAGTGAGGCAGAAAAGAATCCAAGTACAAATAAAAAACTAAGTAGTAAGTTTACGTTTTTCATAATTTCTTCATGGGAGATTTTTGGCCTATTCCAAAATGCTGCCCATGTGCAGCTAAAATGGAAGGAAAGGAAAAAATTGAAAATGTAATTGCTCCGATTATTTTAAAATCGCCATTCAATTACGAAGAGACAATAATTACCTTGCTAGGTTGTCAGAATATATTTTCGAATAGAAGCTCTCAAATCTACTTTCTTATTTCATGAAAACTAGATTTTTTGAAACAACTTATTGATAACGCAACTTTATTGCGTTGCTGTTTTATTAAAGTTTTTTTAACAATAAGTAGATTTTAAATCCTTTTTGAATTTTTCTATTTATCGTACAAAATATTTACGTTGTGAAAGCGACTAAGTTTACTTTTTTTTAATATGTTTTTTAGGAAAAAAGAAACTTGCAGAATGTCAAATTGAAATCAAAAAACAAAATGGTAATCGTCATTTTTGATTTTGACTCGTATTATAATCTTGATTTTTTGACTGTCAGGATAGGTTTTTTAGTGCTAGCTTAATCATCTCTTCTACGTTGCTAATATTAGGTTGTTGCTGTAGAATTTTATTAAGCACTTTTTGAACCTTGATTTTTGGGAATTGTAAAGCTACCAATGCAGATAACGCTTCTTCTCTTATTGTATTGTTGACTGGAGAAATTGACATTGGAGTATCGCCCGATTCTTTTATCACTTTGTCTTTCAAATCTAAAATAATTCGTTTCGCCGTCTTTGGCCCAATACCTTTTACTTTATTAAATGCCGCAACATTTTCACTCACTATTGCCATTCTTGCCTCTTCTACTTTCATAGATGATAATAAGACTCTAGCAGTATTAGGTCCGATGCCCGAAACTGAAATCAATAAAACAAACATACTCCGTTCTCCTTCTTCCGCAAAACCATAAAGTGTATGACTATCTTCTTTGACTTGCAGATGAGTCAAAATTTGGACTTTCTCTAATTTTTCAATCTGAGCATAAGTATTCAAACTAATGTTCACGTGGTAACCGATTCCACCAGTTTCAATAAGTATATAAGTTGGACTCTTATAGGTGATCTCACCTTTGATATATGCAATCATTTTTTTATTTGAAAATTGGCGGTGAAGGTACAAAAAAATGGGAATATCGAATATTGAACAAGGAATTGAGATTTAAGAAACTTTGACGAAACTTCTCATAGAACAACTCAAAACTAACATCGTCAAAACTTCTTAAATCTCAATTCCTTGTTCAATATTCGATATTCATTTTTTCCTATCTTTGCAGAAAAATTTTATTAAAAAATGAAAGTAAAAGTTATCAACCGTTCCGTCAATGCCTTACCTCAATATGAAACTTCAGGTAGCGCAGGAATGGACTTAAGAGCAAATATCGAAACTCCAATTCAATTGGAATCCCTCGAAAGAACAATTATTCCGACAGGGCTTTTCATTGAATTACCTGAAGGTTACGAAGCTCAAATTCGCCCTCGAAGTGGATTGTCTATCAAAAAAGGATTAAGTTTAGTTAATTCTCCAGGAACTATTGATAGTGATTATCGAGGTGAAATTGGGGTCATAATGATTAACTTATCCAAGGAACCTCAAACTATTGAACCCTCTGAACGTGTTGCTCAAATGGTAATCGCTCGCTATGAACAAGCCACCTGGGAGGAAGCTGTTGAACTGTCAGATTCAGAAAGAGGTGCAGGAGGGTTTGGTAGCACAGGCAAAAAATAATGGTTAATTGTTAACGGTGGATAATTAACATTCCCGTTTTACAAAACTTAACTAAACACTAAACATTACTTTAAGATACTCGTTTGATAAGGTTAAGCGTTAAATTATGTGCAGATTGCTATATTACAAAGTCGGATTCACCGTTAACCATTAAGCATTCACCATTAATTTTTAGATATGAAATTGGTTTTTAAAACATACACTATTCTATTTTTGCTACTTGGCGGAATGTTTTTTTCATTCGATGTACAAGCACAAAAAACTTATACTGAAGAAGAAGTGAATACTGAAAAAATATTCATAGAAGCTAGCCGAGAAAAGATTTTAGGAAATTACGAAAATGCAGTCGTCCTCTACAAAGAAGTACTTAAAAGAGATAAAAACAATCATGCCGCTGCTTACGAATTGGCAAGAATGTACGATGTGCTCGACAAAGATGATAAAGCTGAGAAAGCCATCAAAATCGCTATCAAGTTGGATCAGTCAAATGAATGGTACCAATCTTTCCTTGCTGACCATTATCAGAAAATGAACAAAGACGAAGAGGCGGCAAAAGTTTTTGGCAACTTAGTGAAGCAATATCCTAACAATGAATATTTTTATCAAAAACAAGCTTATTTTTTAGTGCGTTCTAAAAATAGTGCTGACGCAATTAAAGTCTATGATAAAATTGAATCTAAATTTGGACTCACAGAAGAATTGATCGGAAAGAAACATAGTCTATATTTAAGTTTGGGAAAACAGAAAAAAGCAACTCGAGAATTACAAAAATTGACCAATACTTTTCCTTCCAATCTCGTATACCAACACATGTTAGCTAGTCATTTTCAAAGAATTGGCGAAAGCAAAAGAGCTAAAGAAATTTTCCAAAAAATATTACAAATAGATCCTTCTGATGCTCAAGCAAACATCGCTTTAGCAAGTAAAGGAGATGGCAATGAAACAAATTTTCTGAGTTCATTAAAACCTATTTTCCAACAAGAAGATGTAGATATCGATTTGAAAATAAAAGAAATGATTCCTCATATTCAAAAAGTGGCGAATACAGGTGACAGAAAATTGGCAGATGCAGCCATTGAGTTAGCTCAAATTTTAACAGAAGTTCATCCAAACAATGCCAAAAGTTTTTCCGTTTATGGTGATTTACTCAATCACTCGGAACGACCAAAAGAGGCTTTAGAAAAATATATGCAAACTTTAAAATTAGATAATTCTGTTTTTACTGTTTGGGAACAAGTGATGTATTTGAATTTTGAATTGCACGATTTTGATGCACTCCTCAAAACGTCTAACGATGCGCTTGACCTTTTCCCCAACAAAGCAAAAGCATACTATCTCAACGGAATTGCCAATTCTGAAAAAGGAAATTATAATGATGCAATTGATGGTTTTCAGCAGGCACTAATGATGAGTGCAAAAAATGAAAGAATGCAAGCTGATATTCACGGACGACTTGGAGAAGTCTATCACAACTCTAAAAAATATGCAAAGTCAGATAAAAGTTTTGAAAAAGCATTGAAGTTAAATCCAGATGCTTATACTATTTTAGATAGTTACAGTTTTCATCTGGCATTGAGAGGAGAGAACTTAGATGAGGCTAAAAAAATGTCAAAACGTTCTATCGAACTCAAACCGAATGAACCTAGACTACAAGATACTTATGGTTGGATTTTATATAAAATGAAAAATTACGACGGTGCAAAAGAATGGTTGGACAAAGCTTTGCAAAATGGCGGTGAATCAATGCCTACACTTTTAGAACATTACGGAGATGTTTTATTTCAATTGAATGATAAAGAGCAAGCATTATTGTATTGGCAAAAAGCCCAAGAAAAAGGTTCAACATCAGAATTGTTGGAGAAGAAAATAACTGACAAAAAATTATACGAATAACACTTTCCACGTGGTCGTCTGCTTTAGCAGACCTAAAAATAAAATTAAAAAAAGGGATTAAGAATTATAAAATTCTTAATCCCTTTTTTTAGGTCTGCTAAAGCAGACCGCTACATAACTATATACAATCAAAATCAAAATCGCCGCCCAAGTCATCAATCGAATATCAATATAAAAAGTCCTAAATTCTCCCAAAAACAACTCTAGACTCATCATCAAATAACTCCCTCCAAGTATTCCTAATAAAATTTTATCCTTCAAACTTAACAATATTAAAAAACCTCGTTTTTTTATTCTTACATAAAAATAATACATCAAATAAACCACCGCAGGATAGACAAAAAAGTAAGCATAATTTTGTTGATGAGGAAAAAGAAAAGGAATTACTAAAAAAAGATAACCCACTTCCCAAAGCCGATGCAAGTTAGATTTCACTTTTTGAAAAGGAAGTGTTCGCAGAAAATACAAAGTAAAAACAGCCAAAAAAAGTCTTAATCCATTTGTGATAAAAACGATAGCTTCTATCGACAATTGAGTTATAAAGATCGGACGTGTTTCTCCAGATTGACTATGGAAAAGTGCTGTCACTAATGACCCAAATCCAGCTCTTGAAAAATCCAACACATTTTCTTTTTGACTTGGATTAATTCCATTCCACCATTCACTTAACAAAAATGAATTATATTCCCATCCAATAAATACTGCAGGCAAAAACAATAAAAGTATCCAAAACAAAACCACACTCAATGCTCCTTTCCAATATCCTCGATAAATCAAATATGGAAAAAAAACAATCGGCAAAATTTTAATATTAATTCCTAGAGCGATCAACGCACCACCTTGCCATTCCTTTTTTTTCAAAACTAAATCTAAACCTTGCAAAGTCAAATAAATCATCATTATTGTAATTTGATGATAATGCAAATTATCTCGAATTCCTTGCACACATAAAATCACACTTCCCCAAAAGAACCATCGTTGAGTTGAAATCGGCAACAAATTCAACTCCAACCAATCACTTAATATCCCCCAAATTCGATAGAAAAAATATACATTCAACACTAGCCATAACAATGTAATTACATATTCCGAAAAAAACGTAAAAGGAGAAAGTGACAAAGCAAAAAATGGGCTATAATAATAATGTAGCCAGCCTTGATAAATTTTAGTATATAAGTTTTCACCAATCAAAATATCTTTTCCTGCCGTAAAAAAAATATTAAAATCACATTGTCGAAAAGCTTCGATAATCAAAAAAACAGAAAGTGCAACCAAAGTAACAATCTGAAAATGACGGTAAGTTATGCGTGATTTTTTTTTCATGAAATAAAATTCAGAACAGTTTTTTCACAAAGCTATAATAAGTTTTAGATTTCCTATTTTTGCAAAGAATATTTCTTTTTCATTTTGCAAAAATTATCATCTTGCTGATTAAAACCAAAGGCATTATTTTTCGCTCCATCAAATACTCTGAGACGAGTATCATCACCGATATCTTTACAGAGAAAAAAGGATTGCGAACTTATATTATCAGCGGCGTTCGTAAAAAAAATGCGCGAGTGAGTGCGAGTCTTTTGCAAGTGATGTCACTCGTAGACTTAGTCGTCTATCATCGAGATGATAAAGACATGACTCGAATTAAGGAAATCAAAGCTGCTCATATTTATCAATCTTTACCTTTTGAAATTGCTAAAAGTTCAGTTGGACAATTCATGTTGGAATTGACTCGAAAAGCAGTTCGTGAACCAGAGGAGAATCTTCCAATGTTCGAATTTGTTTATGAAACTTTTCAATTCCTTGATGAGACACAATTATCGTTTTCCAATTTGCATCTATATTTTATGTTGCGATTGTCAGGTTATTTAGGATTTATGCCTGAAGATAATTTTTCCAAAAATCATTCTTTTTTTGATTTGCGAGAAGGAATGTTTGTAGCGGAAAAAGAATTGCATGGATATTTTTTGCAAGAAGAACAAAGTCAATTGGTACACGAAATCTTAACAACCAACTTGCAAGAAATTCATCTCATAAAAATGCCTCGTGATACTCGAAAAGAACTCCTTCGACAATTAATTATTTTCTATCGATTGCACATTGAAAATTTTCCAGATTTGAATTCTTATCAGATCTTGGAGGAAGTTTTGGAGTAAAAATCTAAATTTGCGAATAATCACCCAATCCTAGCAAATACTCAAAACATATAGCGAAACTCACCCAATCCTATTATTTTTGAAGAACAAAAGCAAAACTGAAATTTTCTAAAAAAGTAAAATTCCAACTTGGCTCGTTCAACGTCTAACGTCCAACGAATAAAATTTATTTATACTTTATCAATATTCAAATTCGTTTCACCTTTTGGTAATTTTAGATTATAAAAAGAAAACCCTTAATGGATAACGAAAATCAAGATACCAACACTTCAAATACATCGTCAGAATCAAATCAACCGTCCAAAAGGCAGCTGCTTTTCCAAAAATATTTTGTAAAAAACACGCAAGCTATACGAGATCGATTTATGGCTTGGGTCGCTGCAAATCCTCGTGGACGTTGGGCTTTCAAATTAGCAGGTGGCTTTTTTGCCGCAGGCCTTTCCGCTATACTTTTATTAGTTTTTCTTGTTTGGGTAGGTGCTTTTGGCAAATTACCTACGACTATAGATTTAAGAAATATTGAAAATGCAACCGCTTCTGAAGTCTATTCTTCTGACAAAGTTTTATTAGGAAAATACTTTAAAGAAAATCGAGTTAATGTAGGTTTAAATGAAATTTCTGATCATTTTAAAAATGCATTGGTAGCAACAGAAGATGCTCGTTTTTTTGAACATCGAGGAATTGACATTCGAGCATGGGTTCGAGTTTTTTTTAAAACAATACTTTTACAAGATCAATCTAGTGGAGGTGGAAGTACGATTAGCCAGCAGTTAGCAAAGAATCTTTTTAAGAGACAACGGCATAGATTTCTTCAAATTCCAATTAATAAAACTCGAGAAATGATGGTGGCTCGTCGCTTGGAAAATGTATATTCCAAAGATGAGTTACTCGCGCTTTATTTGAATACTGTTCCTTTTTCAAGAAATATTTATGGTGTCCAAGTTGCTTCCCAACAGTTTTTTAACAATACTCCTACGGATATAAAAATTGAACAAGCTGCCACAATTATTGGAACGCTCAAAGCGAACACTTACTATGATCCAGTTAGGAATCCTGAAAATGCGTTGACTCGTAGAAATACAGTTTTAGCGCAAATGAAAAAATATAAATATATTTCTTCGACTGAATTTGATTCTCTCAAAACACTTCCACTTGAGGTAGATTATCATAGTGAAAATCAAAACCAAGGACTTGCTACTCACTTCCGAGAATACGTACGAAGAGTAGCTGAAAAGGATTTAGATTTTTATCAAAAAGAAGACGGAAGCAAATATGACTTGTATAGGGATGGTTTGAAAATTTTTACTACCATAGATTCACGCATGCAAAAATATGCAGAAGAGTCGATGACTTCGCACCTCGCCAAATTGCAAAAAGATTTTGATAAACATTGGAAAGGAAAAAAACCCTGGGGCGATGATAAAACTTTACAAGCCGAAATGAAAAAAAGTCGTCGTTACAAACGACTTAAGAAAAGTGGGAAAACTGATGAAGAAATCAAAGCAAATTTTGATAAAAAAGTCAACATGACTATTTTCTCATGGGAAGGAGAAAAGGATGCGAAGATGACTCCATTGGATTCTATCAAGTATTATTTTTGCATGCTCAATGCAGGATTTATGGCAATGGAGCCTCAATCTGGAAATATCAAAGCTTGGATTGGTGGAACTAATTTTAAATACTTTCAGTACGATCATGTCATCCAAGCAAAGCGACAAGTTGGCTCTACTTTCAAACCAATTGTTTACTCCGCAGCTCTACGAAGTGGAATTCATCCTTGTGATTATGTCAATAATCGATTGGTCGTTTACACAGATTATGAAGATTGGAAACCTGAAAATTCAGATGGAAAATATGGTGGAGCATATTCTTTACGAGGTGCTCTTACTAATTCTGTCAACTCAGTTGCTGTCGATTTGATTATGCGAACAGGTATCGACACCGTTCGACAACTGGCCAAAGATATGGGTATCACAAGTGATATTCCTAAAGCTCCTGCAATTGCACTAGGAACAGTTGATGTATCTTTATATGACATGATAAAAGTGTATGGAACTCTAGCCAACAAAGGTCTACGTCCTGAACCACAATTTTTATTGCGCATAGAAGACAGCAAAGGAAATATAATTATTGATTATGAAAATGAAGAAAAAGAACCATTCGAAAGAGTTTTGGATCAGGATTATGCAACGGTCATGACTAATATGATGCAATCCGTTGTGGATAGTGGAACAGCTCGGCGACTCCGAGCAGTTTATAATTTAGATAATGATATTGCTGGAAAAACAGGAACAACTCAATCTCATGCAGATGGTTGGTTTCTCGGTTTCACACCAAACTTAGTAGCCGGTGCCTGGGTCGGTGGCGAATCTCCAAAAGTACGTTTCAGAAGTATTCGTTTAGGACAAGGGGCTAATACTGCTTTACCTATTTTCGGGAAATTTATGCAAAAAACATATAAAGATCCAGCCTTCAAAAAAATGAAATATGCAAAATTCGATGAGTTAGATTTTGGAAAAATCCTAGAAATGGATTGTCCTCCCTACCTTGAGGAAGAACCTGAAATTGTAGAAATCATTGAAGAAGAATTCCAAGAAGGCGAATATGATGAAGAACCTCTTGATCGAATTTTAGATATTTTTAAAAATAGAAAAAAGAAGCAGAACGACGAGATGAAGCAAAAAGGAAGTTCTCAAAATCGACAACGAGAAGAAGCAAAACGTAAACGTGAAAATTCAGAACGCATCAAAAAACGGAATGAAGAAATTCGAAAAAAACGAGCACGAGATCAGAAAAAAGCAGAACGTAAAAAGAAACGACAAAAAAAGTGGCGAGATTTATTTGGAAATAAAAACTAATCCAATTAACAAAAAAATGCAACTCAAATGAGTTGCATTTTTTTGTTTAAAATAGAACTTGTTTAGAAATATCTTGTTGATGTAAAAGTAACCACTCAAAAATGTTTACGTTCAAATACTTACTTTTGCAACTTTAATCATAAAACGACTCTCCGAGTAGTTAACAATTAATACTTATGTTGAACTGGCTAAAAAACCTTTTCGATTTTTCACAAAAAAAAGAAGAACCTGATCCGATGAAATATTTGATTGTAGGCCTTGGGAATATGGGCGCAGAATACGATAATACTCGACACAATATTGGCTTTGATGTAGTCGATGCCTTAGCGAAAGAATTTGATGTAAAGTTCAAAAATGATTCTTTGGGTGACTTGGCAGAATTTAAACATAAAAGTAGAACTTTCGTTTTACTTAAACCTTCCACGTATATGAATTTAAGTGGAAAAGCAGTTCGAGCATGGCTAACCAAAAAGAAAATTGAAAAGAAAAATTTACTCGTCATTGTTGATGATATGAACCTAGACTTAGGGGTTTTGCGATTGCGAGGAAAAGGATCTGACGGAGGACATAATGGTTTAAAAAGCATCGATCAAATGACTGGTGGAAATAACTATGCTCGTATCCGTTTCGGCATCGGAAATGATTTTTCAAAAGGAAGACAAGTTGATTTTGTTTTAGGAAATTGGAATTCAGACGAACAAGATATGTTACCTGAAATTATTAAAAGAGCAGCCGACGGTGTCAAAAAATTTGGAACAATTGGTTTGTCTCACACAATGACGGAATTAAATAAAAAAACTAAAAAGGAATAAAACAAATCTGTCATAAATTATCTTTCCCTTAAGAAATACAACTCACTCGAAAAACGTTTTTCATAAAAAAAATAAATGCAAATTCTTTTCAAATTTTCCTTTTATCTTTTCCTATTTGGATTGCTCGTGACAAGTTGCAAAAGCAAAAAAGTCATTCCAACTGAGCAAGATATTTCAGAAAAATCAACTACCTTTTTGCTCAAATCTTTAGGCAAAAATAAAATCGAAGCAGAATGGCTAACTGCCAAAGCGAAGATCAATTACAAAGATGATAATGAGAAAATAAAATTTACTTCATACATCCGAATGCGAAAAGATAGTGTCATTTGGTTTGTAGCAAAGAAAGCAGGAGTAGAAGCTGTTCGAGCTCAAATCACAACTGATTCCGTTTACCTTATCAACCGTCAGGCCAAAGAATATACCATCAAAGGTTTAGACTTTTTTGAAGAAAAATATAACATGCCTTCAAGTTTTGAAGCGATGCAAACCATGCTTTTAGGTAATGTACTTTACCTATCTAATTTAAAACCTGACTCAGAAATCAAAAACAATCAGCACCATCTTTACGTAGAAAAAGATAATGTACGAGCAGAATATTGGCTGAACGGAACAACCTATCAATTAAACGAAATGCAATTTTCAGATATCCGAAATGATCAGGCCTTCCGAATGACTTTTGATGATTATAAAGAACTAGAAGATGAACAGATTTTTTCGTATTTTCGTAACCTTAATGTGTCTGGAAAAAATACGAACAATATCGACATGGACATAAAAATGTCTGACGTAAAAATTAATGAACCCAAGAACATAAAGTTTGAGATTCCAAAAAGATATAAAAAAGTGGATTAATAATCCTTCGAACCTCTGTGGTTTTTGGAGTAAGCGAACTTTTGTAATTATATTGTTAGGTATCTTTTGTATTAATTTTTCCAACGCACAAATCCGAAGAGATTTAGAAGATCGTCGTCGAAAATTAATTAAAGATATTCAACTCACTTCCAAACTTTTAAATAAAACCACCAAAACCAAAGCGGCAGCACTCGACCGTTACATTGCTCTTCGAAAACAGATCCAACAACGAGAATTATTAGTTTCAACACTTCGGAAAGAAATCGAGATTACGGACTTAAGTATGAATCGAGCTTCTGATGTAGTAGAATCGCTAACCGATGATATTGATCGGTTAGAAAAAGAGTACGGCGAACTTTTGAGACAAGCCTATCGAAGAAAAAAAAATAGTAGTGATCTTGGATTTGTTTTTTCAGCCGAAAGTATCAATCAAGGTTTTCAGCGTTGGCAATATTTAAAACAATATGACGAGTATCGAAAAAAACAAGCAGAACTCATCCTTGAAACGAAAGAAACTTTAACCATAAAAAAAACACAACTTCAAGAAACTAAAATTGAAAAAGAAGAGTTGATTGTCTCAGTCGAAACACAAGCTAATATTCTGAGCGCAGAATTAGGAGATAAATCTAAGTTACTCCGAACACTTCGAAAAGATGAAAAACGCCTCAAAAGTGAATTGCGTAAAAAACGAACTGATCATGAAGGTCTCAACAAGGCTATCGAAAAGGCCATCAAAAAAGATATGATTGCTCGTCGAAAAAATGAACGAGACAAGAAGGTCAACAAAAAAGATGTCAATAAAAAACCTCAAAAAGATAATTCCATCGCACTAAAAAGATTAACTGGTGACTTTAGAAATAATCGAGGTCGATTACCTCAACCAGTAAAAAATGGAGTAGTCACTAGGCGTTTTGGAAAGCAACAACATCCAACTCTTCCTCGAGTACAAATCACTAATAATGGAATAGATATTCGAACGGAACGCAATGCAAAAGTCTTTGCTGTTTTTGAAGGAAAAGTAGTGAGTAAGCAATTCATTCCAGGTTATCAAAACATGTTGATTCTTCAACATGGCGAATACTACACCGTTTATTCTAACTTAGGGGAAGTATTTGTCAAAAAAGGAGATCAAGTCGGAACGATGGAAAATATCGGAACGGTTGCGATGGATCGAAAAACAAATGTTTCGGAAGTTCATTTTGAAGTGTGGCGGGATAAGGCTAGATTGAACCCTGAAGATTGGGTGAGGTAGTTTTTTTAGTTTTAAAAAATATAGCTATGAAAAAAATAAGTGTTCTAATATTGATTTTAGTTCTCTCTCTAAATGGACTTTATGGATCTAGGTGTGAAAAACCTTATGGGGAAGAAATAAAGAAAGCTGCAAAAAGAGCTGATGAAATTTTTTTAGGAAAAGTGAAAATGATCAGCGACTCATCAATACATAAAGAATATATTTTTGAGATTTCAGAAAAATGGAAAGGGAGCAAAAGCGAGAGTATAAAACTAAAATATTATTATACAATGGCAGGGAGCTTCACTCCAGGAGAAAAAGAATGGATAATTATGACTAGCAAAAATTCAGAAGGAATGTATTCTGCTGCTGGATGTAGTCCAATATATGTTAAAAATGATGGGAAAGTTTTTAAAGAAATAGAAAAAAATCTAAATGAACTATTTCCAAATAAAGTATTTTCCAAAATTGATGAACAATCTTATTCACAACGTTTTCTAATTTTAGGATTCATCACTACAGCATTAATTCTAGGTTTTATTTTTGAAAAAATAAAAGCAAACAGAAGTAAAAAAGATAAAAAATAATAGATGAGAAATAAAAGCAACTTACCAAGAAAAGGTAACACCACCCAAACTAACAATGAGTGGAACTTAGGTGAAAAACCAAAAACAGGTCTAAAAAAAGAAACCGAGTATGCAGTCATCGTCGGAGTCATCACTCAAGATCAAACGGAGGATCAAGTCAAAGAATATTTGGATGAATTAGAATTTCTAGCACTCACCGCAGGTGCTGTGACTAAAAAAAGATTTACTCAAAAAATGCAAACTCCTGATCGTCGATATTTTGTCGGTTCTGGAAAAATCGAAGAAATCCGGCAATATGTTGAAGACAATGAAGATATCGGCTTAGTTATTTTTGATGATGATTTGAGTGGAAAGCAAGCTAGTATTTTGGAAGAAATGCTCAAAGTGAAATTAGTTGATCGAAGTACTTTGATCCTTGATATTTTTGCCAGTCGAGCACAAACTGCTCAAGCGAAAACGCAAGTTGAACTTGCTCAAATGCAATACATGCTCCCTCGACTTAGAGGACTTTGGACTCACTTGGAAAGACAGCGTGGAGGTATCGGAATGCGTGGACCTGGAGAGAAAGAAATTGAAACAGATAGACGAATCGTCCGAGACAAAATCTCTTTGTTGAAAAAGCAATTGGAAAAAATTGATAAACAAAATACAACTCAACGAAAGCAACGAAGCAGACAAGTGCGTGTCTCTCTAGTTGGTTATACCAATGTTGGAAAATCAACTTTGATGAATGTGTTGAGTAAATCTGACGTATTCGCCGAGGATAAATTATTTGCAACTTTGGATACAACTGTACGGAAAGTCGTTTTGAATCGAATGCCATTTTTATTATCTGACACAGTTGGATTTATTCGGAAGTTACCGCATCATTTGGTCGAAAGTTTTAAATCAACCTTGGACGAAGTTCGAGAAAGTGATATTTTGATTCATGTAGTGGATATTGCACATCCATACTTTGAAGATCAATTACGTACAGTAAATAATACCCTAAAAGAATTAGGTGCTTTGGAAAAACCAACCATCCTCGTTTTTAATAAAATAGATTTGTATCGCGAAAGATATTTTGATGATCTAGTAGACGAGGCAACTAAAGTAGAAATCGTTTCAGAATTAAAATCTCGATTGAAAAATGAATTCGATCATGTGAACGTTTTTATCTCTGCAAAGACAAAAGAAAACGTGAATGACTTTCGAGATCTGTTGGAGAAAAAAGTAAAAGAATTTTATGCAGTTCGTTATCCTCATCAAGTGAAACATTGGTAAGAAAAATTTCGTCTAACTAAAGTTCATTTTACATTTTGTTTTTTATACATTTAACAAAAAATTGAAACCCCCAGAAGATAAGGAAAACAGTAAACGGATCATTTATTTATTTTAATTAGGTGAATCGTTTTTTCCTCATTAATAACACATACATTTTCTATGGACACTATCCTTAGCAAATATGCTAATTTGTTAGTTAAGTATTGCTTAGAATTAAAAAGAGGAGATCAACTCTTTGTGCAAACTACAACATTAGCCGAACCTTTAGTTCGAGAAGTATACAGAGCTGCCACTCGTGCAGGTGCTCACATGGAAGTCAATATGGAATTCCGAGAGCAAAGTCGAATTTTTTTTGAAGAAGCTAAAGGAGAACAACTCAAACGAGTTTCACCTTTTTATAAAAGAGCTGTAGAAAAATTTGATGCTTACCTTTATATCCGCGCTCCATTCAATTTAATGGAAAATCAAAATGTGGATTCCAAAAAAGTCAAGATTAAGAAAGATGCTCACGCAAGAGTTTCCAAAACTTATTTTAAGAGAACAGGAACTCGTGACCTTCGACGCAACTTATGCCAATATCCGACCATGGCTGCTGCTCAAAATGCTGGCATGTCTTTAGAAGAATATGAAACTTTTGTTTTTGGCGCTTGTCATTTATTTAAAGATGATCCAAAAGCAGAGTGGTTGAAAGTCCGAAAATTTCAAAAAAAGATTGTCAATGTTTTAAACAAGAAAGAAAAAGTACAGTATAAAGGAGACGGAATTGATATTAGTTTTTCCACAAAAGGAAGAACGTGGATCAATTCAGATGGACAAACTAATATGCCATCAGGCGAAGTATATACTTCACCTGTGGAAAATTCAGTTAATGGAGTAGTTAATTTTTCTTATCCAGCAGTTTATATGGGACATGAAGTGGAAGGTGTTACACTTTGGGTAAAAGATGGGAAAATTGAAAAATGGGAAGCTAAACGAGGCCAAGCATTTTTAAATAAAATATTTAAAATGAAAGGTACCCGAAACTTTGGTGAAGCAGCCATTGGGACAAATTATAACATCAATAAATTCACTAAGAATATTTTATTTGATGAAAAAATAGGAGGAACTATCCATATGGCTATTGGACAATCTTATAGTCAATGTGGTGGAAAGAATGTTTCTCCAATCCATTGGGACATGATTGGGAATATGAAGAATGGAGGAGAAATTTTTGCTGATGATGAAAAAATTTATGATAGCGGAAAGTTTTTATTTATGTAAAAGATGATTTAAAATGCTTGAGAAATATTAAATAATCAGGTTGAAATCAATGAATACTAATCTTACTCATATTATTTCCATACATTTTCGCCTATAAACTGAATAAAACCAAAAGAAAAAAGAAAAAACCACTTGAAAGTATTATTTTTGCACCACTTATTATTAAATAGAAAACCGTGAATCAGAACATCGCATTTTTAGAATTGAAATTTGGGAATATCTACGGAGGACCTCCAAATTTTTATGCCATCCACGAAGTGGCATTGTTGGTATTTGAACCACAAACAAAAAGAATCTTTTTAGAAAGTATGACTGTTGCTGTCGATGTAGACATTGTTACAGTTACTGCCAAAACAAACGAATTGGGTAATACTATTGACCGTGTCAAAGAGGTAGTCAATATGAAAACCAAAAGAATTCGAGAGTTTGACGAAACTTACCAAATTTATGATCGACAATTAGACGATGCATTTGGTCAATTACGTCCTGCTCAACGATGGATTAGAGCGTTCTTTGGCAAATGCTTCCAAAAATATAGAATCACAGATATTGTTACTTTTGATGGTCGAAGAGATTTATTTCTTTGTGAAAAATCTCGTGTACGATTTGATCGAATTAATATCATTGATTTACAAAAAGATATCATCAAAGAAACTAACTATTTATTCTCATTGAATAAATTAGCAGTTGTGATTGGATTTGATATTGCAAGTAGTATGCTTCGATCAAATAACGAAGAATATTGGATGCACCCAATTGCAGCTCGACAAGTTATACCTCGATCAGCTTCATTTGATGCAGCAAGATTATTGATGGTATTCCAAGAGTTTCATAACCACAGAGATGACTTTTTGATGAAAGCAGCTTTATTGCTGAACAAAATTGAAATGCAAAAAGCAAAAGAAGCTGAATCTAAAGAAAGCTAACTTTTGTTTAAAAAAATAAAAAAAGACTTGTCGGTTGTTACTGACAAGTCTTTTTTCATTTTACATCTTCTCTATATTAATAGCGAATATTCACCAATAAGCTATTTCATTCTAAATAAATTTTAACCAAAGGAAGTCGTAAAAAGAAGATTTTTAAACAACTAGAGAGTAGAAAACTGCGTTTGTCGAGTTTTAATAATGATAATTTGTATACTCTAAATAAAAATCTCATCTTCGTTTTATAAAACATGTTTAATAGATGAAAAAAATTGATTTTTTTAGAGAGAGTATAAAGAATATAAAATCTGTTGGAACAATCACAAGAAGTTCAAAATTCCTCTGTAAAGGGATGATAAAACCTGTAGATTTTGATCAAGCAGATGTAATCGTAGAACTAGGCGCAGGTGACGGAGTGATTACAGAACATATTCTCAAACATATGAAAAAGGATGCTAAATTGCTTTCCTTTGAAGTCAATGAATTATTCTGTGCTCAGATGCGAAAGATTAAGGATGATCGATTAATTATAGTAGAAGACTCCGCAGAGAAATTGGGAGAATATTTGGCGAAAAATAATTTAGGAAAAGCCGATTATGTTATTTCTGCCTTGCCTTATGTTTCTTTTCCAGAAGAATTAGCGTTGAGTATTATCCGAACAAGTAAAGAACACATGAAAGATAATGCACTTTATATTCAGGTTCATTATTCATTATTGACTAAGAAATTTTATCAAACTATTTTTGGAAATGTTGACGTAAGTTTCGTTCCATTGAATATTCCGCCAGCCTTTGTCTTGGTGAGCGAAAAAGTGTCTTGAAGATAACTTACCACTTTTAAAAACAAACGTTTAATTGTTTTCACTTCAAAAATGAGGTACATTAATAATATTATTAATGTACCTCATTTTTGTTTTATGGAAAAAATAACATCTCTTCTCCGAATCATTCCTGTTTTTATTTTCATTCTTTTGATGGGAAATATCCATGCTCAAGTTGATAAAAAACAATCCGAAAACTCTTCCTCTGATGGAATGAATAATAAAAAGATGGAAGCCATTTTTAAATCAGAAGCTGACGAATTGGAAGGTGAATTGGGGAATTGGCAAATGAATTATGGAGGTTCGCTAGTTTTAGTTTTGACTGATGAAAAAAATAATCGAATGAGGATTTTTACGCCAGTTGTAGAAAAAACAAAACTGAAAGAAGGGCAGTTGGAAAAGATGTTGGAAGCAAATTTCCATTCTGCTTTGGATTCAAAATATAGTTTGTACAATGGTTATGTGATTAGTGTATTTACTCATCCGCTCAAAGAATTAGGGAAAGATCAATTGATTGATGCGATGCGTCAAGTAGTAATTTTATCTCGAACTTTTGGAGATACTTATTCAAGTACAGGATTAATTTTTGGAGGAGGAACTGAGGAAGAAGAGGAAAAAGAAAAGTCAAATAAGAAGTTGAAAAGAATGTAACGTGCATTCTTAATTTAATTTGAACTCATTACCTCCGATCAGTCCTATTACTTTAATAGATTTCTTTTCCAAATAATTTAGAATTTGGTTGACAAAATTATTGTTGATTTTTTCATTCTTTACATTACAACAAATGCCAATGTTAAAAATCGGTTGATTAAAATTCAGAAATTTTGGTTCTATTTTTTCAATAATAAAATCATCTAGCATTTCGTCTAAATCTGCTTTCTTGATACTAACTGTAAATGGTGCCTCATTAAAATATGCTTCCCAATGGTTTCCTTTTCTAATTCGAGTTAAATTTCCATCCGTAATTTCATCAAGAATTAAATCAATATCTACTGACAATGAAAGATGATTTTCCTTTGGAATATAGCAAGTTAAACAAGGTCCCATAATTTTCTATTTTAAAATGCTACCAATCTCCCTTCACTCTCTGCACTCAAAAGAATAAAAATATCTCCCGTCCATTCTCCAAAAATCTTAATTGGATATCCGCCACTCATCGCTAATAATTTCCATCCATTTTGACCTTGATTTAAAACTTCCAACTGATGGTTATTTTTATCTAAAATAAATAATTGATTTTTCTTTTTGATAGGCGTGACATTTTCGAAACAAGCAGGAAAATCGAGTAACCAAGGATTCGCAAAAAGAGCTTTCGAATAAGCTACCGCAAAATTCTTAAAATCAGAAAATCCACTTAAAGGTTGTGATTCACTAATGATGTCAAAAGGCAACCTGATAATCGCTCGAAGAGGAAAAGAGGAAGGGTAAAAACAAAGAGTAGCTTTTAATATACTTCCCATTGGAAAATGATTTGGAAATCCTCCTTCTCCAAATACATAATCTAAAATTAAGGCATGCTTTTTCGTCTTTTGTCCTTGCAACCAAACTCTTCGAAAATTTAATCTATCTTCTACACCTTCGATTTGTCCCATAATTATCCATTCATCAGCAATGCCATCTTGCTCTAGAACTTCATCCTTCTTGATATTAACCCCTGCAACAGAAAGCAACTCTTGTTGAAGTAACGGAGGTAACGTTTCTAGATTTTTAAAACCTTTGGCCACCAAATATAAGTCAGTCATTTGAGAAAGCATCTTGTCCACCCAATTGATATTTCCACCTTGAAGTAGTTGCATCGCTTCTATTTTTTTTCCTAAACCACCTAACTTAGCATCAACCATTCGAGCTGAGATATCATGCCAAAAATCATAACCTTGACGCTCTGTCGAAGCCAATCCTTGACGAATGGTATCAGTCAACCAAACTTCCAATTCCACCAAACCGGTTTCCATTAGAAGTAATCTCTTATTTCTATTTTTTTGTTTGGCAACTTCTCGTTCATGTTGAATAATCTCTTCCTCCTCTGAATTTACTTCTTCCGTTTTGTTGGAAGTTTTTTTATTTAGCCATTCATCGACCCATTCCGGATATTCAGAGGTAACTTGAACTGCATCAGAATTATTTGCTACGAGTAACATCAAACCGATAGCATGTTTGCAAGGTTTTTTACTCGGACAATTGCATTTAAAAAGAGATTCCTTTACATCAATAGCTACCAAATAATAAGAAGCACCACTACTCTTACACTCTCCCCAAACAGCATTTTCATTGCCCTGGAGATTCCGCCATTTTCGAATGGTTGCCAATTCTTGTCCTCGCTGAGCAATACCAGCATCAGGTGAAAAAGAAAGTATTTGTTGAGTTGTCCACATATTTTTTTGAGGAGTCAGGTGTGAGATTGGTTCATGACTCCTTTCCTTTTTTTACAAAAATAAAAAGAGCGCAACGAATTCAATCCATTGCGCTCTTTTTATTTGAAATTAAATTCAAAGCATATTGTTATGCATTTGCATTTGCAGGTTTGGCAGTTTTTATCAAACCTAGCGTGAGCATCGCTTTTTCAGAAGCAGTTTGTTCAGCACTCTTTTTATTAAAATCATCAGCTGTAGCTAATTTTTTGCCATCGATCATCACCGCTACTTTGAAGCGATCACGTTTATCAAATTTGTATTTCGCCAACATTTTGTAAGTAACCACTTGCCCATTTTTTTGACAATGTTCCAACAATTGACTTTTGTAATTATCGTCGTATTCTTCTAGTTCGTGAATGTCAAGGTAAGATCTCAAAATTTTATTGATCACATACCGTTTCGTTCCATTGTATCCACATTCGAGGTACACCGCACCTACTAATGCTTCGAGTGCATTTCCCAACATGGAGCGACTCAAGCGAGTTTGGTTGTATTCATTAAGAATAACATCCAACCCCATTTTGTCAGCAATTTTGTTGAGAGACTGGCGCTTCACAATTTTGGAGCGCATTTTAGTTAGGAAGCCTTCGTTTTTGTTCGGGTATTTTTTGAAAAGATACTCAGCTACAATTGTTCCCAAAACAGCATCACCTAAATACTCTAACCGTTCATTACTAGTGATTGCATTCATTTTATCATTGGAAGCAGACTTGTGGTAGAAGGCTAATTTAAAAATAGAAAGTTTGGACGGCGTAAAGCCGATCAAACTTCTCATCTTTCTGGCTAAACCTTTATCATCAGATAGATAAAAGTTGTAAAACCTAAATAAGAAATTCAAAGGTTAATTAATTTTTGAAGTACTAATTATTTCATAGTACTTATTTACAAATATCTGGTTACCAGGTTATTACGTATAACGTCGAATCACGAATTAAAAAATCCGACTATAGTTGAACCGTTTTTTTTGAAAAGGGAAACGTATTAAACCTATTAAAAATAAACACTTCGTGCAGCTAAAATAAGATGTCAAAAATAACAACCTAATAACCAAAATTTAATTGCACATCAAAAAATAAATACCTGAACGAAGTGCTATTGTAAATTATATATTTTGTTTGAATTGATGAGATCTTTCTCAAAAACTCAATTTGATTTCTTTTCGTTGTTTTTCTATTTACAAAATACAAATAAGAAAAAACAATCAGATGAACTTCTAATCTTTTAACTTCTTGAAGATGACAGAAGAATTATGTCCTCCAAATCCAAAAGTATTACTTAATACAGCACTCACTTCTCGCTCTTGCGCTTCGTTGAATGTTAAATTCAATTTGTTATCAAGATCTGGATCATCTGTAAAATGATTAATCGTAGGTGGTACAAAATTATGATTAATCGCTAAAATTCCAGCTATTGATTCAATTGCTCCTGCCGCACCTAATAAATGACCAGTCATTGACTTAGTAGAACTGATATTCATATTATAAGCATGATCTCCAAAAACTTGTCGGATTGCTTTAGTTTCAGCAATATCACCCAACGGGGTTGAGGTTCCATGTACGTTTACGTAATCTATATCCTCAGGGTTCATATTTGCATCATTTAATGCCATCTTCATCACATTCCTTGCACCCAATCCTTCAGGATGTGGAGCAGTAATATGATGAGCATCAGCAGTCGCGCCTGCACCAACTATTTCTGCATAGATTTTTGCGCCACGCTTTTTCGCATGTTCGTATTCTTCTAGAACCAAACCACCAGCACCTTCTCCTAAAACAAATCCATCTCGATCTTTATCGAATGGTCGGGAGGCAGTTTTGAAATCATCATTTCGAGTCGAAAGTGCTTTCATGGAATTAAATCCACCAATGCAAAGTTTAGCAACCGTTGCTTCTGAACCTCCTGTAATCACGACATCTGCTCTACCCAATCGAATATAATCCATAGCATTACTAATGGCATGCGAAGAAGAAGAACAAGCAGAAACTGTTGAATAATTCACTCCTCGAAATCCAAATTTGATAGAAATATGCCCCGCAGCAATATCTCCAATAATTTTTGGAATAATAAAAGGATTATATCTAGGTGTTCCGTCTCCTTTCAAAAACGATTCAACTTCCTCCTCCAAAGAATGTAATCCTCCTATTCCAGAAGCCCAAATGACACCCGCTTTATCTAAATCAATTTTATCCAAATCAAGACCAGAATCTTTCATGGCTTCATCTGCAACTACTAAAGCAAATTGTGAAAATCGATCAATTCGACGAGCTTCTCTTCGATGCATATGATCTTCCGCATTAAAGTCTTTTACCTCACAAGCAAATTGAGTTTTGAATAAACTTGCATCAAATTGAGTAATCAATCCAGCACCGCTAACACCATTCTGCAATCCTTTCAAGTATTCTTGAACGGTATTTCCAATTGGGGTCATTGCCCCTAAACCAGTTACAACAACCCTTCTCATATTTTATGTATTATTGATTTCAACATGTAGATTAATAAATTTAAAAAACTTATCAACAAAATGTTCTAGAAATAAAAATTTGATTTTTTTCGAAAAAAGAGAGTCTTTTTACCACTTTCCTAAGAATACATGGTCGAAAAATATTTTGGGAAAAGAATAATTTGTAGAAAAAACCACAAACCAGAAAGTTAGCCTTCTGATTTGTGGAATGGTTAAATAACTCAATCGTTATTTGAATTTTGAAAAAAAAGTGAAATTAAGCTTCAACTTTACTCTCCAAGTAAGAAACAGCATCTCCTACTGTTGCAATTTCCTCAGCTTGTTCGTCTGGGATATTTACATTGAATTCTTTTTCGAATTCCATGATTAATTCAACAGTATCTAATGAATCTGCCCCTAAATCATTGGTGAAACTAGCAGAAGTTACAACTTCTGATTCATCAACACCTAATTTGTCAATGATAATTTTGTTTACTCTTTCTGCAATACTTGACATATTTAATACGCTTTTGAGCTTGTTTTTTTTTACTTTGAAAAATTCCCTCTTATTTTTATTTCTTTTGCTTTAATAGCAACTTTGATTTGAGAAAATTCAAAATCAAAAAAGTAAAAAAGAACAAGCATTGTTAATAAAATGCTGTGCAAAATAAACCATAAGTCTAGTGATAACCAAAGTTTTTATGCATTTTTTTACATTTCAACTTTTGATAAAACAATTAGTAAATGTACATTTACAGTTTCTAATTGTATAAGCTACACTAAGTTTAATCTTACACACATTTTATTTGACTGTTGGCTTTTTTAAAAGTAACAATTCAAATCACCTTCTTAAAATTCCGAAATTATGAAAATCGTTAATCATCAAAATACAAAAATTGTAGCAACTGTTGGCCCAGCATGTAGTTCTTATGAAAAACTGTTGGAACTTGTCCAAGCAGGAGTTAATGTTTTTCGTTTGAATTTCTCACATGGAACCCATGAAGATCATTTGAAGGTAATTAATCACATCAATTATATTAATGAAAAATATAATCTACATGTGAGCACTTTAGCTGATTTGCAAGGTCCAAAATTAAGAGTTGGAAAAATTAAAGACAATGCTTTGATTCTCAAACCTGGAGACAAAATCACTTTTGTCAACGAAGAATGTATCGGAACCAAGGAGAGTATCTATATGTCTTATCCTCAATTTGCAAGTGATGTAAATGTGGGCGAAAAAGTTTTAGTCGATGATGGGAAATTAATGTTTGAAGTAATCAAGACTAATGGAGAGAACAAGGTAGAGATGAAAGTTTTGTTCGGAGGTACTTTGTCTTCCAACAAAGGTGTCAACCTTCCAAATACAAATATTTCTTTACCTTCTTTGACTGAAAAGGATCGCAAAGATTTAGCCTACATGTTAACGATTCCTTCCATCAATTGGATTGCACTTTCTTTTGTTCGTTCGGCAAAAGACGTAAAAGAATTAGAAGCAATCATTCAAAAAGCTGGACATAAAGCAAAGGTGATGTCTAAAATTGAAAAGCCAGAGGCAATCGAACGAATTGATAAAATTATTAAAGCATCGAATGGAATTATGGTAGCTCGTGGTGATTTAGGGATTGAGGTGCCTATTGAACAACTTCCTAACTTGCAAAAAAATATCATTATGAAATGCCGTCAACGAGCTAGACCAGTTATCGTTGCGACTCACATGATGGACAGTATGATCACTAATCCAATTCCTACTCGAGCAGAAGTTACCGATGTAGCCAATGCAGTTTTAGATGGAGCAGATGCTGTAATGTTGAGTGGGGAAACTTCAGTAGGATTACATCCTGAAAAAGTGGTAGAAGCCATGAATAAAATTATTGCTGAAGCAGAAAAAGGGTATAGATTGACTAGAGAAAGACGACCAAAACTTTCTCCAAAATCTAGAACATTTTTGTCAGATGCAATCTGTAGACATGCGGCAAAGACTGCTGAGGAAGTTAGTGCAAAAGCAATTTTAGGGGTAACTAGTTCAGGATATACTGCTTTCAAGGTCTCAAGTTATAGACCTGAAGCGAAGATGTATGTTTTCTCAGACAGCAATCATATGTTAAATACCTTGAGTTTAGTTTGGGGAGTCAACTGCTTCTATTATGATAAATTTACCACAACAGATGAAACAATTTATGACCTTACTGAAATTTTGAAAAAAGGTAAAGTCGTAGAACAAGGAGATGTTGTCATCAACACAGGAAGTATGCCTCTCCAAGCAAGACATCGAACCAATATGATGAAAATCACAGTAGTCGATTAGTAAACATTCACCAAACACAGATTTGGCTTTAGCCAAATAAAAAACAAAAGGTGTTCGTCAAAAAAAGACGAACACCTTTTTCATTTTTTTCCAAAAAAAATATCCTACTAGCCAATTAAAGTCACCCACTACAGTATCTTTGCAAAAAAAATCAAATACAGACATATGAATATTTTACTACTCGGAAGCGGCGGAAGAGAACATGCATTTTCTTGGAAATTTTCTCAAAGTCCACTTTGTGAGAAATTATTTATTGCGCCAGGAAATGCAGGAACTGCAACTTGTGGAACCAACGTTACACTCAGCATTAAAGACTTCGAACAAATAAAATCGTTCGTTTTGGAAAATGAAATCAATATGGTTGTCGTCGGTCCAGAACAACCATTAGTTGATGGTATTTATGATTTTTTCAAAAATGATGACAAGCTAAAAAATGTACCAGTCATTGGTCCGTCAGAAGAAGGCGCAAAATTGGAAGGAAGTAAATCTTTTGGAAAAGTATTTATGGCAGAACAAAATATTCCAACCGCAAACTATCAAGAATTTGATGGAACAAAAGTCGAAGAAGGATTAAAGTATATCGCCACTCAAACTCCTCCAATTGTTTTAAAAGCAGATGGATTAGCAGCAGGGAAAGGTGTTTTGATTTTACCTACCATCGAAGAGGCACAAAAAGAATTTAAAGAAATGCTCGGAGGAAAATTTGGAAATGCTGGCTCAAAAGTCGTCATCGAAGAATTTTTAGATGGCATCGAATTTTCTGTTTTTGTTTTGACTGATGGAAAAAGTTATAAAATTTTACCTATCGCAAAAGATTATAAACGCATCGGTGAAAATGACGAAGGATTAAACACAGGTGGAATGGGCGCAGTTTCTCCTGTCCCATTTGTTGATAAAATATTGATGGATAAAGTTGAAGAAAGAGTCATCAAACCAACTATCAAAGGAATTCAAAAAAGAGAATTTGACTACAAAGGTTTTATTTTTATCGGACTCATTCGAGTCAATAATGAACCTTACGTGATCGAATATAATTGCCGGATGGGCGACCCCGAAACGGAAGTTGTTTTTCCAAGGTTAAAAAATGATTTAGCGCAATTGATGAAAGCTGTCGCAGATGGAACATTGGAAAATGAACAAATCGAAATTGATGAACGAGCTGCGACGACCATGTTTTTAGTTTCAGGTGGCTATCCTGAATCCTACGAAAAAGGAAAAGAAATAAAAGGACTTGAGACAATTAAAGATAGTATTATTTTCCATGGAGGAACTAAAAATGTTGATGGAAGATTACTAACTAACGGTGGTCGAGTGATGGCAGTAACTTCTTTTGGTAAAGACTTTAAAGCAGCGCTAGAAGTTTCCAAAAAGAATGTAGAGCAAATTGATTTTGAAGGGAAATATTTCCGAAGGGATATTGGATTTGATCTATAGGTCGGGTTCCCAAACTCAATTCGAATAAAACATAATTTTTCAAAAAGGGCTGTTAGCATTTCAAATGCTAGCAGCCTTTTTTATAAAGAGTGATTTTTCAAAATACCCACTAAAGTTTTCCTTTGTCGAAATGCAATTTTTCTCCTATCTTCGGAAAAAAAACATTTCATCATGAGAACCAATTTTATCCTCATTCTTATCCTATCTTTTTTAGGAAGCATTGAATCTTTTGCACAAACTAATTTTGACATTTTCCAATATCGTTACGTTGGCCCAACTCGTGGAGGTCGAGTAACTTCAGTCACGGGTGTTGCAACCCAACCCAGTACTTTTTACATGGGTGCAACTGGAGGAGGCGTTTGGAAAACAGAAGACTACGGAACTTCCTGGCAAAATGTCTCGGACGGTTTTTTCGAAACACCTTCCATCGGCGCTATTCAAGTTGCTCAAAATGATCCGAATATAGTTTACGTCGGAACAGGTTCTGATGGTTTGCGAAGTAATGTAATTACTGGAAAAGGTGTCTACAAATCTATCAACGCAGGTAAAACTTGGAAGCACATTGGACTCAAAAAAGTAGGTCAAATCGGTGCAGTAGAAATTCATCCACAAGATCATAATACCGTTTTTGTTGCAGCCATCGGACAAGCATTTTCTCCAAATAAAGAGCGTGGAGTTTATCGGACTAAAGATGGTGGAGCGACTTGGAAAAATGTGTTTCACATTTCTGATACCACAGGAATTGTTGATCTTGAATTCATGCCTAGCAATCCAAATATTATTTATGCAGCAGCTTGGCGAGGGGAAAGAAAACCTTGGACGATCATCAGCGGTGGAAAACAAAGTGGAATTTACCGCTCCATCGACGGAGGTGATACGTGGAAAAAAATGGGAAAAGGTTTACCAACTCTGATGGGAAAAATTGACCTCGCAGTTTCTGCTGCCGACTCCAAAGTTTTATATGCATTGGTAGAAGCATCGCCATTTAAAGTTGCTGGACTTTATCGAAGCGATGATCAGGGTGAAAATTTTGTTCATGTTTCTGATGAGTTTGGTTTGACTGATCGGCCGTTCTATTATTGCAATGTCGAAGCAGATCCAAATGATGTAGAAGTAGTTTATGTCAACTCAACTCGTTTTTATAAATCAACAAATGGTGGAAAAAAATGGAATAGAATGCGAACCCCACATGGCGACAATCATGACATGTGGATCAATCCAAATAACTCTAAACTTTTTGTTCAAGGAAATGATGGTGGCGCGAATGTTACGCACAATGGAGGCAAAACTTGGAGTACTCAATTCAACCAACCGACTGCCGAACTTTATCAAGTCGAAGTTGACAACCAGACGCCTTATTGGTTATACGCAGGACAACAAGATAATTATTCAACGGTCTCCGTTCCGAGTGTTCCGCCAACTTCACACCAAGCAGGAGGTATAGGTTATGTGATGAACACAGGAGGCTGCGAGACTGGCCCTGCAGTTCCAAATCCAGATAATTCAAATATCGTTTATTCGAATTGCAAAGGTAGGTTTAGTGTTTTCAATAAAAAATCAGGACAAGAAAAACGCTACGATGTTGGCGCAAGAAATATGTATGGACACAATCCAAAAGATTTGAAATTTCGTTTTCAAAGAGTGTCTCCGATTCATGTTTCTCCGCATGATTCAAAAGTGATTTATCATACTTCGCAGTTTGTTCACAAGACAACTGATGAAGGAAAAACTTGGGAAATTATTTCTCCTGACTTAACTGCTTTTGAAGCAGATAAACAAATGCGCTCAGGGTCACCAATTACGAATGACATCACAGGGGAAGAATTTTATAGCACAATTTATTCCATTCAAGAATCAAAAATTAAACAAGGTGTAATTTGGGTAGGCGCAAATGATGGACCAGTTCATGTGACTCAAGATGGAGGAAAGAACTGGAAAAAAGTAACACCTAAATCTTTGGGTAAAGGTGGTCGAGTAGATTCTGTTGAACCTTCCAAACATGATCCTGCCAAAGCATATTTTTCTGTGCTCCGCTATCAATTAGGTGACTGGAAACCATATATTTTCAAAACAAATAATTATGGGAAAAGCTGGGAACTTTTGACTAATGGAAAAAATGGTATTCCAAATGATTACCCTGTTAGAGTAGTTCGAGAAGACCCCAAGCAATCGGGATTATTATACGCAGGAACAGAATTCGGAATGTATATTTCGTTTGATGATGGAAAAAATTGGGAATCATTTCAACAAAATTTACCCGTCACTCCAATTACAGATATTAAAGTCCACAGAGGTGACTTAGTGCTTTCGACAATGGGAAGAGGTTTTCAAATTGTAGATGACATCAGTTCGCTTCGCCAAAATTTTGATCGACTAGATCAAAAAACGGCGCACCTTTTCCAACCTAAAAATACTTATCGTTATCGCTACCGACCTTCGGGAGTTGATTCGAAAGTCGACCATAATTATCCTGCACCTTCAGTTAACATAGATTATTTTTTACCAACAAAAACTGACTCTACTTTCTTGCTTCATATCGAAAATGCAGTAGGGAAAACCATCCGTACTTTTTCCCAAAAAGACTTAGCGAAAAAAGAAGAGACGAAACGAAATATGTCGACGGAAGAATTCACTTATTCCATTAATACAAAATTAAAAAATGAAAAAGGAACGCATCGTTTCCGCTGGGATATGAAACATACTGGTGCTTGGGACAAAAATAAAAAACGAGCTTATCGAAACGGTCCACTTGCAGCTCCAGGAAAATATACTGTCGTTTTGCAAATGGGAAAAGAGGAACTTCGACAATCATTTGAGTTAATGGCAGATCCTAGAATTTTGGAAGAAGGAGTAACTTATGAAGACATTAAAAAGCAAGAAACTTTAGCACTTCAAATTGTTGACTTATATTCCAAAGCAAAAAAAGAGGCGAACAATGCAGAGAAAAAATTAAAGAAATTAAAAACAGATTCTGATGAAAAAACAACTTTGAAAAAATTAGAAGATGCTTTGGTACAATCGAAAGGAAGATACACTCAGCCGAAATTACTTTCACAAATTGGTTACTTATATGGTGTCGTAAATCGAGCGGATCAGATGCCAGGAAAAGATGCTTTTGAAAGATATGAGGAACTGGTGAAGGAGTTGAATGAGTTAGTGGATTAGATTGATCATTCGAAAGTTTAAAACCAAACTTAAAAAGGAAGTGCCATATATTTAATATGGCACTTCCTTTTTTTATTTTGATCATTTAGTGTTTCGGCTACATAAATAATTATTCTAAAGATAAATTTATCAGATGAATATGTTTATTTTTAACTATTTGAAAAAATATATTAAATATGAAAATCATGAAAAAAACCTATTCTAATTTATTCCTATTCTTAAACCTTATTCTCTCTTTTTTGATAACTATTCCTTCTTTATTTTCTCAACAGAACGTAGAAGTATATTCCGAAATAAAAATCGAATTAACTTCTCCTGACTTACTTACATTGTTAACTTCCGAAGGATTACCAATTGATCACTTTCATAAATCGGAAGAAGACCACGATCATATTGAAGTAGTTTTTAGTCAACAAGAATTACAAAAACTGGAATTATTAAATGTTGATTTTGAAATAATAATTCCAAATGTAGCTGAGCATTTTTTGCAAGAGAATGCTGAAAACATAACTGAAACAACTACCGCTGCATGTGGTTTGGAACATTTTGACATAGGTGATATGGGCGGTTACCATACCTATGATAATATGATCGATCATATTCAAATGATGGAAACTGAGTTTCCTGATTTAGTAAAAATAAATACTATCGGTACGACCATAGAAGGGCGATCAATCTATAGTGTAAAAATTTCTGACAATGTACTTTCGGATGAATCTAATGAGGAAGGTGTCGTATATTATGATGCATTAACTCATGCTCGAGAACCAATGTCCTTAGAAGCTGTTTTATATTATATGTGGTGGTTATTAGAAAATCATGATGTGGATGCAGAGGCAACTTACTTAGTTGATCATCGCGAAATTTACTTTGTCCCAATCGTTAATCCTGATGGCTATGTTTATAATCAAATGACCAATCCCGACGGTGGAGGCTTATGGAGAAAAAACCGACGAGACAATGGTGGAGGTTGTTATGGCGTGGATCTGAATAGAAATTATAGTTACCAATGGGGATTAGATTCAGGTTCTAGTTCTGATGGATGTACAAATATTTATAGAGGAACTGCTCCTTTTTCTGAAGCAGAATCAGAGGCTGTCAAAAATATTACCACTCAAATTCAACCTTCGATTGCATTCTCAGTTCACACTTATGGAGATGTTTTTCTAAGTCCTTTTGGTTATGCGGATACTTTAGCAGAATATAATACCTATGCTGAATTCACTTCTGAATTTGTTCCTAAATATTATAAAGGATACGGAACGACTTCACAAATGCTCGGTTATACTTCTAGTGGTACGACCAGAGATTATTTGCACTCTCAAGGTATTTATGGATGGACTCCAGAAATAGGTCACGCATTCTGGGAGTCTTCTGATGTAATCTGTGATAGGATTCAAGAGTTTTTAAAACCGATGAAATACCTAAGCTGGGTAAGTGGAAATTATGCTTGTTACCATGATTTTAATTTAATTAATTCAGGAGAAACACTTGTTGGAGATACGATACAACTTGAAGTAAGAGTTAAAAACAGAGGATTATCTAAAGATGCGGAAAATGTAGAAGTATTGTTAGAAAACTTACATTCATCTATTACCCCATTAGAAAATTCAAAAAATCTGGGAACAATATCTCCTCGAACATTTGCTAGTAATTCTCTTTCTCCATTCTTATTTATTGTCAATGATGAAATTCCATTTGAAGAAATTTTAACCTTCAAAGTCATCGTCAAGCAGAATAATAATATTTCTTATCAAGATACATTTTACATTAATTCAGGAACAAGAGAAATTCTATTTTCTGATGATGCGGAATTCAATTCACTCAATTGGTCAGGCAATGGAAATCAAATTTGGGACACCTGCTATTTTGACGCCGTAAGCGGAGCGCATTCTTTTGCAGATTCACGAGCTGGAAATTATATCCAAAATAGTCTATCCTATTTCACCCTAAATCAAACTTTTGACTTTACTGATTTAGAAAATCCTTGGGTTGAATTTAATGCTAAGTGGTCATTGGAAAGAGAATCCGATTATTGTTATTTTGAAGCAAGTAGTGATGGAGGACTCAATTGGTTTTCATTAGAAGGGCTTTACACTTTATCTGACAATAATGATCATCGATATAATTATAACCAGCATTGGGTCCAAGAAAGAATAGATCTAGGTAGTTTGTCTGGATTTGATAATGTTCAATTTAGATTTAAATTAACTACTGATCCTTCAATCAATTGTGATGGATTTTACTTTGATGATTTTCGTGTTTTGAATTTGACGGAGTCACCGATGGTCAATACAAAAAACTTAGTAGGCTTAACAAATTCAATTAAGGTTTTTCCAAATCCTTCTTCTGGGGAAATTAATTTAAGTTGGAAATCTCTTGAATTACAAACTAATCAAATTCAGATTTTTGATACTTTTGGTAAAATTATTTTTGAAGAAAAAACTACTTCTATTCTTGGAGATAATTTGAAACGAATCGAATTAAAGAAATATCCAGCAGGAATCTATTTTTTAAAATTTCACTCTGAAAATAATTATCATTATGAAAAATTAATTATTGAATGATAACAAAACAAATTATTGAAATGGAGCAACGCTTACTTCAGGCAATGTTGAATAGCGATATTAAGGAATTAGATATACTAATTTCAAATGAATTAATATTTACTGATCACATGGGACAGTTAATAAACAAGAAGGATGATCTAGATTCTCATCGTTCAGGCAAAGTTAAGATTGATAAAATTGAACCAAGTGAACAAATGATTAAGGTGTATGAGAATACTGCCATCGTTTCTGTTTTGATGAAAATTAAAGGGCAATATTTATCTCAACCTTTTGAGGGAAAAAATCGGTATTCAAGAGTATGGCAGAAGATTGATGGAGTTTGGAAAGTCGTTGTTGGACATTCTACTTCAGTAAATAATTAAAATTAGAACGCAATAAAAAGGAGTTGAATCAACTCTTTTTTATTGCCTCATTATAAAACTCAAGAGCTTCAAAAATCTCTCCCTTCTCACAAGTCTGATTAATCAACATCTCCCCAATTCCCTTTAACATCGTAAAATTAATCGCATCATTTTCATTCTTTTTATCCTTCCGCATCCAATTAATTAAAGTGGGGAAATCTTCTTTTGGCAAATGAACTTGTGGATATTTTATTTTGAAAAAATCAAAAATGATTTGGAATTCATTCTCAGGTAAGCCAACTTTTTTAAACGATAAAAATGCTTCACAAATCATTCCGATTGCAATCGCTTCACCATGTCGAAGAGGTGTTTCCGTTTCCAAAAATAAAGTTTCCACCGCATGTCCAATCGTATGTCCAAAATTTAACGCTTTGCGAATACTTATCTCAAAAGGATCCTGCTCGACGATGTGTTGTTTTACTTTTAAAGACGTTGGAATGTAGTTTTCCCAATCCACTTTTTCCAAATTTTCAATTTCTAAAAGCTCATCCCAATGCGCTGCATTTTGAATCAAACCATGTTTTAGCATTTCTGCCATTCCGCTTCTAATTTCTTCAATCGGTAAAGTGTCAAAAAAAATTGGGTCAATAAATACCGCTTGTGGATTTTGGAAAACACCGATGCTATTTTTCACATGGTCAAAATCAATCCCGAGTTTCCCGCCAATCGAGGAATCAACTTGCGAAAGTAGTGTCGTAGGAATTTGAATAAAGTCAATTCCTCGTTTAAAAGTAGAAGCACAAAATCCACCCATGTCGCCAATTACTCCACCACCTAGATTGACGAGTAATGATTTTCGATCAGCATTCATTCGCATGAGTTCTGCCCAAATGTATTGACAAGTGTCAAGCGTTTTAAAAGTTTCGCCTGGAGGAATGATGATAATTTCCGAGTTCGTATTTTTTATTTTTTCAAAAAAAATAGGGAGACAACATTCCATGGTATTTTCATCAACAAGAATAAAAGTGTGGGAGTAATTTTTTTCGGATAAAAATTGTTGCAGGTTATCCCAAATGTCTCCAACGAAAATGGAATAAGTATCTAGATTTAAAATTTGCATGATGTGATTTTTGATGATAGTTTTTTTTGCCACAGACTTGGACTGACTCTTATAACTTTTTATGACTTCTCTTGCTAAGTGTTATTAAAAAGGATGCATGTTGGGAATGTCATAAAAAGTCATAAGAGTCAGTCCAAGTCTGTGGCAAAAAAAATTACCTCTTTATTTTTAACCAATTTAAAATTTGCTGAGTTGTTTTACTTTTAATTTGGTCGGGCAAAGCTACATTTTTTTGAGTTTCCATGTCAACCGCAAAAATATTTTTATCCTTCATCTTTAAAACGATAAAACGATTATCTCGATCTTTTTTAGGAATGGAAATATTCATATTCTTTGGTGTCTTAAAAAGTGGGTTGACTTGAAATTTAAAATTATCATAATCATAATTTGGAGAAATAGCTTGAAAGGTATTTCCATTTTGAGATTTTAAAAAAAATAAAGAAGCAAAGTCTTCACCTTCCCCATCACTCAGATCAAATTCCGCAGCAGGCAAAAGATTTTTAGGCTTTGCTGTGTCAGTCAAATCAAAAACAAATGCACCAATATCTTCTGCATAACCGATCAAATAATTTTCCCAAACTTCTAAATGTTTGATTTTCCCAGAAGAAGCATCAGCCGCAATTCGTTCATTTAAAAAATCAGGAATCAAAACATCCATCAATTTTTGATTCTCGACATCGTAACAATAAACTGCCCCGTAGCCTTTGATCGCAACCAAGTGACTATTTTTATTGTAAATAATATCTGCAATTAAATAAGGAAAATCTGCGCTGATATTGACTGGGAGAATTTCGCTTTTGATTAACTCGCAAGTGGTGGTATTATAAATTTCTAATTTTCGATGACTTCCTTTTTCATCAGCAATAATACCGACTAAAGTGTTTTTACTATCAACTATTTTTTGATTGCCTTCCAATATTCTTCCTTCAATTTCACACTCCTTTTTTTTCGCAACTTTTAGTGTTGGTTGAGTTGTTGAAGGCGTCTTTGCTTTGGAAGGATTTTTTGTAGAAGTATTGTTGGCAGATTCCCTGCAAGATGAAATGCAAAAAAACAGAAAACTAATAAAGGCAACTTTTTTCAAAAATCCAGACATAAATATTGTTGTTTGATTGGATTTTGAAGGTAAGAATTTTATTTGAAATTTGTTTTAAAACTCAAAATCGTTCGGTTTACCTCAAAAAAAAGGTGATTACAATTAACTGTAATCACCTTTTTTTGAATTTAAATTTTTCTAAAAATCCAATCCCATCGCAAAATGCCACCTTGGATCTTGTACTACTCTTGTCTCTATTCCCCAACCATAATCCAATCGAATAAAATATCCAAACAACATACTCCGTACTCCAAAACCATAACCTGCCACAACTGGATCTCTAAAGTAATTTACTTTAATCTGAACAGGTGCATTGTCTCCCGTGATAAAAGTAGTATTCAAAGGATTCTCATCACTAAACGGAGTCAACCCTTGCCAAGCCGTTCCAACATCGAAGAAACCAGTCAACTGTAAATTTCTAAAAAAAGAAGAACGAATCGAATTAGAAAAATAAGTAATAATTGGAATTCTTAATTCAGCATTGAACAAAGCATAAGAACTTCCATTTCGAATATTACTTTTAAATCCTCGAACATTATTTGCTAAAGTTTGGTAGGCAAATTTTTCATCCGTAGGGTAATCAATTTCATTATTAAACGATGGAAATAACCATCCGTCTACTCCACCCAAAGTATATAGAATTTTTTCAGAACCAAAAGAAGTTGCTGCTGCCAAGCGCAATGCCAAAATAGATCGTTTGTCCAATCGTTGATAATGTCGAGCATCAATTCCTAGCACCGTCATAAAACCTGTTCCCAAATCTACCTTAAAATCATCAATCAATTCCACATCAAATCGTTTGATGAGTTCGGCAGAAACTTTATAGCGAGTTCCATTTTTGATATTGATCGCAACATCTAAAGTATTGTCAAAAACATATTCTACTTTAAGTCCTATTCTCTGCTCAGGATTGACGGGAGCGCTCAAAGTAATTGCATCTGTCGAAAGCAAAATCTGATTATCTAATCTCAACGTCGAAGATGCTCGGATGCTTCTAAAAATATCCAAAGGATATCGTGCTTCAAAATATCCGATAACACTTGTCTCTCGCAATTTTGGATTTGGAGAATTAGCAACTGGTTGCAAATTGTATCGAGCTGATTTTCGATATACCGCAAAGCGTTTATCCAATCGACCTTTTTTATTATCAAATAATAAAAAGAATTCTGTTCCATTAAATGTAGTCGGCAATCGAACTCCACCTTCTACAATATAATCCTCAAATAAATCTTTGAAATTCGCTTTCAACAAAATCCCTGGAGGTGGATAAGAAAATTCTTGTCGCTCTCCTGCGTAACTATCCAAACCACCAAATAACAAACTATTGTCCAAAGTAGTCGTGATATAATCAGTTTTAAACTTTAATCGGTAAGGCACAATTCTCGCTGGACGGAAGGCAACCAATTTACTTTTGTCTTCAGGTGTCGCTACCACAGGAGATGTTTCAGTTGGAACTCTTTGCAATTTCAACTCTCCTTTATCTTTTTCTACTACGACAACTTCGGAGGGAGTTTCCTCTTCGTCAAATTCACTTTGGAACATATAATTGTCAATATCAATTTTATTGGTGTCCTGTTTTTCAACTGGAATATCGGCAACTTCAATAGCTTCTTGAGTTGCTGCTTCTTCCAATATTTGAATACCTACATTGCTCTCTTTAATCTCAGTAGCAGGTTCGCTATTGATACTTTCCAACTGTTTCAATTTCTGTCGATGAAAGCGAGTTGTTCGAGGTTCTATCATTTTTTCAGGATTCATTTCGCGGATATAAATTTTATAAAGGTCGTCTGCGAAAACAGTTTCCACTAATTTACCTGAACGAGGAGAAGTGTGTTGGTCTAGAATATTTCGATTGTAGTTTGTATTATTTTGAACAAGTGCTCGTGTTTTTACTATCGGTTGAAAAGTAGTAGAATCAATCATAGTGCTATCGAGACTGGCTAAAGTAGAATCTTGATGTAAAACGATTTTTGATCCATCATTTAAGTGATGAGTTTTTTCGTAGTAAGCAACAAAGTCTTCTAAGTAACCTGACTGCCGATTAAAGACACCACTAGCATCACTAATATAAGTGAACCAACTGCTATCCACTTGAGTTGCTTTCCATTCATTCGCCAAAGGAGTATTGGTTACTCGAACCAACTCATTAGATTTTTTATCAAAACTATAATAGAATAAATCAAAGGTATTAGTTGGAAGAATTGAATCCAAATTACTTCTTTCCAACATCACATCTTGTCGATTGGAAGAAAATAGAATTCCTTTTTGTCCATGAATTTTCACAAACGATGCATTTAAATCATCCCAAAAATCATTGGTGATTCTTGCTGTTTGTCGAGTAGAAAAAGTATAAGTGAAAATATCTGAATACCCATTCACTTGTGCAGACAAAACTAATTTTCCAGTATTAACATAATCAACACTATAAATTCGATCGTATTGTGGATCCAAAAAGTCATTAATCTTTTTCTTTGTCGTCAGGTCGTATTGAACCGTTTTGATTACATCTCTCCTTTCCGTAATAATTCCAAGTTCTATATTGTTAGGATTCCAAGCGAGTAAGGGATAATTATAATCGGTTGCTTGAAAAGCATTTCTAAATCCACCTTTGATTACTAATTCTCTTTCTCCAGTTTGTAAGTCTTGAATATAAACTTTATACTTTCCAATTTCATTCGCAACATAAGCAATCTTTTTTCCATCAGGACTAATTTTGACTTGACTTAAAGGAAGTTTGCGTTTGTTTTTTATCTTGATATTTTCGCCTTCGATTTCTGCTAGACCTTTTGCTTCAGCTTTATATCGTTGTCGGAAATACATCATCCAACTATCCAAAGTTCGATTGTAAGAACTTCCAAGCACATACAAAAATCCACTTTCCACACTTCGATTAATTCGAGTCAAATACAACAAATTACTCACTGTACTTTTTCCATAATTTTGACCAATATAATACCACAAAGCATGGCCTGCGAGTTTTGGATATTTTTCAGCAATGTCTTCGAAGTCTTCAAAATCTTCATGCAAGATCACATCTCGTAATCGATTATCTAATTCTGTATTCCACTCTTCACCAACATATGAAATCAATCCATCTTTAAACCACATTGGCAAATTCATCATCACCGCATTCTGAACAATCTCTTGCAAGTTGGCACCAAACAACATTGCATTCAAATAAACGGAAGCAATTCCTTCTCGAATTTGACGACGTAAATTATTATGGTTTCCGTCGAAATGAACAAAAATTTTATTCCCTACTATTTTCGTTTGACCTCCTGTATTTACAAATGCTTCTTCACTTCCAATATTACTTTGTTTTAAATCAGTAATATCCGTATAAACGATAATTTCAATTTTATCATTCATTCGATGTTCCAAAATATTTTGGATACCATCGTAATCTTGCTCTGCCATCAGCACCACAGACTGGCCAATATTCCTTCCCTTTCCATACCAATAAGTTATAAAATTATAACTTTCATACATCAACCAATCATCAAAATCATCATGATATTGAACTCGGTTTTTCCCAAATTCCACTTGATTGGTTTGTCCATAAGATAAAGTGCAAAAGCAGATAGTGAAGAAGAGAAGTAAATATTTTTGCAGTCGCATAGTTCAGAATTGTGTAGTGATAAAAAATAGGTGCTATTTATAACGACGAAAAAAAAAATGATAAGGTGAGTAAATTAAAGGAACTTATCTCTCTTTTTCGTTCTTTTCTAACGTGTAATTTTTTCCTAAAAAGATCAAATCCGCAATTAAAACATTAATATAAATTTATTGTTTGAGGAATTCACGTAAAATGATTTTATTTGCAGCCTTGAATACAAAATTTCATAGTATTATTAAAAACGAAAAAAGATGAGTCTTGTTGCCAAATTTACTTTTAATCCTTTTCAAGAGAACACATATATTTTACACGATGAAACAAAGGAATGCATCATCATCGATCCAGGATGTTTTACACAAAACGAAAAAGATCAATTGGTAGCATTTATTGAAAAAAATAATTTAAATCCCGTGCGACTGATTAATACGCATTGTCATCTTGATCATATTTTTGGAAATCGATTTGTGGCAGAAAAATATAATTTAGAATTAGAAATTCATCGAGGTGAAATTCCAGTTTTGGAAGCGGCTCCGATGATTAGTCAGGGGTATGGCATTCCATTTCCAGAACCTTCGCCAGCAGCAACTAAATTTATTGAAGAAGGAGATCTTATCAAATTTGGAAATACGGAATTAGAAACACTTTTTACGCCGGGACATTCCCCTGCAAGTATTTCTTTTTTCTGTAAAAAAGATAAATACTTGATTGCTGGAGATGTTTTATTTCGAGAAAGTATTGGAAGGACAGATTTACCCGGAGGAGATTTTCAAACTTTAATTTCGGTGATCAAAAATAAGTTTTTACCGCTAGGCGATGATGTGAAAGTTTACTCAGGACATATGCAAGCAACGACGATTGGTCATGAGAGGCAATTTAATTCATTCTTGCAGTAGTTTTTCACCATATGGGCAAATAGAAAACATAGACTATACTTCGACCTATATTTTCTATATGCCTATGTGGTAAAAAAAAATTACTCTTCGTCAGCTAATAATCGAAAAGTCATTCGATGATGCTTCGTCGCTCCATGAATTTTAATTGCAGTCCGATGTGCTTTTGTCGGATAACCTTTATTGGAGACCCAACCATAATCAGGAAATTGCTTCCCCAAGTTTTTCATAAAATCATCTCGGTAAGTTTTTGCCAAAACAGAAGCTGCTGCAATTGAACGAAATTTGCTATCCCCTTTGATGATACATTCATGCGAAATGTTAGGATATACATTAAATCTATTTCCATCGATTAACAATAATGTGGGAGATGTATCTAATTGATCTACCGCACGATGCATCGCCAAAAAAGAAGCATTCAAAATATTAACTTCGTCAATCTCCAAAGGATCAACTTGACCAACCGCCCAAGCAATCGCTTTCTCTTCGATAATTGGTCGAAGCAACTCTCTATGTTTTTCTGACATCAACTTTGAATCATTCAAAAGCGGGTGCTTAAATCGCTTTGGCAAAATTACCGCAGCTGCAAAAACAGGTCCAGCCAAACAGCCTCTGCCTGCTTCATCGCACCCCGCTTCAATTTCGTTTTTTTTGAAATAAGATTTTAACATAGACTTGAAAATAAATTGACCCAATGAAAAAAGTCATCAGGTCAATATTAATACATTATTCCAAAAGAAAGAAGTATCTTATTTCTTTTTCTTAGTGGTTGCTTTTGCCTTTGGTTTAGCTTTTGCTTTTTTCGGCTCCTCTAATTTAACATGTCCCCAGTTCTCTCCTTTTTCAATTCGTCTCACTTGTGTTTCTGTGATGCCAAAACTCTTTGCCAAAACTTTTCGTTTTGTCTTTCCTTCTTGTAACCTTTTCTTTAGTAGCCGAACTTTAGTCTCATTCATTTTTGCATGAGAAGGCATTTTCCGATTTTCATGTAAATAGACACCTTGAGCAATTTGATGTTGAGTCATACCTGCGCGATCTACTCTTTGCAAATTTTCCCAATAATTGTTCAATTTGTTGCCGTCGATATGAATCAACATTGGCTTCTTTCTATCTTTTTTAACAAATTTGCTAGCAACTAATTGATGAACATAGAAGCCTTGCCGAACGCCGTCTTCTAGCTTTAAATTTAATTGCATAAATCCTTGTTTCATCAAGGAACCTTTTAGCAACTTCTCGTTGCCAGACATTTTGTCGACACTTTTTAGTCGACCATAATCAGAGAAATAATAGTGGCACTTCTTAGTATCAGCCTTCGCTTTTACCTTAGACCAACGCTCATTCCAATGACTTTTAATTTTGTTTACACTCATTATTCGATGTATTAAAATGAAGAATTTTTTGAAAAACTAGGCGCGTTTTTCAATCCAATAAAAATATGTTGGATAAAACAAGAGTAGACGTTTATTTAGGTTAATTAATTTTTAATTCAGCACAAATATAGCTTAGAATTTTATTTTTTTAAAATTAAAAATTCAACACGGCGATTTAGTTGTTTCCCAAGAGCACTATTATTCTCTGCAATCGGCCTAGAACTCCCGTATCCATTATAAAGTGTACGGTGTGGAGAAATGCCTTCTGCAATTAAATATTCAACAACTGCTTTGGCTCTACGAGTAGATAATTGCAAATTATACTCATCATTTCCATCAATATCCGTATGCCCACTAATTTCGATGATCATATTTGGATAGGTCTGAAGCAGTTGTAAAAGCTTCTGTAATTCGATATGAGAGTGCGGCAAAAGCTCAGATTCATCAATGTCAAAAAAGATATTTTTTAAGCGAATAATTTTTCCTTCTTCGATAGGTTCCCAAGTTGAAATTTTATTTTCTTCAGGAATATCTAAAAACGGTGGTTCCTTTTTCACTAAAATATCATCAATATAATAGTAGCCATATTTTAAAGAATTAGGACTAGTGATTTCCGTGGCTGTCAGACTATCCGAAAAGAAATTTCCAATAATTAAAAATGTTGCATCTGTCTCTGCTTGAAACTCTCCACCTAATTTAACCCATTGTCCACTATCCGCTTTCAATATACTTTTAGAAAAAAATTGAGGCGATTCTTCAATCGGAATATCCAAAATCTCTTCATATTTTTTTTTGGAAAAAAACATCCCTAGGTTATTTACCTGGATAGATCGAGGCAAGTGGCTAGTAAAAAGTTCTACAGAATAATTTTGACCAATGACCAAAGGTTCCCTCAATTGGATTTGAATATATTCTCTACAATGAGGCTTCCCATCTTCACATCCAAAAAGCGTAATACCTACCATTGATTCTCCCGTCCTTGGTTTTTGTTGACCAAAACCTTTGGCAGCCCAATGTGCAGGAACTCGAATTTTAGTGCCAAAAACATCTGGCGAAGAACCTGTTGCAGAACTCCAATATTTCATTACATCTGTAAAATGTTGCCCTTTGTAAAACCATCCAATTGGAGTACTAGCGTATTTTTCAAAACTTGGATTTGGAACAATATTCTCACTTTTTTTCACCGCAGGAGATTGCGCAAAAAGAGTTGCACTCCAGAAAAAGGAAAAGATAAAAAGTGAAAAAATTCTCATTTTTTGATATTGCATTTTTGTAAAAAAAGAATGCTGTAGTTTTTAAACGAGAAAAAGAGCAGATAAGTTATCTAAGGAATCAGGCGAACAAACTGACCGTCTGATTCCTTTTATCCAACAGCACCTTCGTCCGAATTCGTATTCAATTCTTCGAAGGAAATATCTTGATTTGGATCATCCACGTTGACATGGAATTTATATAAATTATCAATACCTTTATCTGCTTCTACCTGCTCTGCAATTACCTCCAAAAGTGGAGAAGTAATTCCAATTGAATCCGAAATTTCTCGAAGCGCCACTCTTGATTTATTTCCTTTTTTAAAATCATAAATAGATCGGATACCTACACTCCGTAGTTTTTCAATATCGTTTTTTGCATAGCAAACTAATTTCGCTTGACCGATCCAATCCAAAATTTGACGAGCTTCGTAAGGTGTTTCAATTAGTAATTTTGTCAAACTTGCAGTTGCTAAGTTTTGAGCATTATCAATTCCTACTTCCTCTAACCTTTCCTTGTGTCCCAAACTCATTCCTTCAATTTTATATAATGATAAAGTGTCTGTATTAAGCTCATCAGGATTCAACCAATCTTTATAGAAATTTACCATCGAACTTAAAATGCGCTGAGGAAACATTCCTGTCAAAAATGCAATCACCGCAATCGAAGTATCTAATTGAAACGCACTTGTTTTTCCCAACAAAAATGAAAAAACTAATGCGACCAAACAGGCTAAAATAATTCGAACTCCTGCACTATAATAAACACTCGGTGACAAATCATATCCAATCAATCGCCTGATAATATTTTGGGCAGACCAAATGAATGATCCGAAAAATGCAAAACCTAAAACAACCAAACTTTGGTTAATTATTGCCGTATTGTCTCCACTTCCATAATCATTTCCAGTCAACAATAAGCTATCTTTTAAGTTCGCTGCAAAGTCTTCTGTAAAAACAAAAAACGCACTTGCCAATAAACAAATCAAAAATGCAAACCCAACAGGTAAGAAGTAATTGGAAAAGGAATAAGTGTCTTGCACTCTTCGACTTGAGGAGATTCCCATTTCACGAAGATTCTTTTCAAAATCTTGTTGTTTCTTTTGTCGCATAAACCAGAAAAAACTCATCGCAGTCAATGGCATAAAACCACTCACAATCGCAACAATTAAGAATCGACTCAAAAAAGATAAATCGGTAAAATTAGAAAGTATGTTAAGTATCATGATAATGTTAATTTGTCGTTGATAATCAGGCGGTTAAGGTACAAAATAGTATTGAAAATTTTAATATCAGGTTTTACACTTATTTTGAGATTACTAATAAAGTATTGATTGTAATTTATAATATTTCTTTTTAATGAAAAAAGACGTTTTGGAAAAACTATTTTTCGTTTTTTTTATTACTTACTTGACTCAACGAATTTAACAACGAACTTGAATTCTTTTTTATGAATACGACAACTCGACGAACGATTTTACTTGTTTTTTCAGGACTTATTTTAGCTAGTCTTTATTTTACTACACAGCTGAAGTTTACTTTTTATCTGGAGCAATTTTTTCCAGAAGGAGATGAAGATTTAGCATTCTTTCAAGACTTTATCAAGGACTTTGAAACGGATGTCAACTTCCTTTTGGTCGCTGTCGAAAGAAAGGATGGTGTTTTTGAAAAAAAGTTTTTGGAAGATGTTCATGACTTAACTTTTAAAGCAAAAGATTTAAAATATATTGACGAAAGTTTTTCACTTACCAAAGTTTCCTATCCTCTCAAGACTCCTTTTGGAATTACTTCTTCTCCTGCTATTCATATCGATCAACCTGATTATTATGAGCGCGATAAAAAAAGAATTTTAGAAGATGAACGTTTTGTCAATTCTTTGATTTCAAAGGATGCAACCTCGTTGGTCATTTCGCTAAAAACTCAACCGACCGTTTCAGTTGATGAATCAAAAGAATTAATGCCGCTGCTAGATAGTTTGGTTCAGTCTTACAATTTTGAAAATTATCACTTTCTAGGTGCTGCCAATTTTCAAAAAGAGATGGCAGAAATGCAGCAAAGAGAGATTGTCGTTTCAACAATTATTTCAGCATTTTTAGTGGCGTTGGTGATGCTTTGGATTTTTAGAAAAGTACCCGGTGTTTTAATTTCCTTGACTTCGATTGGTGCTGGATTGATTTTATTTTTTGGTTTGTTAGGCGCACTTGGTAGACCTCTGAATGCGATGGCAGCACTTTACCCAGTCTTGATGGTCATCGTTGGAACTTCCGACGTCGTTCATATTATGTCCAAGTATATTGACGAACTCAAAAAAGGTTTTTCTAAAAAAGATGCACTTCGAGTAACTGTTAAAGAAATTGGATTAGCCACTTTACTGACTTCAATTACAACGGCGATTGGGTTTGCAGCATTGTCTACGAGTAAAGTAATTCCGATCAAAGAGTTTGGATGGAATGCAGCTATGGGAGTGATGGTCGCCTATATTACTGTTATATTCTTCACGACTGCCTTGTTGTCGATGTATAATGAAAAGCAATTAATCAAACTTGGGAAGGGAGAAGCTTTCTGGGGAAAACTGATGAACAGGTCTTATCTTTTTACAAAAAACAACGGTAGCAAAATAGCTATAGGAGGATTCGTAAGTATATTGTTATGTGCTTGGGGGATTAACATGATTACAACTGATTATAAAATCGAAACTAACCTTCCACTTCGAAAAAAATTGACGGAAGACTTTTTATTTTTCGAAAAAAACTATGCTGGATTTCGTCCAGTAGAATTTGCAGTTTTTGCTCAAGACGATTATTTGGCTTCTGATTATGAAGTGCTTTTAGAGATAGATAAAATAGAAAAAAAAATAAATACTGTTCCAGAACTTCGAGCCACAACTTCATTGACTTCGGTTTACAAAAGTATTAACCGAATGTACAAAGGCAATAAAAAAGAAGCTTACAAAATTCCAGAAACGAAAGCACAGTTTTTAAAATATAAAAAGGCTGCGGAAAAAATCCCACAAGCATCTACAAAAGTTTTTGTCAGTAGAGATAATAAAAAAGCTAGAATTGCTACAAATATGCTAGACGTAGGTAGAGACAAAATTGCTAAAATAACTGATGAGTTAGATGATTGGGTTGAAAAAAATGTGGACTCAACAATTGTTCAAGTCAAGCAAACAGGAACAGGTTTGATCCTTGATAAAAACTCAGAATATGTTCGGACGAGCTTGTTGCAAGGATTGGGTGGAGCAATTTTGATGGTGAGTTTGTTGATGGCTATTTTATTCCAAAATTGGCGAATGTTAATTATCTCACTAATTCCAAATATGGTTCCATTGCTACTTGCAGGAGCATTGTTAGGATTTTTAGGAATAGAGTTGGAAGCAGGGATTTCGATAATCTTTGCAGTCGTTTTTGGAATTGCGGTGGACGATACGATTCACTTTCTAAGTAAATTCAAACTAGCCAAAAATAAAGGTTTGAGCACAGAAGAATCATTGCATATCACTTTTTTAGAAACTGGGAAAGCAATCTGCTTAACCACTTTAATTTTGTTTTTTGGATTCTTAGTTTTGCTTTTTTCTATCCATCCACCGAGTGTGGTGGTAGGACTATTGATTAGTGTGACTTTAGTAAGTGCGCTAGTTGGAGATTTATTATTGATTCCAATTTTGATCAGATGGTTGTATCCAAATGATGAAAAGTTGCCTTCGGACAATTCATAAAAAATCAATTATTTACTCTCAGGCAATGCCCTCCATTTTCTAATAATTCCTGCGAAAAAGTATATAAAAATAAAGGCAACCACAAATAAAATATAACTCCAATAAATTTCAATGTCTCTTAAAATATTATTGCAATGCTTCGCTTTAAAAGTATAAGAAGAATATGGGTATTTCAAATCACAGTTATAATCTTGAATCATCGAAATGATCGCTAAAATTAAAAAGACATACAGCGCAAAAAATGATATCGAAATATTTATACAAATAGAAGTTATCACCTTGCTGACTTTTTTCAAATAAAAAATAGGTACGACTAAAATTGCAGTTCCAATTATCCAAGTAAAAACAGCCATGAAATTTTCTATTTTGACAGAACCTGAAATTGACCGTAAACTAGATTCATAGGCAATGGCAACCAGCGCTAATAAAACACATAATAGTCCTACCGTGATGGCAGAAAAGATAAGAGACTTCAATCCTGACGTTCGAAAAATAAAAACTAAAGATGCTAGAAAAAAAGAAAACCACATAAAGAAATGTATGGAGTCCTCGAAGGGATTTTTTCTTTTAATACTTTTAATATTGGAAAATACGTTTTCCAATTTATCACTTTCTAAATAGAAGTCCGTTTCCAGTTGAGCAATGAATTCGTCTCTCACCGTTTTTATCCTATTTCCATTTGTATCATATGAATTTGTATTTCTGTTCTTGTTCTTTCTATCCCACTCTTGATATTTATAATTAATTCGTGGAGCATCTCTTTGAATTAGATTTCTTAATAAAAAGCTATCAGTGTTAATTAATGAAAACCAATTCTCAGTCGTTAAATTAGTAGCAACTTTATATTTATTGGCGACAACTAAAAAGTCATTTAAAACACGCTTAATTTCTGATTCATTATTATTTGTCAACAGAGTATTATAAAATTGGACTAGTTCTGTCTGTACAGAATCTTTCGCAAATTTTCTGCCTCGTGAAGGTTCAGTATAATAATTATAAGAGTATCGGTAAACTTCATATTTATTGAAAAACACTTCCGAAAAATTATAATAAGATGGATTAGCAGTTGCAATATCTTTCGAAACATCAATCACCGTATCCTTATAATAATATATATAAATCGAATCATTTAACCTCTCAGTAAAAACAGGAGGATCAACATTCGGATCCCCAGTATGTAAATTTTCTTCCACCTTTTTTAGCGTATAGAATTGATAATCTTCGTTTAAAAAACTGAAATGAGGTTTCTCGAAGTTGATTAATCCAGTCTTCGTTTCACAAAGTAAATCACTAAAATATTCAGGATAAAGTTTGTTGTCAATTTCATATTGATCTAAATAATGTGAAAAAAATGGAGCAGCTTGATTCGACAAATCAATATCTTTTTCAACAATAAGACTTGGATGATTTAATTTGACAGATGCCTTCATTCCATAGAAATAAGAATAGTAAAATGAAATACTGAAAATTATAATAATGAAATAAAGCATGAAATGGCAAAAGAGCTGACTCCTAGAAGTTGGATAAAAATCCTTAAAACTATTATTCTTAAACATGAAAAATAACCATCCCACTATTAATAATGTTGAGATAAGCATATTAAAAAAGATGGGACCATTTTCAAAAAAATTGCTTTCAACATTGCGAGCCTGCAATGCAACAGGATTATTAAGACTAAAAAAACCTGCCCCAAAGAATAAGATATGAAAAAACATACCAGCCAAAACCAACCATACTAGTTTTGTATTCCATATCAAAGGATAATGTTTAAGAAGAAATTGATTAATGCGATTAACTTGCTTCATATTTTTGAGTCATTCAGGTTTTTAAGAATCGAAATATCTCCTAGAAGAATGAGAAATATCTCTAAAATTAAGGATGGTTATTTTATTCGTAGCTAACCTCAATAAAATATCAGATTGGGAAGTATTCTTTTTAAAATATAAAACGAAAACACCACCATTAAAAGAAATATTCTCAAGGCCTAAATCTCGAAAAATATTTTCTAAACGTTCCTTACTTTCTTTGGTATCTAATTCGATAACTACCTGTTCATCTTCTCTCTGTTTTTCTTCGGTGTTATGCATTTTCCCTTCTTGTAGAAAAATTACTTTATCTGAAATTTTTTCTATTTCATATAATTGCTGCGAGCTTAAAATTAAAGCAATTGGATTTTTTGCAGAAGTCGAAATGAGTTTTAAATCTTCCAAAATAATTTGTTGAGCCATAATATCTAGATTGGCTAAAGGTTCATCCAATAATAAAATTTCTGGTTTCCTTAAAAGCGTTCGTGCTAGTTCAAAACGCATTTTATAACCTGATGATAATTCATTCCAATTCAAATCTTTATACCGCCACAATCCCAACCTTGCGATGATTACTAAAACCCTCAGATCAATTTCTTTGGGAGGAATTTTGTAATTAGACAAAACAAATTTTAGATTATCCTGCAAGCTACCATACCATTTGTTAGGTCGTTGAGGAATGTAAGCTAACTTTGTTCTCAACTCAAAAGTACCTTTTGGTTGCTCGTCAAAAAAATATTCTAAATTTCCTTTTTCAAAAGATAACTCTTGAGCAAGGATAGTTAACAACGTAGTTTTCCCATTTCCATTTTCACCAACCAAACCTATAATTTCTCCTTTTTCTAAAGTCAAATTAATTGGCCCAAGAGAGAAATTATTTCGTCGATATGTTTTTCTGATATCCGTTATTTTTACAATCAATTTTCTTTCCGCAGCAGGAGCAACATAATCGAAATCATTCAACTCTTGGAGTAATTGACTTAGTCGATTTTTTAACTCTATTTCAGAAAGATGAGTAGATTCTTTCCAGTCGGTGAGGTCGATAATTTTTTGGAAGGAAGGCATGTCCTCAGTATCTCGAACGAAATCAATTAGTTTACGAAATGCAATATCTAAATCATTTTGCTCAATATGTTTGTTGATGAACTGAAGCTGTGTAGTAGTCATTTTTATATTTTTTAAACCAAACAATGATAAGCATTTTCTTGTTTTAATTGAAATTGAAATTTAGTTTTGGAAAAAATAAAATTACCCCAAATGCCAATCATCCAAATTCTTACAAAAATAAAAGCATCGAGAGAAATCTGTTTTGACCTTTCACGAAGCATTGACTTGCATCAAGTTTCGATGAAACAAACTAATGAAAAAGCCATCGCTGGAAGAACAGAAGGACTTATCGAAATGGACGAAGAAGTCACATGGCAAGCCACTCATTTTGGTATCAAACAAAAGTTAACTTCTAAAATTACCCGCTTCAATTTCCCCAATTCTTTTCGAGATGAAATGGTCAAAGGAGCATTTACAAAATTCACCCACGATCATATTTTTTTAGAAAGAAATGGAGAAACAGAGATGCAAGATATTTTCGATTTTGAATCACCTTTTGGTTGGTTAGGTAAAATTTTTAATCAATTGATTTTAGAAAAATACATGACTCAACTTTTGATTAAAAGAAATCAAATAATCAAAGAAATTGCAGAGAACGGAAAGTGGAAAGAAGTACTAAAAAAATCGTAATTTTGCCCCTTCTTAAAAACATCCTACGAGAATTTCCCCTGTAAAATCAAAATAGTTGACATTCTAATCAACTGCCAAAATGACCTAAAACCTCCAATGGCAGACGTTTTGATGTTACTATGCCAAATAACGTGTATTAATTATTATAAAATAAATGATAAATAAAATCAGAGACATAATGAGCAATAAAGGAAAATCTTCTGAAAAAGAGAAAATTGAAGAAATGGAAGACCAGATCCTTGAGAATCAGGAAGAAAAAACTGAAAATGAAACAGAAAACGAGGAGTTGAAGGAAGAGTCAACTGAAGAAGACAACAAAGATTCTCAAATCGCAGAACTGAAAGATAAGTATTTGCGTCTTGCTGCTGAGTTCGAAAATTACAAACGTCGAACCGTTAAAGAAAAATTGAATATGATGGGAACTGCCAACAGGGACACCTTGTCAGCTTTGTTGCCAGTTTTGGACGATTTTGACAGAGCGAAAAAAAATGCAGAAGACGAAAATAGTACGGAACCTTTTAGCGAAGGAGTAATGATGGTTTACAATAAATTATTCAACACTTTGCAGCAAAAAGGAATCAAAGCAATGGAATCAAATGGAGAAGATTTTGATCCAGAATTGCATGAAGCAATTACTGAAATTCCAGCTCCATCAGAAGAGATGAAAGGAAAGGTTATAGATACTGTTGAGAAAGGATATTATTTGAAAGAAGCAATTTTGCGTTACGCTAAAGTTGTGGTTGGTAAATAGATTCAATCAGATAAAATTGAATTATTTTTTCAAAAAAATGATTCGAAAATTTAAACACAAATCATTGTTGATTATTTTTTCTAAAATTAAAATAGCCAGCAGAAAATGGTAAACATGGCAAAAAGAGATTATTATGAAGTTTTAGGTGTGTCGAAATCGGCAGATGAAAAGACCATCAAAAAAGCTTATCGGAAGATTGCAATGAAATATCATCCGGATAGAAATCCAGATAATAAAGAAGCTGAAGATAAATTTAAGGAAGCAGCAGAAGCATATGAAGTTTTGAGTGATGGAGATAAAAAAGCAAGGTACGATAGATTCGGTCATGCTGGAATGGGACAGCAAGGTGGCTTCGGTGGTGGCGGACGAGGCGGCATGACGATGGAAGATATCTTCTCCCAATTTGGAGACATTTTTGGAGATGGCGGCAGTCCTTTTGAATCCTTCTTTGGAGGAGGTGGTGGCGGCGGTGGACGACGTGCGCAAGGTCAACGAGGAAGCAATCTTCGAATCAAGGTCAAATTAACTTTGGAAGATATCGCAAATGGTGTCACTAAAAAAATCAAAGTCAAAAAACAAATTACTTGTAAAACTTGTAGTGGTAGTGGAGCAAAAGATGCTCGGTCAGTTACGACTTGCGGAACTTGTAGAGGGTCGGGTTATGTACGTCAGGTGAAGAGTACTTTTTTAGGACAAATGCAAACAACCGTTGCTTGCCCAACTTGCGCAGGCTCAGGTCAACAGATTACTGCAAAATGTGGAACTTGTAGTGGTGCAGGAAAATCAAATGGAGAAGAAACCATCGAAATCGAAATCCCCGCAGGAGTTGGAGAAGGTATGCAATTGTCAATGAGAGGAAAAGGAAATGCAGGAGCTAAAGGTGGACCAAATGGAGATTTATTAGTGAGTATTGAAGAAATTCCACATGAGAGTCTGCAACGAGATGGACAAAATGTGATCTATGAATTATATTTGAATTTTGCAGATGCAGCCTTGGGAACTTCGATTGAAGTACCTACAATTGAATCGGGGAAAAATGCAAAAATCAAAATTCCACCAGGAACACAAGCAGGAAAAATGTTTAGATTAAGAGGAAAAGGATTGCCTGGTGTACAAACTTATGGCGTGGGCGATGAATTAATTCATGTAAATATTTGGACACCAAAAACACTTTCTGATGATGACAAAAAATTATTAGAAAAAATGAGAGCGAGTAAGAACTTCGATCCACTTCCAGGAAAAACGGAGAAAGGATTTTTCGATAGAATGAAAGATTATTTTAATTAATCTGGAACTAGGATTTTAGATTTTCTATAAAAACGTTCTTAGGAACATTTTTCGGTCAAGTGGAAGTTAGAATCAAAAACGACCGTAAGAAGTGTTGCTTCTAACTTTCACTTGACGTAAAACGCAAAATTTATTTAAGAACTAAAAAAGGCGAGCCGACGAAAGTAATTTATACATTCGTTGGCTCGTTTTTATTTTGATAAAAATGATTTTTTATTTCAATAAACTTGAATCAACTTTTATGAAAAAATATTTCTTCTTCTTTGCTTTCATTCTTTTTCTTTTTTCATGTGGCCCCAATTATATTTTAGATGAAAAAAAAGAAATTGCCAACGACCAATGGACTTATGCAGACTCTCTTTCTTTCACCGTTGAGATTCCTGATACCAATAGATTTTACAATTTATATCTAGATATCGAACACTTGACCGAGTACTCTTTTAGAAATATGTACATCCGTTTGCATTCCATTTTCCCTGATGGAAAAAGAGTGACAGAACGTATCTCTGTAGAATTAATTGGACATGGCGGCCGATGGAATGGAGACTGCAATAGTGATGAATGTGATTATAGAATGCCGATTCATGAAAACGCATTTTTTAATCAAACGGGAGCACATACTTTTGTCATCGAACAATTTATGCGGAGAGATCCTTTGGAAGGAATTCAAAGTATTGCTTTTCGAATTGAGGATACAGGGAAGTCAAGAGAATAATACTTTTTTAAAATGAGAAGCGCAAAAGAAAGGTTCAACAACGCCATAGAAGAAGAAATTGCACCTTTTTTGAAAAAGAATAATTTCAAAAAGAAAGGATTAAGTTTTTATAAAAACCTTGGTGATATTGGACATGTGATTAATATCCAAAAAGATAAATGGAATTCACAAGACAAAATTAAGTTTACAATAAATGTTGGCATTTTTTCTAAATTTTATTGGTTGGCAGAATACAATTGTGATCACAAAGTTTCTCTTCCTCTTTTTCCTCATGAATCTGTTTCTATAATCCGACAGAGAATAGGCGATATTAAATACGGATACGACTATTGGTATAAATTAGAATCTCAAATAATTGAAAGAAAGGTTATATCAGAATGTATCGCGGATTTTGATAAATATATTTTACCTTATTTCAATTCATTTTTAACACAGGAAGATTTGATAAAACATCTTGAATCAAATCTTGAAAATTCTACACTAGACTATAGACTATTTATCTTGTTTTGTGAAATAGGAAATAAAAATAAAGCCAGTATCCTTTATCAAAAACTAATTTTAAAAGCCGAGAAAAATATCAAAGATTGGTTGATAGAAAAAGGAAAAAAATACAATATAACATGAAACGAAAATCTTATCAACTCAAAGCTGGAAGCGTCAAAAATCTCCAACTCGTAGAAAGCGAACTACCCGATCCATCAGCTGGAGAAATCACGATACAAGTCAAAAGCATCGGTTTTAATTTTGCAGATATTTTTGCGATTTGGGGATTGTATGGAGCAACTCCAAAAGGTGTGTTTATTCCAGGGTTAGAATATTCAGGCATAGTAGCAAAGGTCGGTGAAGGTGTAACGAATGTAAAAATAGGTGATAAAATTATGGGCGTCACTCGCTTTGGAGCATATACCAATCATTTAAATATTGATTCAAGATATGTAATTCCTTTGCCAGCAGATTGGAGTTTTGAAGAAGGCGCAGCTTACCTCGTTCAAGTTTTGACTGCTTATTATGGTTTGTTGTATTTGGGAAATTTACAAAAAGGAAATACAGTTTTAGTTCATTCAGCAGCAGGCGGTGTTGGAATTTGGGCGAATCGAATTGCTAAAAAACATGATGCATTTACGATTGGTTCAATAGGCAATGATTCGAAAAGTGATTTTTGTAAAAAAGAAGGTTACGATAGAGTGATTGTTCGGAGTGATCGTTTTGCTAAAGATTTAAAATCGAATTTGGAAGGCAGAGAATTGAACATCATCATGGAATGTATCGGTGGAAAGATTTTCCAAGAAGGGTTTGAAATTTTAGCTCCACAAGGTCGAGCGATAGTTTATGGAGCAGCAAGATATGCATCTGTTGGAAATCGTCCGAACTATTTTAAGTTGCTCTACCAGTTTTTGACTCGTCCAAAAATTGATCCTCAAAAATTACCTGAGTTAAATAAATCATTGATGGGATTTAATTTGATCTGGTTATATGAACGAGCAGAATTGATGCATGAACTGTTAGGTGATCTGGGAAAATTAGATTTAGGAAAACCACATGTAGGACATACTTTTACTTTTGAAAAAATCAAAGAGGCGATTCATTTATTCCAAAGTGGAAAGACGATTGGAAAAGTGGTTTTGACTATTTCAGATTAATCTAAACCTTTATTCAAAAACCAAGTTTTACCTTTGTCAAAAATTAATAATACGATTTAAAAATAAATGGATTCACTTACACAAGTTATTTTAGGAGCTGCAACAGGCGAAGCTGCAAAGGGAAAAAAACTAGGAAACAAGGCGATGTTTTGGGGAGCAGTTGGAGGAACAATTCCAGACTTTGATGTCCTCATTGGATCTACTTTAGAAAAGCTAGGATTTGTAGATGAGATGTGGGCATTAGCTTTTCATCGGCATATTACCCACTCCATATTTTTTGCTTGTACCATGCCTTTTCTGCTGGCGGTGATTGTGAATTGGCATTATAAAAATCCGAATCGGAAGTATGTTTCATTTACTGGAAGCATATTAGTTTTTGCTTTGATTGGATTTGCAATAAATTATGTGGTGTATGTTTTAGGTGGAGAAAATATTAATTATGGTGTGCTCAGCGGAACAGGTTTTGTTGGAGTATTGCTGGGGGTCTTCTTTTATAAACGATTCTTTCAGCGAGAACTAAATAAAGTAGATGCGACTTGGCAAGACTTTGCTTGGGTCTTTTTTTGGTCGATTTTTACTCACCCACTTTTAGATTGTTGTACCACTTATGGAACTCAACTTTTTCAACCATTTTCAGATTATCGAGTTGGATTTAATAATGTGGCAGTAGCTGATTTATTTTATACCCTCCCATTTTTGCTCTGCTTAATTGGAGCAAGATTATTTTTGAAAAATACTTTTTGGCGAAAACTTTTATTATGGGTAGGCATCAGTTGGAGTTGCATTTATTTGTTGTGGACCGTTTATAATAAGCATCAAGTCAATCAAGTTTTTGAAAAATCATTGAAAGCACAAGGCATTGAATATCAACGCTATATGACAAGTCCAGCATTATTTAGTAATTTTCTTTGGACTGGAACTGCAGAGGGAAAAGATGCTTATTATCAAGCAAGTTATTCTAAATTTGACAAAGCCCCTCTAATTCCAACGTTTAAAATTTTACCCAAAAATCATAAATGGATAAAGGAATATCAAGAGGAAAAATCGATCAAAACTTTAAAATGGTTTTCCAATAATTACTATTCTATTTTGAAAAGAGAGGATGGGAAGTTGCAACTTAATGATTTGCGTTTTGGGACATTTACAGATACCGAAACACCATCAGAAAATGATTTTGTATTTAGATTTATTTTGGAAGAAAAAGATGGAAGACTAGAAGCGCATGAAGGAGATCGAGATCGAGGTGAAGGAATTTTTAAAACACTTTATGAACGAACGATGGGAAAGTGAAATTTTAAATTAAGCTACTTCACGTTGATACTTGCTTGAAAAAAATAAACTCGAATTTTCACTTGGAAGATTCGAGTTTATTTCTAAATTATTTTTTCGAAAAAACCTAGGTTAGTTCATTCCTAACTTCAACTAAAGTTTTTTTTAAAACATTTTTTGCTCTATCCATTTCTAATTTTAGACTTTTTAAATTAGGTTCTGAAAGCTTTACCAAAGGCAATCGTACATCTCGTTGACAGAAATTAAGTAGCTCCATTGCACTTTTTATTCCAACTGGATTTCCTTCGCAATACAACCATTGATGAACATCCAACAATGCCTCATTGATATAGTTAGCTGTTTTTAAATCACCTTCCAAACCTGCGTTAACCATCGTAGAAAACTCTCGTGGAAAAGCATTAGCAATCACAGAAATAACTCCATCACCTCCGCAAGCAAGCAACGGCAAACAAGTTGGATCATCGCCTGAGAGAACTGAAAAATGAGCTGGTTTATTTTTAATCGTTTGCATGCCTTGCACCAAGTCACCAGAAGCATCTTTGACTGCAGCAAATTTTTCACTTGTATTTGCCAATCGAACAATTGTTTCGGCATTGACATTCGAAGAAGTTCGTCCAGGCACATTATAAATAATAATTGGAACTGGAGAAACCTTAGCTATTTCCATATAATGTTGAAAAATTCCTTCTTGGCTTGGTTTATTATAAGCGGGACTGCTAGAGAGTATTCCAGCAAAACCTTCAAAATTGAAAGTTTTAATTCTTTCGGTAAGCGCACGAGTATCATTCCTTCCAAAAAGTCCTGCGACGATTGGCACTCGCTCTTTCACTATTTTTTTTGTGAAATTTAAAACAGATAAGCATTCTTCTGAACTTAAGGTAATTGCTTCACCTGTAGTTCCAAGAGATACTAAATAATCTATGCCTCCCGAAATTTGAAATTCTAGAATTTTTTCTAGTGCGTCAAAATCAATTTTTCCATCTGATAAGAATGGAGTAACAACTGCAACACCTGTACCTCTAAACTGCGGCTTCATAGACTGGACTATTTATTCTATTTAGGAAAAAATCTATTTGTTTGATTAAATGGTCGATGCCTTTACTATCTGGAATATCAATCATTAAGTCATAACAATTGGAATTTTCGGAAAAAGGGCCAACTCGTAAATTTGCTTTTGATAAAGCAGAAATATATTCGATCTGTTTATTTTTCCCCAAGTAAAGATTAATCAATATGTCAAATTTTTTATTTATAAATTGATTAATCTCGACACCCTCGGGAATCATTTTCCAATTGACTTCATTTAAGGTGAAGTATTTAAATGAAAAACTTAAGTCTTTTTGTTTATTTTTTGCAAAACCTAAAAGCCTTACTTTTTTGCCATTTTTAATCATGTTTTGAGCATAAGCCACCACTTTATTTCGATTAGATGGATCAGTTGCATCAAACAAAATCCCGATGGATTCTGCCATGTCAAATTCGACAGAAGTTCTATTTACTTTTATTTGGGAAAGTTTTTGGTTTAGCTGAGTTTCAAAAAAGTACGTTCTAATTTTTGAAATAATACTCATAGTGCTTTAATTTAGTTAACGGAAATTTAGGATTCATTTTTTTAAAACAACTCTTCATCAAAACGAATAAATAATCCAATTAGCTATAATTTTTTTGACAAAAAAATTATAGCTAACTTCCAGTTATTCTAAGTGTAAGGTTGTTTTTTAAAAAATTATTTTGCTTTAGCGGTTACCTTTTTTTTCAAAGTATCATACTCGCCCATTTTACTATATTTTTCAACACGTAATTTAATTCGCTTTTCGGGAGTCATTTCCATCAATTCAGCCACTTCTTTTTTCAGATATTTCTTCAATGTTTTGGCCATTTCTCCTGGAGAATTATGAGCGCCTCCGAGAGGTTCTTTTATGATACCATCAATTAATTTGAAATCAAGCATATGATCTGCAGTCAATTTGAGTGCTTCCGCAGCTTGCTCTTTATAATCCCAACTTCTCCATAAAATGGAAGAACAAGATTCAGGAGAAATTACAGAGTACCAAGTATTTTCCAACATAAAAACTCGATCACCTAAACCAATTCCAATTGCTCCACCAGATGCCCCTTCTCCAATTACAGCACAAACAATCGGCACTCTTAATCGAGCCATTTCAAATAGGTTACGAGCAATTGCTTCAGCTTGTCCTCTTTCTTCTGCTTCGAGTCCAGGAAATGCTCCAGGAGTGTCAATCAGACAAATAACTGGATAGCCAAATCGCTCTGCCATCTTCATCAACCGAAGTGCTTTTCGATATCCTTCAGGATTAGCCATACCAAAATTTCGATATTGCCTCATTTTAGTATTGACTCCTTTTTGGTGCCCGATCACAACAACCGTTTGTCCGTCCAAGTTAGCCAATCCACCTACAATTGCTTTATCATCTTTAAAATAGCGATCGCCATGGAGCTCCGTAAACTTTTTAAACATTTCACGGATATAAAAAAGAGAGTATGGTCGTTCAGGATGACGAGAAAGTTGAACTTTTTGCCAACCAGTCAAACTGCTATAAATCTCTTTTCTCTCACTTTTAATCTTATTTTCTAATTCTTTAATTTTATCCGATACGTCAATGTCTCCTTTTTCTCCAACCTCCTTAAGGTTTTCGAGTTGTTCGTAGAGACTTTCCAACGGTTTTTCAAATTCTAAAAAAACCATAAATTATTCTTTTTTTGGGTTAAAAACATAGCAAAATAGCTAATTAGTCAGGTGCTTTGTGTCAATATAATTAACCAAGGGTCACAAAATTAGTAATATGACCGATTGAAAGGTAAGATTATAATTTTTTTTTTAAAAAAACTCAAAAGGTATTGCATAATTGAAAAAGGAATTATACTTTTGCATTCGCTAAATAACAAATGAGTTATTTCATTATTTATGGTCTGGTAGTTCAGTTGGTTAGAATACCTGCCTGTCACGCAGGGGGTCGCGGGTTCGAGTCCCGTCCAGACCGCACTTTAAATCCTTGATAATCAAGGATTTACGCAAAAGTCCCGATACGAAAGTGTCGGGACTTTTTATTTGGTGCATACCATAGTCTACATTAATTGTTTGATATAAGATTTTATACTCTGCTTTTCCTTTTTTAGTCCAAGGTTATTTTAGCATCAAATCATTAATATCATAACTCAACTCTGATTTTTGGACGATTCTTCAAAAATTCCTTTACGTACTCTTTCGTCAATCCAGTATTCTTCGCATTTATCTTTATATGTTGATGATCCTTAAGTGGTTCAAGATCTGCAATCTGAGTATTCCTACAAACGATCTTAGAAAGATTCATCAAACCTTTAGTTGGTTTTAAATCTGTAATTTGAGTATCATCACAAAAGATTTGTTTTAGATTTTCCATTTTTTCAATTCCTTCTAGAGAGGTTAATGGAGTATTTTCACAAACCAATTTTTCCATAGTGATCATTTTTCTTAATGGTTCTAAAGATTCAATTGATGTATAACGAAGATCAATAGTCTTCAAGGATGTGAATTTTTCTAATGCAGAATAGTCCGTAATTTTAATTCGTTTAATATCTAAGTCAATAATGTTGGGAGCACTTTCGAGAGAGTCAAAATTAGTGATTTGATTAACACCGATATAAAGACGAATTAAATTAGGTAATTTTCTGATTTGGTGAAGGGTATCAATTTGATTACCTGTTATCAATAATTGTTGGAGTGAAATTAAACTATCCAAACCATCTAACGAAGTCAAATAGTTACTCGACACATTTAATTGCTCTAGCGTTTTCATTTCACTTAGTGGTTCCAATGATTCTATTTGGTTATTATTCAAAATCAGAACCTTGAGATTTTTTAGATGCTTTAGTGGTCCGATTGATTTGATTCTATTTCGATTGAGGGTTACTCGTTCGAGTTTGGGAAGTCCAGCTAAGGCATTTACATTGTCGATACTATTTTGAGAAACCATAATCGATTCTAAATTTTTAAATCTTAGAAGTGGATCTAAATTAGAGAGTCTAGTTTTAGCAATAGTTATTCTATTTATTTCAAATAGTCTCTCTAGATGATTAGGTGTGATCTCTTTTTTTATAAATGCCTCTTCCGAAAATATTTTTTTCCATTCAGGTAATAAACTATTCCACCAGTCCATATCTTCTTGACTGATGTCTGTGAATTTCATTGCGTTGGGATCGACCTTTGGAGAATTTTCACAAGAAAAAAGGAAAGTGGAAAATAGTAGAAAAAAGGTGTACGTGATATTTTTTTTCATAACAATTATGGTATTAAAAGCTATCATGAATAATATTTTTTGTAAAAGGTTTTTATAAATTTATATAGAACAACATTCCCATCTCTTTTTATAATTTAATGAAATATCGGTCTCATTAACTGTCTTAGCCACCATACCTTAAAATTAGATTAGAGCAGTAATTGTTGACTAAGGTTATATGTATCTTTTTTTACAAAAGTAAATGAATGAATGAAAAAATCCTCATTCTAGAATTAGAATGAGGATTTTTAAATCTTAAATTATTGCGCCTTACTTCATTATTGTAACTCAAGATATTTTTAACAAAAAAAGCAAAACTACTCTTTATAATTTCGTAAACTTCGCATTTAAAACTTTATCTCCTTGTCTGATTCGAACAAAATAAACTCCAGTTTCAAAATCAACAACTGAAGTTTGAATCAAATTAGAATTGATATTTTCAGTCCGTAATTGTTTTCCATTTATATCGAATACCTCTAATATATTTCCCGCTTCGAATTTTGTTCCTAAATCAATTCTTAATTCATCATCGACAGGATTAGGTGAAACTAAAATAGTTTCTGTTGCAAAATTATTTTTAATAGACGTAGGAGCAACTGAAAGACTTTGAGCATAATCAAAATTATCTACTTGTAATTCATAGAAAGGTTTTCCTAAAGTGACCACATTAAATAATTCACCCGTATTCGTATTTATCATACCAAGGTCATAATCACCTCCAACGTAGGTAATATACGTTTGAGATTGTTGATCAAATCCAACTCCGCCAACTGCTACTCCTGCTCCGCTAAAAACAGGGGTCGTAAAAAGGTCCGTTGCTTGTCCAGTTGCCAAATTAATTTCGACCATATAATTATCTATCAAAAATTCAAATGGATTATTGGGATCAGGCATCGAAACTTGTCGAAGTCCGAGCAATCTCTCATTTGTCCAATCATATTCGAAAGCCAAAATTAAACCATCATCATCATCACTCAATGGAGAATTATAAACCATCTCTCCTGTCAATACATCTATCCCAAAAATTCGATATTCATTCCCTGCTACACCAAACCCTATGTATAAATTATTAATTGGATCAAAGGTAGAGTTACCAATTGCAGTAGCTTCAATATCTGCCAAGTCAGAAACAACAGTAGAAACACCTGTCGTCAAATTTAACTCTACTAAATTATTTTCATTTCCATCAAATTCAAAACTATACACTTTCCCATTAGAATAATTATACTCCATTTCGACATGACTATTTGGAGTAACTGGATTATCTATCGTAGTCCCTTGATCGATGTCTAAGGAATAAATTCTTTGCGCAAAGGCATCATCATACCCCCAGAAAAAATATTCATTTGCTCCGGCATCAAAAGTCGAGCTTCCTGCTGCTACACTTTCTGCATCAACTATCCCGAAGAGCGTAACCTTATCTCCAGTAGTTGGATTAATGGAAACTAAATCCATTGACTCTACTTCTCCAAGTGGGTTTGAAGCAGTAGGATTTCCAAAATTTTGCTCTAAGCCATAGATAATAATATTATCTTGTGCTGAGATAAAATAAGCATTAAATAAAAGACCTAAGAGAAGTAATCTTGTTGTCATACTTAGTTGATTTTATGATAAAAAGTAAAAAGACAATCATAAAATGAATTTAAGCGTTTTATGTTTAACCTTGTCTATTCAAAATACAGAATTTTTATAAAGAGGATTGCCTCAACGTAATTTTTAAATATACATCTTTAGAAAAATATAAATCCCAAGTCCTCGATTTGAAGATTTGGGATTATTAAAAATCGTTTTAAGAAAATTACATACTCATAGGAACCTCCATCAGAAGTATCTTCGCATTCTTATTTGCTTCAATATTGATATTACTTGTATCCCAAATTCCAAACCCATCTCTCTTATTTAATGACTGTCCTTCCACCGTAACATCTCCATCCAAAACAAAAACATAAACACCATTTTTATCTGACTTGATTTCATAATTAGTTTTTTTTCCTTTTTCCAAATCTCCCATATGGAACCAAGCATCTTGATTAATCCACACCCCTTCATCATCTGCACTTGGTGATAAAATTTGGTATAATTGATTTTTAGTCTTCCTCTCATCTATCTTGATTTGATCATAGCGAGGCGTAACATTTCGCTTATTGGGGAAAATCCAAATTTGTAAAAACTTGACCTCCTGATCTTTATTCTTATTGTACTCACTATGAAAAACTCCTGTCCCTGCACTCATAATTTGAACATCTCCTTGCTTGATAACTGTGGTATTTCCCATGCTATCTTTATGTTCCAAATCTCCTTCCAATGGAATAGAAATGATTTCCATATTATCATGAGGGTGCCTTCCAAATCCTTTGGCAGCGGCAACAACATCATCATTTAAAACTCGCAATACTCCAAAGTTCATTCGCTCTGGATTATGGTAATTAGCAAAGCTAAAAGTATGGTTACTGTTTAACCAACCGTGGTTAGCATTTCCTCTTGTGGATGCTTTATGCAATACTGATTTCATTGTTTTAACTTCTTTATTAGGTAAATGATTGAATCCAACTTGATCCATTAAGTTATCATAAGTGGAATTCAAAGGTTCAGTTTTTTTGGCCTGTAAAGAATTAGACCCAGCAGCTAAACCAGCAGCTCCAAGTAGTGACTTTTTTAAAAAATTTTTACGATCCATTGTTTCAAACTTTACTAGTTAATTAATAACACAAAGTTAAGTACGATATCTATTGTTAGAAATATGAAAATGAGGGTAAAACTTATGAAAATCAGATATGAGGTAAATGCTAAAGATTCTTCTGATACATTTTTTTAAAAGCGGAAGGAGAGGTACTTGTATGTTTTTTGAAAAATTGACTAAAGTTAGCTGGTTCGCTAAATCCAAGTTTGTAAGCAATTTCTTTATTCGATAATTCAGAAAATAAAAGCATTCTTTTGGCTGCTAGTAAAATTCTATTTTGAATATGTACTTTGACGTTTTTCCCAGTCAAATTTTTAACGGAGTTGTTGAGGTAATCAGAAGTAATATTTAAGGCTGTTGCATAGTCTAAAACCTTATGCCATTTGCTATAATTTTGGTCTAGTAATTCTTTGAAATCTTTGAGTAGAATTTTCCCTGCTTGAATAATCTGAGTGTGATTATCAGGAAATAAATCACAAGATTCTTGGGCAAGAATCAACAATAATTTAAGCCAAGCACCCAAGGCTTGATATTGAAACTTGCTAGTTTCATTTTTTCTATCTAGCATTTGTTCCGCAAAAAAAGCAGCTTGCTTTAAAGTTTTATCATCAATCTCAAGCGGAGGAGAAAAACCATTTTCTTGAAAAATATAGAGGTTATTGACAAAAGAAGCTTGGATGTAATTATGCAATAAGAATTGTTCGGAAAAAGTGATCGCATATCCAAAAGATTTTTCTTCTTCCAAAATTTGATGCACTTGACCTGGACTGACAAAATAGATTTGACTACCCTTCAATTCAAATTCATGAAAATCAATGATGTGTTTTCCTTTTGCTTTTTGAACAATTAAAACGATATAATAATCATGTCGATGTGGCTCGTCAGGTTGCCCTTTGGTTTTTTCATAAATGGATTCCATTCTTTTTATTTCAAAAGAAATAGCTTCATTGGTGGGAACAACTTTTTGATAGGTTTTTATTTTTTTCACGATGATCTTTACATTCTAAAACAAAAAAGCCACTAACTCTTCCATCAGGTTAGCAGCTTCTCATTTTTTTTAATCCTAAAATTAATTATCCTTTGCCTTCGAATCAGCATCTCCATTTTCCTCCTTCGCTTTCTTCACCGCATCTTCTACATCCTTGGTTGCTTTTTTCAACTTCTCCAACTGCTTTGCTTTATCCTCTTTTTTTACAGCAGGTTTTGCAGCACTATTCGATTTTGGTTTCTCAGAATTTGTCGATGCTTTATTTCCAAAAGTCAAACCTTTCGCATCTGTGTCCACATAAATAGTATCTCCTCCATCGAACTCGCCAGACAAAACATGTTTCGACAATTCATTTAATACTTCTTTTTGCAAAACTCTTTTTAGCGGTCTTGCCCCAAATTGAGGATCGTAACCTAAGTCTGCAATCAGGTCTTTTGCACTATCACTCAATTCTAATTCCATCCCTTGCTTCGCCAACATCTTCCGAGTTTTTCTCAATAATAATTCTAAGATTTGTTTGATCTCATCTTTTGTTAATGGTAGAAACATAATCTTATCGTCGATTCGATTTAGGAACTCCGGACGTAAATTTTCTTTCAATGCTTCGAACACTTCCAACTTCGTCGTCTCCAAAATATCTGCTCGATGCTTTTCTCCAACAGAAGCTAAGTCTTCGAAATTTTCCAAAATAACTTCTGCTCCCATATTCGAAGTCATGATGATAATCGTGTTCGTAAAATTTGCCACTCGACCTCGACTATCAGTCAATCGACCATCATCCAACACTTGCAATAAAATATTAAAAGTATCCGGATGCGCTTTTTCGATTTCATCTAACAAAACAATTGAGTAAGGTTTTCTTCGAACTGCTTCAGTCAATTGTCCACCTTCATCATATCCGACATATCCCGGAGGCGCTCCCACCAATCGACTGACCGAGTGTCGTTCTTGATACTCACTCATATCAATTCGAGTGATCGCTTTGTCATCATCAAATAAAACCTCTGCCAATGATTTAGCCAATTCCGTTTTTCCAACACCTGTAGGTCCAAGAAAAATAAATGACCCTATCGGGCGATTCACATCTTGCAATCCTGAACGACTTCGACGCACCGCATCACTCACCGCAACGACCGCTTCGTGCTGACCGATCAAACGTTGACCAATTTCATTTTCAAGATTAAGGAGTTTATCTTTTTCACTTTGCAGCATTTTGGAAACAGGAATTCCAGTCCATCTTGCTACAACTTCTGCAATGTCATTGGCATTCACTTCTTCGTTAGTGAATCGATTTTCCTCTGGCAATTTATCCAACTTCTCTTCCGCAACTTTTAGCATTACCTCTTTTTCTTTGATTTGTCCGTAGCGAATTTTGGCTACTGTTTCAAAATCACTTTCTCGTTCAGCTTTGGCAGCTTGTTGTTCTAGTTCCTCAATCGTCTTTTTGATACCTTGAATAGTATCGACAATCTCTTTTTCATTTTTCCAAGCAGCGGTGATGTCTTCTAATTTTTCTTTCGCATCGGCAATTTGTTTATTGATATTTTCGAGCTTCTTTTTGCTGCCTTCCCTTTTGATCGCTTCTCGTTCGATTTCTAATTGGCGAACTTTTCGATCTTGCTCATCAATTTCATCGGGAACAGAATCCAATTCTAAACGTAATTTTGCTGCCGCTTCATCAATCAAGTCAATCGCTTTGTCTGGCAAACTTCGATCAGCAATATATCTCGATGACAACTCTGCTGCCGCAATTAATGCTTCATCTAAAATTTCGATTTTGTGATACACTTCATACCTTTCTTGTAATCCTCGAAGAATCGAAATCGTATCTTCCACACTTGGTTCTCCAATCAATACAGTTTGGAAACGTCGAACTAATGCTTTGTCTTTTTCAAAATATTTTTGATACTCGTCCAAAGTTGTTGCTCCAATTGTTCGCAAATCTCCACGAGCCAAAGCTGGTTTCAAAATATTGGCAGCATCCATTGCACCACCACCACCACCTGCTCCAATCAAAGTGTGAATCTCATCGATGAATAAGATTATCTCTCCTTCAGAATCTGTCACTTCTTTAATTACCCCTTTTAATCTTTCTTCGAATTCTCCTTTGAATTTTGCTCCAGCAATCAAAGCTGCGATATCCAAAACAAATAATTTCTTAGATTGTAAATTTTCAGGAACATCATGATTAACTATTCGCCAAGCGATACCTTCGACGATGGCAGTTTTACCCACACCTGCTTCTCCAATCAGGATTGGATTGTTCTTTTTTCTTCGAGAAAGAATGTGCAATACTCTTCTGATTTCTTCATCACGCCCTACGATTGGATCTAATTTTCCACTCTCTGCTCGCTCATTTAAATTGATTGCGAATTTCGCCAAAGCATTATATTGTGTGTCTGCACTTTGATCCGTTACTTTTCTTCCCTTTCGTAATTCTTCAATGGCAACTTTCATTTCTTTTTGAGTTGCTCCTAACTCTTTCAGCAATTGTCCTCCCTTATCTTTTCCTTGAATCAAAGCAAGCAAAATCATTTCTATCGAAATAAATTCATCGCCGAACTCCTTCAACATTTTTTTTGCTCGACTCAATGCTTTGTTTGCATCGTTGGTCAAATATTGTTTTTCGCCACCTTCTACTTTTGGATAAGTTTTTATCATCTCATCCAATCGCAATTGAAGTGTCGGGACATTCACCCCCATTTTTTGTAATAAAAATTTCGGAACATTTTCATCTGTCACCAATATACCTTTGATGAGGTGTGGTGTGTCAACCATTTGTTGGTCGTGACCGCCAGCAATTTGTTGTGCTTTAAGAATACACTCTTGGGATTTTATTGTAAAATTATCATACGTCATTTTATATAATTTTTCTGATTTTATATTTTTACGACTTGGAAAGTCGTATTACGTTTTATCTGTTCGCAATTTAATCATCAAATCCATGACCAATGCAAAAAAATCTACATAATTCTGAAATTATGTCCTGAACGTAAAAAAACAAAGACTTTTTGTCATTGAGAAATAAATTTGACTGTCATTTTTTTAGATAAAAACTTAATCTAGTTTTATGTTTTAGACATATACAATTCTCATATTAGCTATTTACCTCTCATATTAACCACCTTCATTTAACTCCTTTGAATTTATTTTTCCTTGATAAAATATTTTTTGTTATTTTTATAACATCAAACTTGAGAAACTAAAAAATCTCCTTTCCAACTTCACTTCCCCAATAACTGATTTTTAATAACAATTCTTTTACACGATAGAAAAAAATATAGATTTCTCATTTACTTTATCAATTCAAAAGAATCATGATGCTAACTTTTTATCTATCAGATAAATGCAAAAGTATTTTTATAACAATACTCTTACTTTTTTTATCAAACATATTTTTTTCCCAATTAAATGTAACTGTAGATCACGCAGATAGTTATTATAATAGTGGTGAGACTGTTATTTTTAATATTACTTCTGATTCTTCTGGAATCATTAATTATACTTTAAAATATGATGATTATGCTTCTCCAATTTCTATTGGAACGATAGATATTTTTGCTGGTGAAACAGTTCCTGTTTCCTATTCCACCAATGAATCAGGAATTATTCTATGTGAAATAATTCAGGGAGAAAATAAATCAATTGCAGGAGCTGCTTTTTCACCATTTGACATCGAAGCCTTTGCTGATGAACCTGTAGATTTTGATACTTTTTGGAATACTCAAATCGACAATCTTACGAATATTCCAATTGATCCCGAGATTACCTTTTATGCTAATAACGACTATGCAACTACCTATCGAATCAATCTTGCGAATATAGATAATCGAAGAATTTATGGTTACCTCAGCATCCCCGATGGAACTGGTCCGTTCCCTGCGATGATCTCGTTTCCTTCTTTTGGCGACATCGCTAATATTACCTTGCCTGAACCCGAACTAGCTGAAAAAGGAAATATGATTTCGCTAACCATTTCTATTCACAATGACGAACCCGATGAGATTGACCCTATGGCGTACTTACCAAATGATATTACTACCCCTGATGGATTTTACTATAAGCAAGCAGTTATGGCGGGAGTCCGATGTATTGATTATATTTTTTCTAGACCTGATTTTGATGGAGAAAATATAATCATTACAGGAGTGAGTCAAGGTGCAGGACTTTCTACTTTGGTCGCTGGTATAGATAATCGGGTGAAATATTTAATTACGAGCAATCCAATATTGGGACAAAATTTAGGCTTACAAAACGATCGAGCAGGTGGTTTCCCCAACTATATTAATCAATCAATTCAAGGAGTTGGAACTCCTGCACATGAAGTATTAGTTGCAGCAGCAGCGAAATATTATGATGCTATTTACTTTGCTCGACGTTTCCAAGGGATCTCTTGGACATTCATTAGTTATAAAGATTTAGTAACTCCGGCAGCCACTTCTTTTGCTGTATTTAATGCTTTGTCAGGACAAAAACATTTAACTCATTCTTTAGATCTTGGACATTCACATCCTTTTGATTATTGGAATGGACGATTTGATTTTATGCGTCGATTTGTGCCTGGAGTTTTGGATGCACCATTCCCCTTTCCTGTTTTCACTAAAGGATATATGATTGATGCAGGAGAAAATTTTTCAATAGAAGTTACTGAATCAGCTGACCTTTCAGGAACGATGGAATATAATTCCACGATCAATCCTACAGCTGATTTGGTTTGGAAAAAAATAAACGGACCGGGTAATGTCGTTTTCTCCAATGAAAATAATTACAACACCTCTGCTATTTTTTCTGAAGCTGGAATTTACACATTACAATTTTCAGCAACTGACTATTCTAATAATTTAGCTGAAGATAAATACTATACTTTGATCGATGAGATTATAATTACTGTTACAAATTCTTCTACTCAACAATCTCAAATAATTAACTTCAATCCAATTTCGAATCAACTAAACACGAATCCTCCTTTTTCAATAAATGCAACTGCGAGTTCTAGTTTACCTGTTAATTTTGAAATCGTTTCTGGCCCAGCTACATTAAATGGAAATATTATTACACTAGATGGAACAGCCGGAACAGTTACCATCAAAGCTTCTCAAAGTGGAGATAATCTTTTCCTTCCTGCACCTGACGTTCTTCAAAATTTCGAAGTAGAAGAATTAGCATTGCAAACACAAAGTATTTCCTTCGATCCTATTCCAAATAAATTATCTACTGACGCACCTTTTCAAATAAATGCCTCAGCAAGTTCTGGCTTGCCGATTTCATTCCAAATTATTGCTGGACCAGCAATAATCAACGGAAATACCATTGCACTCAACGGAATATCAGGAACTGTCCTTGTTCAAGCTTCGCAAAGCGGGAATAGTTTTTTTCTGCCTGCACAAAATGTAATTCAAACTTTCGAAGTAGAAGAGTTGATCAATTTGCAATCACAACAAATTACTTTTGCTCCAATTGCTGATCAATTAATTACTAACAACCCATTTCAAATAAATGCGACTTCAACCTCTGGTTTGCCCATAATTTTTGAAGTCATTTCAGGGCCAATTACGATGGCCAATAATTGGGTCTCCTTGAACGGAACTGCTGGAACTGTAATCATTCAAGCTTCGCAAGATGGCAATACTTTTTTTGCGCCTGCGGCAAATGTGACGCAATCTTTTGAAATTAATAATCCACAAGTTCCTCTCTGTGAAAATTCAATTAATCTTGCATTAAAACGACCAACTAAGCAATCAGGAACTCAACTTGGCGCAACTTCTTATCGAGCTGTTGATGGAAATCTCAATGGAGATTTCTTTGCAGAAAATTCAGTTACCAATACTGATTGGAAAGAAAATGCATTTTGGGAAGTGGACTTAGGAAGCATTTCAAATATTGAAACTATCAATATTTGGAATCGAACAGATTGCTGCAATGAAAACTTAAAAGAATTTTATGTCCTCGTTTCAGATGAACCTTTTGTTTCTGAAAAATTAAGTACTGTTTTGCTTCAAAATTTCATTTCTCCTTATTTTATCGAAGACATCGCAGGTTCTCCAAGTCAAATTAATATTGATCGAACAGGCAGGTACATTCGCCTCCAATTAAAAAATGAAGGAGCGATTACCATGACAGAATTAGAAGTGATCGGCTGTTCTGATAATCCGAATCCAATTCTGAAACCGAACCTAAATGATTTATTTTTTTACCCAAACCCAGCAGATAGTTTTATCACAATTACAAGTGAATCTTTTATTGGAAAAAAACTAGATGTGTTAATTTACACTTCTGATGGGATTTTAGCTTTGAAAAAAACGGTAAACGAAGTCGCGGAGAAAACATTTGAGATTTCAACAGTTCAATTGGAGAGTGGCGCTTATTTTATCAAAATAGATAGCGAAAAGTTTAATGGAAAAACATTTCCTTTTATAGTCATACACTAAGACTTTGACTTTTATTAAAAAACAAACCCACTCTTTTATAAAAAAGAGCGGGTTAATTTTTAAAGTAAAATATGATTATTTTACTTCAAAGGATAATCAAATTCTAATTGAAAATTAGCATAATAGATAGAAGCCCAAAGCATAATAAAAAGGATAAAGCCTATAATTAGCTTCGCCATGAATTTTCCTTTACCACCTGCATTTACGATATTATCTGACATTGTATTATTTTTTGAATTTGATAAAATTTTGAATTTTAGACTACAAAGAAAAACATTTTTTATTTAACATCAAAGATTTTAATCTATGCCTTCCTTTTTAGATAAATTACAAACTAGCCATACTTTCGAGCCTCCTGACCATTGGCTCAAAATAAAAACCATCGATATGCATACGGGTGGCGAACCTTTGCGAGTCATCCTCGATGGCTTTCCAAGATTAGAAGGTAGTACTATTCTCGAATATCGTAATTTTATAAAAAATAATTTTGACTATTTACGCCTTGCTTTAATGCATGAACCTCGTGGTCATGCTGATATGTACGGTTGTATTTTGCTGCCTCCAAATGATGAAGATGGAGATTTTGGAATTTTGTTTTTACATAATGAAGGCTACAGTACGATGTGTGGACATGCGATTATTGCGATCTCTACTTTGGCTGTAAAAATGAATTGGGTAAAAGTTACTTCCCCCGAAACGCATATTAAAATTGATGCTCCTTGTGGACGAATTAATTCTTTTGTAAAAGTGAAAGATGGCGAAGTGGAAAGTGTTTATTTTCATTGTGTTCCCTCTTTTGTTGTTGCACTTGATCAAGAAATAGAAGTAAAAGGTTTGGGAAATGTGAAATATGACTTGGCTTATGGTGGTGCATTTTATGCCTATGTCGATGCTGATAAATTAGGCATTCCGTTGGTTCCTGAAAATCATAATTTACTTATTCAAAAAGGAATGGACATCAAGCGAGCTGTTATGAATTCAAATACTAAAATCAAACATCCTTTTGAAGTCGATCTGAGTTTTTTGTATGGAACTATTTTTATTGGCGGTCCAGTTTCGGAAGGTCTGAATAGTCGGAACGTTTGTATTTTTGCCGAAGGAGAAGTGGACCGTAGTCCAACAGGTTCTGGAGTTTCAGGAAGGATGCCAATTCATTTGATGCGTAATGAAATTAAAATTGGAGAAACTATGACTATTGAAAGCATTACTGGAAGTGTTTTTAAAGGTTCAATTCTTCGAGAAGAAAAGTATGGAAATTTTGATGCGGTGATTCCGCAAGTGGAAGGAACTGCACACATTACTGGACAACATGAATTTTTGATTGATCCTGATGATCCATTTAAATTTGGTTTTCTTCTACGGTAGGACGACTTTCTAAATCGTTTGCATCAAAATGGGAGTTTACGATTTAGAAATTTGATGAACGGTTGACACCTTGGAAAGTCATTTTACAATCCAATAATTATTGGTGCATTATTTTCTTCAAAAATAAATAGCGAAGTAATGTAGAGTGACACAAATAGTCCTAGCAATAATAGCCAAAACAATTTACTTTTATGAACTTCTCTTTTTCTTTCAAAAATCAAATATACAACGTAGGAAAAAAAGACAATATTGGTGAATCCTAATGCAATCATTTTGATTAAGGTTATATGTTTTTTTGGGGTATAAATTACTTGTTAATATTTTAGACGGCAATCAGATAAATTTAGTTGCGTCCATTCTCTACTTTATCAAAAAAGGATAACAACTTATTTCTATTTAAACTTCCATTCATTCGAACTCCGCTGCACAAATCTAATCCATAAGGTTGAACAGTTGCAATAGCTTCTTGCACATTTTTAGGCTTCAGTCCACCCGCTAACCAGACAGGAACTATAGACTTCATAACAATGCTTTTACTGATTTCCCAATTGTGGATATTCCCAGTTCCGCCAAGTGTTTTAATTGTCAAATTCGGATTACCCGAGTCCAATAGTAACGCATCAACTTCATACATTAATCGTTCTGCTTCGTCAATTGTTTTTTTATTTAAGACATGTAACACTTGAATTATTTTTACTTCTGGTAAAAGTTCTTTGAGCCGAGCATGACCATCTTTTTCAATTTCATCAACAAGCTGAATTGTAGTTGTTTTCGTTTTTTGATAATGATGATAAATTCCTTCGACGGTAGTTTCGCTAGTCAACAAAAAAGTTTCCACATCTTGATTTGCCACAACTTGTGAAATTTTCAAAATCATTTCATTAGAGATAGTGCCCGGTCCACTTGGCATCGGCCCAACCAAACCCAAAGCAGATGCTCCTGCTTCAATTGCCATTTGAGCTTCTTCAATGCTGCTGATACAACAAATTTTCACATGAGTTTTTTTCAAAATATAAAAATTTAGGTTCAAGCAAAAATAATTATTATTTTGAGTTTTAATTAAAAAAAATCTTTGACAAACCTCATGGTCAAAGAACTAAAAAAATAAACCCATGTTTGAAGAATACGATATCGAGCAAAGAAAATCCATCATCGCTTTACTTTTTAAATTAGCCAAATCGGATAATTCCGTTTCGAATATTGAAAAATTATACTTGAGAGATATTGCCGATAGTATTGGCGTAGATTCGTTTTCAATTGATGAGATTCTCGAAAATCCAGAAGCATACCCATTAAAAGTTCCTCTCGATGAACGAGAACGAATGACCATTTTATACTACCTTTTATTCATGATGCGAGTCGACGGTCGAATTGAAAAGGGAGAAGAAAAATTAATTTACGAAGCGAGTTTTCGTTTAGGTTTTAATGAAAAATTGACTGAAGACTTGATTGGTGTGATGAAAACTTATTTGCACAAAGAAGTACCTCCAAGCGTAATGTTGACACAGATTAAGAAGCATTTGAATTAGCATTTATTAAGAATATTTGAAGTTTGTTTAAAGCTGCTAAAGTTGTACTTTTGCAGCTTTAAAATTTTAAATTCAAAAATAGGTTTACTCTAGTAATTTAAAGAGTAAATTCTAAATAGAAAATCGAGCGATGAGTTTTGTAGATGAAATAAATAGACGACGAACCTTTGCCATCATCAGTCACCCTGATGCAGGTAAAACTACTTTGACTGAAAAGCTATTGCTTTTTGGTGGAGCGATCCAAGTGGCAGGTGCAGTCAAATCCAATAAAATAAAAAAGACAGCTACTTCTGATTTTATGGAAATTGAAAAACAGAGAGGGATCTCTGTGGCAACTTCCGTGATGGCTTTTAATTATCGAGGATTGAAAATTAATATTCTGGATACACCTGGTCACCAAGATTTCCAAGAAGATACTTTCCGAACTTTGACGGCTGCCGATAGTGTGATCGTAGTAATTGATGTGGCAAAAGGTGTGGAAACGCAGACGGAAAAGTTGGTCAAAGTCTGTCGAATGCGAAATACTCCAATCATTGTTTTCATTAATAAATTAGATCGAGAAGGAAAAGAAGCTTTTGATTT